>JACPRH010000053.1 GCA_016190055.1 Nitrososphaerota archaeon | reverse complement strand
GTCGACGTAAAACCTCTTCTCAGCTACTTCAAAGCCTTCCACAACCCCGCCACCGGACTCCCCTGGCCCATCGACCTAGTAGACGAAAACGTCACACTACCAGCCGGATTCACAAAAGAATTCGTAGAAGAAATCGAAGCCGAACTAATCCGAGACCCCGAAGTCCAAGACAAAATAGGTCTCCAAGCCCACTTCGCACCCCTTAACCCACAGAAACCAGACGAGTAACCTCAGCTTCAGGGTACGATTAATATCAGGCCATGCGGATACATGCTAAGGTTTTCGGAAATGAAGATTGGTTTTATCGGCTGCGGCACTATGGGTGGTACTTTAGCTAAGCGTTTTGCTGAGGCGGGACATTCAGTAAAGGTTTCAGCCCGCAAGAAAGAGGATGCTGAAGCATGTGCGAAGCAGTGTGGAAAAAACGCGTCCGCCGGATCAGTTAAAGAAGCCGCAGCGTTCGGCGACATAGTTGTTCTAGCCGTTCCTTACAGTGAAATCTCTTCAGCGCTGATGAATGCAGGTGATTTGAAAGGAAAGATACTGCTTGACGTAACCAACGCGTTGAAACCAAACTCCTTGGAGCTAGCGGTAGGGTATTCAACAAGCGCGGCCGAAGAGATCTCTAAGATTGCCCCTGAAGCCAAAGTTGTAAAAGCATTCAACACAACATTTGCAAAGACGGTAGCTAACCCTAAATTCGCAGAAGGTAAAGGCGCCGTCTTCGTCGCTTCAGACCACGCAGATGCGAAAAAGAAGGTCATGGATCTTGCTAATCAAATCGGATTTGAACCGTACGATGCTGGGCCGCTGAAAAACGCGCGGCTACTGGAGCCGTTAGGAGTATTAGCTATGGAGCTAGGTTTCCCAGGCGGAATGGGAACAGGCATAGCATTCAAACTAATCAAGCAATAAACAACAAATTAACAAACTATGCTACCAGGTTAGATTAGGTGCCTTAGAGTACCAGTTCTGTGCAACAGAAGAGAATTAGTCATATACGGATTCTCTACTATCCATCTTCAGGATTACTATTCTCTCATTTTCTTTATCCACGTAGAATATCGCCCTGATACCGCCAAGGCGTACGCGAAATGTGCTTTGTCTCCCTTCGATCTTCTTTACATCATGTCTTTTCAAAGCGAAGGGATAATCAGCCAAATCTTTGAGCACTCCAATTATCTTTAACCTCCGCTTCCTGTCAAGAGCATTCAGGAATTTTGCTGCTTTAGGACTTAGAATGACGTGGTACAAATGCTAGTCGCGCTTGATTTTACTTAGTGGAACCGCTTTGCCACGCCTAGTCTCTTCTAAAGCTTGATCAATCTCATTACGCTCTTCTTCCGTTATCGACTCTGAAGCTAAGGATTCAAGTATTCCTTTTTCAGCTAACTCTTCAAGAATCTTCCGGATGGCCTTAACTTCCTTGTAGACTTCAGTAATACTAGCCTTCTCAGCCATGGCAAGTGTCTATGAATTTGTTTACCTATATAGACATAACTGAATAGATAAAAGACCACAGTCCGAATCCCTCACTTACGCTAATGTGTTGTCCAATAAACATCCCTCTCACTTGCATTGTCTGCTCGGCTCACCAGAATCCACCGAATAAGTTTAATAGTATAGGCACTTTTACTGAAAGAAGTGAGTTAAGTTGCCCCTTGCATTCGTTCTGATAAACGCCGATCTCGGTGGCGAAGAAGAGCTCATGAAGGAGCTGCGAAGCATCCCGTTCGTTAAAGAGGTCTACGTCGTCTACGGTGTCTACGACATCGTAGCCAAAATTGAGGCGGACACAATGGAGAAAGTTAAGGAGACGATCACATGGAACATCAGACGCCTCGACAAAGTGAGATCAACCCTCACCATGATCGTGGTAGAAAACTGACCACATCCTCGAAGAACCGAGAAGAAAAAAAAGCTTCTAAACCTGCAACCGCAGACACTGGGAAACTTATGCGAGTCGAGATTGGGCTCGACGACACTGACTCAGCAGATGGCATGTGCACCACCTACATCGCACACCGACTAGTAGAACGCCTCCTGAAAACCGGCGCAGCAGAAGCATCAGACTACCCGCGGCTCATCAGACTCAACCCCAACATTCCTTGGAAAACTCGCGGAAACGGCGCAGTCACCATCCCAGTGAGAACCAGAGACCCAAACACTGCGTTTCAAGAAGCCTGCCGAGCCGTCGAAGAGTACTCTGAAGCTGGGAGAGGAGCAGCAGACCCAGGAGTCGTCGTGTCCACTCTTGAACAGATACCTAAAGACATCAAACAGTTCGCGGAGAAGGCTCTGTCAGAAGTAGTCACTCGAAGAGAAGCAGTACGGCTGATGAAAAAGTACAACATGCAGTTCAGAGGATGGGGAACACAGAGAGGATTAATCGGCGCCTTAGCAGCCATCGGCAGCCGACTCGAAGAAGACAGGACATTTGAGCTGCTCGCATTCCGTTCACAGGAGAACTGGGGAGTCAAAAAACGCAAAATCGACCCCATCTCAGTTAGAGAAATGAGCTTGAAGACTCATCCGCGCACCTTCAATAGCTTCGACGAGGAGAAGGAGCGCGTAATGATTACGCCTAGGGGCCCAGACCCCGTGTTACTCGGAATCCGTGGTGAAGACCCTGAGGCTCTGCTGGAAGCCTACAGCATAGTGAAGATCGGCGAGGCGGTGGACGGCCACATGATATTCAAGAGCAACCAAGGCACCGGAGTCCACTTGAAACCTGAGCTAAACCCGGCGGAGCTAAAAGCGTACCGTGCAGGCCACCTGAAATGCACCGTCTCTAAGAAACCGTGGATTGAGAGAGGAGGACACGCCTACTTCGAAGCTGAAAACGGAGGCCACACAGTCACCTGCGCCGCGTACGAGCCGACAGGAGGCTTCAGGAAAACGGTGCTCAACCTCATCCCCGGAGACACAGTCGAGGTCGGGGGAAGCATCCGGAAGAAGAGCAGGAAACACGGCGCCGCAATCAACCTCGAATACCTCCGCGTTCTGGAGTTAGCCAAGGACATCTCAATATCTAACCCGCTGTGCAGAAGATGTGGAAGAAGAATGGAGTCTCAAGGCAGAGGACAACCCTTCCGCTGCAGCGCCTGCGGCTTCGAAGACTCCTCAGCGGAAAAAATCAGGGCGGAGCAACCCAGAGCCGTTCAGAAAAACCTCTACCTGCCCCCTCCTCGAGCGCAGCGACACCTCACAAAGCCACTGCAACGTTACCAAGCAAACAACCGAAAACCAATGAATCTGATAGACGGCTGGTTCAAGCCTACAGCCATCCCGCCGCTCAAGCAAGCTAAGACTTAAGAAAACAAGGAAAAGCAGAGGAGACGGGCTCTAATATGGGTAGAATTGGAAGAATCTATCGGCGTCTATGGAGCTTGGTGATGAGGAGACCAACCAACTTCAGCTGGGTCATACCTAACCAGCTAGCCGGCAGCGGACGGCCAATGGCTGAACGCGATCTCCACTGGTGGAGAAGGCAAGGCGTCGAGGCCGTTATCACCCTGACCGAGTACCCGATACCTGAAGAATGGGTAAAGTCATCTGGAGTAAGGTACCTGCATAACCCGCTGCAAGATCACAACGCACCTTCAGTAGAGGAGATTGACAGAGCTCTAGACTTCATTTTGAAGCAGATGGATGACGGCAAACCGGTGGTGGTTCACTGCGCAGCCGGCCAAGGCCGAACCGGATCAGTACTAGCAGGCTACTTCATCAAGCAGCAAGGCCTGTCAGCGGAGGACGCTATCAGAAAGATAAGGCAGATCCGACCTCGCTCAATCGAGGGACAGCAAGAGCAGTCGCTCTACCGATACGAAGAATACCTGAATAACGGAAAAAGAAGTAAAAAGAAGAACAACGAGTAGCGAGGGGTGGACTTTCCCGGGGTACGTACGTCCCGTTTTGAACCACCGATTTCCGCGCAGCCTCTCCTTGTGTGAAGCCGCTCTGCGGGTCTCTCTCTACGAGAAGTAGCTATGAGCCCGCCGGGATAGCCTGGCTTCCCCACCTCGCTACGTAGTAGTAGGGCGTTTCCCAGTTGTTTAAATGTTTTCTTTACTGAATTTGTTTGGCTTACCAGTTTAGGCGGCTACGTCGTTGATCGTGGTCTTTTTGTTCATCTCTTCGATCATTTGCTCGATCTTCCAGCGGAAAGCCTCTCTGAGGAAGCCGTTGTCGATAAGCTTCAGCGTCTCGTTGCAGTCTGGGCACTTGAAGAATATCTCAATAGCTTCTTCAAAGGTGTATTTTGGACACTCTGGTTTACCGCAAGAGTAGAACTCGTTCGCATCCTCAAAGGTTAACCTTCTCTTCAGACGATCAAGCGTCTTTCTCTTCTGGGTGAAGATGAAGCCGTCAACCTGATCCCTCTGTGCGCGCCAGCGGTATACGAACCAGCCGCGCTTCAGATCTCTTACTCTTACACCGGTGATCAGCGACTTGCCGAAGAGATCGTACAGAGTCCGCCTAACCGTGTTTATCTTTAATCCGGTTGCGCTCGCGATCTCCTCATCAGTTGCATTTTCACTATTAAGTAGAGCTCGAGCCACTCGAATGTACTCCTCCCCACCCAAGAGACCGGCTATTTTCACGAAAGAATCTTCATACTCTATTTTCATGGTGTAACTACTCGCTTCCCTTTTCTACTTGGAACAACCTTATACTTTGTATAGACAAACCGTTGCTTAAATTCCTTGCCCTTGAAAAGCCGATCTAAAAATACCGCCAGTGCGGCAACCTCTGAGTGAGGCTGGTTTCCGACCGAAACATTGAAGTCGCTCAGGTCGTACATTTCCCTTGGAACCTTTTCGGCACCCACTACTACTAGGATGTTGCCTTTAGAGTCATCTACTTCCTGCACCGCTTCATCAAGCTCCATGCCGTACATTGTCAAGTGAACAACGACGCCGCCTTTGCTCCGCCAATCCCTGACGATGCGGCGCCACTCATCCACAATCTGAACCTCGAACTTGCCGCCCCACCGTTTGTTCACAGCCTCGATTGACTCCTTAATCTTAGGATCAGCGTCGTAAAGATAGGCTTTCTTGGCTCCGAAGGCTCGCGCCACCAGGCAGATGTGAGTGGTCATCCGATCATCGCGGACGATCCTGTGCCCGATCCTTAGCACATGAACTGTTCTTTCATCCATGCGGCTTCGCCTTCGCATCTTCGACCGATTTAATGAATCTTTCTATAGTCCAGCTGTTGCTCTTCACATTGATTGTGAGACGGCCATCCGCACTCTTGTTGATAGCGACTTCGCCCTGAGTCTTCAACCAGGAAATCTGGGCAGAGAGATGCGCCGCATCACTAGGCTCAAGAGATATCTGGGTCTCAACAGGCTCGAACAAGGTATCCTTGATCTTCCCGAGAAGATCCTCAACCCCTAGCCCAGTTTTCGCGGAGATAGCGACTGAGCCTTCAGGAGTAGCTCCGAGAGCAAGCATCTGCAGGTTAAGCTGAGACTCATCTAAGAGATCGGCTTTGTTAAAGACCAGGAAAACTTTGGCTGGCGAAACCTTCAGTTCAGTTAGGATCTCGATGCAGCTCTGGTATCGACGGTTAAGATCTTCAAGTGGCTGCGAAGCATCAACCACCAGCAGAATCAGGTTCGCGTAGGTTAGCTCTTCAAGAGTAGACTTGAAGGCCTCAATCATATAGGTTGGGAGACGGCTTATGAAACCAACAGTATCTGAGAAGAGAATTTTGAAGCCGTCCAAGTTAAGGGATCGAGTGGAGGTTGTTAAAGTGGTGAAGAGATTGGAACTAATCTCCTTCGACTCACCGGTAAGCCTATTGAAAAGAGTGGTCTTACCTACACCGGTGTAACCGGCTAGAGAAACTATCGGCATGTCAAGCTTACGCCGCTGCGCCCGGTACAGCTCCCTCTGTCTACTAGCATCCTGCAGCTTCTGCTTAACGGTAGTCATCTGCCTCTTAATCGCCTGATAGTAAACATCAACCTCGTACTTTCCAAGTCCGAAGAAACCCGGCTGCTCACCAACCTTCGCCAGCCGAACCTTCTCCTTAGCCCGCGGCATCTCGTAAATCAGCTCCGCAAGCTTCACCTGAAGCTTCGCTTCAGCAGTACTCGCTCGACGAGAGAAAATCTCAAGAATAAGTCGTTCACGATCAATAATCTCTCGACCAACCATTCCAGCCAGATTATAGAGCTGGTTGGACTGGAGCTTCTCATCAAAGACCACGAACTCAGCACCAGACTCCTCCACCAGCATCTTCAGCTTCTCAGCCTGACCGGGTCCCACCCCATACTTCGATCGAGAGAGGTATCTGCGGGTCATGATATCCAGCACTTCGTAATCTGCGGCTTCAGCCAGCCCGACCGCTTCATCAATCACGAACTGATCCGGATAGGTGACTAGGATGGCTGTTCGCTTGGAAGGATCGTGGACTCGATCCTTGTGACTAGAGGACGAGGATGTTGAGCTAGTCATTCTTCTATGTCTTCATCTTCAGGTACCAGAAGTTTGACTTTGAAGAAGTGCTCAAGTTTCCGAGTCAAGATGTTGTCAGGCTTCAGCTTACCGGTCTCAAGGTGTTTGACGACGGAGAGCTTCTCGTTGAGCTTCTTGCCAAGATCCTCTTGAGAGAGACCCATTTTCTCCCTCGTATTCTTGATCACCGTGTAGTAGTCAGGTCTGAGCTCAAGCTCCGGTTCCTCGTAACGAGTGTCGCTCCTAGGTGGGGGACTGCTACGGATGGGTGGGGCAGGCTGAGCGTCACCTGGCATCTTAATTGGTTTACCTAGCCGTGAACAGGTTGGGCACACACGGAAGATGCCGCCATCTACTTGAATAGTGCTTACAGGTCCCCGGACGGGGTTACCGCAGATTTCACAGATTTCAGGCATAGACGAGACGGTACCGGTCAATAGAACCTTAATATCTTTTCTTTCCGACCCGCTCAGTTCGAGTCAGATAATTGGACAGTAAAGAGAAGCTCGCGATGAGCCTTGACTATATCTTCGGCAAAAACGTGAGCAAGGCGCTTCCGCTGGAGAAGCTTGAATTTACCTATTCGAAAAAGACTGGTCGCATAAGAACGGTCACGCTTAACGGAAAACTGCTAGCCACTATGCGTTCAGACGGCAGCATCGCACCCACACTCTACGGTGCAACCCTCCTGATTCAGCAACCGGAGTTTCAGGAAAACTGCATAGTCGCCCAAGAAGGACCTGATCAATTTGTAGCCGAAGGAAGATCACTCTTCGCCAAACACGTGGTGAAGTGCGGCGACCGCATCAAGCCTGAAGCAGACGTAGCGATCCTCAACGTGAAAGGCGAAGTCATAGCTGTAGGAAAAGCGATACTTTCAGCGAAGATGATGCGTAGCTTCAAAGCAGGAGCAGCAGTCAAGGTTCGAGAAGCAATCGGCAAACTAGGAGAAGTAGAAGCGGAAGCAGCGGAAGAGGAAGAAGAATAGTAGGAGCATGACGAGGCAAATACTTAAGGGACTGTTGATGCCAGCTCACAGCCAGTACCTAATGATGATTGGTAAAAGAGGGTTGAGTAGGTAAGTTGGAGTTAGGTGGTCGTAGAGCAAAGCGGATGATGGAGCGAATGGGCCTCGATATGAGCCAGATTCCTGATGTCGAAGAGGTAATCATCAGGACCGCCAGCAAAGATATGATAATCAAGGATGCAAGCGTCTCTGAAATCAACGCCAAGGGGATGCGGATCTTCCAAGTTATGGGCAACGATATTGAGGAGGTTGAACGGGAGAAGCCGCAGTTCACCGAGGAGGATATTCTCCTAGTAGCTCAGCAGGCAGGCGTTTCACGGGAGCGGGCTGAAGCCGCGTTGGAGGAGAGCGGAGGAGACCTTGCACAGGCCATTCTCAAGCTTACATCGTAATTCGACCGATAAGGCTTTAATCACATAAGGTTTGAAGGAGGAGCGAGTACCCCTTGACTGAGTATGGCAGCGCGCAGATCGAGAGCGTAGTGCACCTGCTCACCGAAGTTGAGAAGAACCTTGAAGAGGTAAAGTCGAGTATTGATCAAAAGAAGCGCGACCTGCAGGAACTCGCGAGAGAAGAGGTAGAGAAGGCTAAGGAAGAGGTTCTGAAGCAAGCCGAAGAGAACATGCGGAAGGATCTCGACAAAATAAGGGTTGAGACTGAAGCTGAAGCCCAGAAGATTCTGGCTGACAGCGAAGCAGGCCTCAAAGACCTGAAGAAGAAGATTGACAAAAGTTTCCAAGAAGCTCTGCAGCTCGTAACAAAGACCGTGCTCGGTGAATAACAGCGTGCGACCTGAGAAACGCACCCCTGATCAAACCTACAGCATGGTAAAATCCTTCGTCATCCGAGGCAACCTGCTCTCCCACCAAACCCTTGAAGGACTAGCGGAGTCCAAGAACCTCGAAGAGATGGTGGTGAAGCTTAGAGGAACAGTTTACACGGACTCAGTTTCAAAGCTAAGCCAGCCTTACGATATTCAACAGATGGAGAGAGCGTTCAAGGAACACCTAGCCAACATCCATCAAGCCCTCCTCAAAGTAGCCCCTAAAGGTGCGCTCCTCTCAGCATACTATCTGAAGCATATCGCAGGGGATTTGAAGACCCTGTTGAAGGGAAAAGCGCAGAAAATACCTGACGAAGAGCTCTCCAAGCATATCGACATGTACATGGAAGAGCTGGTTGGGAGACGCGATTTAATCGCCAGAGCCCTTTCAGCTGAAGACCTTGATCAGACTGTAAAGGCTTTGGAGGACACCGAGTTCGGAAGCGAAGCTGAGGCTGCGCTCGCAATCTACAAGGAGACTGGCAGACTCCAGATATTCGACGTCTACATCGACAAGGCATTCTACCGACGAGTAGTAGACGCATACCTCTCGCAGAACAAGAATGAAGAACGCGTCAAAGATATCGTCGCAGTAGACGTAGACGGATACAACGTCCTAGCAGTCCTGAGAGGAAGACTATGGGAGCTAGACCCAGCACAAATCAGGAGCCTGCTCATAACCCCAGCATTCGACGTGACAGAAGGCGACCTGAGAAAGATGATTGACGCAGAATCAATCAGCGAGGCGGTCAAGATCCTGAACGGAACCCCGTACCGCAGCATCGTGCCGGAAGGAGATGTGGACGAGATAGCAATCGCGAAGCTCGAAGACGGCTTCCGCCTGCTCAGTTACCACAGAGCCTTCGACCCGTTCCTTTGGGATATCCACCAAGTCAGTATCGCAATTGGAGCAGTGAAGCTCAGCGAGTTAGAAGTCCGGAACCTTTCAGCAATAGCCTTCGGAGTCCAGCAGCACCTAAGCGTCAAAGAAATAATGAGCCAACTAGTCTTCCCCAAGTAAACAGGGAAGAAACTCTATCAGCTCACATATTTCTTTCCAATTATTCGGTTTATGTGTACGTCTTCTCCAGAGCGATGAGGTTGATGCTTAAACATTAAACGCAGGAATAAATTGATGATTCTGCTGGTTCGAGCTACTTTCTAGATAACGTTCACAGAATACAATGATAAGGTACTTCGGGTGATAAGCAGAATAGGCTGCTGAGTTCGTCTTCTTCACTGCGGGTTCTGCGCCGCATCAGGGCAGTTTGGTGGGAATGCTTCATCGATATCCTAGTTTACTCTGCAGTTCCGCTGATTATGACCAAGTTCGCTCTGGATGTAGGAGTGAGTAACGCCTCGGACGCATCCCACGCCCCCACTCCGGATGAAGCCCGAAAAACCGATTGAATCCCCAAATCCTCTTGAATTCCACCGGGAAACCTTGTGTCTTGCGCCAAAAAAACGGAAACCGCCACACCTTACCTTGACGACCCCAAGACTAACTGATTGGGCGATGCCTCCCGCCTTGAAAAAAGGTGGGACCGCCCCGAAGGAGAAGTGAAAACACGAACCTCGGGGGTGTGGGGCGGTCCCGGTAAAGGGAGGAGAAGATGGGGCCGGGATGACCGCCCGGCCCCCGGAGCGTGCCGCGCTCAGTTCGTCACCGTGATGACGAACGACTTGGCGCCGCTCACGGTCGAGGGGACGCGGACCCAGACGTAGAAGGTGCAGGGTTGTTGTCCCTGTTGGGGCGCTGGTAGGTCAAACCGCCGGGCGCCGCCGTCCCGTATTCCAGCCGGACGATGCACTTGCTCGCGTCCGCACTGCTGTCCGCCTTCTGCTGGCAGACGCGCAACTCGAAGTGCTCGGGAAGTGCGCCGCCCGACGGGACGAGGGCGATGGAGCCGGATGGGGTCTTCAGCGAGGTTCTGCACCTTGTAGATGACCTCATCGCCGGGGTTGAGGCTGCCAGTCGCCTCCGTGGTGAGGGTCGTGGGGCTTGACAGGTTGTCGAGTTCATCGCCCATGGCGGCGGTCGCCAGCGGGGCGAGCATGGCCATTCCGACCACCGCGAGAGCGGCCAGCGTCTTGTGCGTGTTCATGTTCCTTCATCACTCCCTGTTGTGTTTGTTTCCGTTGCCTCCCAGATGTCCGGGCCTCTCTCCGGGATGCCTCCCACCGTGGAGACAAACGCCCGAATGTCGTCGGGGTGGAAAAGCGTAGCTGTCCAACCCGGTTTTGGGGATCGGAGGGTGCGCCGAAGGTAAGGAACCCAACCCCCGAGCGGTTCCCATTTTACAGTTTTTCTTCCCGCTCTCGTTTTTTCCTTTCTAGCTACTTCATTACCTTTCAGTTTACGTGGTAGAGGATATGTTCTGCAAAGGCAGGTTCTTCAGAGGAAAGTATTGTCGTTGGCGCTTCTTCGACTAGGCATGATCGAGGTGGCTGTGATCTTTGGGGTCACAGTCTATTTTACCACCGGCTCCTTCGAGATGTTTGTGCCTTTTCCTGTAATATCTGTTCTAGGCTTGCCGCTTTTAAGGAATGAGGAAAAATTCTACCGCGTGCTTCTTGAAACTGCTCAGGCTCAACCCTGATTCTTAGATGTGCGAACTGCTAACTCTTCTATTCTACGACTTTTTTGGATAGTTTTAGCAGCACATAAAATGTCCAGAAAAGTGTGGCCATTAACCAGCTGATCATGACTGGGGGTGTGGTGAGATTCAACTCCCAGAGTGCTACTAACCCTGCGACCGGAAGGAGTGTTAGCATGATCGCTAAGAAGCTGGATTTGATGAAAAAGTCAAGAATCGCAAATGGCGATCCAGCAGCCCTATTCTCATTGGTTAGCTCTTGCTTGTTGTGGCCATCATTGTTTCGCTTCATGCTAGTCAATATAGGATTTGCACAAAACAGCATTTACACCTTTGCTCTATACAAAAGTAACCACTAATTACCTCAATAAATTTTTTGTATTCTTTGTAAAGTATTTACCGAGCAGTATCGTCGCGGGGATCCATTAGGATTTCGACCTTGGGGTCAACCTCCAGCCCCATGACCTCCTTCCAAGAGACGACGCTTGCAGGATAGGTTAACCGAATGATGTAATGTCCTGTCTTGAACATTGCGCTTGAGAGAGGCTCATGGATTCTGTAGTGTTTCCTATCTGAGCCGACTGATAGAAGATGTGCTAACTCGCCGTCAGGACCCCGTGCGATGTATACGATATCGCCTCTTTCATCGATGAAACGCTTGATTTTCGCCTTATCCGTCCCGATTTTCACTCGGGGCATTGACCAAGCGACTAGAAGTCCGACGAGACCTGATAAACCTATGAGAAGCGCCCAGAGCAGATCGTTCTGAATGGTTCTGACTAATCTCATTCCACCCTTTGTGTAGTCCTCGATCTCCATTAGGCGGTTCGGTGTAAAGATGCGGCGTCCGTCGGGCATGAGGAAAACACTTCCCCGCGGCGCGACAAGGATCACCTGCTTCTCTAATTTGTCCTCATGAGAGGTTATTTCGACCGGGCCACGTGGTAGGACTTTGAGTTTTAGGAGTGCCATGCTCAGGTCGACGATCCTGTTCTTTTTCTCTAGTCGTTGTAGCAACAGAAACTGATCGTTACCAGTCTTATGAGCCGTAGTCACATAATCAACTACAAACCTTTAGTTTATATACATTCTGTTTGGGTATATAAAATATATAGTAAAGAGAGGTAGATGGAGCCAAGGGATTAAAAAAAGCCCTTATTTGCGTCGGAGAGTTTCTCCGAGCTAGGCTCCAAGTATCAGAATTGCTACTACTATCCCGTAGATAGCTATAGCCTCACCGAGCGCCGTTATGATGATTGCGGTAGTCCTCATCTCAGGCCTCTCAGCGGTGGCTGCTAGACCGGATGAGCCTGCCCTACCAACCGCTAATCCTGCACCTATAGCTGCAGCACCGAACGCCAGTGAAGCTGCCATGAACTTGAATGCGTTGGCGAATGATGCATCTACCTGAAGTGGGCTTAAGGGTTGTGCGAATGCGGGTACGATAACGAGCAAGTTGAGGATAGCGAGCATCGGAAGATATTTGTATATCATTTCAAGCACTCCTCGAATTCACCTCGTAGCTTTTCTCAAATTGCTTATAAGTCTTCTCTAACAGTTCTTTAATGCGTCTATCTGTTTCTCGGCTAATCTCTACGTATCTATCCTTAACCTGTTTACGCGCTTTGTCGAACCTTTTTTGCGCTGTATCCTCTACCTTCATGCGGTTTCACCTGACTTTCGTTTCTCCATAATGCTCTTCACGTGTTTAAGCTTCACGAAGTCTTCCCTCTCCCTCTCTTCTAGCGTGGAAGTTATGAACTTTATCGAATCTTTGTAGCTGGGGATGATGATGTATTCAAGAGCGTTGATGAGGCGCTGTGTCTTCTCCAGCTCCTTTGCCAATGCGAAGATCGCATTCTCAGCCTCGGCTGCTCTACAGATCTGCGGAAGAACCTGCCTCATCTTCTGCGTCGCGACGTCCAGTGACGAGCTGGTGTCAGCGAAGCCGTAAGTTAGCTCTATCGGTTTCTCCCTTATCTGCAGTGTAGGAACCTTCACATCTACAATCGTTCTGACGTTGGCTGTCACTTCTACTTGGCTTGGTGTTGTCATTGCAATCGTCTCTAGGTTTGCAGGCCCCACTTTCAGGTAGGCGTTGAAGAGTGCGCGGTACGCCTCTGACAAGGGGTTCCAAACCTTGTCTCGAGATTCCGTAGCTTCTGTAATCAAGTCGTCGATTCTGCGTAGGAGCACATCCCGCTTGTCTTCAAGTATCTTGTGGACAGAGTTGGCTACCTGAAGGCTCTTCTTAATGCGGATCAGCTCGATCTTTGTGGGTAATGGTCTACGACCTGATGCGACCGACAGCCTTTTTCACCTTCTCATTTAGCCAGCTCGTCCACTACTCTACTTTTTCGGCTTGTACTTGGCGATGTATTCCTGCTTGATCTTTGTCAGTTCCTTGTCAGGCAGCGTTGAGAAGATGTCCCAAGCGATTGAGAGAGTGTCCTCAATCGACCTGCTTTCCTCGTAACCCTGCTTCAGGAGCCTGTTCTCGAACGCTTCACCGAAGTCGAGATACTTGAGATCGTTGCCTGTCAGCCCAGCTCTACCGACGATTTCAGCTAAAGCTCTAAGTTCTTGTGCACGAGCATAGCCTGCGTAAAGCTGGTCGCTAACGTTTGAGTGATCTTCTCTGGTGCGGCCTTCGCCGATACCGTCCTTCATTAGACGGCTGAGGCAGGATAGGACGTTGACCGGTGGGTAGATGTCTTTTCTGAAGAGGTCTCTTCCAAGGACAATCTGTCCCTCCGTGATGTATCCAGTTAGATCCGGGATTGGGTGAGTGATATCGTCGCTGGGCATTGACAGGATAGGCATCTGAGTGATGCTTCCCTTCTTACCCTTGATTCTTCCAGCCCGCTCATACAGTGAGGCAAGATCAGTGTACAGGTAACCGGGATACCCCTTTCGACCCGGGACTTCCTCTCTAGCCGCGCTGATTTCACGGAGAGCCTCAGCGTAGTTAGTCATGTCTGTGATGATTACCAGCACATGCATGTCTTTGTCGAAGGCAAGATACTCCGCTGCAGTTAACGCGACACGCGGAGTTATGATGCGCTCAATAGCCGGGTCATCCGCTAGGTTGAGGAAGAGTGCGCTTCTCTTTATCGCACCGCTCTCCTCCAGAGACTTGCGGAAGAAACGTGACTCGCTGTGCTGCACGCCGATTGCGGCGAAGACGACCGCGAACTCCTCGCCTTTGCCTGCGACTGATGCCTGTCTGGCAATCTGTGCCGCAAGCATGTTGTGAGGTAGACCGGCTCCTGAAAAGATTGGAAGCTTCTGTCCTCGCACCAGCGTATTCATGCCGTCGATGACTGAGATACCGGTCTGGATGAAGTCAGTTGGGTAATCACGTCGCTCCGGGTTGATGGGGAGACCGTTGACGTCTCTGAACTCCTCGCCGACAGGTTCAGGAAGCCCGTCGAGAGGTCTTCCGAGACCGTCGAATATGCGGCCGAGTATGCCTTCAGAGACAGGTAGCTCCATCGTTCGACCCAGGAACCTAGATTTGGTTCCCACTATCGATAGGCCGGTGGTTCCTTCGAAGACCTGTACGACAGCTTTGCCGCCGCCGACTTCTAGAACTCTTCCTAACCGGTGTTCACCGGAGGGTGTGGTGATCTCTACAAGCTCGTCGAAGGCGGATCTGGTTACACCATCTAGTATGATCAAAGGTCCCTTGATCTCAGCGACCTTGGTATATTCGATTCCGCTTACGGCTTTACTCGACAACTGCTTCAGCCTCCTTCAGTCTCATACTCTGGAACTCCTCTAACATCTCCTTATGAAGATCATCAAACCGGTGCATCTCGTTATTCGGGATCTCGTACTTCGACCTGATGATCTTAGTGATTACGTTCATCGCTCGAATATCATCCAGCGAGACTCCGCTACGCAGCGCCGCAAGCGCTTCATGGTAGAAGTCAACTAGCATCCGCAGCTGCATAACCTGCTTCTGCGGGCTGGCGTAGGTGTCGATCTTGTCGAAGGCGCTCTGCTGCAGGAAGCCCTCCTTAACCATACGGGCAACATCCAAGATGAGCTTCTCTTCGCTAGGTAACGCCTCCGGTCCGAGGAGCCTCACGATTTCTCTCAACACATCTTCGCGCTGAAGCACTTCAAAGGCTTCCAGCCTAAGCTTGCTCCAATCTTTGTCCACGTTCTTTGCCCACCAGCCTGACACCGCGTCCGCGTAACCTGTGTAGCTGGTAATCCAGTTGATTGAGGGATAGTGACGTGAGTAAGCTAGTTTGGTATCGAGGGCCCAGAAGGTCTTGATGAACCTAGAGGTGTGTGTCGTAACCGGCTCGGTGAAGTCTGCACCGGACGGTGAAACCGCTCCAATCAAGGTTACGGAGCCAGCTCTATCCGGTGAGCCTAGACTCTTCATACGTCCCGCCCGCTCATAGAACTCAGCTAGGCGAGATGCAAGGTAGGAGGGGTAGCCTTCTTCAGCAGGCATCTCTTCCAGACGACCACTGATTTCTCTTAACGCCTCAGCCCAGCGGCTTGTGGAGTCAGCTACGAGCACTACGTCGTAACCCATGTCTCGGTAATACTCAGCCATTGTGACACCTGTATAGATGCTAGCTTCTCTAGCCGCGACAGGCATATTGCTTGTGTTCGCGACGAGGACTGTTCGCTCCATCAGCGGCAGACCTGTAGCGGGGTCTTCAAGCTCAGGGAACTTAATGAGGACCTCTGTCATCTCGTTGCCTCTTTCTCCGCAACCTACGTGGAAGACGACTTTAGCGTCCGCCCACGCCGCGACTTGGTGGAGAGTGACAGTTTTACCGGTCCCGAAGCCTCCGGGGATAGCTGCTGTACCACCCTTCACGATTGGGAAGAAGGTGTCGATGACTCGTTGACCGGTCATTAGAGGGAGCTCAGGGTCGTATCTCTCAGCGTAGGGTCGTCCCCGTCTAACCGGCCACTGATGATACATCGTTAGATCGAGCTTCTTACCACCCTTCGAAACAGTTGCGACAACCTCTTCAACAGTGTAGTCGCCTTCATCTACAGCTTCAACTATCTTTCCACCGGGGTGCTCAGGCGGAACCATGACGCGGTGCTCGATGAGACCTGTCTCCTTCACGGTTCCTAGGATGGCTCCCGCGGATACTTCATCGCCTTTCTTTACAGTCGGCTTGAAATGCCACTTCTGCTCCTTTGAAATAGATGGAACAGTGACACCGCGAGAAATGAATGCTCCAGACTTCTTAGCGAGCTCGTCCAGCGGACGCTGGAGTCCATCGTAAATCTTGCCGATCATTCCGGGGCCGAGTGTTACTGACAGTGGCCGCCCGGTTCCGTAAACAGGCTCACCAGGTCTTAGACCGCTGGTGCTCTCATAGACCTGTACGAAAGCAACGTCCCCGGTCAGGCGGATGATTTCTCCGACGAGTTTGTCTTCACCGACCTCGACAGTCTCATACATCTTCGCCTCAGACATACCTGAGGCCTTGACTGCGGGGCCGCTGATCCAGACAATCTTACCTTTTACAGCCATATTCTCTACTCCTCTTATCTCCTTCTTCTTCCAGCTATCCTTGTCCGACAAGTATCTCCGAAATCTGCTTCCTTAAAAGCGGTTTGAGCCGCTCCAGCCTAGCCTCAATAGTGTTATCGTATATGACTGAGCCGTCGCTGCTCTTCACCCGCACTCCTCCTCTGCTCTCCAGAGTCTCTGCAGCGATTTTGATTGTTACGTTATGCTCCTTTTCAACTTCATGTGAAACTTTCTTTAAAAGATCTTTGTCCGCTGAGCATCCCACTACTGCGAACTCTTCTCCACCGATCGCGTCGACTCCTTCTTCGAGGAACGTCTTCAACGATTTTCCATAGTTCTTCATCGAGGACGAATCCTCCATCTTCTTCAGCGACTCGTCGAACACCCGGTTCACAGTCTCATCCAAAACTTGGAGCGATAGGTTCCGGGCCTTTAGCTCAGCGCCACCGATAATCCTGCGTCGAAGTGTATCGGCCTGCCGCTCCTTGGAGTGAGGTATCTCACTTGCCTTAGCAACAGATTCCTTCTCCGCAGAGTCGATTATCCGCAGAGCCTCATTATAGGCCTCTTCGAGGGTGGACTTTATCTCCGATTGAACATCTTTAGCGACCTTACCGACAACATTCTCGAACGCCTCTCTGTTGCTCATCCTGCACCACTCCTACAGGTTTAAGATACGTGTTTAAGAATTTACTTCCACTATAACGCATCAACTGATCTTTAACATTCTTTTAATTAGCTCTCGATACTCCACTTTTTCTTGTTTGCTACCGGGAGCAGGCGCGTTATAGACCAGCGGTATAGGCTGCTTAACTCTCAGGTCAGATACCGCATCGCTAATCTCCTTCCAAAAATCGTCGCTCACAATAATCATCCCAACATCAGGCTTCGTCATAGTGCTCTTGATCTTGCCGAGAGCCTCCTTCGGAGACGAAACTTCGATTCCGTCTACACCGGCGAGCCTAAAGCCTGAGACAAATGCTCGACCCCCGATGGCGAAGACCTTCATACATTGGGCGAAACCAAGTAGAATTTATAAGACTATCCCCACTGTCTTTATTCGCCAGTATCCTGCTAACCAATCCTGACTGCGCTACTGGTTGGATAGAGATGAAGCCGTTGGGTATGCCGATGATTAATCTAAACTTCAAGATGATATCTTTGATGTTTCGAATCCGTGATATTTTCTCTCCACCGGTAAGGATACTGCGGGAGGCCGGAATCCAGCCGAGCTACTCTGTCTTGGATTATGGGTGCGGTCCTGGAAGCTTCTCAATAGCAGCTGCCGAAATCGTAGGTGCGTCAGGAAAGATCTATGCGCTCGACATTCATCCTCTAGCCGTTCAACAAGTTCGGAAACGTGCTTCGCAAAGAAGATTAGCAAATGTTGAGACAATACAATCTGACTGCGCAACAGGTCTTCCGGATAGTAGTGTCGATGTTGCTCTGTTATATGATATTTATCATCTACTGGACAGCCCGAAAGATGTGTTACAGGAAATTCATAGGGTTTTGAAACCCGGCGGCATTCTCTCCTTCAGCGATCATCATATGGATGAGCCTGAGATTGTTCCGCCGATAATTAGCACTGGGCTTTTCAAGCTGCTCAGCAGGAATCCGCGAACGTATACGTTCAAGAAGGTCTGATAGAGAAAAGCACTAGATCCATAGAGCAGTCGATTAGTTAACCGGTTTATTACCGAAAGGTTATTAGACTATTTCTCTGACGCTCGGCTTGTAGAGCGGTCTCTGGGAGTGGGTGATGTTTGGGCGTTCAGGAGCTTGTGAAGGCCAATCTTATCGTGCCGCGTAGTACACTCCCGCAGGTTATTACTGACTTAACTGAGTTTGACACTTTTCATGTAAGTGAGAAGAAGGAGGGTACGCCTTCTGATCCTCAAATTGATAGTCTATCGCTTCAGGCGTACAAGCTGTTTCTCGATATTGACGATATTTTGAAGGCTCTGAACGTTCAGAGCGAAATTGGTCTAATCGAGACCTTGACTAAAGGAGTCAAGGTTGAGAAGGAGAAGTTCAAGGCGAGTGACTGGGCTGACTTTATCTCACGTATTGAAGCTGAGGGTAAGCCGCTCGTCGAGGAATTTAAAGCGATCCTGAACGAGAGAAACGATCTGCAGAAGAAGATCAGCGACAACGTTGTTCTGAAGGAGACCTTTGATCTTCTTCCACAGCTCTCAGTTGATCTTAACGTCATCGGACGCCTTAGACGATTCCACATCATTCTCTCTATTATCTCTGTAAAGGATATGCAGGAGCTAAGCCGCAGCATCCCAGAGGACATTTTCCTCTCAACCCCGATAGACTCTGAAAGAAACGCAATTGTGGTCGCTACATCTAAGGAAGGCGCTGAACGAGTCGACAAGGTGCTGAGAAGCTTTGAAGTACGGCCCCTTGAAATCCCGGAGCGGCTGCCCCAGAGCCCAGCTGAAGCCTTGAAGGTAATCAACCAAGAGCTTGAGGGACAGAACCTCAGGTTGCAGGAGCTCAACCAAATGCTTGACGCCAACCTGAAGAGATCAGAAAGAAAACTTGTCTCTTTAAGAGAAGGCGCCAAAACCGCCTATGACATTCTCACTGAGGTTAAGAAGGCAGGCGATCTGAAGCGGTTCGCCGTCATCACAGGCTTCTATCCGACAACCCGCGACGTGGAGTTCAAGCAAAAGTTCAGCCGCTGGCTGCTCTTCACAGAAAAAGTTGAGCTCGCCGAGCGTCACCACGGATCTGAGGAGAGCGGTAAAACACATCCAGTTGTGCCTACCCTCCTCAAGAACCGCCCGCTTATCAAATCCTTCGAAAACATCACGTTGAACCAAGGACCACCAAAATACGGTGAGGTGGATCCTACTCCGCTGGTCATGCTGACCTTCCCGATATTCTACGGCATCATGTTCGGTGACTTCGGCCATGGCGTCGTTCTGATGTTATTCGGTCTTCTCCTCTATGCCAGAGGCTCCTCCTCGCTGAAGCCTTGGGGAATAATGTTGACCGTTGCAGGGCTCTCAGCGGCAGTTGTTGGTCTGCTTATCGGAGAAGTCTTCGGCTTTGCTGTAGGCGAGTTAATACCGGTCTATCAGCACCCGGTGCTTGAACTGGTTGAGCGCCTCCACGGGACCACGACCTTCAACACAGAGGCAGTCACAACCATACTGCAAGCATCAATCATAATCGGCATAATTCACCTGACAATCGGCTTCGGGCTCGATGTCTTCAAAGCCGTCAGAGACAAAGAGTATGTGGAGGCCGTTATAGAAAAGATTCCAACCCTCCTAATGTATCTGTTTGGCATCATCTTTGCACTAGCGTTCATAGGTGCAGGTAACAGCTTCGCAGGTCTTCTAACCAAGACGAATCCAATTCCTCTACTCGGACTGCCCGTCTCACAGGCCGCGATAATCTCGCTCCCAGTCATCCTAGTATCAGTCGTCACCATAATCATTGGGAAACCAGTCGCGATAATTCTGAAGAAGGTTCCTAAGGACAGCATCGCGATGTCTGTTGTAATGGGCATAGTTGAGTTCCTCATCAGAGTAGTCGAGTTCCTCGCAAACACAATGAGCTACACTCGACTCGGCATCCTCCTTCTAGTTCACGCAGCCTTACTTATGGTGCTAAACCGCGCCGTCTCACTGCCGCTGCCAGTAGCAGTACCTATGCTAGTCATCTTCAACATCATGATTATGATGCTGGAAGGGCTCATCGTCTACATACAGGATCTCAGGCTTCACCTATACGAATGGTTCACAAAGTTCTACGCAGGAACCGGCACAATGTTCCGCAGACTCAAACCACACCCAGTTCATCTGGACATCGAGTGGGAAAAGAAAGAGTAGGCATCAAGACGTCGAGCTAACTTAACTAAACCGAGCTGTTTACTACTGCATCATTAACTATTAGGCTGCACCTTGACAGCCTCTAGAAGCTCAAAGTAAAACTTCTCATCACCCTTAAGCAGCAGCAGGCCCAGGATGGATATTAGGGGAAAGGGAAGGAAGAGATCTAAGGAGCCAGTAATCATGTAGATCGCGACCCCGAACACCACGACCGCCTCGACTAAACCTAGACGGAGAAGCGCGGTCGACAAAACTACGCCGCGTACACCTCGCCTCTGCAGAACATATCTTCTACCTAGCAGAGTGAAAGGCAGCGACACAGCCAGGAGAGAGCCGAGTAGCGCAGCAAGAAAAGCTGTGAACGCAGAACCGTCAGAGGAATTTGATAATTGACCTGAGGAGAAGACGGTGATTGCCAGTGGGACTGAGGTGTAGAGTAGGATACCTATCAAGCATCCCCACCAAGCCACCTTGATGCGGCTTAAAGTCCGCATAGAGGAAGAAGTACTCAACGGCCCATTACTGTTAGACGTTCCTAGTTCCTTATTAGCGTATTCCAGATTACAGTCAATCAAAAAGTGGTTAGTTGTGGATCCGGCTGTTTTTGCGCATAACCCATAATAAAGTCTATTTTTGTCTGTCTGTTTGAGTGGCTATGGATCCCTACTGTGAGGCCATTGTGAAGCTCTTAGTAAAGGATGGTCAGGCTACCCCGAGGACTCTGGCGCGCATAATGGAGAACCTGCCTCACTCCAGATTTACTATTCTAAAGCACCTGAAGGAGATGGAGATGAATGGTCTCATCTCTAAATCAACCATAGCAAAGACCACAAGGGGAAGGCCGAAGATCCTCTATCAGCCCACCGCTTCTCTCCTTAAAGGTGAAGATGTCGTTCAAATTCCGTTCTCCACCTTAAGTGAGAACTGCATACATAGAGACGGCGGGAAATGCGTAAAGTCCCCTAATCCCTGCGAGATGATGCGCTGTCCCATATTAGACAAAAATAGACAATAAACCTAGTTCTACAACAAGACATTCGGAACTAAGACTAGCCACTTTTTGATTGACTGGATTAACAGAGCAGGCCGCGTCAGAGTAAACAAGCCAAGATTCAACAACCATCTAGGCCTTGAGGACTTTTTTGATTACAACCAGAGAGACAACTAGTGCGGCGAAGAGGCCTAGGGTCGCGAACACGATTGGAAGAATAAGTGAGCCGTGGGATCCCATTATATCTGAAACGTAGAAGCCTAGAAAGACGCCTCCAACTATTAGCGCAGCCATAATTATCGGCAGTACAAGGAGCATAATCCGGGTCTGTCTACGAACAGCAACAGTAGCATCATCATCATTACTATCGCTCAAGACGCATCACCAATAGCCTAGTCTTCAGCATAGCTGGTAATCATCTCTGAGCCTTATAGCAGATCTTCCAGTTTGAAGACTCTGGTGCAGTATTTGCAGCGGAGCTTAGGAGGACTTCTAGAGACAACTGTGAGCAGGGGGGTCAAAGGCTCACTTGAATTTGAGATGCAGGTTGGGTTAGGGCAGTGAAAAACGCCTTCAAGAACCTCTGGGAGATCAACATTTCTCTTCTCGACAACCTTGAAGTTCCTGATAATGTTGACAGTGGCGCTCGGCGAGATAAGCGCAATCTTGTTAGTCTCGTCAGCCCGCAGAAACCGGTTCTCAATCTTCACAATATCTTTCTTGCTTAACTTATCAGAAGGAACATTCATCGCAATAGTCACAATATGACCATCCTGCCCAGTGACACCAAGAGCTGAGAGAACCCGCAGCGCAGTACCGGGCGCAACATGATCGATTACCGTGCCCTCCCTAATCCGCCTAACAGCAAGATGCTCCTCCGACATAACTAGCTAATCACCAACCAACCGGCACCTTCACCACCATTAAGGTCGAATAAATAGGCTCCTCCGACCTCGAAATCTTAATAGGCGCACGTCAACAGACACATAGGAGAGGAGAGAGTTTGACCAACCCCTTCTTCAACAGGGATGTCATCTCGATCCGAGAATTTTCAAAATCTGATCTCGAGTATCTCTTTAAAACCGCAGATCAGATCCAAACTCTACAGCCTAATAGACGCTCAAGCCTTGCAGACGGGCGACTTCTAGGCGTAATGTTCTTTGAACCAAGCACCCGCACCCGCCTCAGCTTCGAAGCAGCAATGCTCTCCATCGGCGGCCAAACCATCTCCATCATAGAGCCCAAAACCTCCTCCACCGAAAAGGGAGAGAACCTGCACGACACAGTCAAAACAGTCGAATCCTACGTCGACCTCATCGTGCTTCGACACCGCATGGAGGGAGCAGCTCGCTACGCCGCTCAAGTCGCCGAGAAACCGGTGATTAACGGAGGAAGCGGAAGCGAGGAGCACCCTACGCAGGCAATGCTTGACATCTACACAATACTGAAGGAGCGAGGCACCATATCTGACCTGAAAATCGCGTTAGTTGGAGATCTGAAGTACGGGCGCACAGTCTACTCGCTTCTTTACGGCTTAGCTAACTTCAACCCTCGCGTTTTCTTGGTCTCGCCACCAGAGCTCCGACTCAGAGAAGAAGCACTATCAGACCTTGAAGGTAAAATAAACCTATCCCAACACACAGATCTTGAAGAGATAGTCAGCGATCTAGACGTCATCTACATGACTAGAATACAGAAGGAGCGGTTCCCCGACCTAGTCGAATATGAGAAGGTAAGAGGCACATATGTCATAGACAACCAACTCCTCTCCAAGGGCCGAGAAGATTTGATGGTGCTACACCCGCTTCCACGCACAACCGAGATCAAGCCCGAAGTCGACTCAACCCCGCACGCCAAATACTTCAACCAAACCATCTACGGCAAAACTGTAAGAGCGGCGCTAATCAGCCTAATCTTGAACAAAGAAATTTAGCTAGCTAGCCAGCAATCGGGTAGACGACGATTAACCGCTGACTAACTAGTTCAGGTTTATTCTAACGGTTGCTAGGAACAGAGACCCCAACCGCAATCTGGGCAGGTGACGCAACCTTCTACGAAGAAGACCTGTGCATCACAGACGGGGCAGGTATCACCGACTCCGTGATTCCCATCGTTGTGTCCATAGTCGTGGCCAGCGGGTGTATAGTAAGTAGTGTTGAGAGTTGACGCAGGTTTAGGTATGTGCGCCTCGACTGGTTGATGAAGGTAACCTTCTTGCGCGTGGTGGTGAACTGGGATCTCGTGTTTAATTTGGGTGACTGCGGCGTGGCTCTGAGATTCTCTGGTGTCTGTGCGCTTCTTCGCCACCAAAACCTGATCTTTGATGGATGTATCTCTGAAGACGGTGATGTCTTTGCAGCCTAACTTGTAGGCTAGCAGGTAGCTTTCCCGCATGTATTCAACGGTTGCATCGGCGGGGAAGTTGTTCGTCTTTGAGATTGATGAGTCAACCCATCGCTGTAGCGCCGCTAATGCTCTGATGTGGTCGTCTGGTGAGATGTCTAGGGCGGTGACGAAGACTCGTTTAAGATCTGAGGGGATATACATTATTCTCTGGATGCTTCCACTGTTATCGCTGACTTCGCTTATCAGGTCGCTGTCATAGAGTCCCTCGGAGAGCATCACCTGCTCAAAGACCGGATCCACGTAGTAGAAGCTACCTACCTTGACGTTTTTCTCGTATACCAAGCTATAGACAGGCTCAATACCGCTGCTGCACCCAGCTATCATTGAGATGCTTCCGGTCGGAGCTACCACGGTTGTATACGAGTTTCTCAGCCCGAACTTCTGGATGTTTCTTCGAATTTCCACCCAGTCGAAGTGGCAGCTATCTTTCTCATCTGCGCCCGAGATCGGAAGCCGCCCCCTAGTGTAGAAGCTCTTGTCGAAGAGTGGGAAGCTACCGCGCTCCTTCGCTCGCTCGATCGACGCTATCTTTGAGTGATAGTTAACGAACTCCATCAGCAGCTCCATGAATCTTCTGCCTTCCTCGCTGTTGTAAGGAGTACCCATGTCGTAGAGGAGGTCTCCGAGACCCATGATGCCTAGCCCGACCTTCCGGGTTGATAGGGTCATCTCCTCAATCTCCTTCAGCGGGAAGTTGTTGATGTCGATAATGTTGTCTAGGAATTTGACTGAAGAGTAGACGGTCTCCTTTAAACCATCCCAGTCGAAGTACCGCTCGCCTCTATCATTGATTTTGCAGAAGGCCCAGACATTGATGCTTCCAAGGTTGCAGGACTCGTTAGGGTATAGAAGAACTTCCCCGCATGGATTGGTGCAGACAATTGGTCCAAGTGACTCAAAGAAGGGGTTGTACTTGTTGACCTGATCGAAGAATATCAGCCCCGGCTCAGCGCTCTCCCACGCGTGGTAGACTATCATGTCGAAAAGCATACGAGGATTGACCTCTCTCACCACATCTCCGTTTCTGGGATTTACAAGCGGGTACGGCTCGTTCTTTGCGTAGGCGTCCCAGAAATCAGGGGTCACAAGGACTGAGAGATTGAAGTTTCTCAGCGCAGCGTTGCCCTTCTTTGAGGTGATGAACTTCTCTATGTCTGGGTGGTTGATGTTCAGTATACCCATATTTGCGCCTCTGCGGATACCGCCCTGCTTGATGACCTCGGTCATCATATCGAAGAGCCGCATGAAGCTGATCGGACCTGATGCGATGCCTGAGGTGGAGCTCACAATGTCTCCTTCGGGTCGAAGATCTGAGAAGTTGTAGCCCATTCCGCCGCCGGCTTTGAAGACGATCGAGGTCTTCTTCAGAGTCTCCATAATGCTCTCAATCGAATCCTCGATCTTCATGACGAAGCAGGCGGAGCCCATTCCAAGAGGATTCCCGAAGTTAGCTAAGGCAGGCGTGTTCGGCATGAACCGCTTCGAAACCATCAGGTTGTAGTATGTGTCTAGAGCCGTCTCGTACTTGGCGAGTTCGCCGTTCTTTAACGCGGCGAGCAGGCGACTCCAAGTCACCTTCATGAAGCCCTTCTCGTTCATCCTATCGTAGAGCCGCTTCAACGCTTCGAGATGATACCTGTTTAACGGGTAATTTCCCACTGAGAGCTTCCCGTCGTAATCTGCACTGTTGAACTCCTCATGTCTGTTAGGAGGCTGTCCTCCCTCCGCGCTATAGATTGTTCCGTCGAAAATAATGTCGGTGAGAACAATGTGAGTAGCAACCCTCATGAAGAGCTGCTTAGGCGTCTCAATAAGACGCGCACCGTCCTTTCGAAGATATCTTGCTTTCAGAACGCGAAGCGCGTTTAAATCGAAACGCTTGTCTACGCTATCTGTATCATCCTTCTCCAGAATCCGTTTCTTCTCTTCACGGATTTCAGCGCGCTTTTGACGATACAGGATATAGGCCTTGGCTGTCTTGGAGTGCCCTTGCTCCATCAGAACCCTTTCCACCAAGTCCTGAATGTCTTCGACAGTCGGGACCTTGTCTGACGAGAACTGCTTGTTCGCTAACTCCACAACTTGGCTGGAGAGTTGAAGAGCAAGTCCCCTATCTTTTCCCCCGACAGATTGCGCAGCTCGCCATATCGCTTCAACAATCTTCGCCTGATCAAAATCTAGTATCTGACCGTTCCGTTTTCTAATTTTTGTTACCTTCGAAACTTCAAGAGTCATTCTGTATCTCTGCGCCTCATAACTGCAATAGAGAGGGAAAATGGAGGTTTTTTCGGTACTGGTTCAAAGCTTTTGACGGTGCCTTATGCTCTGCTGCGTAACAGTCTTGGGAAAATCGAGTCAATGAGATGCTTTTAGCTTAGCTGAATTTGACTTGGAGACCAGCCCGGAAAGCGTCTCATTGACTCAAAAAACAGGAGTCTTCTCCTCAACTACCCCGGGCCGTAAACCCCTGTTTTAGCGGTTCAGAGAACCCTCTCGAAGAGGGCTCTTGTGAAAATTTGTTGACAAAACCGCTGTATCTACGCAGTGCTTAGGTCTAGACTGTGGAGTACTCTCGCATGGAGGTTGATCCACAGGAGTTGCACTTCACTGTCCCCTCAGGGAAACGAACTCCGCATCCTCGGCACACCGCCATTCTGCGCGCGAATCTGAAGAAGTCGAGGGACTTCTGGGCTTTGCCAATTATTTCTGACAACACCTCAACAGATGCGCTACTTGGGACATCGATATCGACAGTGCATCCGCCGGTCAGCAACCCCAGAGATTGGCAAAGCCCCTTCATGTCAGACTTTGAGAGATCAGCAGATGTTATCAGCGGAACCTCGGAGTACCCGTCCTTGTTTGAGGATGAGGCGAGTGTTGATCTGCCGTATTTCTCCATATCCATTGACGCGAACCTTCTACCGGAGTCGCCTCGGATCGACGACACCAGCGCGACTTCACCGAGACTCTCACCGATCTCCGCTGCGCCCTTAGTCGCGGTCTCCACGATCTTCTCGATGAGAGACCACCTCTCAGTTGAGGAAGCCCGTTCCCCAAGCATTCTGGTAACCGCCTCGTTCAGCCCAGTCAGGTTCACGGTCAGCGGCATATACTCCTCTGAGATTATCTGAGGCTTTCCAGACAATGCTGGAAGGAGATTCTGCTTTGAGAGGTTGCAGATTATCTTCTTACGGGTCTGGAGTGCTCCGATCGCTGTTTGAAGACTCATGTTGAGCTTAGCTCGGAAATACGTCTCGTCGCGGTTCGACTCATATGATAGGCGTGGAAGATTGAGGGATAGAGAGTGTAGAACCTCGACTCCGTCTGCTGGAAAACGCTTACCACCATCCCTTCTCAGGCCCGAGTAGGATCTAACAATATCAGGTTGAACAGAGACGGCGATTCTGCCCCCTAAAGACACAGCTGAAGCCACCATCTTACTTGTCTTAGGGTTAATCTCGGAGTCAGCGGATAAAACTAGGCTGATCGTCGGCACCGCGATGCTCCGCAAATAATCCTCGTAAGCGGCAAAGGTGGCGTCAAGCACCCGCAGAATAAGAGCATCATCGTATTTTGAGGCGCTGTGGTTCCGGCCTACTTGGAAAGAGATGGTTGCAGATCCGTGGCCGCCAGTGACAGGAGAGAGCAGACTGAAAGCTCGTCTTACGGAGTCTCGAAGCTCCTCCTTCGTCTTCTCCTGCGCGTACTCAGCCAAGTAGGGTGTGAAGTTTTCGAAGAAGATCTCGTTAGAAACTTCTCTGCTCAAAATTGAGCCGAACACGACTAGACTACTCAGCGCATCCTCAAGCTTCTTCGGTGGATCAATTCGAGGAATCGTGGTGAGTTTGCCGCCCATATTGATGCCGTGATTCTGCAGCGACATCAGATCCAGGAAAACTGTATCCGGCATGAGACCCCAGCTCCCAGCGTTCGAAATATGCATCTCTCCAGCCAAGTGAGAGTCGGTAACGTCGCGTGGAAGCTGCGAAAGCATAAGGTATTCAGCGAAGACTGAGCTAGCAGTCTTGGAGAGAACAGTCTTCACGTCCCCATCGCTCTGTCCAGTATTGTTCACTAGCTCCGAAATGTCGTAAATTGGGAGTCCGAGCCTAGTTAGCTTGTGGCGATACTCTTCAAGCCCATGCTCAACAAGCAGTGCGTTAACCATCTCCCGGATCAGTGGAGAGGTCAGATAGATTGTCTGGAACTTGTAGAGCCTCGACTCAGTTTCGCTTGTAATCCGCTGAGCGAGCTCAACAGGCATCCCCGCCTCGCGCACTAGGGACTGAAGAATCTTGTCGGAGTTGAACTCCTCCATCGTCTGCCGTGAAGTGCGGACATAGATTTTGCCGCTCTCCACGACCGACTGCTCCTCTATTTGCCGAGTAAGGTTGAGAACGAGCCGCCCGAGGCTTGTGACGGTGTATTTCCGCTCCTGCCGGTTTAATGAAATCAGCAATTGTCGTACAAGTTTTCGAAGATGGTAGGCAAACTTCCCTGACTCTTTCTTCGACTTGAAGCCTGCAAGGGTCTTGAGCTCAGAGTAGCTCAGCGGCCCCTTGGTGTTGAGGATGCGGAGGATCTCGAGCCTGTTTGAAGATGCGATAACAGAATATATTGTTCGGACCCTTCGAGAAATAGGCTGCATATTCCCACCCTTAAGTAGTGAAGCTATTTTAGTTTAATTGATAAATTGTCCATATGAAAACCAAGGTAGGTGTCAAGGCTTCTTGACCCCCACCTCAGAACCAGGCTTGCTTACACAACCTAATGTTTGATTATCTCCAGTACTATCGCCTCGACGCCTCCGCGAATAAACGAAATTGCGATAGCAGCTATGAGCAGACCCATAATTCTCGTAAAGACCTTTGAGCCGTTGCTTCCCAGAATTCTGAAGATCACATCCCCCTTCACCAGCACCACCCAAGCTATGAGCGTATTAACGAGAATCACGATTGTGGAGATGAAGTGATTATAGGGCGGCGCAGAGAGAATAATGACAGTTGAGATAGCGCCGGGGCCGGCGAGAAGAGGAGTAGCTATGGGAAAGGCGGCGAGCTCATCCGGATCCAGACTAGCTCCACCGAGAGTCTTTCCTATCAGGTACTGAACCGCGACCACGAAAAGAATAATCCCGCCAGCTATCCTGAAGTCATTTATCGTGATGCCGAGGAACTGAAATATCATCTCACCCACATACGCGAAGATAATCAGAATAATCAGCGAAATAATAACCGAGTGAGTCGCTATCCGCTTACGCTGTTCCTTCAACGTCGAGGTCAACGCCAAAAAAATCGGCACACTACCAATCGCGTCGAGAACGAAGAACAACAGTACAAAGGCATTCAGAAACAGATACAAAGTGCTTTGATCTATCAGTGTCTCCGCCAACGCAATCAGTTCAAGACAGTCGATTGATCCAACGCTATAAGAATTACTCCGCCCTGAACAAGCCCATCTACCTGTCCAGCCTTGCATAAACCCAACAAATCCAATACAGCATACAACATCCAAGCTAGCAGCACATGCAATTCTATCTTGTTAGCGGAAAAAAATCATCGAGGATAATCTTGCAACCAAAAACAATGCTTTCAACAAGCACTGCATATCCCGAGATCTCATCCAAGCATATCCATTAGAACAGCAATTAGATTCTTATGCCTATTTCAAGAGTATTTGAACCTCCCCTACCTAGGTTGGCAGCACGCGTGCGTGTTCTATGAAGCATTGCAAATCTGTCTAGCCCAGCAGAGCAGCATAACTCAACTTGCACAGAAGCCTGTTTCCAAATGCAGATATTCAGAACATTCCCTTGACTCCAAGCTAAAGTTGCAAGGTAGGGTG
>JACPRH010000015.1 GCA_016190055.1 Nitrososphaerota archaeon | reverse complement strand
GGCTGCAAAGAAGGACGACTATACGTGATGGACGCTAATACAGGCAAATCTCACTACGTTGTCGACGTTGTCAACGAGCAAGTAGAGTGGGGACAAATCGGTCAAGCAGCATTAAAGGAGCCATATCAAGGCGGTGTTCGCTACCACCTCACTAACGTAACTAGTTACTACGACATGAGGGAGATGGTATCACCCGATAATAGCACCTACTGTGGAAGACCCTGTGAGTTATACCCGTACTTCTTGAACGGTATCTTCGCCACAGACATGTCATATGATCCTCAAACCCAAACGCTCTACCATTACGCAGCAGCCTTACAGGCAAAACTGATAGACTCACCCCCTCCGAAGGAAGGGGGCAGTGTCTCAATAATTACACCGTATCCTACTATGAATACAACAATAGTCGCTAGAGATGCAGCTACAGGCAAAATGAAGTGGACTTGGTTCTATGATTTGTCACAGCAGCGGAGCCACATGGTGGTTACCCCGACCTTACTTTTCACCGGCTTTACAGACGGCTACATGAGGTTCTTCGATAAGAACAGCGGCAAACTTCTACATGAAATGAACCTAGGCTCAGACTTGAAGATCGGTGTAACAACAGGACAAGACATCAAAGGCAAACAAATGATATTCACAATCGTCGGCTCAGGCGCCAGCGCAATAACCCCCTCGATGCCAGGCACGGTCATAGGAATCGGACTATCCGATAAGGCTACAGGTGGAGCACCCGGCGCAGCCCAAACGACTACAATCACAACCACCGCAACCACCACCGCCACAACAACATCAGTATCCACATCCGTAACAACCTCAGCCACAACAGTAGTATCAACCGTTTCACCAAAGACCATAACATCAACCGCCACAGCACCAGCGCAAATCGAAACTGTTACACAATCAGTTACCGAGACTACCGGTCTTCAGCCCGAAATCACCTATGCAGCAATCGGAATTGCTGTCATAGCGGTGATTGCAGCTGGAGTCCTAGCGACACGAAGGCGACCGTAGGAGTCGCCTCCACTCTTTTTATGGTAATACACCTTAGTTTAGACTCACTCCATCCTTTTCGCTTTACAGATGAGGTAGGTACTGTAAAGCTGGGGTTGTGGCGGCTCAGGTGACAAGCTGGTCAGTATTCTCCCCACAGGTGCAGGAGCCACATGCCTGCACCTACCTTCACCCCGCATCGCTGCAAAACATTCTAGTCGGAAGTAGACGAATAGACATAATTGAAAATAAGTATCTACAAGAAATCTAGGCGTCAGACAGGACACAATAAGGTTTAAAGACGACCTTTTGCTAGGTGGTTTCGTCATGGCGGGCGAACAAGATAAGAAAGGCGGATCGCCAGAAAAGTTCTCGGAGCAGCTAAAAGGAGCACAAAGGCTCGCTTCTAGACTCCAACGCGCAGTACGACTAAGCCAAACAACGTGGCGCGATATGAGAGAGGTTGACTTGTACATCAGCAGCCACCTCATTTCTCGAACCGCAAATGCTCTTGATACAGTTGATACACTGCTAAACCGCTCACGATCAAGTCAAACACGCGAAATGCTCGGCCAAGTATACATTGATTTAATGAGCCTGTTCGGCGAGTTCAGATCGCTCGAAGCACAAGGCTACAGCAGCCTAATCGAACCAGACGGTAGAATCAACCCTGAAAAACTTGATCAACTCATCGACCTGGATGGCGACTTGGCGTCTAACGTAGTCGCGCTAGAGAATCATGTCACGGGTCTAAACAGGAACAGCCGCCTATCAATCTCATCCTACGATCAGATACACAGCATCATGGGAATCGTTGTCGAGCTGCTAGAAGAAAGACGACGCCTAGTAGAATCAAACCCAAGCTAAACTAACTAACCGACCAATTAAAGTCAGTCTATACTTTGGCGAAAGTCTTGGTTGCATCCTGTTCAACTTCTCGAATAGTCACTGGACGATTTCCGCCAAAGGATAGAGACTGTGTCAAAACTCTGGCCGGAATGAAAAATCGTGGACAACAACATACGAATGATAATAATCTTTAAGTAATATTGTGATTATCTGCTATTATTGTAGCCCTCATAAGTTCAGGATTACTTTTGACACAGTCTCGATAGATTGACTTTAATCAACTAAATTACTGATAATTCGTTGATCAGGTAAGCGTAGCTGCTTGCTGATATAATTAGATATCTGGCTGTAAAGAAAAGTAGGCCATACCTAGATTTAGATGTCTAGGATAGCCTTCAGTCCCTTGTACCTGTTTCTTATGGTTACTTCTGTTACTCCAGCTGCTTCAGCTACGTCCTTCTGAGTCTTGTTCTCCCCTTCAAGCACACAGGCCACATACAGGGCAGCTGCAGCCAAACCCATAGGATCCTTACCTGCAGAGGTCTTTGTCTCGCCGGCCTTCTTCAGGATGTCGAGGGCTCTGCGCTTGGTCTTCTCAGACAGGCCGGATCTGCTAGCAATCCTCGAAACACATTTCGTAGGGTCTACCACTGGCATTTTAAGATCCATTTCTCGGAGAAGAAGCCTGTAACATCTTGCGATATCCTTCTTCTTCACGTTGCTGATAGCTGCTACGTCCTTCAGGGTTCTAGGAGTCTCTGTATCTCGGCAGGCCGCGTAGATTGATGCGGCAATGAGCGCTGAGATGGATCTTCCCCTGACTAATCCACGCTCCAAAGCCTTTCGGTAGATGTAAGCAGCCTTCTCGATAACTGCGTCGCCTACGTTCAGCTTATCAGTTAACCTGTCTAGCTCGCTGAAAGCCTGTCTCAGGTTACGGTCAACAGGCTCGTGAACTTGGCTTCGACCATCCCAAGTTCGGAGACGCTCGATTGTCGAGCGTATTGATGATGGAAGAGATCTTCCTGCAGCATCCCTGTTTTCGTACCCAATGACGGTCGCTAGACCCATGTCGTGCATAGCTAGCGATGTAGGGATACCTGTGCGGCTCCTATCATCCTTCTCTTCCTTTGAGAAGGCTCGCCACTCAGGTCCGATCTCCTCTATCTTCTCCTTCACTACGAATCCGCAGTTACTGCAGAAGAGTTCGCCACCACCAGTGTCGACAACCATCGGTCCCTTTCCACATCTAGGACAATGGCCTACTGATCTTTGTAGGCGGAATAAGCGAGAATAGTCTCTATCTCCTTGCATTTTCTATTTCACCCGAAAACCTTTTATCTGCTAACTAATACATTGTCATTCTAAATATTTAAACCTTTTGGAGAAGCAGCTCACAGGCACCGGCGACTACCACTGAATGAGTGACCAGCCGCAGAATTATTATAGATGAACCCCGTAAATTAATCTTGCTAAGAATGACAGCCGAATCCCAAGCACAAAACAAATCTAAATGCTCAATGAATACACTAATTTACCTAGCAGAGAACAGTAAAGCAAACCAGCACCAGCTAGCCACTGAGGTAAAACAGAAACGCAAATCATCCACAGACTCCAATATCGCCGAAGCAATCTGCGCACTCTACAGCCAAGGACTCGTAACTATAGGTGACACAGAAAATTTTGAAGGCGAAACAGAGCGCACCTACGACATAACGCGAGAAGGAATAGTGAAAGTTCTACTTCAAAACAACTACAACCTAGACAAGGCAATAGACAGAACCATCCCACGACTCAACCAACACTTCGCAAAGTGGATAAAAGCCAGACGAAGACTCCTAGGCGAAACACGCACCAAAAAAATCATCCGAGACATAGCACCACTTCTAACAGCCCTACCGAAACAAGAAAAAGAAGATGAGAAGCAATTCGTCCAATCACTCGCATTCATCACAGCAATGCCTCAGATAGGAATAACCAGCCCACCCCGCGCCAAACAATCATCCCAGAAAACACCAAAAGATCAACACCCCAACAAACACAAAATTAATCATGCGCAAGCTGTACTGCTCTAACCGGAGCCACCAACACTACAGCCAATCTGCCAATAACAAGCTAACCGGTTATACAGGCTCTGCAACCCAGAACAGCACCGCAAGCAATTCTAACATAAAACTAGAAGAAAACATTGGGGGATAATCTTGCAACCGGAATCAACGCTTCCAACAAGTATTGCAAGCCCAGAGCTTCGATCCAAGCATATCCATTAGAACAACAATTGGATTCTTACGCACATTTCAAGAGTATATAGATCCTCCCCCCTAGGTCGGCAGCAGGCGTGCGTGCATCTCGAAGCACTGCAAATATTGCCGAGCATCCATCAGTCTATTCGATTATCTGTTAAACAGCAAGATAGCAAAGCTGCAAGCCACGGTATCAGAGTCGCTTCATACAGAAACTGCACAGATGGTGTTTGAACAGTAGGGCAGTCTCTTGCTTCTTCGTAAGGCTTAAGATGGTATTGCCTGAAAAACCTGAGTATGAGCAGAGATGACTCCTGTGTGGCCGATGCTCTTAGAAGTGAGTTTCCTAATTCGGCTCTAGGTCTCATCGGCTGTCACGCCTCCGGAGAGGCGTACCCAGACTGTGAATATGATTACCTGATCATTTCTGAAGGTGAAAAACGGTTTGAAAGACGGATAATCAACGGTCGAATTGTTGATATCCTCTTCTTGAATGAGGAGACGCTTCTAAACGCCTCTGAAGACCAGTTAGCACTCGCGTTAACTGACCTAAACATTATTGCGGATCCTGGGTGGAGCCTTAAACATCAGGAGTCAAACATAACTGCTGAGGCACCTCAGCGTCTGAAACGCTTCGCTCGACGCACCATATTCGAATCTCTGGCTGATCAGGGTCGCTATCAAGACTCGTTCAAAGCAGGTAACCTGTTTGAAGCGGATTTCTGGCTGAGAATCTCCGGCTACAACTTGGCAACTGCAGTCATCGCCTCCGAAGGGAAAGTGCCTCGTCGCTCACACCTCCTAGCTGAGTTTCGCAGAGCCTCTGAAGACGCTGGCGACCTCTTCGGAGCTTGGTCGAAAACGCAGGGCCTAGACATGGCTACTGACGTGACGGTGATGAGGAGGCTTGATGCGCTCCGAGAAGTACTTGATCTGGAGCAGTCAGACGCGTCAAAATACGCCTATCAGCTAGCGGAGGCACGCAGCAAACACCTCGTAAAATCACACTCGGTGGTCGACGCCTACTGCAACTTAGGAGCTGAACTCACGCGAACAGTCGAAGAGACGTATGAGTTGAAGTGCCGCTCAACAGGCAGAAGCCCACAGTATCATGATATCTTCAACCAGCTACTGAACGGCGAGCTACGGATGCAGATAGTTCGGCTGATCGGGCTAACTTCTGAAGAAACAGTCCTGAAGGAGCGGAGCGCCTATCTACAGAACACTGCTAAATCTATTGCGAAGTATCTCTCCAAAGAACAGATATAACAGCCCAGCACTACATATCTCCGAAATGAACATAGTAACGGTAAGTATTAAGGTTCCCGAAGGCCTGAACCTAGTCATCGGACAGGCCCATTTCATAAAAACCGTTGAAGACCTGTATGAGGTGCTTATCTCAAGCGGTCCTTCAATCAGGTTTGGTGTAGCCTTCTGCGAATCAAGCGGGCCTGCGCTAATCCGCTACGATGGTAACGACAAAGAGCTACAGGACATAGCAGTCAACTTCGCCAAAGAGATATCTGCGGGCCACATCTTCGTGATTACTCTACGCGACACCTTTCCAATCAACATCCTGAACCGAGTTAAGATGGTTGAAGAGGTCGCGTCAATCTTCTGCGCCACAGCCAATCCTGTTGAGGTGGTTATAGCGGAGACGCAGCAGGGAAGAGGCGTACTAGGCGTCATCGACGGCGTGAAGAACCAGGGAGTAGAGTCGGAGAAGGATCGCCGAGAGAGACACGAGTTTCTACGGAGAATCGGCTACAAACGCTGAGATAACCTGTCACAAGCAAGAGGTACATATCACGCTTGCGGAGCACTTCTCAGTCATCGTGGTCTTGTCAATCGTCTTGCATATGTCGTGTTAAGAAAGATTGTCATCTCGATTAATACCTGTCCCGATATGTAGAACTATTCGAATTGAGCCAACGCGCTAAGGCGAATCTTGACGATATTGAGGAAGAACATGTAGATCTTCCCCCGTCTCTTCTTAATACACGACGCAGGATGCTTCGTGAGCAGTATAGTGAGATACGTGATGAACTCTTCCCAGAGAGCTGGAGCATTGATGTAGACAACTGGACGCGAAAAAGATACTGCCCCATTTGCAAATCATCACTATCAAGCGAGCACAACTGCTTCAAAAATCACTCTGAAGAACTCCATGACGATTGGGCGAACCTGATCCAACCTTGGGTAAAATGGAAGGGTCTCCGAAACCGAAAACAACCCGAATAAACAAAACAGAGATGCCTAGTCGGACAGCCCCTTCTCAAGCAAACAATGCCTGAGGCTTCGCTCTACAGGCAGCTCGACTAGACTTCAGCAAGCACTAGTAGATTAATCGTCGCAGAAGTAACTAAAAGGGGGCGCAGTAATAGATAAGATAGTTGAAGAGCGGCCTTTCGAACGTTTCAGATAATCTTTTAAGGTGATGACTTCAACGCAAGATGTAGTTGATAGAACGATCGGCACCGCAGTTTTATGTGCGGAACAGGATTTGCTGCCCGCCTCACGGAGGAGAGCTAGATAGATGAGTATGAGCAACCGATCTGCGGTAGTTCTAGTCACAGGCATGGAGGACGTTGAGATACCTACGCAGTTCTCTGAACCCGGGTCGACTGAGAGCAGCCTTATCGAGTATGTTCTTAACTCAGTCTGGACTGTCGTTGATCAGATATTTGTGGTCTTTAACCATGAACCTGATCTCAGGATCGTCGAGGCTATAGCGCCGTTCGGCGTCAAAATTATCGTGGAGGAAACCCATGGCGGCGGCGGAAGCAACAGCAACATTCTCTCAGCGATGAAGATCGGTATGGAGGCAAGCCGTTCAGAACTCTGCTTCGTTATGGTGGGTAACACACCCTTCATCAAACCTAACGTTATCTTCGCACTCTTCGAAGGCGCCAGAGGCTTCGATGCTGCAATCCCAAAGCGACCCGATGGATCAGTCAACCCGCTTCTCGCAGTGTACCGCACAAAGGCCTTTCTCAGAGCCCTTGAAACAAACAAGGATGCAGCCACACCTCAGGATGTCGTTGACTGGCTTAACGCAATCCGCTTCATCGACGTTGAGAAGGAGATAAAGTCGCTGGACCCAGATCTAAACTCACTCTTCCAGATTAACACTGAAGAGGATATTCAGAAGGCCAGAAATATCGCCTCAACACTCATGAGGCGGTAAACAACCCTTGTGCTCCGTAGCCGTAATCTACGGCGAAGCATCCTCAACCTACTCATTCCCAGACGGACACCCAATGTCCAGCAGCAGAGCCACCGCATTCTGGACGGAAATGAAGCGCAGAGACCTAACAAACACTGAAGGAGTCAAAATCTATGAGCCGGTTGAAGCATCACCGAAAGACCTGCAGCTCTTCCACACAGAGCAGTATATTGCACTGGTTCAACGCGCCTCGAAAACAGGTGTCGGCCTACTTGATCAGGGCGACACACCTGCGTTCAAAGGCGTCTTCGAAGCGTCAAGATGCGTAGTCGGCTCTACACTCCTCGGACTCAACCTAATAATGAACGGGAAAGCGGATCACGCATTCAACCCGATCGGCGGACTACACCACGCTAGAAGGGACTCAGCAGCAGGCTTCTGTGTATTCAACGACGCGGCGATCGCCATAATCAAAGCTAAACAGGAATACATGGTGAACCGCATCCTCTATGTCGATATAGATGCGCATCACGGCGACGGTGTCTTCTACGCCTTCTACGATGATCCGAAGGTCTTCATCGCGGATATTCATGAGGACGGCCGCTATCTATACCCCGGCACAGGTCATCGGGAGGAAACAGGTGGAAGAAATGCTAAGGGCACCAAACTATCAATTCCTCTACCGCCAGAATCCGGTGACGAACAGTTCGAAAAAGCCTTCAACGAAGTCGAAGAGTTCGCAGCGACCGCCAAACCCAATCTAATACTGTTTCAGTGCGGAGGAGACGGCCTGAACGGCGACCCAATCACCCACCTCCGATACACACCGAAGGCTCACCGCCACGCCGCTGAACGCCTACATCAAATCGCGCATCAATACAGCCGAGGCCGCATCGTAGCGATGGGCGGCGGCGGGTACAACCCGGAGAACACAGCCAAAGCTTGGATCGAGGTAACCGAGGCCTTCCTCGCAAAACTAAGTGAATAAGTCTAGCCTAGTGCGCCCATTGCCCAGCAATCTGCTACAGACATCCCAACGCGTACACACGCACCTCGTTACCCCGCCGAGCTGACTCCAAGGCTTCACGCATAAACACAATACCTTGATCCATAGCCACTCAGTTAACTGGAAACGAACCCCCATCTTTACCGCTGTGAGCGAAACTGAACTTCACGATGTTGGCGTAAGGAAGCCCACGGGCTTCAGCTGTGGGAGGAATTGCGGCGGCTTTAAATAAGTGTACAGGCTTGGTTGAGTTCAATAAACCGGATTGGTGTGGGATACTGTCCGGTGAAGTCCTGCAGCTTGGCATCGCAAGAAGATGCATCCGT
>JACPRH010000016.1 GCA_016190055.1 Nitrososphaerota archaeon | reverse complement strand
TCCCGAAGAAGGAGGAGATTATCTCCATCTCAATCACACTGCAAAGAGCAGAATCGCGAGCAGAAATAGGACGATGGACAAATCGTTGTTATGACTGGTGAACGAGAGCAGGGACGACAAGAGGAAGAACACGGCTAGGGCCGATAGGACCAGACCTGTGGCAACCCGAGTTCTCTTGCTGTATATGCCGGCCCCTCTTACAACGAGGATCACCCCGACAAACACCGACTGAACATAAGTGACAATTGGGTTCGGAGAGGAGGCAAGTAGTGGAAAACCAGCCATATCGCTGGGAGGAGATGACGCGAGATACTTCCACACCAACGGTATCCAAACCATCAGAGCCACATCGATTACTCCAATTGCAAAAACGACTAACCCGACCCGATGGGCGACATCGGCCATAGACCGAGTGTAGTAGTGTACCAGATAAAGCTACTCCGCCACATCAAACTCGCCTCTCATTGTCAGGCCAATATTATATTCGGTTTAAGGCGAAAAACATCTAGGTTTGGGCTTACTAGTAAATTGGTGCTGCAATCCCCACTGCACCACTTTACTAAGATAGGTGCCAAGAACACGTTATTCTTTTAGGGCAGGGGAAAACGCCTTACAACAGGAAAATGACATCCAGCTCCGCCACATCAAATGACCACGAAGAAATCCGCATGAGCATGGACTCCATAATCGGAATCTCCGAGGGCTGGCTGGATTTCCTTGGTCGCCGACAAAGGCAGATCAGGCTAGCAAAATCATTTCTTACCACCGTCTTGGTTTGGGCGGGGAGCGCAGCCGTCTTCCTCGCAATCGTACTTGAGCAGGACTCTATGGCCTTTTTTCTGGCGCACCCCGAAACGACCCTAATCATCCTGTGTTCCCTGCTTTTGGTCGGCAGCATCTGTGGTGTAGCCGCTTACGTACTTCTGGGGCGCAGAGAAAATCCGCAATTCCGAGAGCTCTCAGAACTTATCGAGCGAACTAAGGCCAATCGCAGCTCTAAACCTGAAGGAGAGAGCACGGCCACCCCGGGGATAACTGGAAGTGCGATGCTCGAAACAGAACGGATGCTCGAGCTACTACCGCAGTTGGTGAGGAAGCGCAATCAAGACGCTCTCCTCTTCGGCATAGTCGCATTCGTAATCTCTTCGGTCTTGGCTCGTCCTCCGATTGGAATACTAATAGGTACAATTGTGTGGCTTTACTTCAGATATGAGACGAACCGGACGTATGAAGGGCAAATCTCGAAAATAGAAGAACAGAGGATGATTTTCGAGAGAAGGAAAGAGGAATTCCTCAAGAACCTGTGATGTGCGTACTGGATGGACAAACCAGACCTTTACGTGGTGGCACGTTTCTTGGAGATACTGTACAACGCAGGGACTCCGATGAAGAGGACGAACATCCAGATGCTCCTCGGCTTGAGATACCCTCGGTTCACCGAGTATCTAGATTGGCTTGTGGAACATCAGCTGGTCGATAAAACGCCGGATAATGACAACGTGGAGAGAGTTACCCTCACGCCCAAAGGCATTGACTCCTATCACAAGCTGGTAGCATGGATAAAAGACATCATGGAAGGGATACGAATCTAAGCAAGCGATCAACTTCCAACATTGGCAGCTCCCCATGCATCAGGCTCCGCATAGAAGAGGGAATCTAGTATTATCCTTCGCAAAGGCTGCATTATCAAGCAGCTCTGCGCAAACCAAGATTTCCTATTAAGAAGAACATGCCCTTGATACGTGTTGACGACACGTCAGCCTTTTATCGAAAATTATCTGCCGAGTCTTGAGTGTCAGGTGTTGCAAGACAACGTTCATTCAATCGAAGCGGTCAATCTTTCCAAGGTCTATGGTTCTTTTACAGCTCTTTCGAATCTGAACCTGAAAATCGAGGGGGCGAAGTGCGTTGGGTTCCTGGGTCCGAACGGAGCTGGGAAGACCACTACGCTGAAGATGCTCACCGACCTGATACGGCCATCCTCGGGCAAGGCTCTGATTGACGGAATCAACGTTCACACCCACAAAAGGCAAGCCCTGAACTCGGTAGGCAGCGTCATCGAGACACCCGAGATTTACCCATCGCTTACCCCGAGAGAAGCACTGGGTATGATCGCGGAGCTCAGGGGCGTCAAGCACTCCGAGAAGAAGCGGAGGATAGAGGAGGTGGTGGAGGAAGTTAGGATGTCCGAGTGGATCGACAAGAGAGTCGGGAAGTTCTCTAAGGGGATGAAACAGAGAATCTGCGTCGCCTCGGCCCTGTTACACGACCCGAGCGTGATCATCCTAGACGAGCCGACCACCGGCTTGGACCCGCGCGGGATGAGCGAGGTCAAGGACATTGTAAAGTCTCTGAAAAACAAGAACAGGCTGATCTTCATGAGCTCGCACATCCTAAGTGAGGTCGCCGACATCTGTGACGAGGTAGCAATCATCGACCACGGCAAGCTCTTGGTCTACGACACCCTGCCCAAAGTTACCGCCAAGTTCTCGGGCGGCGAGACCGTGCTCGAAGTCGGGTTCTCCAGGCCACTAAGCGACGGCATTCTCAGGAGTACAATTCCGGCCATTTCAGGCGTCACCTCGACCGAGAGGAGGGACGAGATGAACGTCATCCTCAGGTACAACGGCACGGTAACCGCGCAGGAGAACATCCTCAAGGAGCTCGTGAAGCTGGATGGGGGGCTCATCAGTTACAGGCCTGCGACCTCAGCGCTCGAGGAAGTCTACCTGAACCTGATTTCGGACAGCAGGTAAGAAGAGGAAGAGTGAAGAGTTTGTCACAAGTCACTTCAGCAGAAACCACAAACATGGGCAAAGCACCGAGCAACCTCGGGCAGGTAGGCGTCATCATGAAGTACACCTTTCTGGACTACTTCAGGTCGCGCAGGTTCTTCATACTTCTAGTCATAGCGCTCGTCATCAGTGCAATTCTGACGGGCGTAATCGGATACTATAGGCCGGCCAGCCTCATGGCTTCTAGCCTCGGCTTCTACGCGGGCTGGTGGGGGATGTCAGCCACATTCGTCGTAGCCCTCAGCGGCATCTTCTTCGGCGGCGATGCGATATCCGGGGAGTTCCAGAACAAGACGGGATACTTCACCCTGCCAAACCCTGTCAGACGGTCGTCGGTCTACGTGGGCAAGTGGCTGGCCTCATTCATCGCTTCCACTGCCATTCTCACAATCTTCACGGCAATAACGTTGGCAAACGGACTGTTCTACTTCGGGGCGAACGTACCCTACCAGTTCGGCGAGTCCGTGCTCTTCGCCTGGTTCTACCTAGCGGCGGTACTCGGGTTCACGTTCTTCTTCAGCTCACTCTTCAAGAGCGGCTCATACTCCATCCTAGTGACCGCTATCCTCTTCCTCTTCGCATTCAACCTCGTCCAGAGCCTTGTCTCTAGCTTGGCGCAGATTGAGCCATGGTTCCTCCTCAGCTATGGGTCGCAGATAATCGGAAACATCCTGACCGTCCCCTACCCTGCTCATACAGCCATAACTTCCTTTGGTCCAGAAGGTAGAGGGCCATCATTCACCACGTTCAACGTCGGGATACCAGAGGGTCTGATGATAATGGCGGTCTACTTCGTCGTGACAGCAGTTCTTGGTTTGATACTTTTCGAGAAGAAGGAGTTCAATTAATCGATGCCAACACCCTCACCCCTGATCAGTCCTGCGCCTGACACACGCATACCTGCTATCAAAGAACGAACCCAACAAAAAGAATACACTACTACTCACCTTTCCCGTTCAAACACCCAGCGAAACTATAACATCATCTACAGCCAAGTTACTATCTTGGAATGTTTAAGAACATCTGGATGATCGTATATGGTAGATTTGATTGAGGCGAGGTAAATAGAGGATGGCTGGAATAACTCCTCTCGATATAATTCTCAATTTGGCTTCTATGCTAGTCTTCTTTCTGTTCTTCACTTATGGTCAGCGTATTCAGACACGCTCTATGCTTGTGGGTGTGCGTCGAAGTTTAACTAAGCTTGAAACATACCGCAGTGATGCTCGCAAGCGTTTTATCGAGTCGATGCTTCAGTATAATGCGGATCGTGATGAGGTTCACGGTAAGGTGGATCGGCTGATTGACTCTTTTGCAATAACGCCGGTCAGCATGGATCCAAAAGGAATAATGGGTAAACTCGACCATATTCTGACGACTTACGATGATAATCTGAAGACTGAAGTGAAATCACTTGTTAAAGGTGCGCTTCAAGCTGATGTTAACACTCTCACCAACCTGCTGGAGGTTTCCATCGGGCTGGATACAATGTTCCGAGTCGTGCGGCACTACTATGTTTTAGCTTCAAAAAAGGGCGGTATGCTTGCTTCAGTGCTGCTTCAGATAAACCTACCGTCAATTATGGAGGAGGCCGAGGCTTACAACGCCGCTATAGATGCGTTTGCGAAGGGTAAGACTGTTGGTGACGGGGTTGGGCCGCTGCTTGCCAGCCAGTTCGCTGCGTCAAGTGAAGGACGTGAATACGTTGAAGATACAACGGTCACCGACGCCATGTTCGAGGGCCGCAAGCTCCTCATTGTAAAGGCGAAGGGACCCGGAGGCAACGTTGGTAAACCCGGTCTAGCTATTGAGAAGCTTGTTCAAGAATCAGGACCTGTCTCCCTCATCATAACTGTGGATGCAGCGTTAAAGCTAGAAGGAGAGGCGAGCGGACAGGTAGCTGAAGGCGTAGGCGCCGCGATAGGCGGTCCAGGCGTAGAACGTTACCGGATAGAAGAGGCTGCAGTAAAGAGCACCATACCTACGCTGGCTGTTGTGGTTAAAATGTCCTCTAAAGAAGCAATATCCGAGATGACCCCCAAGATACGAGAAGCCCTCAATGAAGCATCTAACCGAGTAAAACAAGCAATCATGAAAAGCACAAAGCTCGGCGACATTGTAATCCTCGCTGGAATCGGTAACACACTAGGCGTAGCATAACAGAGATAATTAGGGCACTGTCGACTCTACGGGACATTCGTGCTTGACGCTTCTCAATAGTGTCCCGATAACTCAACAATGCCCTCAATTACGCGTTTGGGTTACTAGTAAATTGGTGCTGTAATCCCACCTCCGCACCATTTGTTGGCTGAAAAGTTTCGTGGATTCTTTGGTTTATCTTAGGTTAATTTGACAAGTTTGCTTGTCAACCTTTTCTTTTCAAGAAGCGATTTAAACATCTAAGTAGATTCATCTGAGTAGGGATGGACAGTGAGTGATGTTAAGGCTGAGGCTGAAGATACTCTCGTTAAAGCCCTTGATCACCGTGAGCGACGTAGCATTCTGAGGACGATCGACCTATCCGGGAACGGTCTCAGGTACTCTGATCTACTGGGTGAGTTAGGTATGTCTACGGGAAAGCTGAACTATCAGCTTCGCCAGCTCGAAGGCCTGTTAGAGAAGACTGTAGAGGGGAAGTATGTCCTTACCCCCTTGGGGAAGAAAGCTGTTGCATTACTAGGCTACATTGATGAAGGACTGGATAACACGTATGACGTGTATCTCAACAGGGCCCGCTCGGCGCAGAGGAGCAAACTCAGCCCCTTGGCGAGATCGATGCTTAAGGGACTAGTTGTTTTCGATGTCTTCATACTTCTCCTTTGGGGATATCTAGGATACATCGGATTAACTGAAGGCGCACCTACCGCTGTATTCATCATAATCCTAGCACTGCTCGCCCTAGGCGTCGCAGCTCTGTTTTGGCTCCTACGCGCCTTAAAAGAGGCTCCTGACATAATCGAACGTTGGGAACAGAAGATTCGATCCTAACTAACTCAACTAAGTTAAGAAACGATTTGCTGACGCCACAACGGAGCTCCTCCTTAATGTGTGTAGAAGAAGCAGAATGATAATCAGAAGTATGGTTAGATTAACCAAACCCGGAGAAAGATCATAGCCGTAGCCGAGATAGACTCTATCAATGTGTAGAAGAGCCAAAGGGAGAAGCATTATGGAAAGCACACCTCCAACTACGCCCACTCCGAGAAATATTAGGAAGTTAGGTTCGTAGGTAGGAGACCTAAATCCTTCAAAGAGAGGTTGCTGTAGACTGTAGGCTGCATAGGCTAAAGTCAAGATGACGGCTATGTAGGCGAAGATAACCGTCTTGCCAAACAAGCTTCTCCTTAGAATAAGATATGCTAACAGTACAGGCGATAACCCGACAAAAGAGGATCCAAGTTGTCATGTCTCTCATAAAGCCGTAAGGTGCATCCCAGTTCGCCCAAACTATAGCTTCCGGCTGTGTAACTAAAAGCAAAATCAGATTCCCGAGAACAAAAATCATTGCTTCTGCCCTCATCTCTTACACTCAGCCAACCTTACCGCATAGGAAAACACTGGAGCACGCGTCTGCTAAGAATAGAGGCTCCGAAATAATTATGCGTTTAAACAACCAGTTCGATTCTGTCCCATTATCGGGTGATCACGCAAAGTCAGCAAGCATACATCACCCGAAGATGGGACAGAAGTCGACGCGCCTCTATTAACTTAGCCGAACCCGTTCCGCATTAAACACTCTTATCTACAGGTATGAAGGTACCTTCAGGATATTCAGTTTCGCCGGTGTCTCCAAATGGGTTTAAGATCCTTCATGCTCCCGAAGCGGGAAGCCAGCCGCATCCTAGACATTATTCGAAGCAAGTGGCCAGGGAACCCTACCTTCAAAACCAAAGCCATACGGAACGTAGAGATAGATGAGGCGAGATCACTGCTTATTGGGGACGATTTTAAAGCCGTGAAGATCAGTAATGAAGAAGTGGTCCCATTCCTCAAAATGGATGACTACCTCGGACGAATTAGCGCTATCGTCATAGATCAAGGGGCAATTCGATTCATCTGTAACGGTGCAAACGTGATGCGACCCGGCATAGTCCGGTGGGAGGGAGAGTTCCAAGCCGGGGACATCATCGCGGTAAAGGAGGCGGGGCATAATAAGCTCATCGCGGTTGGCGCCGCGCTAGTCCCCTCACAGGATCTCACAGCTATGAGCAAAGGCGTCGCGGTGAAGAACCTGCACTACGTCGGCGACCCATTCTGGGAAGCCTACAAAACAATAGAGCAACCCGCCTGAAGGTACTGAAAATCTCTCCGTTCCGCTTGTTTAATCACTAAGTCGATTTTTTTGCACTAAACCGAATTAATAACAGGCAGTCAAATCATAACTAAATTGACACAAGAAATCCTGCCAAGGAAAGGCGGTAGCCGAAGCAAAACCGATACAACATATTTGAAGGCCTTTCCCCTACGGGCCAGAGAAGAACTCCCCAAAATCAAAGATGACATCTCAAACCAAACCATCATCATTCTCAGAGTAACCCCACTAGCGCAGAAGAACGTCGAAGACCTCAAAGAAGCAATCGAAGAACTCTACGACTTCACAACCTCGATCGGCGGCGACATCGCACGCCTAGGCGAGGAACGTGTAGTCGTAACCCCACCCGGAGTCAAAATCTGGCGAGGCCTAGTCTAGTCTAGTAAACAAACAACCTAACCACCACTCAACAATTATTACTGAATGCGCAGCGTAAGCAGCGTAAACAATTGTTCTGACTTGGCTTAGATTGTGTCGTCAGTCTTCTTAGTTATACCGCTTAGCAGATGTTCTCTAACAGAATTCTGACATTCCAGAAGTGGTAGGTTCAACCTCGATGGAGAACTCAGGGTTGGAAAAAAGGTGGTTAGGAAACTTACGCTAAGCGGTATAGTTAGTAGATTTTGACTGCTTCTTGAACGCCTGGCTGCATCGTCGGGATCCTGTAGACTCGTGAAATTACGTTCGCCATATTCTCGACTTTACGCCGCTCGCCGTGGTTGACGATTACCTGTTGGAGCTTTCCTCTCATCTTTCCTACGTAGCGCATTAGCTGGTTGTAGTCGCTGTGTCCGCTGAAGCCTTCGACTTTGACGACTTTGCAGTTGACGTCCAAAATCTTGATTTTTCCTCCTTCACCCATCAGACTGACTTGGCGACTGCCGTCGAGGACTCGTCGGCCGAGTGTGCCGGGGATCTGGTAGGAGACGAAGGCTACACCGTTCTTCTCATCCGAGGCTAGTTGAGAGAAGTACTCTATGATCGGCCCGCCTTCAAGCATACCTGATGTAGCCATGATTACCGCGGGTCCCTGCTGCAGGGCCTGTTCACGGTTGCTGGGGTGATCGATGACTGTGAAGTACTCTGAGCGGAAGGGGTTCTCGCCTGTCTCAAGGATTTTGGTTCGAAGATCTCTTGAAAGATACTCGGGGTACGCCATATGGATAGCGGTTGCCTCTGAAATCATACCTTCGATAAAGATCGGAGCCTCAACAATCTTCTTCTCACGCATATGAGCGTCGAGAACAAGCATCATCTCCTGAGCGCGGCCCACGGCCGGGACCGGGATAATCGCCTTTCCGCCCTCCTTCAATGTGCTGTTGATGATGTTGACGAAATTCGCCTCCACCTCAGCGCGGCTAGGCATAATATCCTCCTTTGCGCCGTAGGTGCTCTCCATAATCAGCGTCTCAACACGCGGGTAATTCCATGCTGCGCTGTCAAGCAGCAACGTCTTACCGTACTTGAAATCTCCAGTGTAAACAATGTTGTGCGCACCTTCACCGATGTGAAGATGAACTGTCGAGGAGCCTAGTATGTGACCAGCGTTGTTCAGCACAAGCTTGGTGTCAGGCGAAACATCAGTAACTAACCCGTACGGAAGAGTGATGGTGTGTTTAATGACCTCGCGGACATCCCTCAAATCGTACAGTACGTTTCCGCCTTCAAGCGAGGCGACCTTGACGAAGTCGTTGTGAAGCAGCGTCATCAACGCAAGCGTAGGCTCAGAGCAGTAAACAGGTCCTCGGTAACCGTATTTGAAGAGAACTGGGAGGAACCCGGTGTGATCGAGATGCGCGTGGCTGATCACCACTGCATCAAGCTCATCCAGATCTATATCAGCCCAGTCAAGCCTAGGATAAGCGTTCCAAGGCTCCTTAACGCTCGGATGGATGCCGCAGTCGAAGAGAATTTTGCTCTCAGAGGTCGTGACCAGAATGCATGAGCGGCCGACCTGTTTGAAGCCTCCAAGCGTAAGGATGCTGACATCGTTCTCCTGAATTAGCCGTGACCTGAAGATCTCTTCACCGATATCTCTCAGAAACTTTTCTCGATCATCGGCTCCAGCCTTAAGCGTGTAGTATATGCTCTGGATGCTTGTGGAAGGTATGCTGGGCGCCTTCCTCACCTTCACCTTCCAACCTGTCTTCTCGGTAAGATCGATTGTGTTGAAGCTCTCCTGCGTCAACGCCTTCGGAACCTTTGCTTCAATGATGATTTCTCCCAACGCGGGATCTAGGAAAATAGTTGAGACTTCAGCTTCAGCCGGAGCAGCTGCCTCCACGATGGCTTTAGCCTCATCCTCATTCTTACGAATTGACTTGTCGGTGCGAACTACGACCCGCTTCTTCACGTTGTTAACGATTTCAGAGATTATGTGTCCGTTCTGTTGAAGGAACCTCGGGTTACGTGTGTAAAGAGCTATCCTAGGCCCTTCATACTCAACTCTAGTTATCTGGGCCTCCGGAGGTAAACTTTTGAGGACAGTGCCCATCAAATTAAGGCTTGGTATAGAATTCTGCTGAGTCAACTACGTGTACCATGTATCTTTTTCAAGACGGCTTCCTTCTCTTCCTTTGTCAGTTCCCGGTAGCCGCTTTTTGAAATCACCGTTATGTTGAAACCATCACCTGTCCCCGCGTTTCTCTGAATTGCAGCGTTGATAGCTCTAGCGGCGATAGGGATAGCCTCATCAGTCGTCAAATCCTTCCGGTACTCACTCTCAAGAATACCGAAGGCAACAGGAGAGCCGCTGCCTGTAGAATGATACATCTCCTTATTCAGCGACCCTAACAAATCAATATTGTAGACGGATCCACCCTCATCCTCGTCAATTCCTCCGACCAGTATGTCAGCGTAATACGGGTAAAACCGGGCTGAGAAGAAAATGTTCGACGTGATTCTAGCCATAGCTTTTACTGGTATAGGTTTACCTTTCTCCAACCTATACATATTAGCGTAATATCGAAGTGAGTCAACAACAGACTGCGCATCAGCAACACCACCTGCAATCGTGACTCCTATGTAGTCAGTGATCTTCTCGATCTTCCTGACTGATTTGTGAGCAATGTAGTACCCTCCAGCAATGGCTCTAGTATCGGCTGCCAAGACGATACCGTCTGTGCAAACCATTCCTAATGTGGTTGTCCCGTGATGTATCATTGAACTCGTTAACTGATAATCCAACATAGTCACCGTCTACAGATAGTAGGCAGTTTACCAGCTCGCGCCGGTATTACTAATATAAACCAAATGCCGGGTTTAAATATCTTTCCAATACATTCAATTCTGCAGTCTAAACTCAACTTAAACTCTCAAACCTAAGGGAAGAACCTGCAGATGGAAACAGTACCTTGACTTGTGTTCGCTTAGGATATTTTGCTGCCTGCGGAGACGTCTCTGTCAGGCTTGAGCAGGGAGAGATGCTCCTTGTCGGTAGCTTTGTCGAGCGCAGCCAGCAGCATAACTTCTGAAATCTCACCGAAGACCTTTCGTGGCTTCAGGTTTGTGATAACTGCTACCATCTTCCCCTTAAGCTCCTCCGGCGTGTAATGCTCAGCTATTCCAGATATTGACTGCCGCTTCTCGCCGCCGAGATCTATCTTGAGCTTAAGCAGCTTATCGGAGCCTTTAAGCTTCTCAGCCTCGACAACCTGCCCGATTCGTAAATCTAGATTCGCAAACTCGTCGAAGGTCACTTCAGCCCGCTTCGCCTCTGCTTCTAATGGCTTCTTTTCACCTGCATCTGCAGCGTTGCCCATTTTGCCTAGTCTAGCCTTCTCCCTCTGGATCTCTGCATCTTCAATCTTGCGGAACAGGATCTTCGGTTCACCAATCTTGTGACCCGGCTTCACATCAATCTTTGACGCGTCGTCCCACCGCCTCGGCTCTTCAATGCTGATCTGCATCCATAGCGGCTCAATCGAGAAGTAGAGGTATGGTTCAAGCAGGATTGCAAGGGTTTTGACTGCGTTAACGCTCAGATAAAGGCAGGTTTGGCTTCCTTTACCTTTCTTCCACGGCTCACGCTTCTGGAAGTAACGGTTACACTCTGCTGAGAAGTCGATTATCTTCTTTAACGCCCTGTCAAACTCGTTCGCCTCTATGCTGCTCTCCACTTCGGCTCGTATAGCCAGCAGCCGCGATTCGAAGGCTTGATCAACCTCATCATACTCCTCGGGGCTTGGAACTGTGCTGTTGTGATGAGTCTTGAGGAAGTTGAGTGTGCGGTGAATAAAGTTCCCGATATTCGCGACGAGCTCGTTGTTTATGCGAGCGTGGAAGTCGTCCCAGTCGAAGTTGATGTCTGCTTGACTGTAAGAGGTGATTGCTGCAAGGTAGTACCTCAGATAATCAGCTGGGAAGCTGTCGAGGAAACCGCGGAGACTAATATACCATCCTCGGCTCTTAGAGAACTTGTTCCCCTGCAGCATCAGGTGGCCTCTAGTCGGAACATAGTCTGGAAGCTTATACTCCTCGTCAACACCCATCCTCATAGCAGGCAGGAACAGGTAATGGTGATACACAATATCCTTCCCGATGTAGTGGTAGATCTCCGCCGAGTTCCAGAAGGCCTTTCCGTCAACTCCGTTCCTCTTGAAGTATGTGAGGGCCGTGGAGATGTAGCAGAGATGGTTATCGAACCAGCCGTAAAAGACCTTTCCAGGAGCTCCGGGGATCGGGACTCCCCAAGACATATCTCGCGTAATATCCCAATCCTTCAATCCGTCTTGAATCCATCGTAGAACATAGTTCTTAACCTCGTCCTGAAGATTCTTGTTCTCAGTCAACCATTCATACAGCTGATCCGATAACTGCGACAGCCTGAAGAAGAAGTGCTCACTCTGTTTCTGGACCGGGGGGGCTCCGCAAAGCGCACATTTAGGATCCTTAATCTCACCGGGCTGGAAGGTTCTTCCACACTTCTCGCAGCCGTCTGAGTACTGGTTTTCAGCTCCGCAGTATGGACAGGTACCTATAACGTAGCGGTCAGGAAGGAATTTTCGATCGTTTTCACAATACGGTTGCAGTACCATTCTCTGGTTGATGTAGCCGTTTTCACTGAGCATACGGAAGAAGTATTGAGTTAACTCAATGTTCTCCTTTGAGCTTGTCTTGTAGAAGAGGTTGAAGATGACGCCGAGATCTGTAAAGTCCTGCAGGTCTCTACGGTTCCACTGAGCCACATACTCCTCAGGGCTCTTACCTTCCTGCTCCGACCGAATCAAGATCGGCGTCCCGAAATCGTCACTAGCACAGATGTGCACAACATCGTAACCCTTCGATCGACAGTACCTTGTGAAGATGTCCGCAGGCAGATATGTAGAGACGATATGCCCTAGATGAATCTCCCCATTCGCATAGGGAAGCGCACTCGTCACAACAATCTTCCTATCACTAGGGTTACTACTGCTCACACTAAACAGGCGACCCACCACAGTAATAAAAACTTCGGGCAAACACGAACGAAAAGTCATCACAAATCACAAATGACTATTTAGAAGAACAAGGCGAGAGGCAGCAGGTAAAGCTGGGTTCCTCAGATCTGAGAAAACAAGCCACTCCTCATCTAGATTGAGTGAAGCGGGCGGCGTCAGCAGATTTACCTGTATTAATCATCCTGTTAATCGTGTGAAAGTTTATATGTGCAAAACCTCAGTATCAGTCGGAAATGACTCTACTAAACGTAAGCCACAAACACCTGATCGCACTAGTAGCAATCATCTTCACGATCCTAATAGCGACCCCAAGCATCGCCTTCGCACTCGCCCCCTCACCACCCGCCATCTTCATCCAAGCATCACCCGCATCGCAAGACGTAGCAGCAGGCGACTCAACAACCTTCAAAATTGACGTTGTCCCACAGGGAACATGGGAAGCAGGAAAAGTCACTTTCGATATAACAGGATTACCTGCAGGAGTCACCGCTACGGTTGACTCTAACCCTGCAACGGTCACAGCCGATGGAGCATCCTTGACTCTGACCGTACAGGCAGGTGCAGACGCAGCCGCAGGCTCCGCCACAATCAAAATCGCAGCAGCAGGAGTTGCATCTACAGGCGAAAAATCAGATAGTGATGCAACAGTCACAGTAAACGTCAAAGCCGGAGGCGCCCCAGGACCTGCTCCAGGCCCCGCCCCAGCACCTAATCCAGGACCTGCCCCAGAACCAGCGCCAGGACAAGCAGCAACAACTATCACCACTACAACTACAGTAGCAACTACCGTCACAGCTGTGTCTACAACATCAGTAATTACAACCGCTACTGTTACGACTGAAATAACTAAGGGGCCAACAGAGAATCCCCTTCTAAGCACTGCTGCTCTCGGATTAGTCGGACTCGCGGCGGTTATCGCAATTGTCGCAGCCGTACTAACAATCGTGAAGCGCAAGTAAGCATCTTGCAATAAAAGATAAGGTAAACAAGAGAGAGACGGTAGCAGTCAGCAACCCGTCCTCTCCACCTAATTTTTGTCTCACCTAGAAAAACAGGATCAGTGGATAAACTGGCAACGCTAGCCGTCACAAACGGTTGTTTTGTTAATGAAAAGAAAGAGAGGTCTCTACTCGCAGCCAGTGTAGCCTAACACTATCGAATCAGCTACGATTCTGGTGTTCTTCTCTACCGTTTTCTTGTATCAGCTGCGAGACCGAGTCTCTTGGCTCGACGGTAGACGCTTGAGTTTGCTTTGTATCCGCAGGTCTCAGCTATATCCTCAATCGACTTGTCAGCGTTCAGGAAGAGTGTTTTGAAGTCTTCATCGGAAAGTCCTTCTTTAGAAACAGTTACTGTTTTAGAGCTTGACACTGGTGGAGCTGTCGATAACTTCTCCACGTGAACTGGTTCCTCTATAATTGACTCTGTAGGTGTAGAAGATATTCTCCCGAGGCTGGTTGAGCGTCTGAAGATCTGTGCCGCTATGGCGACTGCGGCCCCTATTGCTGTTATGAAGATGATCCCTGCTGCAATGGTTTCGTTCATACTGTGTTCAACCCTTGAATAGTTTGTAAGGCTTAACCACAGCTTTAGACGACAACTTCGTCAACACAGTTTGTCAAACTCAACCCTTTAGGCGTCAACCACCGACAGAACCGATGATAGGTTAGGTTGTGTATCGGTAAAGTGGTTTTTGTGTAAGAATAAGTGGAGCCGCTCTTCTGCGGTTGCTTTGAAGAGCGGATATGTCTTTCTTTTACTGCGAGCGGGGTCTGGTTAGTTAGACTATCCATGACTCTCCGTATTTGACCTGTTCCTCGGTGGGCGTGTCGATCTGTATTCCCATCGCTTCGAGGGCGTTAATGGCTACCTGTCTATCAATCTCAATTGGGACGTTGTTTACACGTTTCTCCAATTTGCCTTTGTGTTGAGATAGGTAGACTGCTGATAGGAGTTGGTTCGAGAAGGATAGCGACATTACTTCAGGTGGATGTCCTTCAGCTGCGACGAGGTTTGCGATACGTCCCTCGCCTACTAGGTAGATTTTCTTTCCGTTCTTCAATAGGTATTCATCTACGTTTCTTCTCGGCGTGGTTTTCTTCTTCTTTAGCTTTTCAAGCGCGTCAACATCTATCTCTACGTTGAAGTGACCTGCGTTGGCAAGAATAGCTCCGTCATTCATTACGGAGAGATGCTCGCCTCTAATGATGTGGTATTGACCGGTCGCTGTGACGAAGATGTCCCCGATCTTAGCTGCCTCAGCTATCGGTATCACTTCGTAGCCGTCCATTCGTGCCTCGATTGCTCGGAACGGATCGATTTCAGTAACAGTGACGAGACCCCCCATTCCTCTGGCGCGCATCGCGATTCCTTTACCGACCCATCCGTAGCCGCAGACCACTATCTTCTTGCCGGCTAGAAGCAGGCTGGTGGCTCTGAGGATTCCGTCGATTGTGCTCTGACCTGTTCCGTATCTGTTGTCGAAGAGGTGTTTGGTGTAGGCGTTGTTTACTCCGATAATGGGGTATCGCATCTTTCCGCTCTTCTCAAGCGCCTTTAACCTGATGATGCCTGTTGTAGTCTCTTCTGTTCCACCTATGGCTTTGAGATTTTTGAACTCGGCTTCCTCGTGAATGGTAACGTGAGTATCTGCGCCGTCATCCATGATGATGTCTGGCTGGCTACGCAAAATGTCTCGAATGCACTCCTGATACTCTTGAGAGTTCTGTCCACGCCAAGCGAACACGTGTACTCCTTGTGATGCTAGGTACGCTGCAATATCATCTTGAGTGGAGAGTGGGTTAGCGGCGGCTAGGTAAACATCAGCGCCAAGTGTCTTAAGCCCCATCGCCAGCACCGAAGTTTCCTTAGTGATATGGAGACACACAGCAGCGGTCAGGCCTTTAAGCGGCTTCTGATCAGCGAGCTTTGTAATTGTTCGAGTAAGAGCGGGCATGTGCTCATAAGCCCAATGATACGATTTTCCCCCTTCTTCAGCTAGATTAGCGTCGGCTATCCGGTTTTTCAATCAGATCGATCACTCCCCAGCATCCTCCAGTTCACTTATACATTTTACTTTCAAACCAAGAGACACACCGCTATTCACACATATCTGTTAAACATTGAACACGTTACAGGCGGATAATGCCGGTCGGGTGATCTGTTAAAGCGTCTCTCCACACCGCGGTTAGACATAGTTAAAGACCTCCGTTTACCCTGTTAACGGGGGAAATCCGCATGTCTGATGACGGGTTCATCGCTCGCACCATTCGTTACGAAGGTAATCTAATGGTGAATATATGTGATGAAGAGCTACTTGGGAAGACCGTGAAGGATGGTGCGCTTGAGATGCACATCTCAACCGATTACTTCGGTGGAGAAAACGTCAACTCAGAAGAGGCTCTCGAGCTGATACGGCGCAGCCAAATTGTTAACTTGGCCGGAACCCGCATAGTGGGAAAGACCCTTGAAGCTAAACTCGCTTCTCCATTAGCAGTCAAGAAGATTAACTCTACATTCTTCCTAATGATATACAAGTTCAGCGGCTAAGCGGGTAAACAAGCAAGTAGACGGGTCGGTGGTTTCCTGATTCTATCTAGAGTTGTCTTTCTGGTTGCTCTTGAAATGTATATCTACCCTGCTAAATGTTGATCAATCTGGATGCCAACTGTTGGGATCCCATACTGTGGTAACTGAGATGGATATTCTATATGGGCGATATTGGAGAGGTTGACAGCAAAGCTGTAGAGCGAGCGTTGAGACGCTTAGACCGTTACGATCGCGAGAGCCGTTTTCTCATTAAGCGTTCTGAAGATTATGATGTTCTCGAAGAGGTTTTTGATAAACCCACCTTAATGACTCTTCACCGCATGATGAACTCCCATGTCCTCAATTATCTGAACGGAGTGGTTAGCGCCGGTAAGGAGGCTCGGGTGTACTGGGGTGTCCGGGATGACGGTTCAAATGTTGCTGTGAAGATTTACCTGACTGTTACAGCTGAGTTTCGTAGACGTCTTCCCTATATTGTGGGCGATCCTAGATTCAGAAGTGTCAAACATGATATTCGGAGTCTGGTTAACCTTTGGGCTAGGAAGGAGTATCGGAACCTTGCTACTGCAGGTGAGGCTGGTGTTCCCTGTCCCAAACCCTTGGCTGTAGAGAAGAATGTGTTGGTGATGGAGTTTATCGGTGAGGACGGTAAGTCGGCACCTCTTCTGAGCGAGGTTGATGTAACTAAACGAGATTATAGGAGCGTACTCGCAAATATTAAGCGTCTCTACCGGGGCGCCAGATTGGTTCATGCGGATTTGTCGGAGTATAATATTTTCAAGTATCATGGGCGGATGATACTCTTCGACTTCAGCTCAGCGGTCGATCTTGCTCATCCTCACTCTGAAGAATTCCTCATTCGAGACGTAAATAATATTAACCATTTCTTTATCAAACGAGACATAGAGACCGTACCTCTGGCTGACGTGCTGAAGCAGGTGAAAGAAAAGTGAATTTTGAACAGATAGTCAAAATGCCTCATGACCGTATCGGTGTCCTCGTAGGTAAAGGTGGAGAAGTGAAGAGCCGGGTGGAGGAGCAGTGCTTAGTCACCCTCTCAGTTGACAGTGAGACCGGCGATATCCACGTGGCTTCAGCGGGGGATGTAAGCAGCACCGAACCGTTCAAGGCGGTCAACATCATCACCGCGATTGCCCGAGGCTTCTCGCCTCAACGCGCCTTCCGGTTGCTTGACGAAGACACAATGCTTGAAGTTATTGATCTACGTGAGTATGTCGGAAAATCTAGGCGAGCCTTAACCCGGATTCGGGGGCGGATCATCGGGTTCAACGGCAAGTCAAGACGGTTGATTGAGGAGCTAACCGGTGCATATGTCTCCGTTTACGGCCATACTGCAGCGATCATCGGAACAGTTGGAGAGACTAGGTCAGCGTCTGACGCGGTTAAGAAGCTCGCTTCAGGCAGCGCTCACCGGAGTGTCTACAAAAATCTTCAAAAAGCTCGAACTCAGGCGAAGTTAGACCGGCTGAAACTGTGGGAAGAATAGGGGAAGGAGAAGAAACAACAGCAATGTCCAAGAAACAGGTATCGTTCAGCGAGATTTCACCAAGCGAGTTCTTCTACCGGAACCGCGACCTAGCGGGCTTCAGCAACCCCAGCAGATCACTTTACTCCGCGATGCGTGAACTGGTTGAGAACTCTCTAGACGCTTGCGAGATGGCGGGGATCCTCCCAGACATCTTTATCCGTATCACACCGCTCGATTCAGATGAGTCTAAACAGGATCCGAAACCTTACGTTCTACGGGTTCAAGATAACGGACCGGGGATTGATCCGAAGAACCTTTCCTATGCCTTCGGACGAGTCTTTTACGGAAGCAAGTTCAAGCTTCGACAGGCTAGAGGAATGTTCGGTATGGGCGGCACCATGTCGATTCTCTACGGCCAAATTACAACTAATCGCCCTGTTAAGTTGATGTCAGCTATCGGCGACGGTAAAGCTGTTCAGATTCAGATGATGATTGACATTCGTAAGAATGCTCCAATCGTTATGGATAAGCAGGTTGTTCCTGCTGAAGGTATCTCCGGAACCTCAGTTGAGGTGACGATGGAGGGTGACTACTTCCGAGCTGCATCCAAGATACAGGAGTATCTGCGGCAGACTGCTGTAATCACGCCTTACGCTAACCTCGTATTCATCGATGCGTTGGGCCGCCAATTCTTCTACGAGCGGGTCACGAAGGAGATGCCGGTTCCCCCTGACGAGACGCTTCCCCACCCGTATGGCATTGATGTGGAGGCTCTCAGGAGGCTGCTTCAAGACTCAGAGGAGGCGACTTTGCTGAAGTTTATGCAGCAGAACTTCCACCGAGTAGGTGAAAACACGGCTCGAAGATTCCTTGAGTTCTCCGGCTTCAACGCGAACATGAACCCGAAGTCGATGGAGACTCTTCAAGCTGTGTCTCTAGTAGAGGCGCTCCACAAGTACGACAACTTCCTCAAACCTGATGCCAGCTGTCTTTCACCGATTGGAAAAGATATCTTGAAGAAGGGAATTGAGAAGGAGCTGAAGCCTGAGTTCATCGCCATTTCAGTGCGGCCTCCTTCAGCCTATTCAGGTTTCCCGTTCATCGTCGAGGTCGGGATAGCCTACGGAGGAAAGGTGCTGCCGCAGGGTCTCAGCCTTCTACGGTTCGCCAACAGGATCCCGCTTCTCTATGATGAAGGAAGCGACATCTCTTTTAAGATACTTGATCAGGATATTGATTGGAGACACTACAAGGTTCGGACTGAAGCCCCACTTGGGGTTATCACACACGTGTGCTCTACAAAGGTTCCTTACAAAACTGTGGGTAAGGAGTATCTCGCCGACCGACCTGAAATTGAGCGTGAACTGAAGAACGCTCTCAGAGACGCGTTGAGGCAGCTTCAAACCTATCTTTCACGTCAAGGCTCAATGGCGGCAGTGCAGCGGAAGATTGGCATCTACAGCAAATATCTTCCGCTTATCGCGCAGTTCGTCACGGATCTGTCGGGCGCGAAAAACCTTCCAAAGTATCAGCAGTTGCTTGACAGCGACTCAGACGGTGAAGATAAAACCGCTGAGCCAATAGACCCCGTAGGCAAGCCTCCTTCCGATGAGCCGCCTGCTGTTAAGGCTCCAGCCGCTAAGAAGAAGACGACTAAGCCAAAGGCTAAGACGACAGCGGCTACTAAGAAGAAGAAAGATGCTCCTCCAGTAGAAACCATCAAGGTTGAGGAGAAGAAGAAGGCTCAAGTTGAGAAGAAAGAGGTAAAACAAGATGAAAAACAACAAACGACATTCGAAGATTTCGGCTAGCGTAAGGAAAGAGGAGCTCCTGAAGGCGCTTCAGGAGATGGGGGACTCTATGTACGAGAAGCTGGATAAAGGAGTCTTCCCTGAAGTGGTCTTTCCTAGTCGCTCAGTCAGAAACATCGTTTACGACGAGAAGCTGCTACAGTATGTGCTCGGAGATTCTAGAGTGAAGCGTTCATCCCAAAATATCAAGCATATTCGGCCGTTCACGCAGCTAGTTTGGCTAGCCTTCTTCGCCAACCAGCTGGTGAGGCAGGGCAAGACAAGTACTCTGAGAGATGTTTACTACTCTGCACAGGCTTACAACATAGACTTCAAAGATCAGCCTGAGTCAGACGACATTATTACCGATCTTGAAGCCACTCTCTGCAGAGCCCGAGAGGACTTTTCCATCTATCCGGAGGAGCGATCCGCGATCTTCGGCGATCTAACGATTGAGTACACGGTTAAAGGCTATGAGGGGCGGAAACTCAACCTTGACTCACACCCAGACGGCTACCTAATCGGCCCCAGTCTCAGCTCAGCGGAGCTAGTTGAGACCTCTGCAGAGATGGTTATAGCAGTTGAGAAAGGCGGGCTCTTCAGTAGGTTCGTCGAGGAGAAGGTTCACGAGAAGTACAAGGCGATTATCATCGATACCGCTGGGCAGCCTCCGCGTTCAACCCGCTACATGCTGAAGAGACTAAACAGGGAGCTAAGTCTCCCAGTGTATATTTTGACCGACGGCGACGTGTACGGAGAGCATATTGCAATGGTAATAGTGTCCGGCTCAGCTAACGCAGCGCATCTTCGAGATCTTACAGTTCCTACAGCTAAGTGGATTGGTGTCTGGGGTTCTGACATAACGAAGTACAAGTTGCCGAGCGATCCTATGAATGAACAGGCCATCAAACGCATCTATGAGCTACGAAAGGATCCGAGGTACCGGAAAGGTATATGGCAGAAGGAGCTTGAGGTATTCCTGAAGCTTAAGCGTAAAAGTGAACTAGAGGCCTTCGCTAAATACGGGTTAACCGCAATCGTCGACAAGTACCTACCTGAGAAACTCGAGTACGCCAAAAGCCTATAATTCGAGACCTCTCAGGTAAACTCGAACTCTATCTTAGGCATCTTAAACTCGGGTATTGGCACAGGGATTCCTGCAACCGGTATTGTCATGAATGTGAGCGGGTCGAATGATACTGATACCTTGGTTAACCTGAAGTTTTGCTCCGCGGCTATCTGCTTGATCTTAGCTAGCCAGCTGAACATCTTCGCTACTATTTCGGAGAACAGTGAAGATAGATGTTGCACTACGTTTTGAGTTTTGTCTATGAATTGCGTCAGCTTATCCTTTATTGTTCTGATCCCCTTGATGAGTGCATCTATTGAGTCCATGAGTGGGCTGAACTCGGCTGATAGTTCTTTGAACACTCTTGTAAGCGAAGTTGTTACTAGTTGTTTAAGCTGTCCGAGTGCAGACTTCATTCTCCCAATCCAAGACTGGCCGCTTTGATCAGCTGTGGTCGCTATGTTGTGTACTACGCCTCCTATAATCTCGGTTGCCTGAGTCAGGCTCATTATTGAATCGTAGTAGTCAGGGAACCGGCTCATCAGCTCATCTGAGGTGATGTTCTTCTTAGCCTCAGCTTCAAGATTCAGGAACTGCTGGGCCAACGCAGATTTTCCTTGGTGCACCGCCATCAGCGCTGCGTCTTGAGCGAGATCGATTATCGTTCCACTGTCGTATATGATTTGAGAGGGTCTGGTTGAAACGGTGAATGTACGGATTTCATCCTTTTTTGTGGTGCTAAGCAACTCCTGTGTAAGATTGGCGAAAGAATGTGAAAGCTCAGATCTTCTCATCTGCGAGGCATCTTATTTCTTTAGTGTTTAGTCTCCTATAAACATAATCTAAACAAACAAGCAGTTAGCCAGCAATATTCTGTTATGTTAATGTCAGCGCAGGATGTTTGCGGTTTGGAATATGGGCGTGCAGATATCGACTATTCGACTGGGTTACCTTAGAACGATTGGTGGGGAAAGAACAAGTTAGAAGCTGATAGAGCTAGTTCAATGGTGTCCTACTTCATGGTAGATGCACACCCTCCTATGCAGCTCTATCCTGAAGCCTTGAGCATGCTCTGAACATTTGGATTTAGAAACACAGCACAATGCAAGCAGCCTTACGCTGCTCTGCTGTGCTAGACAGATTTGCAATGCTTCGAGATGCACGCACGCCTGCTGCCGACCTAGGGAGAGGGTATATATTCTATTGAAATAGGCATAAGAATCTAATTGTTATTCTATTGTACCTGCTTGGACTGAAGATATAGGCTTGCAATGCTTGTCAAAAGCGTTGATTCTGGTTGCAAGATTATCCCCCAATGTTTTCTTCTGGTTTTATGTTAGGCTTGTATATGTTGTTGACTGCAGTCTTGTTTACTGTATTGGATTGGTGGGGTTTATGCAGGGCTGGATAGGTGCTGGGGCTTCCTTGATTGTTCTAGGAAAAAGGATTAACATCTCAAATTCGACATATTAACTAATTCATCCTTCCAGCCGATGGGTGCCGGCCAAGAAGCACCTAACCCCTCTTTTTGTCTTTGTACGAAGTTACAAAATCGGGTAGTGTCCCATTTGAGTTAGTTGTTAGGGGATGTTGTCTTTCGAGTAGATGAGTCTGCTCTTACCTTCATCTGGTTATGGTAGAGGAAGAGAAGAAGGAAGAGGAGGAGGAATGGTCTCGTTACTCATGTTCGAATAAG
>JACPRH010000051.1 GCA_016190055.1 Nitrososphaerota archaeon | reverse complement strand
TTAGCCTACGGCGCCGACGGAAAACCCAAGCAACCCTGCGCCATGGGCGGAGGAACCAACTGCGAACGATGCGGATGCGGAATGAACGCAATATTCCTCTCAATCCTAAAACTCGACATCAGAACAATGCGCTTCCTATACAAGATGCTCTAACGTAAACTATGGCTCTGTCCAGTCATCGAGACATGACTCAGTCTATTTACGCAAATATGCACCAAGGATTTGACAGACACTTGAAAAGCCTTCTTCTTATTCCACAATCAGAAGATTAACCCAGCACAGCCATAAAAAAAACCGAGTAGTGTTTTAGGTCACTACAAAAGACTTAACAGTACCCTTTGAAACTGTATCGCTACGATGTGGCATAAATGAAGAGTTATCTGACCAGTGTCACCACAGAAAAAGGCAGGACAACTTGCCAGTACAGTATCCCGATAGCAGAGTTCGGCAAGCTGGGGGAGCTGGTTTCTCAGACAGGAGTCGAGGAAAAGAGAAGAAACAAGGCCGCCTCAATTTCTAAGTATGTCGCCAAGATATATCTAGACAGGGAAACTCCATTCCAAGGATCAAACCTTAAAATCATGAATACGCTCGGAGGAAACCTAGTCTTGCTTGTCACGAATCTGGACAAAGAAAAGATAGACATATACGTTTCTTCTAGGCAAATCCCGAACGAAAGAGAGATGTATGACGACAGGCTGACGAAAATTGTGGTAAAAGGAATACGCGAATGGTGCTCAGACAGCGTCTTCGAGGCATTTGAAGAACTCTAACCTACGTTCTTGCCGATAAAAGACGTGAGACTGTTGCGTTATTGGTTATGGCTTTTCGTAGCACAACACAACAGTATCATTCGAGATAATCACTAAATACGACTCTCTAGGAGAGACTAGAGCAACAGCATGCCGAACGTGAAAAAGAATCACCAGAAACCAATGGAGGTGTCTCGAAATCCGCGCAAACGCGGCTCAATTGAGGTGCCTTGGAAGCGTTGGTTTGGTGATGAGAAGATGCGGCTTACTTTTCCCAGCGGCTGGAATGTTAAGAAGATAGAGATGAGGGACGCGGAAACCGTTTCTGATGAGGAGATTAAGAGAAACATCCTGATCCCTCTGGCATCACCTCCTCTTCGAGAACTTGCTCGTGGCAGAAAACGATCCGTCATTGTCATTGATGATCTTAATCGCCCGACTGAGACGTATCGTATTCTTCCTGTGCTTCTGGAGGAGATGGAATCTGCAGGGATCCGAGCTGAGGAGATTGATGTTCTTGTTAGTCTAGGTGCGCATCGACCTATGTCTCGAGGTGAGCTTGTGAAGAAGATTGGTGAGAAGATGGTTAACACCTTGAAGGTTTACAACCACAATCCCTATGAGAACCTGACTTTAGTCGGAAAAACCTCGTTCGGAACACCTCTGTACCTTAACCGGATGCTGGTTGAGGCTGATTTGAAGATTGTTGTGGGGTCGGTTATTCCTCATCCGTACGCGGGTTTTGGTGGTGGTGCGAAGCTGGTTTTGCCGGGTCTTGCAGGTATGGATACGATTGAGCTGAATCATAAGCCGGCCTATGCGAGCATGTCTGGCGCAATCGGGCGGGTTGAGGGGAATCAGCGTCGAGCTGAGATTGAGGAGGCTGCGAAGATGGTTGGAATAGACTTCGCGGTGAACAGTATCAGCAACTCTGAGGGGAGAACAGCAGGCATTTTCGCCGGTGGTCTCGCTGAGTCTTACCGGGAGGCTGTCCGGTATGCGCAGAAGGTGTATGCGACGGATGTTCCGTATAATCTGGATGTGGCAGTGTTCAACGCTTTTCCTAAGGATGACGGTGTTATTCAGTCGTTCAACTCATTAAACGTGTGGAGTAGCAGAAGTAGTAGTGATCGGCAGATTGTGAAGCCGGGTGGCACGGTTGTGATTGCTTCAAGCTGCCCTGACGGCGTAGGATACCACGGGTTAACGGATAAGGGGATGAGGCTGTATGTCAGGCGGGATAAGCACGGCTCCTTCAAAGACATCATCAACGGCAGGAGCATCATCTTCTTCTCACCCAACCTGATTCCGAGAGATATTCATGACTTTCTACCGGAGACTACTCTGCTCTGCCGCCGATGGAAAGAGGTTGAGGAGGAGCTTAAGAGAACTGTGCAGCAGGATGCATCAGTAGGAGTCTTCCCCTGCGGCCCACTACAAATCGACCGGAGCATTTTCACCTAAAAACGGCTCTGGAGCAGTTGATTTGCCGGTTAAGGCTAGAATCGGCTTATATTTGATAGGTGTTGAGTGATCAGTTATGAGTATTGGCGGCGAGGAGAGGCCGGAAGGGGAGCGTTCAGTCGGCGAGATAATGTCTAGCGTCTTCTCGATTTACTCATCGCATTTCGCAGAGGTTGCATTGCCGTTTATCTTGGCGGGTCTTGTCAGCGGCTTCTTCTCCTACACTACCTTCACGCTTATTCCTGTAGGTGAGATGGTTAGTGGTGGTGGCTACTCCGATCCAAGCGTCATAATGGAGAGTGTAGGGCGCTTGATGCTGTCGGTGTTCTTCTTTGCGCTGATAAGTATGGTAGTGTACTTGATTTGTGGCGGGATGGTTGTTAAGTTCGCTTCAGACGTTATTGAAACGGGCAAGGGAAGCGTCCAGCAGTCTTTCGATGAGACGATAGCTAGATTTCCTTCGCTGATCGCTGTTAGCCTAGTTACGTCTCTGCTAACAGGTGTAGGCTTCATTCTTCTGATTGCGCCCGGTGTAATCTTAGCAATAATTTTCAGCCTCACCATCCCAGTAGTGATGATCGAGAGGCGCGGCGCGCTTGAAAGCCTTGGCCGCAGCCAACGACTAGTCGAAGGGCATTGGAAGAAAACCTTTGCACTCCTTCTAATGGTCGGAGCGCTAATCGGCACGGTAGGTCTTCTAACCGTAATTTTCTCAAGACCACCTTCACCACTAGCTATCGTTCTAAGCACAGTCATAGGATCAGTTATTGACCCACTCTACTTCATCGCTATTACAGTACTATATCACTCAATGATTATCCGAGAGCAGGTAGGCGTCTAATAAGCGAGCAAGTACACTGACGTGCAGAGTAGTTGCGGGAGCTGTTTCTTTTTTTACTTTTTTGCTCCGCCGCTTTGGAAGCCTATTCGCTCTAGGCATGCTTCCATCAACCTTAACGCGTAGAGGAAGTCGTCGCGGTTGACTCGTGAGCTGAGTCGGATGCGGCTGTGAGCCTTTGCCAGCTCGATGATGCCTTTCTCCATCTCGGCTGTAATTGGTATTGGGAGTTTCTCACGCTGCCGGTAGACTGCTTTGAGGAACTCGTATACCTCCTCAGGTGGCCCGTCATGTATCAGTTGGATTGAGCGAGCACGCTGCAGGTAGCCTCGTAGCTTCTTCACATTTTCTTCGCTTGGTTTCTTGGCGGTTGGGATGAACCGGGTTAGATCTTCAAACTCGGCTGCGGAGTACGGTTTAGATAGGATTGTGCAGTGGCAGTATTCGAGGAACTTCTCGTCTACGGGTAGCGTTGGTTTCGCATGTTTTCCGCGGCCAGCCGCTGTTGAGCTTGTTGGGTTGGCCTGTGCATAGATGTTGATCTTCGCCTCATACTCGTAGACGTAGCCTTGGGGCCGGATCTTCACCTGCTGGGATGATAATATGTCGTAAAGGACAACCTTCTCATCACCGGTCATAGCGTCAAGCCCCGCTAACGCCAAGACTCCTTCACCGATACCGGACAACGCCTCAGCGAAGTCAACATGACTATCACGGCTTCCGCAGTAATGGTTGTAGAGCGCGGGGGCGCATCGCTCCAACGCGTTTCGTAGAAGAGTCTTCGCGCCAACTGATGGGGCGGCGATTACCAGCACATTCAATCTGTCTGCGAAGAGAAGGTGGAGAAGCACCTCTTTAATCAGAGGCACATCGCCTATGTCAAGAACCTCAGGTGCCAAAAGTGAGAGAAGCTCAGGGTAAGGAATCTCTTTGATTTCCTTAGGAGGCGCTGCAGTCTCTTTCTCACTGGTTTTGTGAAGACCTTCATCCAGCATCCGAGCAGTCTGCTTATACTCCAGCCAAGAGCCTAACGCGTACTGCCGGTGCTGCTGATTAATAGTGAATGTGAACTCGTAGAGGTCCGGCAGCACTCTTCGAGACACCTCAACATAATACTCGTAAACACCGAGCCTCGCCTTCACCGCCTGCAGAGTCAGCTCAACATCATATGTTTTAGTGCACCGAACAGTGATTGGTTCTCCGACATGTATCTCGCGGATCACTTCATCAGCTAAGACCTGCCGAGCAAAGTTCACCCAGCCTTCAAGCTTGTCACCCAGAAAACGGAGACCATAGTTGAAAGGATCAGTTCGCGCCAAATCCTCGAAAGTTACGACACCACGCTGCGCTAACTGATTCTTCGCAATCGCACCTAAACCAGCAACCTCAATCCTATCCTTCCCGGCGCTCTTGACCATACTGAACTACTACCCAGCCATTCCCCTCGAGGCTCTGATAGTCAGGTACCCTTCAATATATAATGTGTTGCTATCGTTTTTGGCAGTGCAAACTTAAGCGGTATCGCCTCTTAGGAATCTTGTTAGCTCTCTAAATCTCATATGTTTTCTTCTTGTGTAGTGCATGTCGAGGAAGAGGTTGAGCCAGTTCATTACGTGGGCGAGATCACATTCCTTCCCATTACAGGGATAGTAGTCGTCGAACTCTTCTATTCTGTCCTTCAGGTACTGGTTGGCTCGTTCCATCAGGCTCTTAGAGTAATCTGAATGTAATTGATGCTTCAATCCTAACGTCCTGCAAGCACTAGGATACCATGTGCCTCCATCCGAGAAGACCGTATGCGTCCCATACTTCTTCACCAAACCCTTCAGAAAGATCTCTGCCACGAGAATGTTCTGATGCCTTGAGAGATAGACGCCCAAAATATAGCGGTGCACAGGCTCCACACACAGCCACCCACACCCAGGCCTCCGATGAGCCAACCTTCACATATGTCTCATCTACAAGGAAGGCTTGAACCCTCCTCACACCGAATATCCCGTGAGGCTCATACCGCTGCACCCACTTCCAAACATACAGCCATTTGGCTTCTCTTCACGAATGGATCCAGCGCTAACGATACATACCTGAAGCTCAAACCTAAAAAATATAGGTAAAGACTGTACAATACCACCTAGGAAGTGGGTGTCCTCTCTCTTTCGAATCTCAACATAACAAGGAGGAAGAACGCTATCCCACTCGATATACACCACAGAAGAAAAGACACCCCAGCCTACAGACAAAACATCATTAAGTTTACACTGCCAGGGTGAGGTTGAACCTAGCACGTTAACGCTTCTAATCACTGCAGACCTCCAAACTTAATGTGAACTTATCGGTTAAGTTCATGTAAGGTTTATAACTGAATGTAAGGTTTATATCTGAAGCATGGTAAGGGTGAATGGATAAAATGTCTAGGGCCGAAGATATAGCAAGAATTATTGGCCTTGATTTAACTCAAGAGCAGCTCGCATTTATCGGCTTAGGTTCAGTGCTTTCGAGAGTACCAGCTTTAGATGACCAGAAGTGGACATTGTCTGGGAATTTGCCGGAGGTACATATAGAGGAGATGAAGCCACTTGGAAAAAGAGAGAACGTGTATAAAGGGTGCGATGCTAATTGTGTTGAAAAATGGACTGTGAGAACTGGAACACGGACGAGACTCTTCAGAGTTTACAAAGATATCTATTCTACTGACGGCGAAAAACAAAATCTAGTAGTGGTAAAGAGTCCGGTTAACTCCGGTTCTTGGAAGGCAAAAGACTTCACTTTGGAAGACGGCAAGTGGACTACAAAGGCGTGGGGGGTCACTAGCAAGGTGAAAGAAAGACATAGATTCGACGAATTTGAAGCAAGAGATTTAGTACGTAGGTTAGAAAGAGCTCTCAAACTTAGCTCCGATGGTAAAACTTGGAAGATAATCCTTGAGAACGATCGAGAAGATTTCGTGAAAGCTTGGCTCTTGCTCTGGAATCAGGTGTAGAGATCTGCACGTCAGGGGGTATTGATAGACAGCAATGTCGGAAGATAAGTCCACAAGTGAACCGCACGTCAAGATAACAAAGCACGCACGTGACAGAATGAAACAGAGAGGAATAACTGAGTCATAGGTTATGCAGGCCCTAGCGAAACCATCTAGTAAAACTAGACTTCATGATGAAGTTGACAAGTGGGTCTTCAGATACGAGAGTAAGGTGGGTACGCTCGAAGTGATCGTATATTGGCGAGGGAACAGATTTAAAGTCAAGACCACGTACTATATGTGAGGAGCTAATGGTCTCAGGGAAAGTCACAGTGACATTCGATACCGAAGCCAATGCTATGTACTATAAACTAGGAAAAGGAAAGGTAGCCAGAACAGAGAAGAAGAGAACAGATTCTCTAGAATATCTATTAGATTACAATAACCAAGGAAACCTTATTGGAGTCGAAATACTAAACATGAAGAAGGCTTTGGAACTAACTGCTGGTCAGATGAGCCTATTCTTCATTCCAGAAGCTAGAACACTAACAGTGTCAGCGAAATAGACATAGAGATACGAGCCTATTTCATAATTGAATTATAGTAACGAAAACGCACTGAACCCCAAAAGACTTTTTGCTACAATAATTGGGGAACACTTCTGATTGTATCCATTCTTCTTATGCGATTAATGCCTAGTGACAAGAGAAAACTGAGACTCACAGGTTTGTAGTCCACTACTTCGACGCAGACATTTATCGTCTTCTTCTCTCCATTGATGAACGGGTAATCCCTCACGTTGTTGTTGTGTTTGTCGCCGTGGATTACCCATGCGTTGTTTGTGTCCACCCATTTCCGTATCTCATCCGGCATTTCGTTGGGTTCGTGCACGACTGCGAAGTACTTTGTTTCTTTCTCTTTTTCATCCCAGATACTGATTTTGTCGTACGAGATGCCAGCCACACTGTTATCGTCATGGTTGCCTTTTACGAAGTACTTCTCTCCCTTTAGCCTAGGCCACCAGTAACTCGAAGGTTTGCGATCTCTTCCAAACGTGAGGTCCCCGAGGAAGTAGACTTTGTCGGTGTTCCCCACTGTACGGTTCCAGTTGTTAATGAGTACTCTGTTCATTTCGCTGACATCCCGGCCGACGAATGGTCTTGCGCAGTATCGGATGATATTTCCGTGGTCAAGATGAAGATCGCTAATGAAATACGTTTCAAGCTTCTTCTCTTTACGGGTGAACTGCTTGAACCAGCTAGGGCCCTTCAACTCCATCTCCTTCTTGACTCTATAGGCCCTGTATGTCTTGCATCCCTCGTGCCAGTCTAGGGCCTTGTCTCTTGTAAGGAGTTTCTTTTGAAGCAGGTCATATTCCCGGTCGATTCTGCCGCCTCTACCAAGCATTGTCACCCTCAGTGCTTCGAGAGGGAGATATGGTCTTACCCTTCTCACATGAAGAGGTTCTTCTTGTGTCGGATTTCTCTTAGAATGGTCCCTGTTAAGATACTCCCAAACTCGCTCTAGGTCGCTGTCGCTTAATTTCCATCCAATCGTGATGTGAAACCAGAAATCTTTGTTTTCTTGATCCCATGGTTTCTGGCTCGGGAAGTCCCGCTGTAAGGCTTTGACTAACTCCCTTCTGAAAGATAGGAGTTCGGGGGACGGAATGATTCTAAACGCAATTACATTCCCTTCCTCCCCACTCAGTTTCGAGTCATAATTGTCAACCAAGTAGGGAAGAGTTTGATACTTGCTACACACTGTTGCGACACGTCTTCGCAGTTCGGGCAAGTTCTTAGATGGAATGTAGGTGTTTCCGTACAGCGATAGATGAGGAACCTTGGCAATCTTCCCGTGGTGTACGAGGCGATTTGCAGCAACGGCCTTCAGCACCGATCTAAAACGAAAGTCGCCAGGCCTAACCCGGAGTTCGATAAGCAGCTGCTCTTCACTTAAACCGGTACCGTTAGGCACATTGATCACGAGGCCTAACCCGGAGTTCGATAAGCAACCGCTCTCACTCGCCTCTTCTCAATCTCAGGTATTTCTCTATGATCCTCTTCGTGGCATGAGAAACGTTCACATTCGAGCCATCGTAATATGCGATGTACCTGATTTCGTTCCTAGGCCTAGGAACGCCTGTGGTTGTCATGCAAAACACCTTGTGAGAATCTCTGAAGAAGCCTCCTCTGCTGTCCTTGTGGATTCTTCCTCTATACTCGAAAAGGAATACTGATTCGATTGTGTCGAGGTCGGTTTCTTCTTTGAGCTCCCTTCTGGCAGCGTCTTCTCGGCTCTCCCGATGTCGAGCACCTCCGCCAGGTAACAAGAAGGTTCTGCCTCCTTCGTTTGCTACTAAAACTCCAGCTGGAGTATGCATAATGGCCGTCCCTCTCCTTCTACAACGAACCACGGGTAGAACAACTTAAGATGGACGTATTTAAGACAATAGTGAGTAACTTCTGCAGCATAAAGTCGTGAAGATGCATCCACTTTTAATCATTAATCCCAATTCCGTCTTAAACCGTTAATACATTGGAATAGCTGATTAAGGCGACTAATTCTATAATCCGAAAAAGAGGGGAGGATGCCCAACTGCTCAGGATCCACTTGTTATTAGGCAAGTAAAAACGGAGTTGACATATAATGTATTGTAGCGTCTGGTTCCGCTATCGTTGGTCGAATAATTTCATATCACCATTTGTGCTTGGTGCTTCTTGTTCATTCGCACGCGATATCTTTGGTAGTGGGCGCCTCATTACAATTATGAGAATCGCTATCAAAACGGCTACCACGGTTATTGTGATTAGGGTGGGTGCGATGGATGGTTCGTTGATGCTTCCTGAACTTTTAGTTCCAATAAACACAGTTCTTGTGTTATTCTCTGTGATAGTTACGTCTAAAGTAACGCTATCGTAGGCACCATCCATAATAGCAACACCTATACTCGCCTTTTGATAGCCATCCACAACCTTTAGAGAACTCTTAGCTAGCCGTGTTGGGGAGAAATCTCTCCAACCCTCATAGTGCGGATATTTTATGGACAACCGGCTTCCGCAGGGCAAAAGATCGACTTCATCACTTGGCGGGTTCAGGCATTGGCCTACACTGTATTTGAATTCGAAGCCGTTGAACGTGAAATCTGAGTATGGAAATTCTCTGTATTTGTAACAGGGGTCGAGATCTTTCATAGGATCTACTTGTGAAGAATTGTTCTGGTTCGCCTGTACAGGCACCGAAAAAGTTGCGACCATCACCAAGGTTGTAGCGCATACTGCGAATATAACGATGAATAACAACCTTCCAAGAGAGATATATCGCGTCATTTATGCGACGAGATTCCCAACAAGATACGTGAGGTAATAAGGTTATCAGCTGACAGTTCACGATCGAGAAGAAGAGAGACAAAAAGCATTATCTCTCAAACCACATCTGTAAAGAAACGAGCCGAACTAGTCTATACGTCGCTGATCGGCTTCGAACTTTGCTTTTGCTGCTAGATGGGCAATTCGGATAGGTTCGGGTAGGGCGCCTTGAAGAGTGAACTTGTCTAGCGCTCTCTTGGCTTCCTGTGTATCTGCGCCAGCGGCTCTGACGTAGACACGGTAACCGGTCTTCAAATCTACTGGTTCTCGTCCTCCAAGTTTCCGATAAGCTTCGATTTTGTTCACCCAATTCTCCGGGAAGTGATGCTTGATCGCGGATTCCAGTCCTTCCGACTCCTCGAAGGTGACGGATATCACCGGCACCTGCGTCTCTGCTGACACTCGATCCACGTCGATTATGTTGTAGAGGCTGATGACTGCGCCTCCGAGTATGATGACGTTGATATCGTTTCGGTTCAGTCTCCGAAACATGTTGATGATAGTGTCGGTCGCATCATCTCCTCCAAGAGTCGCGGAGCCGTAGATGATGCCATCTACAATCAGGTCGCTTCTAATTACGACCCCAGCCAACGTTGATTTCCGACCGCTGCCTTCCCTGAAGACCTCTGAGACACCTAATGCACGGATGCCCCTTTTTTCGAGTCTTATCCGCACTCTCGACCTAAATTAGAAGGAGGGGCTACTGATAAAAGTGTTAAACAGTCGTTCATTCCATTCGCTCATTCACCTATTCTTTGACTGGTACTTCTTTTGATGTTTCGATGATGAAGTGGGCTATGTGGACTACCCAGTGTGTTTCTTCTCGGCTGAGGCTCTTGCCTTGACGCTCTCTTTCTATGATTTTGTCTACGCTGTCGAGTCCGGCGTGAGGTTGAAGCAGCGCGCCTTTATCGCGAAGCGTTTTCAACATCTGCATGATGCTCATCCCTTTAGCGTCTACTGAGAAGTAACTTAGGAGTTGAGAGAGAACGTTGGTGGCGGCTTGATACGCCTTCTCAGCCGCAGCGTTGAAACTGCCGTCATTAACAGCCTCTACTGACCGGTTTAGAAGCGCATACGCTTCATCAACATCAGCCGAGATGTAGAGATGCGGCTTCTGAAGCGTTACAGGTAGGGGTGAGACGGGCACAAAGTCTTCACGTTTCGGAGCGCTTCTGGCTACAACCCGGTACACCAGCGAGAGCAGCACCACCGTCGCAACCGTCAAGACAGTCCATGCTAGAAGCACATCCGTATCTATGACAACGGACTGGATTTGCTGCTGCATTGCCGGCCAACTCGGAGTATCACCGTAACCTATAAACTGTGCATGATTTACATATCTGCAAACGACCCGTTTACGTAAGTGATGTCAGCATGAATCCTAGGACACTTCTACGCCTCACTGAGTTTCTTGACGAAGGACAGTATACTCTGGATGAGCTTGCTGAGAAGAGCGGTCTCGGGGAGCTTGTTGTGCAGGATATGTTGAGGCAGATGGCTGATAACGGGGTCGGAAGAATCATAGATAACTCAGTTGAGTTCAGTAGAGGAGACAAGGTTGCTGGCGCTGTTCTGGCGGTGAGGCTGGGATGCAGCGTTGATGAAGCATCGCAGCACATTGGGTGGCGAGACTTTGAGGACTTTGTGGCCGAGATTTTGGCTGCTGACGGATACACTGTGAAGAGGACTCTTCGCCTGAAGAAGCCTAGGGCGGAGATTGACGTTGTAGCTTACAGGAATGGTCTTGGCTTAGTGATTGACTGCAAACATTGGAAGCGAACCGCAGGAGCATCATCGATGAGGAAGGTGGCTGAGCTACAGACAGGCCGAGCCAAGCGTCTTGTAGAGAACTGCGATCTTGGCATCCCGCGGCTGTCAAGTCTATACCCGGTTGTAGCGACGCTCCACGAAGAAAATGTTCAGCTCATCGACGGAGTACCGGTTGTACCTGTAACTAGGCTCAGTGGTTTTCTGCGTGAGTTTGAGGGCTACATAAGCGCCTTGAGAGATGTCTGCCGCCTAGAAGCAGAATAGAACGTTGTAGAGTGTAAGCGGCTAAACGGATCAGCTGGTTGTTTCTTTAGTTAGTGGGAGCTGCTTTTTTCCTGAAGGTTTTTCACTAGTGCGACTGCGGAGGGTGCATCTGGCGCCCATCCGTCTGCCCCAATCTCTTCAGCCCATCCCTGTGTTGTAGGTGCGCCGCCGACGATTATCTTGTATTTGCCGCCGCGCTTCTCATGAATGTAGGTGATGGTTTCTCTCTGGCGGAGCATTGTGTTGGTCATTAAGGCTGAGAGCCCAATAATGTCAGCGTTAACCTGATCGGCCTTTTCGAGGAACTCTGTTGGGGAGAGGTCTTTGCCGGCATCGTAAATGTCGAAGCCGTTCACCTTCATCATTGTGGCCACCAGATTCTTACCGATTTCATGAACATCGCCTTTGACGGTGCCGAGTAGAACTGTGCCCCGCTTGTTTATTGCACTGCTCTTTCCTTCGCTGCTCATTTTCCTGGTGAAGATGTCGACAGCAACCTTCATGGCTTCGGCTGAGAGCATCAGCTCGGTAAGGAAGTATTCACCCTTCTCGAACCGTTCGCCGACCACTGCAACGGCAGGATAGACACACTCCTCTATCGTCTTTAACGGATCTGACCCCTCAGCCAGAATCTCCTCTGAGAGGCGCCTAGTTGTCTCCTCGTCACCGTCGATAATTGCCTGCCTTAGCTCTTCAGTCTTATTCGGCATCCGCTTATCTCCGAAGCTGTACTGGATCGATATTATATCTGCTTCTGAGTTTCAGTATACCCAGTATTCTTTATATACGTAGTATATATTATATTCTTGGCGTATTTTATACACTTTGTATATTACTTATACCTAGTATACTAGATATACCTCAATAGACTTACGATGCGTATTTTCAGCCCAATCTATAAACATGGTATAAACTAATGGGAAAATACACCCATGATAAAAACAAATTTGTGTACTAGCCAACTACCTGTAAAAGCAGGTTTTGTAGCGTTTTGCATACCTTAACAACCTAATACACGTTTACAAACGCATCTGCTTTGGGAAATGCATTAATACGGTATAGGGTATGAGCTTCTTGGTAGGATTTGACGACGGTCACCCATAGCCAAGACGAGATCCTCTCGGTTCTGAAGATGATTCCGCAGATTAGTGTTGCCACGTTCAAGGGATCGAAGATCCGGACTAGGATGATGCATTTTGTTAACGACGATAAGTTCAACGTTTACTTGTCATCACTTAAGGGAGATCCGAAGATAGAGCAGATTACGCAGAACCCTAGTGTTTCTTTGCTGGCGTTGAAGTATGAAGGTGACTTTCCCGCTGCAACCGAGGTTGAGATAACAGGTTGGGCGGAGATAGTAGGGGATGAGGAGACTAGGCGAAAATGGTTTGTTGAAGAAGCCTCAAAATCACCTATTGTAAAGTATCTGGTTGAAACCGGCAACACAGACAAACTGGAGTTGATCCGAGTTCGCCCAGAGACAGTTAAGTTTCGTTTAGCGAGAGAAATCGTGCAGGGAGTGCCTCCGACTATCTTTGAGTTCTCTGAGAATTGCAAAGAGGAGGATGATGCTGCGATGGTGAAGCGGAAGATGAAGAGCTGGGTGACCGAGATGCGTCTCCCATTCATAACCGCCAGTGTAATACCGGTGCTTCTAGGCACATCGATCGCCGGAGCAGTAGCCAACGTATTCAATCCGCTCTTCTTTGTATTAGCGATGATTGGCGGAGCCACGCTGCATCTCGGTGCAAACATCCTGAATGACTATTTTGATCATAGAAGCGGAACGGATGATCGAAACATCGAGTTTATCAGGCCCTTCAGCGGCGGAAGCAGAGTAATCCAGCTAGGACTCCTCACACCTCTTGAGGTTATGACAGGCGGATTCTTCTTTCTAATCGTCGGAGCGTCAATCGGGCTGTTCTTCACATGGGCTTCAGGCTGGTTTGTGCTTCTGCTGATGCTGGTCGGAGTAACGTCAGCAATCTTCTACACAGCACCTCCGTTGAACCTTGTATCAAGAGGCATCGGTGAAGCATTCATCGGTCTAAACTTTGGGTACCTGATGACGCTTGGTGCATACTATGTGCAGACCGGCGAAGTAAGTTGGGTGCCGCTTGCCGCCGCTACACCTGTGGCACTTCTTATTGCAGCAGTACTTTACATTAACGAGTTTCCTGATTACACGGCCGATCGAGCTGCCGGCAAATGGCATCTAGTGGTAAGACTTGGTAGAAACAAGGCGGCAGTAGGTTATCTTGGGATAATTGCAGCGACCTATGCGTCAATTCTAGCGGCGGTCGCTCTGCGCGTGATGCCGATCGAAACCTTGATCTCTCTGGTTACGCTTCCGTTGGCGGTGAAGGCGGTCAAATACACCTTCGCGTACCATTCACAGTCAAACAACCTAGTACCTGCTAATGTGTCCACAATCAACATGCATCTCCTTACCGGAGTGCTGTTGACGGCTGGCTACATATTGTCTATACCTCAGTTCAACAATCCAATAGTCACGTTGGCGCTTGCAGTTGCAGCAGGTCTGTTCGTAATGCGCGTCTACAGGAAGCTCGGTCGAGAGCAAGCCCTAGCAGTAAACGTCAGGAACGCCGCATCGTCGTAAAGTGACTTGTGAAAAGCAAAGCGAAGCAACGCCGCTTGATAACCCGGCTTGCCGCGTGAACTGCATTTAGAGCGTCAGCAGTGAGAGTAGAACTCCGGTAAAGATGATTATCAGGATGGGGCTCGATATCTTGTAGGAGCGCCAAGCCGACGCGTTATCCTGTTTTCTGTAGAGTAGAAGTGATGAAGAAATTATCAGCGCTAAGGCGGCGAGAGCGGATACCCTGTAGATTAGTGAGTCAAAGAACAGGGTTGAAACAGTGATTGAGGCTGCGGTGAGTAGGTTGAAGATTACGATCCAGCGAATAGACTCAGTAAGCCCGGTTTGTGATGGAAGCATTGGGACTCTTGTCTTGACATAGTCGTCTCTAAACCGTATTGCGAGGCACCAGAAGTGACTGGGTGTCCAGAAGAAAATGATTGCGCCGAGAAGAACGGCCCCAACACCTAGCCCGCCGGTTGCTGCAGTCCATCCGGCTAACGGCGGGATAACTCCTGAAAGCCCGCCGATAACTGTGTTCAACGAGGTTCTGCGTTTAAGGTAAAGCGTGTAGAAGCCAACGTAGTATACGCATCCGAATAGGACGAGAAGCGCTGAGAGGGCGTTGAACAGTAGGGTAAATGATAGGATTGAGATAACAATCATAGGTATCCCAAGCAGCGGAGCGTATGTGGAGGGAATCAGACCGCTTGGGAGAGGACGGTTTCTGGTTCGACTCATCGAGGCGTCGATGTCTCTATCAAAGTAGTTGTTCAGAGTGTTCGCGCTCATCGTGGCGAGAATACCTAGGAGAATGAAGAGCAGTACGCTGAAAGCATCGGTTTTTTCGGCTGAATACATGTATGCAGATAACCCGGTGTAGGTCAGAAGTAGTGATGATCGCGGTTTGAATAGGCCGTGATAGTTAGGTAGAGACCACACCATTTTAATATTATCAGCTCAAGATAAAAAGATCAATTTACGTCAAACTCGTACAAGCTGCGGATATTTTGTAATCGAGCTGACTTCAAGAGCAACAAAAATTAGCCCTCTCTGTGCGTAGCCACTACAGCCAAGACAACAGCTGAACCGAAGGTCGCCGTCGCTAAAGCGAGGTGCGAGGCAGAGGTTACGAACTGGAGCTCCCACAGAACCACCAGCATCCCGAGGAGAACTTGGGCTAGAAAGAATACGCCGGTAACTGTAGACCAGAATAGGATAGCCCGGTCTTTCCTGTAGCTGGTCCAAGCGGTTCCCACTGTCAGAACAACCAGTACTGATGGAATCAGGGCTATTACGCGGTGAATGAATTCTAAGAAGACCTTCGGATCCGTTAGGTTAGGTGGAATGATGTACCCGTTGCAGGTGGGCCAGTTAGGACCGCAGCCCATTCCGGCGCCGAATGCTCGAACATAGGCTCCAACTACGATGAGCAGGAATATTGAGATGGCGTAGGTGATGGACAAGACCACAATTTTGGACATCTTAGTTGTTCACAGACCCCTACCACTATAATCGCGAGATATCAGAGTGTAGATGTAGAATCTTATGGTTCTGTTGCGTCTGTTGTGCGCGATGCAACTTGCCTCCATCGACTTGCAGGATTAGTGGCGACGTGCCACATTCCTGTATCATCGCTTCATTTGGAGACTCGATTAGGGTGAACCTCACCCTTCCCCTATCCCTCACATTGCGGGCCGCATTAACATCTCTATCCACCGAGATGCTACATCGTGGACAGTAGATCTGTCTATGCTCATTCGGGTATGTTTTGCACCCACATGTCGAGCATTTAGACGATGTACCCCACGCATCCACGTAAACCACAGGTATGCCTTCCCACTTTGCTTTGTACTCTATCTGTCTCTGCAGCTCGTAGAAGCTCCAGCTATTCATCCTTCCTCTGTAGTGGTTGCCTTGACCATTCCCCTTTCTGTACAGTTTTCTTATGCCCTTGATGTTCTCCATTGCGATGCCCAATTTCTCCGCCTTAGCCTTCTCCACAATCTGTTTAGAGACAATGTGAAGAATATTCCCTACTTTGTTCCCCTGCTTTTCACCATACTTGCGATATATCTCTCTTCGAATTCTAACGTCATTTCTGTTGAAGTGAGACTTTATTGTGCGATAGTTACTCTTTGTTTCTGTGGCTTTCGATAGATCGTAGGTGATGTCTTGGCTGTTAGTAGTGGAAATAGTGATATTGTCGAGATTACGGTCTATCCCGAGCACGCCCGCAGGCTCCATCACTACCATCTCTTTCGAGAAGGACAAGATAATTGTGCAATTCGTCAAGGTGACTGAGCGAACAGTGAAACCAGAGATAACCGCAAGCGTATGCGGAGATAAATCCACGTAAATATATTCATGCGCTCGAAGAGTTAATCTAAGACGTTTGCCACGTATCCTGAATCTATAACAATCCACTAATTGTATCTTTTTGACGTAAGGTATCTTCGTATTCGGGTTCTTACGAAGAGACTTCCGATAATTGCGAAGTATGCCCGCTGCTTTAGAGATGGCGGTCAAACGGTAGCAGGTTGCTACATTATCATAATGCTCCAGTGTGTGGTAGCATTTCAAGCATAATGACTTCATTGATGTGACTTTTTCTCTCAACCCTATTCGGATGCAATCGTTCATCATTAGGCGGAAGTCTTCAAGTAGGCTCAGAGTCTGCTCTGATGGAGAATATCTCTGCTTGACGGACTTGATGACCCGCACACCGCAACATATCCTGATAGACGGCTCAACTATTTATTTAATGCTATGCACAACAGATGTAACAGAACCAATCGTATTAACGAAGTCCTACTCATCGCTGAGAAAGCGCGTTACCACTTCGAAAGGTCACTTGTTTATCTGTTCGGAACGGTATATTTAGCTGTTCAAGGAAAGAGATTGTGAAGGAGCTAGCGGCTAGTTGGATCTCAAGGCGGTACTTTTCGATTTAGATGGGACGCTGACTAGATTCAACATTGATTATCGATCGGCTAGACGCGATGTTAACGCGGAGCTTGATATGCTAGGTCTCGGTGAACACGGTCTAAAGGACGGTGTTATGCTGTATATGATGCTTGATAATGTGAGGGGGTTGATGCCTGACGAAGGGTATCGACTGTT
>JACPRH010000052.1 GCA_016190055.1 Nitrososphaerota archaeon | reverse complement strand
GCAGGCACGTATGTCTCGTATCCTCTTGCCGGACACCTTACTGAATAGATCGTTGGAAATCATGGGTGCCTAGTAAGAGGATACGCCTAACCGTGCCTCACTCAAACAGGCTAAACAATCGAGTCACTTTTTGATCGACTGATATTCATCTTTGATTGATAGCTTCTCAAGCCTCTGGCGGTATTGTGTCAAACCGGGTAGGCGTGCACATTTGGGTCTAAGTGAATAGGTTTGCGTCGAACTCTTCAAAGATCACAAAAAGCGTGCGTTGCTTACTGATTATACAGTATTCTCTGTGCAGTGTGTTAGAGTCTCGGTTATAGCCTATCTCGATTACTTTGCGGTATGTAGGTAGTTCGTGTTTTGCTATACTGGTTCCGATACCAATTAGCCCCTTTCCCATGTCTGCCGCTATATTGCCTGGAAGGTTTCTAGGTTGGTATTTGCTGATTGCATGTATTAGCCTGTTTCCTTCGGCGTCTTTTAGCCATACTTCTCTACGCATGATTGGTGTCGTGGAGCGAGAGGAGCGTTGTTGTTGTTGTTGTTGTTGTTGTTGTTGTTGGTGATGTGTCTCTTCCTGTTTTACTAGTTCAATAGTTATCGGTGTACCGACGATGATGCTTAGCGTTTGCTCTACGGTGGCTACTTCGCTTAGTATCAGCTTCTGGTATTTGCTGAGTTTAATGTAACATTCAGCCTCAAGTTTCTCTAAGGCTTCAAGCATAGATTTACCGAAGTCATTGATCGTTATTTTGTAGATCATAGCAGTATCATTCTGGCCAGTATTGATAGTGCTGCGGTTCCGCAGACAGTTGCCACTAGAAACTTCAGTATTCGTTCAAGCATCTTAACGGTATATCTTTCAAGTATGGTTGGTGATGATGAGGACGCTTGGAGCGTTTTCTTGTAGTTCTTGTAGGGTCTTGACGCCGAGATCTCCACGACTGCTGTAAAGCCTGTTAAAGCGGCCGCTAAGAACGGTAGGGCGCTTATTTGGCTGGAGAGGTTGAAGTAGCCTGCTAATGTGGGTAGGACGCCCCAGCTGAAGGCGAACCACCAGTCGTTGTGAAAACGCCCTGAGAACAGCTCCGCGTTGTATGCGAAAAGGAAGAATGCTTCCAGCACCGCTATTACTATTAGAAAGGTCGCTGTCTCCACAAGATAGGTGCTGATTACGACTGCCGGTGCGAGGGCTGATGCTGCCAGCAGTAGTAGTTGTTTATCGCTAAGATAAGAGGCCCAAGGCTTGTTAGGTGCTCTCGCGTCAAGCGCATGCGCTGCTACCCCTAAAGCCAGCATATACACAGCTGAAATCAGCAGAACTCGGTACCAATCCACCTGTGCTGACAACATGGAGCCAATAATTACGTATGAGAGGTTCATCATAGTGTAGGGCCAAAAGGTTAGGCCTATGATTGTTCTCACCCATAACGGGCCGAACCTGGGTACATACCACTCGCTGTGGCGAGACACCTTATCACCCAAACATTATCTTAACCATTCTTCAATAAAGCCTTTAATCAATCGGCCGATTGAACTGGCTCGAAAATTACATCAATATATTTCGCATAATCCAGTAAAGATGCTGAAAGAGCACAGCTCAAGCCATCATTATACTCGGTCGCGCATTGTTTAGCGGCTGGCTACTTCCACACCAGCTCAGTCACTAACGGTATAGACCTGGTTATACATTCAACACCTGGGCAGCGTTGATCAGCCATTTCTTTGACGCGCTGCATCACTTCGTTGGACGCGTTTCCTTTAGCGATAACTGTGAACCTGACATTCTCAATAATGTTCTCACTGGAGAGTCCCAGCTGTTTTGTAAGGTTCATCTGGTTCTCGGCAACGATTTTCAGAATGGTCAGCTCGACGCCTATTGAGGTGGCGGCCGCGACGAAGGTGGAGGCGTAGCAGGCGGCTAAACCGTAAAGGCAGTATTGAACAGGGTCAGGTGCGCCGCCCCATCCGCCTGCAAAATGTGGAAGCTCACATTCGAGAGTTGTCCGGCCCTTCTGGAACGAGAGCGCGGCGTGGAACTGCGGTTTACCTTCCTCGAAGACCCATTCACCCTCGATGCGCTTAGATCTCTTGGCGTCCTGCGGATTGCTCTTGATATGGTTCACGAACTTCTGTATCTCTGCCTGATTCACGTTATTAGCCAAGTTAACTCATGTATTTAGTCGCCGAGTAACTGTTAAAGCTTTTTCGATCATTAGATGGATTAGGGCAAAGTATAAAGCGCCTAGACTAAGACGGAGGTTCGATGCCCAAGAAGATTAAAGTGGCTCTTGTGGGTATAGGAAACAGCGCCAGCATACTCGTCCAAGGCTTGGCGTATTATCCGAAGAAGGGTGAAGCACCGGGCCTTTGGCACCCAAACCTCGGAGGACAAAGCGTCGGCAGTATCGAGGTTGTAGAGGCTTTCGATGTTAACCCAGCAAAGGTTGGTCACGATCTAGGCGAAGCAATCTTCGCTAAACCCAACACGGTCCAAAAATACGTCAAAGTAGGAAAGCTGGGCGTAACTGTGAGAAAAGGGACGCTGCTTGACCCACTGCCTAAGGATGTTGCAGAGATGATCTCCGCCAAGGAAGGTAAGGGTGAGAATGTCTCTAAAGTATTGAAGTCCAGCGGTGTAGATGTTGTTTTGAACCTAATTCCTTCAGGCCTAAACAAGACGTCAAAGGCTTATGCCGATGCCGCTCTACAAGCCGGATGCTCCTTCATCAACTGCACCCCATCACCTATCGCACGCGACTCCACCATCGCGGCAGCCTTCAGTAAGAAGGGACTGCTAGTGGTTGGAGACGACTTGATGAGCCAGTTCGGAGGAACAGCGTTCCACCGAGGCATCTTGGAGTTTATGGAAAGCAGAGGCATCCGGTCGGTGAAGAGCTATCAGCTAGACGTCGGCGGTGGCGCAGAGACGCTTAACACAGTTGATGAGCACAATAAGATGGTGAAAAGAGAGATCAAGACCTCCGCAATCGCCTCTGAAGTACCCTACAACATGGAGATTGTAACCGGAACAACCGAGTATGTAGACTACATGGAGAACAACCGGACAAGCTACTACTGGATCCTTGGAGAAGGCTTCCTAGGCGCACCCATCCAGATGGACATCTACCTGAGGACAAGCGATGGCCCAAACGCCGCGAACATCCTCTTTGATGTAGTCAGGGCGGTACAGGCAAGCCGAGAGAAGAAGCGGTACGGTGCACCTAACGAGATCTGCGGCTACGGCTTCAAAAAGCCACCCGAGAATCTAAGGCTAGACAAAGCATACCAAAAATTCGCTGAAGCATACCTAAAAACCAAATCTGCATAACATCACCTACCGCGACAGTTTACACCGCCTCAACTAGCATGGATAATCCGCCTTGCTTGTGCGTCTATTTACTAGTTACGTAGCGTCGTCCGGCTCTATATGTGTAAAGCAGTAGATACTGTGCAAGCGAGGCTGATGCGCGTACGCTAGTCAAAAAGCGAAAAAGAGCCAGATTAAGAGTCACCTCTACTAGACAAGCACTATTTGCTGGTGTTTGCATATAACCGTTTTAAGTAAATTGTAGACATGCAAGGTAAATAGAATGATGCCGAGTACAAGTTACGTGAGAACATGCAAAGAAGCGAACAAAGCGGCATGAAAACTGGACTGGAACACTTGAAGAACCACGTGGAATATCCTGCGACCAAAAGTGACATCGTAACAGCATGTAACAACCTCTCTGATGTCCCCCAGGCCGACAAGGACTGGTTCGAGAAAAATCTGCCTGATCGCACCTACAAGAACGCCGAAGAGGTTCTTACAGCCGTCATTGAAAGCATCTAGCGTAAAAAGCTCGTTTGGAGAGCTTTAATGCTCCCACCCCCTCTTTCTTTTTCTTTCCAGCAAAGACACAGGATAAAATCCATTCTCGATAAATCCTAGCCACTTAAAGAATCATAATTTACTCACATATCCTGAAGCAATATTATCATCTAATAACATGCTATCCATTTTCGCATATTTTTTGCAAAAAGTGCTCCGGGCGGGATTTGAACCCGCGTCGTCGGCTCGAGAGGCCGGCATGCTTGACCGGGCTACACCACCGGAGCGTCGCACCCCCTTTAACAGGGTGCTTTTTTAAACTATTAGTAGTGCGGCGGGCGAAGTGCCAGCATGGTTTTATGGTGATTTTGGGGTTTTGCAGGAGATTTTGAGCTGTTTTAGGTTGAGTCTGGGCGGTGATCAAGGGTTTTCGGGACTGAAAATGGCGTTTTTTCCGGTATAACCAATCTTACTGACCTGATGGGGAATATAACTTGACAAAATCTTCTAATAGCAGTACGAACAGGGTAGAGATAATAGAAAGGTAATTCGAATGAGGTTCGCATATACCCTCGTTTTATTCATTATAGGAATGGTATTGTTCAGCCCACTTGCACTAGCAGCTACTACTGTGGTGCCGAACAAGACTACGTACGTTCCTAATGACAAACTCGTCGTAACAGGCACCGCATCGCCTAGCTCTACAGTAACAATCAAAGTACTAAAGCCCAACAGCAACATCTTAGGTATTGAGCAAGGCAGCACCGATGCAGCAGGCGCATACAACGTCACAGTACTGGCGTGGCCATCCACAAACTCAACAGCAACACCCTTCGGAACATACACCATTACGGTAACAGACTCATTTAACAGCCAAACAGCACAACAAACAGTAACATTCGCCGGATCCGTAATAACCCCACCCACAAACACCACCACTGGAGTAACCACGACCATCACCAAAACCACGACCATCAACAGCACTACAACAGTCACTCGTAACAACACATTGACCACCACCTCGACCACCACTACCACTTCAACAACGACATCGCTATCCTCGACAACCATAACTTCAACAGCAACTTCAGTCACAACGACCACAGCGGTCAGCACTCAGGTCAGCACAGTTGTATCCACAGCCACAGCCACAACAGTAACCACAGCTGTATCTACCGTGACGTCAACAGTCACAGGTCCTGCATCAACAACAACCATTACCTCTGAGGTGCCAACAGGCCTTCCAGCCGAAGTCACCTACGCGGCAATCGGAATTGCTGTCATCGCGATAATCGCGGCAGCCCTCTTAGCGACGAGAAGGCGCCGATAAGGGCGCCCCCCTTCCTTTTTATTTTCTTTTTCACAAGCTAGACGTGTCTCTGCTCTTTTTTTAAACGCCGGTTCACCCGCCTAAACGTCTTTTAACGCAGGATTTACAAGACATAGCTAGGTTTATCTCCCCAAGATATAGACAATAATGTCTGTTGCACCGGCGATCGAGCAGCATGTCTATTCGTTGGACGCTCGGGATGTCCCTGCTAATTGTCATACTAATCTGCAACGTAGGTTTAGCTTTCGGCGCTGATGATTTGAACCTGAATGAACCAGCATTAAAGCCTCATAGCGATACCTACACCGACACCGCTTCATTAAGCGCAGGGGATTACGGTGGAATACTCAACTCGTTCAGCAAGGAAGTAACTGACGCGAGGCTTAAGCAGATGCTTGATCAGCTGCAGAGCCAAATAACAAAGGGTGATTCAGCAGGTGCTGAAGCTACGCGTCAACAGATTCTCAAATACATTGAGCAGAACCCTCAAGTATCACCCTACGGTCTTTACGGGCTTCTCAGCAGCTCCGCGCTGCAAGGCATGCAGAAGAACGGTGGAGGCGAAGT
>JACPRH010000050.1 GCA_016190055.1 Nitrososphaerota archaeon | reverse complement strand
GTGTGAAGCCTGCCACATCTAATGCCTTTAACAATTCGAATTTGTCTCCATGCTCGCAGGCTACAACTATTTGTCCCTTGTGTATCTCTGCGTCTTTGAAGCCTGCCTTCTCAACCGCATGCAGCATGTTCTGCGCATCATATGCGCCAACATCTATAAGTAAATGTTCACGCAGATCTGCCTTGTTCATAAAATCATCTACTAAGCCGGATCCGACAAGTTTTCCTCGGTTAATTACCAGAACGTTGCCCTTGAACAACCTGATCTCGTGAGCTTCTCTCAACAGGTGTGTTGATACAATAACACTCTTGCCTCTGCCTAGAAGTTCGCCGAGTAGCTCTCTAAACCTCAGCTGTCCCTGCACGTCAAGTTGTGATGTTGGTTCATCAAGTATCAAGATTGGTGGATCTGAAAGCTGCGAAATTCCGAGCATAAGTCTCTGTTTCATACCGCCTGATAATGCTCGGGCCTTTCGATCTCGGAAGCGCACCAGCTTGATGTCCTTCAGAGTCTCAAGGACGCGTTGAGGTTTGACGCCTTTTATGCCTGCATAGAACTTTAAGTTATCCTCAACGGATAGATCGTCGTAGGGCGCGGAGTGCTGAGGTAGATAGCCGATGTTTTCTCTTACCCACTTGCCCTCTTTCCTTGTATCTCTGCCGTCCACTAGGATGCTTCCCTCAAAGTTCAGGAGGCCTAAAATACACCTGAACATTGTGGTTTTTCCGGCACCGTTTGGTCCAAGGACAGCGTAGATCTTGCCTTTTCCTACATCGAAGGTTACATCGTCGAGTGCCTTGAACTTGCCGTACTTTTTAGTAACGTGTTTTACCTCTATAGATTGAGCCGACAACGCAGTACGCTTACTATAATACGATTTTTATAAACGTTTCTAATAAGTAAGAACCTGTACATTCTTCCTCTTAATCTGCTCCTAGATTAGATTCAGCAGTGAATATCTGCTAAAAATGAAAAATGAAAATGAAAAGAGGCCTCTGTGAGTTTAGAAGCCTCTGTATTTCCAGATTATGATAGATGTGACTACGACTACGATTGCGAATATCGGGATTATGATGAGTAGTGGATCTATATCCGTTCCCTTCTGCTCCGGACCCTTTATTGCGTCAGCAAGTTCGCCATCGAGAACGAACGAGGCTCCTTTGATATCCGAGCTGAGGCCCGTTGTTATGGTATCTGTCTTTACTCCTGCTCTGTCTGATTTGATGGCTGTTAGGGTTAGTGTCTTGTCTTTGGCTTCAGATACCACCATTATCTCTGCGAGATGATCTTTCACCAAGTCTCTGTCGATCTTAACGATGGCTCCCGTATTCTGCTCTGCTACGTATAGATCGCTCAGAGTCTGGATGTAAAGGATCTGCTTCGGTGTGCCTTCAGAGATCTGTGTTACTGTACTCACCTTATGGTCTGTGTGTGATACCGCTAAGACTTTACCATCTGCAGTTGTTACGAGTATATGGCCGCTAAAGTCTCCGAACTCGTCGCGTGCTAATGTTATTGCTGTTGGGGGTGAGTTGGCTTCTAAATCAGCGATTTTTTCGCTATCTCCGTTTTTGTCGATCGCCCAGACTGCTCCATTCTTTGTGACTGCGGTTAGTCTGTCATTCCAGTATCCTCGGTTATCGAATGCTAGACCTACTACATCTGCTCCGCTTGCAGGTGTCGTGAAGACCCTTACGGTGTCTCCGTCGGCGCTTATTTCGTGGATTTGGTCGCCGGAGGTGGCGTAGATGTAGCTTGCTGGGAAGTAGACGCCTGAAGAGGCAGCTATATGTGTGTCTCCTTTAGCTGCGAATGTGGATCCGAAGCGGTTTATCGATCTGTCATGTGGATCTACAGAGTATAGTTTGGTGATGTTGTCTTCTGAGGATGGGAAGATGAACAGTTTTCCTGTCCAGATAAGCCCAGATGGGGAATTGTCCACGGATATATAGTTCTCAGTCTTCACTTGTGCCTGTGCAAATGCTGGAACCAGTTGGATCAGCATTAAAATAAGCAGCGAGGACGCGAAAACCTGAGTCTTCAGGTGCTTCATAGCCTTCCCAAATAGGTACTTATCAATATAAGCTTTTCATTCTGTCGGTTTATCTAGTAAAATTCTCTATTGCGCAGAGCCCAACGTGAAGCCACGTACAAGGTACCGTCGGATGACCAGCACAAGAGCGACCGCTGGAAGGAAAGCGAGTACTCCTCCGGTGTTGATTTGATCCCACTCTACAATCTTGAAGCCGCTGGATTCTCCCATTCCGTACCATACCCCTTTGGTCACGGTCTTTGTGAGGGGTCCTGTCAGCAGCGATGAGTAGAGGAATTCGTTCCAGGTGAGTACGAATGCGAATATGATTGTGGCGATTAGCCCGGGAATTACAAGTGGAAGAGCTATCTTCCTGAAGACCGTGGTTTCGGATGCGCCGTAGACGGAAGCCGCCTCCCAGATGTCTCGAGGAATGTCTTGGAAGAAGCCGCGCATCATC
>JACPRH010000048.1 GCA_016190055.1 Nitrososphaerota archaeon | reverse complement strand
TTTCGGTAAGGAGCTTTGTGTCCATATGACGCCTGCTCTTTTGCAGGGACGGAGTACGTTTGGCTGGTTGACTACCGGTTTGCGAGACCTGCCGCTATTCACCCCTTCGTACGGGCCGCAGCCTGATTTAGATAGAGGGCTTACGCACGCTGTATCCCACCCTGTTTCCAGAGTCATGCTACCCAATCTAACCGTCATAGCGGAGTATAGTATTTGAACGTTCAGACTCACTCTCATCCCACGGCTGAAGCATGCGGGTTTTCCCGCTCGTATGATAATCAATTAATCAATTAGTCAACAGCGTCGTTTACAGTTAATTACTTCGGCTGGCAGGTATCCTCGATTTTTTCTACGAACATTAGAGTGTAGTCGAGCTCTGGGATGTATTTCATGCGGGATGTGACGCGGCAGCTGCCGTACTCGGTAACTAGAGATATGTCGAAGTCTCGGCCCTCAAGTGAGCGGTAGTCGTAAGCGTGTCTTTTCCGGCGATCTTCCGCGATGCTAAGTTTTGCCCGGACCTCTTTCTTGTAGGGTTGAAGGAGGGTTGATAGCTTGATCGCTTCTTCGACGGCGTGAAGTGATCTTTCATCCTTGCTGACCGGGGTTCCGACGAACTGGTGATAGATAGAGGCTAACCCAACTGCTCCTTCGAAGATGGCTCGCTCTCTATCAGTCATCTTGGCATCGAAGAACTTTCGGGCACGATCATCAGAGCTCATTCTTTCTTACCGAAGTCCTTGCCGTTCCAGCCTATCACTTTACTTTGCGAGCTTCTTGTAGACGTATTCTTTGGCTAGTTGGTAACCGGTTTTGTAGTTGAAGAGGCCTTTAGGAGACTCCATGGCGGCTGTGATTACCTTCGCTTCAACCTTGTTCTTCAGAGCACCTACGGCTAAGGCGCCTATACCGTAGACGCCGGGCAGCACCTCAACGCCATCACCCTGCGCGCTGAGATTCTCTACGCCGAGCGGTGGAACAGCATTCACATCCGCAATGACTTTACACTTGGTTCCGTATCTCTTCAGAACATCCAGTGAGACGAGCTGTACGCCGGCAGATCCTGCGGCCATCACTACATCCGCGTCTCTAATTGCGATACCTACTTCTTCAGGGGTGGCTGCTTGGAGACCCACTACCTTGTTTGGTGAGTCTCGGTTAAGCCGCTCGACGAGGCTGTCAGCCCGCTCCTTTCGTCTGGAGGTGATGGTGACGTTCGCGCCTTCAGATTGGTAGATGGCGCTTGTAATCTGGCCGACTGGACCGGTGGCAGCTAGGACTGTAACATTCTTTCCCTTAAAGTCGCCAAGGTTCTGTTTCAGAAGAACCTGCAGCGTCTTCGCCACCGCGGCTGAGGAAGTGGTGTGCGAACCGCTTGGGTCAATCACGGTCGCAAGTTCGAACGGTGGAAACATTGATTTCAACGCAACCTCAGCTATTCTATCAGCTTTATCGACATCAGAGCCGCCGATGAAGAGCTTCGTACTCTTGCAGCCCTCCGGCCCTCTTGGGAAGATTGAGTCTTGAACAAGCTTCTGCACATCCTCCGGATCAACATTCCCATAGTAGACGCTCTGCGCATCAGGGAACAGATCGGCGAGAAGAAGAATATCGAAGGGACTGGCGTGTTTATCGGTGTCCAGAAATATCATAACGCGTTTAGCGGATGACATATTGTAGCAGTCAGTCTTAGAAGCGAATTAATTTAAAGGTTGCCGAAGATACCATCGCTCAACACCGTGGTGCCGAGAACATTGAGTAGACAAGAAGAAGAACACCTACGGATCATGGTCAGCGTCACCGACCCAGACGAAGCACGAGAAGCCCTGAAAGGAGGAGCAGACATCATCGACGTAAAGAACCCCAGAGAAGGGGCACTTGGCGCCAACAGACCACAGACAATCAAGAAGATCAAGGAAGAAGTCGGGAACCAAGTTGAGGTAAGTGCAACCATCGGCGACCTACAGAACACACCGGGAACCGCATCTCTAGCCGCACTAGGAGGCGCCACACTAGGAGTAGATTACGTCAAGGCAGGTATGCTCGGCCCAAAAACACCAAGCGAAGCGCGAGACCTCTCTCGGACAATAGCTCAGACACTACAGGAGTTCAGGCTGAGAACAAAACTGGTCATAGCCGGATATGCAGATTACCAGATACAGGGATGCGTAAATCCGTTGATGCTTCCTAAACCGGCTGCAGAAGCAGGCGCATGGGGAGTTCTAATAGACGTGAGAGAGAAGAGCTCGAAAGGACTCTTCGACTACTTGTCCGTTAAAGATCTTGAAAATTTCGTAGAAGAAGGACATCAACTAGGCTTGAAGATCGCTTTAGCAGGCTCGCTTGGCAAAAAAGACCTCCAAACAATGCTGAAGCTCGGCGTAGACATTATGGGAGTCAGACGAAACGTCTGCACAATACGAGACCGAGAACCGAAGATTGACCATCGACTCGTAGAAGAATTTGTCAACGTCCTCCAAAGAACACAAAAGTGAACTACCCCTGCCTGAAGGCTGTGGGCTTCCTGCTTCCTTGACTGAACTTGCCTATCCTCCGCACGGCGGTGACAGGGATTGGTTCTGTCTCAGCATGGGCCTGTTCCAGGCCCAGATTTAAGATGTTTCGTGCGGCATTCACGTCTCTATCCAGGATGATGCCGCACGCTGAGCATCTGAATGCCCTATCGCTTAATTTCAGGTGCTCTTCTTCGTTT
>JACPRH010000047.1 GCA_016190055.1 Nitrososphaerota archaeon | reverse complement strand
ATCCATTACCTTCTGGCAGTGACCGCACTTCTCTTCACTTGGATCTGTTTTCATCAAGCAGTAAGCCTTCTTAAGCTCTCGTTGTCTAATCTCGTTCGCATTTCTGCTGACCGCGCTGATTAGCGGCTCAACATCGGCCCGCTTCTCTGAAACGGCTAGTCGCTCCATCTCCTTCTGTATCATTGCTTCAGCTTTGCCTGCTTCTTGGAGACGCGTCTTCAGGTTTGTATCAGCTATCTCTCGAAGGTTGTCGATGTTGCGGAGCTCCACCCCGGCGATTGTTCCCACCTCTTTCTCGACCGCCCTAGGGTTCGAGAGATCTATTATGAGGAGGTTGCTGGTGGAGTTGCCTCTAAGTTTCATTGACTCATTGACCTTCTCTTGGGTCAGAACGTAGTGCGGGGCTGCTGTGGTGACTATTGCGATATCTACTCCAGCGAGGGACTCTATGAGCCTATCAAACTTCACTGCCTCTGCGTTCAGCATCTTCGCGAGGGCTACTGCTCTCTCGTATGTGCGGTTTGCCACGAAGATGAATGCGAGGCTCTTAGCCGCTAACGCTTTACCTGTTAATGCTCCGATGCGGCCTGCTCCAATGATGAGCACCTTCTTGCCGTGGAGATCCCCAGCCACCTCTTCAAGCAGGTTAACTGCGATTGAACCGATAGAGACTGCTCCTTTGTTAATGTTGGTTTCAACACGCACCACCTTACCCATCTTCACGGCGCGCCCGAATACTTTTCTCAGCACCGCTCCAGATGAGCCGCACCCACTCGCCTTATCGAAAGCATCCTGTAGCTGACCTAAAATCTGGTCCTCACCAACAATCATCGACTCTAAACCTGACGCCAACCTCATCAAATGATGGATAGCATCTGCGCCATAAGCAACCTCAAGGTAATCATCGAAGTCCTCTTGATTGAAGCCGGCCCTCATCCGCCAGCAGTCAGCGACAGCCTTCACCGAAGTTGCAGCCATGCCTTCAGAGACTGAAAGATAGATCTCAACGCGGTTGCAGGTCTGAAGGATAAGACACTCATCTATGCCTTTGACCTGCTGAACCTCCTTTGAGGTTTTCTCAGCATCTTTGAAACCGATTGCTTCAAGCACAGGGATAGGTGCTTTCTTGTGAGTGATTCTAAGGTTGATTACATTCCCCATTTCTCGAGCAGTAAGAAAGCGGTCACTACCTTGCAAAAAAGACTTCCCCTTGATCATCTGTGTAGCTTCGGACAATCATCTGACTGTTTAGGTTTTCGATGCGCGGACCCCTACTACTACCGTTCTTCTTCTTACTGGTATTATCTGCGAAGCGTTTCGACTCCAATGAGACACGTAGATGCGTCGAGAACATTAGTCTGAACATGCAGCCGGTGGCTATTTACTTATTTCGTATAAACTTTTCATATTTTTGCGGATTCCGCAATTACACCCGCACCTATAGTTTGAATATCGGATTCGACTTGAGGAACTCGGTGGTCACCGATATTCTCACGTCCTCAACTCCCTCAAGCAACTTAATCCCCTTTACAAGAGTGTTAAAGTGCTGCATATCATGCGCATAGATAACCGCGATGACATCGTACTCTCCGGTGCTGCGGTAAATGTAAGATATCTCCGTGTACTCTATCAGCTTTGAGATGATGTCATCGGTGTGCGTAGGGTTGAGTTTGAGCAGAATTGCACCGCTTACCGTGAACCCTATCTTCGTCGGGTTGAGGAATGCGACGAATGCGCTGATTACTCCCTCTTTAACAAGCCGCTTTACTCGGAACCGGACTGTTGCCTCAGCGGATCCGTACTTCTTAGCTATATCGGAGTAAGGTGTTCTAGCGTCTCTCTGAAGCATATTCAAAATGGCCCGGTCGAGGTCATCAAGGTGAACCGACACTCCTGTATCTTCTCCGACGCTACCACTGTTCTATCTAGGTTGCTTTTGAACCTTTACCGCCACCGCGTCAAAAATGGCTTTGGCGCCGCGCGCTGCTCACTCTCCACCTGAGATAGAGGCCGAAGGCGGCTCCTAGGAACAGCCCGCCTAGGTGGGCTCCATGCGCTATCCCAGAGGTGTCGAAGAGTCCGATATAGTCAAGCAGGCCCCAGAGAACAGCTGCAACAACCATTGGAAGCGGTATGATGCCGTAGATGAATATCAGCATAAAGGGCGCTAGAACAGCTAGAGTACCGATTACACCGTAAATGGCTCCAGATGCGCCGATAGATGGGGTCATAGGGTCGCTGGCCGTAAGCATGTAACCGATGTTGCCGACTACGCCGGAGGCGATGAAAAGCATTGCAAAGGTCTTATGTCCAATCATCCGTTCGAGACTCATCCCCATAAAGAACAGCACAAGCATGTTGAAGAGAAGATGCTCGACACTAGCGTGAAGAAAGATTGAGGTAACGAACATCCACGGCATATCAACAGCCAGCGCGGGGAAGAACGCAAAGTAAATCCAAAGATCAGTAAACTGTTGAATAATGAAACCGACAACCGCCACCGCGATGAAGATGAACGTCCACTTCGGTGTCTCAGCCTGCAACTCGATCTCCTCGTAAGGCGCAGCTGTTTCTTTAAAGATTGCCGGTTCATTCAGGAAGTATTAAATTCGGGTTGATTGTCGGCAGAGCCGAAGTCTCGCATATGAATCTGCTTGCGAAACTCGTTAGGTTGACCCGTCTACAGTTCACTCCAGTGGTTATCGCGCCTGTAGTTGTTGGGGCTGCGGCGGCTTGGAGCTTTGAACAGCAGTTTAACCCGCTCTATCTTCTGCTCGCCGTCGTCGGCAGTGTTCTTCTCCATCTGGCTTCGAACACGATTGATGATGTCTTCGATTACACTGCTGGTGTGGATAAGGCGTCTAACGAGATGTTTCCGCCTGACTTCCCCGGCTGGAAGGTTATTCCGCGAGGCGTAGTAACTCTAGGCAACGCCAAGCTGTACTCCTACGCTATGTTCGGAGTAGCCGCTCTGATTGGCCTGTTCTTCACTTTAACGGTAGGCTACTTGGTTGTTGTCTTGGTTGCGGCGGGTGTCTTCCTAGGCTACTTCTACACCGCCCCGCCTCTTCGGCTTGACTTCAGGGGAAAGGCTCTCGGCGAAGCCTCGATTTTCCTCTCCTTCGGCCTGATCCCCGTGTTAGGCAGCTACTACGTCCAAACAGGACACTTGATACCGCTAGCTGCTCTAATCTCTATTCCAAGCGGGATCTTGACGACAACCGTGCTGATGAACCACAACCAGATCTTCTTCGATCCTTACGTAAAGACCGGAAAACGCACCCTCACAATCATCCTAGGCCGGGAAAGAGGGCTAAAGGCCACAATGCTCCTCACTATCATAGCTCAGCTAACCGTCGCTGCAGCCATACTCACCGGTATCCTTCCGTTGACTGCACTCCTCGCGTATCTTGCTCTACCGCTCACACTTCGTCAGTTCCGCCTCTCCATGAAACGGGAGAAAACTATCCCTGATTACGCTGCATTAACGCAGGCAACCTTCGTCGCTGACATAGCTTTCTGCCTTCTGTTGGCAGCAGGACTATTCCTCAGTTAGCTGGCTGGATAGATAGTTAACCCTTAGATGCCTAAAGGTAGTAGCACGAAGATTAGCTCGTTGAAGATTATGTGAGAGACGATTCCGGCTGTAACGCTCTTGGTTCGCATGAAGAGGTATCCCCAGACAAGCCCCCCTACGAAAGCTGTGATTAGAAGCGGGGGATTCAGAGTTGGAAGATGCACGCCGGTGTATACCGCGGTTGTCAGAAGCCACGCTACTACAGGTGAAACGCGGCGCTGAAGACCTCTCTGAATTAGGCCTCGCCAGTATATTTCTTCAGCTGGAGAGATGGGGAAAAGCAGAAGCAGCGCCACATAAAGTATCGGTGTGCCTACCCCTAGAACGTAGACGCCCTGGACGCCGCCGGTCATAAAGTCAAGCCCCTTCACAATCTCGTAAGAACCCCGGAAGAACAGGTAAAGCAGGAGCCCTGACAAAGCCCCGATACCGATGTTCCTGATGGTGAGGGTTCCTTTGACGCCTGTGCCGCCGTTAAGCCAGATGGAGAAGAACATCAGGATTAGGGTGGAGATGGTCAGCATCATCCAGAAGTTGACGAGTCGAGTCTGGAACAGTATGTACCAAAGTATTGCAGCGGGGATTAGGGTAGCGAGGCTCCGGTTCAGCGGCGGATTCTTCATCTAGACCAGTCCTGTAGCAGACAGACCGACCGCGTGACTGATCTTAGTTAAGCTTAATATCTATCGTGCCGAGACTGACGCTAGTTTGAATCGTATCGCGCTTGGCTTCAATCTAACCGCGCCTATCGAGGCGACGATAAATTACGCTCAGAAAGCTGAGGAGCTTGGCTACGAGTCCTTCTGGGTGCACGATAGCTACTTCTTCCGAGACGCTGTCTCCTATCTCTCGGGCATCGCTCTCCACACGAAGCAGATCAAGCTAGGCTCCGCCTGCGTCAATACTGTTACCCGTCACCCTATGCTTACAGCGATGACCTTCGCTACCCTAGACGAGATTTCTCATCAACGCATGATTCTAGGCATCGGCCTCGGCGGCTTCCCCTGGATCCCCAAGCTAGGATACAAGCTATTCCCGTTCAACGAGACTAAACCTAAGCTCCGGCTCAAAGAGAGCATCCACATTATCCGCGCTCTGCTCCACGGTGACAACCTCAACTTCAAGGGACAGTTCTACACCGTTGAAGACATCGGGCTCCAAGTTGTGCCGAAACGCGAAATCCCAATCTACATAGCTTCTTGGGGTCAAGAGACCCTCAAGATGGCAGTAGGCATCGCTGAAGGCGTAGTCATCTCACCCGGCGTCAACACAGTTGAATGGGTTAGAAACATGAACCGGCACGTCGAAGAGTGCGAAGAAAAACAGGGTCGAAAAATAGATCACGCCTCCTACATTCTCTGCTCCGTCGCAGACAAGCAGGAGGACGCTGTCTCAGCCATGAAGAAGTACCCCTTCATTATCTACCAGATTGCAGACGTCCTGAAACCCGAGGTCTTCAAGCCCTACGGAGTCAGCGAAGAACACCTACACGCCGTGCGGGAGGCTTGGCGAAAACATGACATGGCAGCCGCAGCCGCCGCAATACCTGACGAAGCCATCACCGCAGTCACTTTAACAGGTAGCCCAGATCAGGTACTCGACGGACTCGAATATTACCGGAAGGCCGGCGTTGAACTACCCATCATCACACCAATAGGCGACGTCCCCAAAGCAATACAGACATTCGCTCCGAAGCAGTAAACAACAGGAACTGTAGAGCAAGATTCTCTCCTTTTCTTAGACCTAGCTCTGCCCCAGCTTCCTGAACACATCCTCCACCATCTGTCTATGGTCAAAAGCGATGTCTAACTCTGCAAGCTCCTCTCTGTCAAAGGCATTCACCTCGCTCACGTTATGGCCCGGCTGCTCCTCCCCACCAGTTATGCCGCAGAGATAAGCCAGAGCAATCACATGTTCACGAGCGTCTCTAGCAGGATCGTCGTAAACCCCTACAAGGTCGCCGGTAAGCGACCCGGTTAACAATCTTATTTCGAAACCGGTTTTCATCTTCGCCAGCCTCTTCATCGCCTCTTCAAGCCGCTCTCCAACCATCAGTCTCCCACCGGGAAGATGCCATCTGCCTCCTTCAAACACATCCGGTTTCCTCTTCGCCAAAACCACCTTACCTTCAGGAGTCAATATCACCGGGTCAATATCGATATGCGCGTAATCTTGCGGTTGCTTCTCGCCCATACTCTGAATAATATCTCACACTGATTTAACGTTAAATTGCATCGTGAAACAGGAGCGGTAGTAGTAAAGTTGAAAAGTCCCGAGGTGTAGCCGTGACTATTGAACCATCAATGATGCCGCTGCTTTCCAGCGCCGCTATTTTTTCCCCTGTTGGGCTAGGGGTGGTGTTAATCGGGCTCGTTATTATCTGGGCTGTTCTTTCGCTTCCAGTTTATGTTGCAGCTAAGATTGTAACCGGCGGTAAAGCGACGCTTCTCGCAGCTATGGGCGCTACGCTTCTCGGTCCAATCGTCTATTTCATCTCGGTCATACTGGCCGCATTTTCTTTGGGCGTCATAATCGGCTTCGCCGCTGCACCAGTTGCTCTTGTCATCGCCTTTATCGCGTGGCTTGCGGTTTACAAAGCGGTCTTCTCAACAGGGTGGCTCGGCGCATTCCTCATAGCGTTTATATCGGCAATCGTGTTCGTTATCATAGCTCTCATAATAACAGCTTTACTCGGACCGGCTGTTCCAAACGGCTTTTTCGATGTAAAGTCTTTCTAGCGAGCGGAAAGAGAGTTCCCGCCAGCCCGCTTGCGTGCTCTCTGCTACTTTTGGAGCGGGGTGATGGTGTCGTTGATGTCTTGTTGTATTCGCGCGACCCAGTAGCTGTTGAATTTTCTGAGGTCGTCGTTAATCTGCCAAGTTAGTGAGAAGCCTTTGTTTAGCTCTGTGGCTGCTTCAGATGCTGTCATCTGCTTGCTTTTGATGCTGTCAAGCCACTCAAAGTGCTGCTTATAGTCTCTGAGAAGGTTGTCTATCAATGGGAGTAGCTCCGGATCGAACCTCTTCGCCTCCGGTGTCACGTCCTGCCAGAGCGCTAGCTCATCGTCAAAGTTGTTTGTAGTCGTGTTGATCTGCTTGTATACCTTCGCTAGAAATGCTCGATCAATTTCAAGCCTCTCAGATTTACTTGAAATATTGTTCAACCGGTCGGAGAGTTGACGATAAAGAACCGTTTGGTTCGCCAGTTCCATCTCCAATCCTTGAGTCCTGTTATCAGCTTCATCCAGCTTCGCCTCAAGACTAGCGACCTGTTGTTTATACCCGTCTATCTGAGGCTGATAGTATAGAACGGACAAGCCGTATGCGGCGCCGGCTGCGATAACTACCGCTGCAATAACTCCTGCGACAAGTAGCCTACTTGACATAGTCCGGTAAGAAAACTCCGCCACTTAATAACCTGACTAACTAACTCGGCTGAGTTAATTATGCATAGCTTAGCCTGTTAAGCTGCTACTGACTGGCAGATCGTTTGCCTCTCCAGATATCTGTGCAACAAAGAGAACACCAAGCACCACCGAAAGATAAATCACCAAATTAATCAGCTGTCTCAATCTCTTCTGCGACACCAAACTAAGACTCTCCCTTCTACCGGTTACGTAGACGCCGCGGATTATGAGCTGTTTGCCGCAGCATTGCAAAGTAAATCTTCAGTTTAACATTTAAGCTAACCGGACTAAACCGCTGTTCAACGCTGGATTCGGCTCATTTGTCTAATCGTATCCTTCGAACTCTTCTGTTCTGATGTTGTCCTCGTCGATGCCTCCGTCTACCAGCATCTTCTGCATTGCTTCCACCATTCTCGGCGGGCCTGCTATGTAGTAGATCGGGGTCGAGGGGTCTGGGACGTGCTTCTTCAGCATCTCTATGTTAATGTGGCCTGTCTCGCCCTGCCAACTTGGGTCTTTCTTTACCCTAGTCATTGTTGCGATTAGTTTGAAGTTCCTGTTTTCTTTCTCTAGGTTCTGAAGGTCTTTGAGAAACGCTGCGTCCTCCGGCTTTTGATCGGAGTAGAACAGATAGATGGTGTGAGGCTGTTTGTCCTTTGTTGCCTGTTTAGTTATGCTGTAGAACGGGGTGACTCCGATGCCGCCGGCGAGGAAAACTGCTGGTTTAGACGCGTCTTTGTGTAGGCGGAAGGAGCCTGATGGGCCTTCCAGCTCAATCTCCGTACCTAACGCGACTGTCTTTAACGAGCGTTTGAAGGCAGTGGCACGCATTCTGGTTGTGATGGTGAGTTTTTCTTCGAAGGGGGCGCTGGAAAGAGTGTATGTGCGGGTGTTGCCTTCTTCATCCGTCTCCGGCGGATTGATTAAAGTGATATCGACATGTTGTCCCGCCTTATACTGGAATCCTTCCGGCTTTTCGAAGTTGAAGGACATTGTGGCGAAGCATACCTCTTCTCTTCCTGTTAAAGACGTCTTGTAGTCAGCCATCTAAACCATCAATCCTTTCTCCCTACCTACTCTTGGCGTTTAGCGCATGTAATTCCGCTAAGGCTAAGTGAAGAAGGCTTAGTCATAATGCGAGTCGTTCGTTTAATATGAGTCGAATAATATAAGTGTGGTGACTATACATAGAAAAGTCTTGTAATTAATTTACTTTGGTTTTATAGATTACTATTTCTCATAGAATCCACATATTCTAGTCCAGATCGGAAAAGGAAGACTATATGTGGATATAATTTGACGAACAGTACTTAACTATTTATGCGGATAGTTTAATATGAACCTCACGCATATTATTTGGAAGCTTTTCGTACTGAGGTTGTGGAGTTTGACCGCAGCTAATCTTTACATCTCTGAGCAATATTGTATCGTAAAGAGTCATGAAGGAACCCGAGACCTTCTAGACCGGTGCAGCAAATAAGGAGTTGAATTAAGGTTGAAAAGTCAATGTGTTGCACGAAGCTACCGTGACCAGATAGAGATAATCGAAAATATTCTAAGCAAGACCGGAAACGGTTCTCGAAAGACCCGTATCATGTATGCTGCGAACCTAAGCAGTAGCCAAATGAGACGATATCTTACGTTGTTGATGGATGCAAAGTGCTTGCTGTATGAGCCAGAGGACAGATTATTCATGATGACTCCTAAAGGGTCTAATATTCTCCAAGCCATACACGAAATCTCTCTTGCAAAAGAGAATCTCCACAGATCAAAAGAGAAACTAAGATCGTTAATCGACATCAGAACTCTAGCAGACATCGATTCAGAATGAGCAAATCCGTCACCATTAAACCATCTGCGTGCAGCCGTTAGCTTGGATATCAGTTACAGCTATAGATCTTTCGACGCATTGTTATAGAAAAAAATGTAGAAGTTGTTTCTGTCTAGGTTCAGCAAATAGTTAGGTACCAATCTGCTGCAATTGAAGGTGAATCTAGTGCTGTTTGTTGCGTAATACTATAATTACAGTTATCTGATAAACCACTATGAAATGGATACAAAACTCTCACCAATTAACAGTTGGGAAAGTACTAATCTCAAGGGGCTCCCAAGCATGACCGCTAATATTAGAAACCGTAAGAACCGGCGTCAAGCCGACATAGTAGCGGACATCCTAAGAGTCTGCTGTGAAGGAGACGCCAAGACCCACATAATGTACAAGGCCGGTCTCAGCTACCCGCTGCTCAAGAAATACCTCAGTCTACTAATGGACAAGAGACTGATCCTGCAGGACGGCGACCAGTACAGGATAACAGAAATGGGGCAAAACTATCTCGAGATCTACGGAGAAATCGGGAAAACCCAGACCATCCTTCAACAGCGAGAAGAAGATATGCAGAAACTATTCTGCTCACCTACAGCCGTACCCGAAGACGAGTTCTACCGAGGTATAACAGCCAGACCCAAAGAATAGCTGCCCTCCCTCCCTCATTCCCTCGCTCTTCGTCCCCTGCTTAAGCCGCGCAAGGCTTGCGGGATCTAGCTGCATACGATGCTAGCTGACGCTGCGCTCGGAGCGAGGAGCCCCGACGATTTACTGCGTAATTTATTGTTTTACGATTACATATCGAGGGTAGAATCGGCCGCTTCTCCTGACCTGTCCATTCGATTCTAGAATCTTGCATCTATCCACTATCTCCGACGCTGGGATTTCTCTTCCAAGAGTGTTCGAGACCTGCTTCGTAAGCTCAGCTATATGCTTCTCTGAACCGTCTCCTAAAGCCTTCAGGACGGCTTCGTCAAGCTCCTCCTGATGCTTCTCCACAGCCTCAGTATCCTTCTTCACTAGAAGCCTAGGTCCTGTGACAGGCATCTCCCTAGGGAACATGGAGAAGTGTTCATGAACGATATTCCACTCCGATCCAGACTTTGTCAGAACCATTGATACCCTAGATCTGACATCGAAGCTCTTCTTTCTTATCGTACCGTTATAGATGAAATAGAATGATGCCCACGCAAAGTCACCTTTAACCTTCACCGCAAAATCATCCAGCTTGTAGCTGTACTCCTCCAAAACCTTAATCGCGTCATCTTCACCTCTAAGAGCCTCTTCACCCTCCATACGTGTACCTGGAGGCCAATCATCAAACTTCGAGTACAGACTCACATCGATAGATTCTCGTATAAACCCGGGTTTCTTCAGCTTAATGCCGTCAATCCTTCTCCGAACCACTTCTTCAACAGCTGAAGCGTCATCCGTCTTTCCACTCATCGACACCATCACCACTACAACCTGCTCTCGATAACTGTCAGAACCCTGAACAGGTATATGCGTATCGCAAAGCACCTGATGAAGCAACCTATACGCTTGCTTGACTAGGTGCATTCTACCTGAAGATTTGGGTATAACTGCTTGCTATTTCTCAGCGGCGATATCGCCGTTGCTGTTGCTGTTGTCGTTGTTGTTGTTGTTGCCATCTGGGACCGGATTCGGATCGTCCGAAACCTCTTGGTCTGTGTCGATCGCTTCTTCTCCGCTCTATTCTGTTGCTGTACTGAGTGTGTGAGCTGGATGATACCGGTTTTTCGTCTTCTGGTCTGAGCGGCTTGATTATTGCTTTAGTTAGGTTGCGTATTTGTGCGAAGTCTCCATATTCTCTTTCGGAGACTAGGGTGTAGGCTTTTCCCGTGTCGCCTGCTCGGGCGGTTCGTCCGACTCGGTGGAAGTATAACGCAGAATTCTGCGGAACTTCGTAGTTGACTACGCAGTCTACCTGTGGAATGTCGATGCCTCTGCTCGCAACATCTGTGGCTACTAGAATGTTTACGCGACCTGATCGGAATAGGCGCATAGAGTGATCCCGCTGGCTTTGACTTAGGTCGCCGTGTAATGAGACCGCATCTAAGAACCTGCTCTCCAACTCTCTTGCCAGCTTGTGGGCTCCGTACTTTGTTCTGCAGAACACTATGGAGCTTTCAGGCTTCTCTCGGCTAAGCAACTCTATCAGGAAGGTTTGCTTCTCGCTCTGCGGCATTAAAGCATAGTATTGATCCAGCGTATCAACAGAAGGCTCATCAGAGTCAATTAACACCTTCTCAGGGTTACGCATATACTTCTGTGACAGGTTAATGATTTCTTGGGGCATCGTTGCAGAGAAAAGACTGATCTGCCTCTCATCTGGTGTAGAGTCGATTATGAACTCAACATCGTCGATGAAACCCATATCAAGCATCGTGTCGGCCTCATCTAGCACAACCGTCTTCACCGCGCTGAGACGCAACGTGCCTCGCTTCAAATGATCAATCATTCTCCCAGGAGTACCAACTATAGCATGGGCTCCATGCCTCAAAGCTTCAAGCTGAACATTAATCGACTGACCACCATAGATCGTTACAATTCTTGCTCCAGTGTATTTGCCTAGCTTCTTCAGCTCCTCAGTTATCTGCACCGCTAGCTCCCTAGTGGGTGCTAGAACCACCGCCTGGACCTTTCTATTCTGCATATCGATGGCTTGAAGCAGTGGAAGACCATATGCTGCAGTTTTACCTGACCCGGTCTTAGCCTGCCCTATTACATCGGAGCCTGCTAGAAGATGCGATATAGTCTGCTCTTGAATAGGAAACGGTTTGGTGAAGCCTGCGGCAGTCACGCCTTTTAATAAACTTGGATCTAACCCTAATTCTTGGAAATTGCTCAATTCTTTTTTGCTACTACTGCAATATCGCTGTCAAACAATCAGAAGATTCTATCTCTGAAGCAGCAGTTTTTCGCAGTAATTACAGCTACTTTAGCCCCCTATTTAAGCCTGACCCTTTTAGATTTGTGTTGAATGATCGTCCTCCTATCAAAATCAGTTGACTGAACAATTTTTTAGGGAGCCGCTACTAACTACCCGATTTAGGTTGCCTGGATACTACTTCGACATAGAAACCACCGGGTTGGATCCAAGGTGCTCTAAACTTTGCACAATTCAGTATCAGGCGTTATCTCCGAAGGACGGTTCTCCATTAGGGGATCTTGTTATCCTGAAGGAGTGGAAGAGCAGCGAAAAAGAGATGCTCCTAGAGTTCAGCAGCGTATTCTCCCCCATCTGGGATTTCGTTCCTATCGGCGAAAACCTTCTCTTCGACTTCAACTTCCTGAACCACAAAATGAAGCAGCACACCGGGAAGGAGTACGGGCTGCAGTTCTTCGCCAACAAACCGTTCATCGACATCAAACACATACTGGTCGTGAAGAACCACGGCTCATTCAAAGGATACAATCACTGCTTAGGAAAAACAGGCGGCGGATCATACGTGCCCACATGGTATCAAAACGGCGACTACGACAAAATCGAGGACTATATCCGAAAAGAAGCCGGCTGCTTCGTAAACGCATACATGGCAATAGCTAAAGAAATCCCGAAAATACTGCTACCCTTCGAAACACAACCACTCTAACAACACTCTCAAGATAGCTGAAACCTCCGTTACAAAGAGAATCAGTTCTGGCCTAACAAGAAAGAGAAAGAGAAAGAGAAAGAGAAAGAGAAAGAGAAAAAAAGAAAAATAGAAAGAAAAAGCGGTTATCCCACGCGCCACAAATCGGATTTCAGCGCAAAAGTTTGCGGTGACTCCTTATGCGTCGCGCAGGATAGACTGTTTAACCTGATTCTACAGATACAAACGCGTAGATGCGTGTAGCTGTAGGTTAGTTAGTCGGTTAGTCAGGCTGAGTCTTCGTTCAGCCTGCCATTGATGCCTTGACGTGGGCGTATTTTTCCTTGTACAGGAATGCTTCTTCCTTCTTGATGTCGTATCCTACTTCGTCTAGTTCCGCACGGCAGATAGTGCATTCTACTCTGTCGATGCCTGTGCAGGCCTCTGACAGCGGTTCCTTAGCGACAGTTTTTCCGCTTCCATCTACGTAGATGGAGAAGACTGACGACGCGATTACAGCAAACTCGTGGTCATTTCCACATTTCGGGCATTTAATTTTTGCCATGTTTGTTACCTCTTTTGGTACAAGGCTCTGCCGGAACCCCCGATATACGCTTTACTATTATAAAATATAGACCAATCGTTAAAGTAAAGTGATACAAGTGCAAATTTGGCATGCTATAAATTCTAGGTCTTACGAATAATCCCGTTAACGCGTGACATTTCTGTATCACGCAACTCTTGCCTCAATCCATATCTTTCCTCAAGCACGAAATGGCACCGGGTACATAGTACATATTGCAGTAATTCATATACAAATCACGAACCGATTGATGGTAATTTCAAGCTGAGCCAATCGGCTCCTGAAATTTATGTGCCAGTGAACAGGCCCTTAAGCCAACTAAGTGATGAAAGTTAAAATTGTCGTTTCAGAAGCAGGGCCTAAGATGAGACTAATCGATCTAACCATGCCCATGGGTAAGATGACGCCGGTTTATCCTGGTGACCCTGCGCAGGAGTTTATTCGAGTTGCTTCCTGTGAGAATGAAGGCTGGAATGCGCATAGAATTAGTATTGGCACTCATTTTGGAACACATATTGACGCTCCGTGGCATCTGCTTAAATCTGGCAAAGCACTAGGTGAATTTCCAATTGAAAAGTTTGTAGGCCGGGGAGTCTTGTTTGACGTCAGAGGCCAGAATGAGATAAACGTGAACTTAGACGGTCTTCGAGAAAAAGAGATAGTGCTGTTCAGAACCGATCATACAGAGAATGTAGGTTCCCCTGATTTTTTCAGAAACTATCCGGTGCTCAGCAAAGAACTGGCGGGAAAGATTATACTGGCTAAACCCTGCATTGTCGGGATAGACTCCTTCACCATAGACCAGCCTCCATACGAGATCCACAAGATGTTCTTCAAACATGATATACTCTGCTTAGAAAACTTGGTTAACCTAAAACTAATACCGCCGAAAGACTTCACACTATATGCGCTTCCAATGAAACTGGAAAGCTTCGACGGGGCTCCTTGCAGAGTCATCGCTCAAGTCGAGTGAAAAATTTGCAAAAACTATAGTGGGCCGAGGGATTCTTATGATGTTCCACTCCGCCTAGTGGAATTAGACGAATAATAGACTTGGTCTGGGAACGAGTACAGGTGTTTGGAGTTACGCGGTGAACGATTGGAGGCGCAAGGACATCTAACGAGCGGATACTTACCAAGATCGAAGGGGCCCTGCAGGTGTGGATGAGATTTATCACTGGTCTGTGATTGGGGATCTGATTTTTTCCCCGCAGCTCTTGCACTGTATATATTGGCTGATTTCAGTAGGTCTTATCCATTCATGATTATGCATGTTATGTTACCTAATCGTAGTAATGGGTGTTACACTATATATGCATTTATATATATTTCTCGATTTTTATTACAAGCCGGGTGCAGCTTGAGGGGCAGGACCAGCAGTATGTGAATTCGGAATTGTTGTTCCCATCAAAGGACTTGTAGCAACGTTTCAGTATCTAGCTTTATTTCAGAGGTACTGCTTCAGGCGCTAGCTTTGTGTTCTGCATTATCAGGTTTTTCAGAACGTGGATTCCATCGCCACGTTTTGCCGAAATGACTGTTTGTGTCGCGTCTCCTACGATGTCTTTGACTTCATTCATATTTGTTTTGGAGGCTATATCTGATTTGTTCAGAACGGTTATTACTCTAGATGGTGTCACCTTCAATCCCTCCAGAGTGGTCAAACAGGTGTTATATTTTATCGATACGTCATAGGGCGGTTCGCTAGCATCTACTACGAGGAGCACTATATCCGCGTAGTTTAGCTCTTCAAGAGTTGATTTGAACGCTTCGATCATATAGGTTGGTAATCTGCTGATGAAGCCCACGGTATCTGATAGAAGTATCTTGGTGGAGTCCGGCAGTGACATTGTCCGAGTGGTCGTTCCGAGGGTGGTAAACAAGCTGCTCGCAACCTCTTTGTCTTCGTCTGTCATTCTGTTGAACAGGGTGGTTTTTCCCGAGCTTGTATAACCAACGAGTGAAACTAGTGGTGTATTTAGCTTCTGCCTCTGGGATCGGTAGAGGTCACGTCTTTTCTCGGCTTCTCGAAGTTTTGCCTTAATGGAGACCATTTGCTTTTTCAATGCTCTGAACCGGACGTCAACTGCGTACTCGCCTATTCCGGAGAGGCCCTGCTGTTCTCCTTTGACTGATAGTCTCACATTTTGACGTGCTCTAGGCATCTCGTATCCCAGCTCTGCAAGTTGGACTTGGAGCTTCGCCTCAGTAGTGGTTGCTCTGCTTGCGAAGATGTCTAGAATGAGTTTTTCTCTATCGATTATGTTTTTTCCGGTAAGCTTGCTGAGGTTGTAGATTTGAGATGAAGTCAAGCCTTCATCAACTATTATATCTTTACAGCCGGATGCTTCCGCAATCTGCTTGATCTCTTCCGCCTTGCCTGAGCCTACTCCAAACTCACCGTGCTTCAAGTATCTTTGAACAACTATCTGTGTAACCTCGAAGCCAGCGGATTCGGCCAGACCGATTGCCTCTTGCTTCGCAAACGGGTCGTGGTACGTGACGAGAATTGCCTTACTATGCAGGGTCACTGTGTTGCTCACCTGGCATGCGCCATGTCTTGATTAATGCTGCTGCGGTTTTTCTCATAGAAGGAGGCTACTGCTTTAGCAATGAACGCTTTACTTTGCTTCGTCTTCGATTTATCAGCCAATTGATACGCCACTATCCTGTCGGAACTCACTGGCTTCTTGCTCCTTGGTCTTGCAGCCATCTCCTCCTGCCTCTCAGAAATTAGCTCGTCAGGATTCTTCTTAGCCCACCTACAGAATACTTGAAGCGCCCAAATGTGGTTCTCAACAGCCATATGCGGCAGCTCGGGAACAATGCGCTCCCTCCATCGCTGAGCACTTATGAATTCAAGTACAGAAACATCTATCAACTTACCTACTCACCTTGATCAATAACGGCTCCGAGATAGATGTGTGTATGGTTAGCTAGTGTTAACAGTGGTGAGGACCTCCGGTGTGGCTAAATGGACGCCAGTATCCTTTCACACGCATCCAGATAATCTCTTGATCACAGGATCTGCATCTAGAAACTCGGCCTACATCCAGTTCCGACACTTTACTCCATTCCTCCCATGCCGCCCATTCCGCCGGGGCCACCAGCCGGTGCCCTCATTTTGGATGAGGCGATGACGTCGTCGATCCTGAGGATCATGCAGCTACATTCGGTCGCCGACTTGATTATCTGCTCTTTGACTGATGCCGGTTCAATTACGCCCTTGTTGTACAGGTCTTGAACTCCAGTTCCTAGAACATCTACACCATACCATACTTTACCTGCGTCATGCTTTTCTCTCAGTTCTGCCTGTATGTCCAATGTATCGAACCCTGCGTTTTCAGCTAGTGTGAGAGGTATTGATTCAAGAGCTTCGGCGTATCTGCGTGCTGCAAGTTGTTCTCTTCCCGACAGAGTATTTGACCACTCCATCAGCTGATGGGACAGTTCTTCTTCTACAGCTCCGCCTCCGCCGACGATTGCTGGCTTTTCAAGAACATCTTTGATGACCATGATAGCATCATGCATTGAGCGTTCAGCTTCGTCGATGACTCTTTGGCTTCCACCCCTAATTAGCACCGTAACCGCCTTGGGGTTCTCGCAGCCTTCGATGAAGACCCATTTATCCTCCTCAATCTTCCTCTCTTCGACTACATCTGCAGCACCAAGATCATCCGCTGATAGGCCGTCAAGACCTGTCACAACCTTTGCGCCGGTGGCCTTGGCTAGTTTGGCTACATCTGATTCCTTTACTCTTCTTACAGCTAGGATGCCCGCCTTCGCTAAGTAGTGCTGGGCAACATCGTCGATGCCCTTCTGGCAGACAAGCACGTTTGCTCCTGATTTAGATATCTTCTCCACCATTTCCTTAAGCATCCTTGTCTCCTCGTCGAGGAACATTTTGATCTGCTCAGGGCTACTGATGTTGATCTTGGCGTCGAATTCTGTCTTCTCAATTTCAAGCGGCGAGTTCACCAGCGCTATCCTCGCGTTATTTACTCGTCTCGGCATGCCTGAGTGCGCTACTTCTTTATCCAGAATCACGCCGCTGACAAGCACCGTATCCTTTAGTGAGCCTCCGGTTTTCTTCTCAACTTTGACGTTATCAATATCGACTTTGTATTTGCCTTCTTCTGTCTTTTCAGCAACTTGGAGGAGCGCGTCGACCAGAAGACCGGCTAATGCTACGCTTTCATTTGAAATAAGTTTGGAGGCCATGCTTGTCCTGGCAACCTTGACCAAGGCCGCGATGTCTGTTGGCTCAATCTTGATCGATATTCTATCCAGTATCTTCTGCGCTTGAGCCGCAGCCTTCCTGTATCCTTCGACAATGACGATTGGATGCACACCCTTACTGATGAGGTCTTCAGCGTTACCTAGGAGTGCCCCGGTCAGAACCACTGCTGAAGTTGTCCCATCGCCCACCTCGTTGTCAATGGCTTTGGATATCTCAACCATCATCTTCGCAGCAGGGTGCTGAACATCAATCTCCTTCAGAATAGTTGCGCCATCGTTAGTTATTGTAACATCTCCCATGCCGTCTACGAGCATCTTGTCCATGCCTCTGGGACCTAAACATGATTTTACTACTTCTGCGATCAATTTGGCTGCTATAATGTTGTTGTTCTGAGCTCGTCTTCCACGACTTTGAGATGTTCCTTCCTTCAAAATGAGGACTTGCTGTCCACCCGACGTCTTTCCGTAAGATACTTCGGCCATCCATTTATTACCCAACCGTAATAAATATTACGTACTATATAGATATGTCTATTTAGATGAGAATTTATTACGGAGCGGGTTGATTTCGAAAATGGCTATTCAAGATAGGGTTACCGTTCAGAGCGCCGTATCCTCAGTTATCACCGAGAATCAGCCGATTTATGATTGCATCAAACAGAAGATCATTAACTACCATGCACTTGCCGTCAAGATCAAGCCTGAGGTTGAAAAGCTCACCGGCAAAAAGACAAGTATTAACTCCATCGTCGTAGCCGTCAAGAGGTTTTCAGACACCGTCACAAACACTAACACCGAGGAACCACTGGACATCCTAAGGGACACTCGAATAACCCTAGCCAGCAGCATCGCAAACGTAACCATCACCGCCAAGAAAACCGAATTTCCCGCCATCTTGGAACAGATTAACGCGGCCTCGTCCAGCCTGAATGAACCACCCCACATCTTCCAGCTCTCAAACTCGATCAAACTGATTGCCGATTCGGAAGATTATGAGGCACATATTCGATCGAGGCTCAGTAAATGGCACATCGACAATGAGAAGATGGATTCATCAAAACTGAGCCTTCACCTTGCCGCTGCAGTTGAAGGAACCCCCGGCTTCGCATCACTCATCACTGAACTGCTCTACCGCTCAGGAATAAACATAATCAACACATACATCGGCGAGGAAACAATCTTGATCCTTGACAGGAAAGACGGCCCCAGAGCTTACGAGATCCTAGATCGAGAAATCATGAGAAGCAAGAAAAAATCGACGGAAAAACATGCCCACTAGGAATATCATTCATCTAGCAACATACGATTCACACGGGTGTTCTGCAAATCTTTCTCTAGCTGTCCCGCATCCTTCAACATAGTTTTTGGCAACCCTGCACGGATATAAACGCGGGCCCAGGAGTCCCTCGGGGCGTTTTAGGAGCTGGGAATGGTCCGCAATTCACTTGGCCAGAGTTTGAAGTTGTTTCTTCCAACTACTGATAAAGAAAGTGAGGTGCAGAACCTAGCGATTCTCTGGGAATTCTTCTCTAGATATCCCAGAATCTTCCAGTATCACCTTTAGCAAACCTACCGGATCTCTTTCTTTTACTGGAACTGTCACATGGATTTCTCCATTGTAGAAGGTGGCGTGACTTCTCTTTTGTCTTATCACGCTAAAGTCGAAGTACGAAGCAATATGACATAAGTTGCTTTACCGTTCTGTAGATTGGATAGGTTGGCCTTTACTATACATTGGTGATCCGGAGTAGCAACATCACTAGTGCGGTTGCGAACCCAGCCAATACCATCAGGCTACCATAGAGTATGGTATTTGCGCGGGACGACTGGCCCAGAACGACGCCTAGGATGAAGAGTGTTATGCCGTTTATTCCTAGGGCGAGATAGAAGGCGGTCATAGTCGGGAGCATTCCTAGGAGGGCAAATGTGAAAGGGGACAATGAGACGAAGGCTGCCACAACTGGCGACAGCGCGTTGATTAAAGCGACAAAATATACGGCCGCATCAGATGCACGAGCCATGACCGTGTCGTCTAGATTGGTGAACATCGCGGCTTCTAGGGCCTTGATGCTTCTGTCACGTTCTGCCTTCTCAGCTATGAAGGCGCTTGTAACGCCTGAGATTCCCAGTGCTAGGCCAACTCCAAAGCCGGCAGTTAGGATTAGGCGAGGATCAAGAGCACCTGCTGTGTATGCGCCCATAATTAGACCTAGAGTGGTCAGCGCACCATCAAATCCGTTCATAACAAGGTAACGGCGTGCAATGGTGTCGGCACGGGCGATTTTAAGGTAGTTTCGAAAGGTCGATAAAAAATCCGCCACTTAACAAGTCACACCTGCGGGTCGTAAAGTTTTTTTGAAGTTGCAAATCCTCCAGTTTTTGTGCGCATGATCTTTTAGAAATGGTTGGATTTATGTATAACCATCTGCGCCCGTGGCGTGGTGAACCAACTGATTCATATTAAGCGGATGGTTATCGATGCGCTGAAACCTCGAGAGACCACGATTCTTGATCTTTCAAAGGCCCTTTGCCTCATTAAAGGAGTAGATGAAGTCGAAACCACAGTCACCGAGGTGGATGTTAAGACCGAGACGATTAAACTGATCATAAAAGGGAGAGATATTAACTATGAAGACATCGTTAAGATTATGCAGGAAAACAGCGCGGTCATCCGAAGCGTCGATGAGATCAATGTTAGCAAGGCAAGCGAAGAAACAGACGCTTTGGAATAGCTTTACTTCCGCATAGCCAATACATACTGCTTAGAGCATGTCGCGGTCTTTGATTAGAAGTCGTTCGGCAGCCTAGGCTCCGTTCTGTCATTAATGATGTATCACCTTTTTACTAAACCCGCGCATACACCATTCGCCAGATCAACAGCGATCCGCGAAGTAAAACCAAGAGGCCGGTGAAACCTCCTTGGTGTTGCCTCGTCTTTCGACATACACGAGCCCTCGTTCCGAGAAACAAGCTATGATTCTGTGAGTTTTCAGCTTCTAAAGTCCAGCTCCTTGGAGATGTACTTCTGCAGATACATGTCAAATACGCCCATTAACCTAAAAGACACTGAAAAGGACTTCACCTAATGGTGGCGGGCCCAGAGGGATCCGATGCATTTACGGTTCTAGATGTGGACTCAAAATCTTCGATTGACCAGAGTGCTTTGTTTATCAGGTATTGACTGAAAACTCATATGCTTCAGCGGTGGGATGAAAGTCAAAAGGTAATCGATATAGCGTTTAAATACTGACCTGTACTTTCTAATAAACGAAACGATGTTCAGAACGGTAAAGGTGCAATTAGGTGGCGATACCTCTCCACTACTCACAACAGCACAAATGTACGCTTCGGCCTGTCAGATTGCACTTAACTATGGTTTTGAACACAGAACATACAACAAGAACGATCTTAACACCGGAACCTATCAAGTAACCAGGAAAAAGATGCCTCAGCTACCCTCGGGATTAGTGCAGACAGCAAGAGACCAAGCGTCAGAGATGCTGAAAAGAGAACAATGCAAGAGGCTACCGTTGAAGAAACCCAGTCAAATACGTTACGACAAGCGCACGTTCAAATTCTGTCCTGAAAGTGGATACGTGTCGCTCAGCACCGTCAAGGGCAGGCTCGACTTCAAAGTCAAAATCTACGACTACATCAAACAATACTTGAAAGGCATCTACACAAACGCTCAACTCACAGTAAGGAAAAAAGGCAAGATGTTCCTCAACATACAGTGTGAGATACCGGATGTTCTTCCTTCAGCAAGCAATAGTGGTGGTGATGGTGGTAGTAGTAGTGACCGAGTTAGGGTTCTTGGAATAGATAGGGGTATTCTGAACATCGTTGCATGCGATGACAATACTTTCGTAAACTCAAAACATCTAAGAGATGTAAAGGGCCGCTATCAATACATGAAGGCAAGGTTGCAGAGTTTAGGCACTCGCTCAGTTAAACGTAAGTTAAGGAGGACTGCTGGACGAGAGAGACGGTTCACTCTGAATACAAACCACGTCATCGCAAAAGGGCTAGTTCAAAAACCATACGATATATTCGCTGTAGAAGCATTAGAGATCAGCAGAAGAAAAGTAGATAACGGCAGAAAGTTCAACAGGCTTCTGGGAAGCTGGAGCTACAGTCAGCTGCTTAAGATATTGAAGTATAAGGCAGAGAATCTTGGGAAGATAGTGGTGGAAGTCAATCCAAGACATACATCGCAGAGATGCAGCAAATGCGGACACATCGATAAGCGAAACAGAAAAGGACTGCGATTCAAATGCCGGCAGTGTGGTTTTGAACTCAACGCAGATCTGAATGCAGCCCGCAACATCGGTCAACTCGGTAAATCTGAGATGACCAGGCTTTCTACTATCGTCAACAAGCCAAACGTATCGCCTACCTACGCTACGCAGGCAGATACAAGCCCACACCCTTCAGGGGCGGGTAGTTGACGTTCATGGGTTTGGATTCAATCTGATCATTAGGCATTACTAGACTTGCAGTAAGCAGGTTGTTTTGATTAGATGTTCGGGTGTAATCCAAGAGCGAAAGTTATACTGAATGGTTTCAGGAGAAGGTGATGACCTTGTCGGAGCTCTCAACGATTTCCAGTAAGTTCTGCATCGTGGATATGGGGCAGATCTTCATTTCGCCTTTCTTCCTTATCTTTAGGCAGGTTCCGCAGGCCAAAATCTCGCCTCCTGCATCGAGGAAGTGTTGAACCTGCTTCGCAACATCGAACTCCTCACTGCGTATCTCCTCTATCTCCACTCCTCTGCCGAGGAGGAAAACCCTGACACCATGCTCGTTTGTGAGGGATGTGACTCCAAACCTGAAAGCATTCCAAACAGTTTCCGGATCATTCGTATTCAGAATCATACCTATCTTCATCTATCTATTCATCTCGCCTTCTAGTTAGAACCAGTGGCGCATCCAGTACTTTTCGAATAGAACCTTCTGCATATGCCATACCTTTCCAGGCATATGGAACTCAATCTCAGGCTTGGGTTCCGCTAGAAACCTGCCTTTTACAAAGGCACTCTCACCATGCCCCACTTCAAGAAAGCAGGAGCCGTGGCCATCCCACTCCTTCACTTTTCCTCTACCCTTGATCTGGACGGCTATGTTGTTCGCTACAACTTCTGCCTGACCATGAGCGAAGACCCCTGCTTTTGGAAGGAACGGCATGTAGCCCTTCGGCGTTGGCAGGCTAGTCACATCTCCGACAGCGTAAATCCCGTTATGCTTGGTCTCCAATGTTCTCGGCTTTACAGGTATCCACCCTGTCTCATCAGTTAATTTGGCATCTACTACCGGTTTAGGTGCTTTGTGTGGCGGTACGCAGAAGAGAAGGTCGAAAGAGATTTGTTCACCGCTTTCAAAGCGTGCTTCTCCATCCCTGATTTCGGTAACCTTAAGCTTGGGATGATAACTGATATTTTTTGATTTGAGGAACTCAGCTACCTTACTTCCTATCTCTGCGCCTACCGCTGGAACCGGGTTGCCTTCGGGCGTGAAAAACTCAAACTTCACCCTATCTCTCATACCCTTCTTTGAGTAGTAATCCTCCAGTAGAAGTGCCGTTTCATAGGGTGCTGCGGGACATTTGAAAGGTGTTCTCGATACACCAACGGCGATAGTTCCTCTCTCGAACTTTTCAACCGCTTCCTTGAACCTCACAGCCGAATCAAGATCATAGATGTGGTGAGCATGCTCCTTGAAACCGGGTATGGCATCTGGAGCATATTCAGCGCCCAGCGCTATTATAAGGTAGTCATATGATAAATCGTCATTTTCTTTACCCTTGACGACTTTTCCATCTATGTCGATAGACTCAACCTCATCATTCACCACCTCGATTCCTTTCTTCTTTAGGAGTCCTAAATCCTTCTGCACCTGTTCCGGCTTTCTCTGGCCAAGCATTAGCCAAGGATATGAGGGTGGGAACTGGAACTGCCTCTTTCGCTCCACGAGCCTTATTGTTGTCTGAGCGCCCACCTTTTCTCTGAGCACATTAGAAGCAACGAGACCTCCGACACCTCCGCCTAGTATGAGAACTGTCTTGCCGCTCATGTTAAATCATTCGCTTTCTTTACGATAATATTCATATATATGCATATCGTTAGGAACCGTGAACTGTTGTAACTCCGTTTGCAGGCGAACTTGAGCACATGGGCATACGGACTTGAAGAAGAAAGGCTTTTATATCAATTCATATATGCGAATATATGATTGATTGATTATGATTAGCCAAGTCTCTCAACTCCACGCTGAGATATGCAGGACTTTGGGAAGCGCAGCCCGAATAGAGATTCTTAAAGCCCTAAGTGACGGAGAGAAGACAGTCAACGAACTCTCCAAAACCTTGGGTCTGAAGCAGGCAAATGTCTCACAGCACCTTTCCATACTAAGACAGAGAAGAGTAGTAGCGACAAGGAAAGAGGGAACCAATATCTACTACAAAGTTGCGAACCCGAAGATAATTCAGGCATGCGAACTGATGAGACAAGTTCTCATCGAACAGCTCCAAGAGACAGAGCAACTCACGAAAACAGTTGGGGCGTGATGAAGATGTCTGAATACCCAACACATCCAGTAACAGCTTTCACCCTCGCAGTAATCGGCTTGGCACTGCAAGGCATCGGCGCCCTGTATACAATTCCAGCAGCAATTTTCGGCTCACCCTCCTACGGCTTCGGTATGATGGGGCCTGGGATGATGATGGGCGGTGGACCTTGGTTCGGATTCGGCTGGCCGCCTTTAACAGCCGCGTTAGGGGTTCTGGTAATCGCACTAGGACTTCTCGGAACTATGTGGCTGAACACTTCTGATCTCGGGAAAATCAGGAGTGGTGCAACGCTGGTGCTCGTCACATCGATCATAGCATTTCCCACAATGTGGGGGTTTATGCTCGGCTCAGTCCTAATGTTCACAGCAGGGATAATCGGGCTAACATGGTATCCACAGAGGAGGATACAGAGTTGATACACTCGAAGAAATGTGTTTCAAACACTGTTTCAGGCAACTATCATACACTGTTTCAAACTATACAGAAGCCAGAGGTCAGATAAATAATGTCAACTAAGATAACAATCAGCAGTAAGGAGCTAGTGGTAATCGCTATAGCGGTTACAGCACTAATCGCATTTGCGTCTCTTGCGGTGTACGCGAATGCCAATATGCAGCTCTCTTCATCCGGATACCGTCAAAACCAGGGATACGACTCTGGAATGATGGGTGGAGGACTAGGAGGAGGCGGCATGATGGGTGGTGGAGGAATGATGGGAGGCTACAACAACCAGAATTATCAGCAAGCATCACCTAACCAGCCTCAGCAATACTACGGACAGGGCATGATGGGTGGTGGCATGATGAATGGTGGTGGCATGATGGGAGGCGGCATGATGAGCGGAGGGATGATGGGTGGTGGCATGATGGGCTACTATCAGAATGTTTCTACTGCGCTGACGCAGGATAAGGCTGCGCAGATTGCGAAGAACTACTTGGCATCTCTCAACAACCCGGATCTGGAAATAGGTGAGCTTGAAGAGTACTCCCACAACTTCTATCTTTCGATAGTTGAGAAGAGCACCGGGAAAGGTGCGGCGGAGATTCTGATTGACCGATTTACAGGTTCAGTACATCCAGAGCCTCAGAGCATGATGTGGAACACCAAGTACGGCGGAATGGGCGGTATGATGGGTGGCGGCTGGTATGGCGGTCAAAGAAACGGCACGATGACTGTTACACCTGATGAGGCTGAGACAATTGCTCAGAGCTTCCTGAACGTCACATATCCCGGAACGGAGGCTGGTGAAATCATCGCGTTCGACGGATACTATACTATCATGACCACTCTCGGTGGGGAGCATTACGGGATGCTGAGCATAAACGGCTACACCGGCGCGATCTGGTACCACACTTGGCACGGGCTGTTCCTGGCTGACATGGAAACAGCCTAAGCCAAGGCTACGAAGTAACTTCACTCTCAACGCAAGGCTCGTGAAGGAATCACCGCATCCGCGTGACCGAGATCTATTCTTCAAACTTGAATTTCAAAGAAGTACGTCGAAGCGCTCTAACAAAATATAGATTCACTCAGTATACCACCAAATGCCATTTGTGGATACCTAATGCCGGAAAGGAGGTGCGTCAAGTCATCGGAAATGATGAGATTAATTAAATTATCTGTCCATAATATATACTCAATATGCAATGAATATTATATTATGATAAAATAAATGTAACGGGCCCAGAGGGACACGAGGCGTTTATGGTTCTAAGATTTGGGCTCAAAATGTGCAGTTGTATGTGATCTCTAGTGACAAACTTTCCGAAGCGTGCTTGAACTAGTGCTCACTCTTCTTCCAATAATTTGGCGAATTCATCTGAAGATATCCGTAAGTCCAGTGCAATCTTACGTAGTAACCCCCGTCCAAGCTCTCCGTGCCCATGCCGCGGAACCACGGTTATTCGACCATCCTTGTGCTTAAAGACCATATGACTTCCATGTATCCTCTCCAAAGTGAAACCTAGTTTTATCAACGTCTTAATGACTGTTCTAACCTTTGTAGGCCGGAGGGGCAACTGACAGTTTCACTACTAATGCAGCTTAATTCGGAGTTGTTGTACTCCAATAAATTCCGGCGGCCGCTCTGGCTCAGCCACCTGCAGATAAGCTTCAATTGCCTCTCTCACTCGACGGTTTAGGCTGTCAAGAGTCTTCGCTTGAGTATGACACCCAGGCAGCTCCACTACTGAAGCAACATAATACCCATCCTCATCCTTCTCGATCAGAACATTAAAGATCCTCTCGCTAGTATCTGCCTTCAATGTTAACCAAAATGCGTACCTCACTAAGCAAGATAAACTTACCTAACCAAACAAACCTCCGGCTTTGAGTTAAGGAAAAAGATGCCAAGTGCAGAAATATGTCAGCGGGCCCAGAGGGATTTGAACCCTCGACCTCCGGCTTCGCAGGCTTACGCGACCTTTTTCTTAGGTTTCTCAGCGCCCTATTCTGGAGCGTCTATCTAGCGCCTATCCATGCTAGGCTATGGGCCCACATCTCCGGTGGGTGCCGAGGCTTCAATATGAGCATTTAGGTTCTAGGTCTCACCCAAATAGAGGCGTATGTGAGACATAATTTTGGTTGTGCGTACAGAAGATGTGACTGGATTTAGAGAAAATGTATTTAGGTCGCTTGAGACATTCTATTAAATTGGTGGTAAGATGATTAGAAATGCCTCCGAGTTAGAACAGCTGAAAGAGGAAATGTTTCGCAGGATTCACCTTATAGAGAAGGAACTTCACGTCAAGATATTCGTCGAATGCGCCTATACATTAGATGCCGATGGGAAGCACGACCAGGAACTCGTATAGAACAGCTCCCTAAGAATTAGCTGAAACTGAGTAATGCTGCGTATGTGGCGGCTGACGTATACGCAGCTATTTTTACTGATCTAGCTGTTCGGATAATGAGTCCGCTGCTCGCTCGGTTCCGATATCTACGATGTAGGTTCCGAGTCGAGGGCCTCTGTTTGTGCCGATTAGGATGCGGTACATTGCTCTGAAGAGGTCTGTCGGTGGGATGCTGTTGGTTTTAGCGGCTTCGAAGATTACGTTCTGGATAGTTTCAGCTTCAGCTTTAGGTGTTTTTCGGATAAAGTCGACGATTTGGGCTACCGCAATTCTCTCAACGGGGGTTAGCTCCACCTTGGTTTTCTCGGTTGTTTTGCTGAACTCGTCAGCCCAGTTAGCTGCTAACCTAACTTTTTCTCTGAACGCTTCATCGGCTTCTTTGATGGCTCGGTAGCTCTTCAGCCTCTCAATCACGTAGTCGGTTCTGCCTTCTTTCGGGGCGACTGAGGCAATCTGGGCTATTAGTCGGTAGGAGGCGTGGATGCTGGGGGCTTTCGGCGGGTTAAGGTGGTTGATGTATTCGTAGAGTCCCTTCGTCTTCCTGAGTTTAGCGGGATTCTCCTCCTTCACCTTCCCGAAGTAGACGTCCTCTAACGCGTCGTACTCATCCATGTATGTGGGAATGTCTTCGACGCTGAGGTTTCTTGTCCCAGCTATTCGTTTGTACATTAGGAGAAGAAGTGACTGCGGTGTTCCATATGTCAGCCACGCCTGTGGTGTAAAGACGTTGCCCAGCGACTTTGAGATCTTTTTGCCGGACTTGTCGAGAAACATTTCGTACTTCACGTGGAACGGTGGAGGATAGTTCAGAACCGCCTCTGCTATCCAGTCGTTAACCTTCACCGAGTCCGCAATATCCTTCCCATAAGCTTCGAACCGGATGTCTAAAGCGGCCCAGCGGGCTGCGAACTCGCTCTTCCAGCTAAGCTTACCCTGATCCTTGGTGACGTCAGCCTCACCTTCATGGCCGCACCCCTCAATCTTCTTATGCGCAATCTCAGCGCCTCGGCAGCGGTACAAAACCTTCTTCTCCTCCCGCTCGTATCGATAGGCTTCTGCCACGTAGATTCTTCCGCAGGAGCCGCATACCGGATAGTACGGGAGTACATCCTCAAACTTGGTTTGGCCAAGCATCTCAGATATCTTCTCACCGATAAGCCGGCTGTTCTCAAGGATCTTAACAACCTGATTCGCCAACAACCCCTTCCGGTACGCTTCAGCCCCGCTCTGGAACTTGTATTCGACGCTGAGCTTGTCCAGCCCGTCGGTCAAGATAGAACTCATATGGGCTCCGTACGAGCTGTGGCAGCCAAAGGGATCAGGTATCTTGGAGACGGGGTGTGCGATGTAGTCGTTCAGCCACTCCGGTAATCCAACAGGTACCTTTCGGAGGCCATCCATGTCATCGGAGTACGCAATCAGCTCCGAGTTGTACCCAACATCCTTCAGAGCCTGTCTTACCCCGTAGGCTCGCACCGCATCCCCAATGCTTCCTACATGCGGGATTCCTGATGCACCCAGTCCGCTTTCGACTCGGATGAGGCTGAGTGAGCGGCCGAGCTTCTTCTCCCGCTCAACCAAGTCTTCAGCTACTTTGTCGAGCCAAGTTCCTCTTCCAATTATCTTCTCATTCGCGTTTACAATTTCTTCTTCGTTCTCATTCTCGTTTTCTTGGTTCATATTTGCTTCACCATATAGGGTCCTTGCAAATTGTATCCGAGCTTCGCGTAGTATAGTCGGGTTCCGACTGCGCTCATCACAATCATCTTCTTCGCATCATACTCTTCGACTGCAACTCGCTCAGCTTCACGCATTAATCTTCCACCGAAACCCCTGTGCTGCCAAGAGCCGTCGTCTCGCAGACCAATCGGGACAACCGGTCCGTAGATATGTAGCTCCCTCACCAAGCAGCTCCTAGTCTCCTTCACCTCGGGCCTATGCGCTCCGTCTGAAGGACGCCGAACCCTTACGAAACCAACTAAAGCATCTGCCTGCTTATCGACAAGCGAAAGAAATGTTTCTTCGCCGCCTGAAGCCTCGTACCTCTCCATCTTCAACTCCATATTGTCCTCATCAGGGTAGCTGATGCTGGGCCGCTTCAAACCGATTTCGCGGCAACGGATACATCTGCATTCTGTTCCTCTACGGTTAAGCTCTTCATGAACCAGTTCCCGCAGGTTGCTCTTTTTGACGCCGTCCTCAATCAGCCGGGCTGGAATATCTCTTTGAATCCTCATTATTCTAACCCAGTCAGGTAGCTGCTGCTTCACATCGGCGAGAAGATTCACCGTGGTCTCTAAGCTGTAGGGCTTGTAGTCACCTTTCGACCACCATCTATGAAGCTCCGCAGAGGAAACTACGAGTGTAGGGTAAATCTTCAGCATGTCAGGCTTGAAGTCAGAGTCCTCAAAGAGCCTCTTGAAGGCTTCAAGATCCTTCTCAGGGCTTGACCCAGGGAGCCCCGGCATCATGTGCGCCACCACCTTCAACCCCGCATCCTTAGAGATCCGGAAGGAGTCGACTACATCCTGCACCGTGTGGCCACGCTTAACCAGCCGGTAGATTTCGTCGTCAGGTATCTGTACCCCTATCTCTACTCGGGTGGCTCCGAGCCTAAGCATCATATCCACCTCGGGCTCACGGCACAGATCCGGCCTTGTCTCAAAGGTTACACCGACATTTCGTCTCAGGGCTGACTCAGATATTCTGTGAGCCTCCTCTAGGCTGCTGGAGGTTGTTCCGTTGAGGGCGTCGAAGCATCCTTTGACGAACTCCTCCTGATACTGGGCGGGGAAGTTGAGGAAGGTTCCACCCATGATGATGAACTCGGATTTCTGCACCTGATGACCAGCTGCCTCAAGCTGTCTCAGACGCGCCTCAACCTCTCGATAACCGTCAAAATCGTTCTGCACTCCTCTCAAAGCCGCAGGCTCATAACCAGTGTAAGACTTGGGAGATCCCGTTTTGACTCCGCCGGGACAGTAGACACACTGAGCCTGAGGCGGGCAAGGATGCGGCTTCGTCATTATCGCAATGACCGAGATGCCGGAGGCGGTGCGCACAGGTTTAATCATCAGGAGCCTTCGAAGCTCTTCACGCCTCTCTGGCGGCAGCGATGTCAGGATGGTGGAGTTGGAGGGGATGCGGCTCAGCTTATGCTTAGCGCTGATTCGCCGTTTAATTTTCAGGAAATCGTTTTTGCTTGGGTTCAGTTTCTTGCTTAGTGTCTCCGCAATTTCTTGACAGGCCTTGACGGTGGGCTCGTCGAGTTGCGCTGTCTTAGGAGTCTCCAAGAACCTCTCTTCCCCTTTGCTTCACTTGATCAGGTTCGCCGCTAACCGACGTTTAAAAAGTCTCTCCATTTTCAGGCTCAGCATAAGATGAGTGGAAAGCCCTACGGCACTCACTCAGTCGATTAATAGTTGGGTAGGTGCGTTCAGTTGCCTAGATTTGTTCCGTATGATATTGATGTAGAAGGTTTTAATAGTTAATATCCTTTGTACAATTGTACATAGGAGTTTAGTGGTCATGTGGGATCTTAAGGCGGAGAACAAGAGGAACAGGAGTGCCATCGTAGCGGAGAGTATAACGCAATCAGTTGAGGCGATTAATAAGGACGGCGTTGAGCCCACGTTCAATACAATTCTAGAACATCTCAGGAACAAGAGGGTGCTTTCCAATCATAGAGCGCTGCGCGTCTACCTTGATCTGCTAGTAAAATCAGGAGTATTAAGTCGTCGTGAGGAACAGGTGAAGCAACCCAATGTTCGAATGAGCCAGAAATACATGCTCACGCACAATGGCCCGTTCGTTGAAGTTGGTGAAAATGCCTTGCAGTTCTATGGACTCAACTGGACAGTGCCTGCCAAATCCTCCGTCCGAGTAAAGACAGACATCGATGGGTTAGTCCGCGCTAGGCTCTCAGAGGAGACGCTCTACGGTTCTCTTGAGGATGTAGTGGTTGAAATGCTAGCTAGAAGCAAAGGCCGAGAAAGAATCTCCGAGGCGATATACTTCAGCGCAGCACTGCTTGCAACCAAGAAGCTTGATCACGCATATTTGATGCGTAGAGCTGATGAGCAAGCCGTTAGGAGCTTAATTCAAGGAATACTGGACGCGATTAACTATCTATTGGTTTCGCCAAAACCGGAGGTTGAGGATCTTAAATCCCTTTATGAGATAAGGAAACGAATCCACCCCATTCCCCTCAAGGTATCCGTTAAAATCTCGAAGCCGGTTAGCCTCCCAATCTCGCCGGATGAACTGGTGGACGTAATAGGTAAACAACTAGGAGTGAAGTGATGAGAGATGAGGCGCCCACGTGCGCCCGCCCATGTCTGGATAGATGTCTTGCGGAGAATTACACCGATTCTCTCAAAGTCGGATGCAAATGACGTGATCTTGTTCGGTTCTCAAGCGATGAGCGTCTATACAAAGAGAGCATTGGCGAGCAAAGACCTAGACCTAATAGTCCCAGGGATAACGATTCGACTTCTCGAAGCGTTATGTGACGAGCTGCAGCAAATATCTGGGAAAAAACCGGTCTACGATTACACTGTAGGAGAGTATCTTGGCAGGAGATATCCGGTCGGGCACATCTACCTCGCGCATATAAGCGGCTTTCCGGTCGTCTTAGAATTCTTTGAGACATTTCTTGGTTTTGAATCAAGAAGGTTAACGCCATTCCTCACCTTTAAACAGAAATGGGGATTGAATGTTCAAGTCTTAACCCCGGAGGCCATCATTGGTAGCAGGCTGGCGTTCAGACCTCCTGAAAGAATAACACCCTTTAACGCGAGAAGGCTGAACCTTTTCATATCTACTCTGGGCAGCATAATTGATTGGTCTGCTGTGAACGTATTCATTGATGAGTTCGGACTGAGACCAACAGTTAATGAGAACATATCTGAACTTGCTACAAAAAGAATATCAATCTCAGGATCTTCCAACATCAAGACCAGAGATCAAACTGATCTTTCCGACCCTCATTAAGCATTCCAACTACTTGGCTCACCAATGTATCTGGTAGGACAAGATCGTTGGAATGTACACCAAAACATTGATCTACTGCTTAGGGGTAAGAGCATGTCACGAGTTTTTCACCTCCTAGTCTACTGCTGTAAACGCTCTAGTGTTTCCCTCTACTTGATCATTTTAGCCGTGATCTGGTATGAGTAGTTTTCAGGATAAGTGGGTGCAGGAGCGAAAGGAGCCTCTAGGTGACTCGATGCGGAAGGCTGTCGTTCCTCAGAAGCCACTGAAAGAGCAGATACATACTGTTCAGCAGGCGTTGAAGCGAGAGATAAACCATCTTGACGGTGTAGACAACCGGTTAAGGAAGAAGGACGCTACTATCATGCACAACATTGTTTCGGCGACCGAGAAGCATGATGAGCAGCACGTCTCAGCTCATGCTAATGAGCTGGCGGAGACCCGTAAGATGGCGAGGTTAACGAACCAAACCAAGATGGTTCTTGAACAAATATCTCTACGCATGGAAACAATCGAGGATATGGGTGACCTAGCCAATGTCATGGCACCGATTGTCCCAGTGGTCAGAGGAATAAAGAGCGGTCTATCCAACATCATGCCTGACGCAGGCTCAGCAATCGGCGAAATAGGCGACATGATGAGCGGCCTGCTCGTAGACGTAGGCCACATAAGCGGCAGCACACTAACCTTCGAACCAGGAAGCGAAGACGCAGAGAAAATCATGGCTGAAGCAATGGCCGTCGCCGAGCAGAAACGCATGGAAAAGTTCCCCCAAGTACCCACTAACAATGTAAACTTCGGCCAACCCGAGCAAAGCTAAGCAAAAAAGCAAACACCACAACCCAAACCTACACCCAAACAACGAACGAACTGACCGACGAACGAACGAAAACCCGCCCCCACATCACGATTATCAGTTGGTGGGCGGGTTTAGGTTAGGTCTCAGATATTTTTACGATACCTTTACCAACACTGTTACGTTATTTGTCACGATGTTAATGTAAGCCTTGCTATTCTAGCCTACTCACCTTTTATCTCATGTCTCACGGCTTCAGTGTTGACTCTACTGTCTTTGGATAATCTTCGAGCAGACCATAGAAAGAAAATTGCAGGAACCAACGTTAACAAGAACAATCCGTCGAATATCAGGGGAACTGATGCAGAGAAAAGCAGGATGGAAGCGCCTACTAGAATCTTTGGATAAACGCGGTGAACTCCCACAACTCCGAGGATAACTGTGATCAATAATCCACCTTGAGATATCAATCGCAGTAAGGCTCCCAAGAAGGTATCAAACGTGCCTCTAACCCCACCCGAACAAGTCCCCACCGGTTGGTGTGTAAGGCTCCCGCCAGAGAATCCCCATGTTAAGCACGGATCAAAGAAATTCGAGGCGAGGGAGGCCATTGATGTTAGGATAATGAACAGTATCGGCATAGCGGTGAGTAAGGCGATTGAGGTAAGCCTCCAAGACTCACTCACAGGACATCGCCTAGAAAATGTGGGCCGCCAAGATATAATGTTGTTGACTATTTGTCACATGCTTTACCAGACCCGGTGAGCTCTCACACGTATGAGTAAATCATTAGTGAATTCTGTAATGGAATCTGCATTACACGATAGATATATCAATCAGTAGGTACACTCGCGAAGTGTGTTGATGGAGATGAATCGGCAACATATCTCATACCTCGGTCATCTTGGTGTACTTGGTGTTTTGGGTGCGATAGATCCTCAGTTGAGTCTTTTGAGCCTATTTGCTCTTTTCAACGTTTTTTGGCTGTTTCCTAAAAAAGTCAAATTGCATTAATGTTACTTACTTCACAGTTGTCTATCTAGCGTTCCTATCCTAGTGATCGCTTGACACTAAGCTAAGACAAATAACGCAACATTATCCCTTTACCTGTCGTTTGTTTAACACATTCTTTTCCGAAGCTTCTTTCTATCTTATCTCAATCACTGTGGTTACGTTCCCTACTAGCGGTAGGCTTGGTGAAGGCGGTTCTCTGATCTCGGCTTCTATGAAGTATTTTCCCGGTGGGACTCGTTCAGCGACGGGTCCGGATTTGGTCAGTATCAGCTGTGTTTGGTTCCAGACGTAGCGTTCGATTAGTAGTTCGGAGAATGGGGCTATCTTAGATGGCGCGGGGATTTTACCTATGTAGGCGCTATGAATAAGCTTCTTAGCTCCGGTTGAGTTCACTATTCTTAGAATGAAGGCTTCAGGTGGCGTTGAAAGTTGGACGGTTGTTGTGCTGTTATTAATTATGGCGATCTCTATCTTAATGGTTTCTCTTTGCTTGAAGATGGTACCGTTAGTTCTCACCTGGAAGATGACGTTGCTGCCGTTGACCAGTACTTGGATAGAGTCGTTGAACTGTCCACCCTGTTGCCCGTCAGGAAGTTGTTGGTTCTGCCCGTTTGGTTGAGCGCTTCTTAAGGTGGTTGCGTAGAAGACTGAGACTGTTATGGCTATGATGATAGCAAGCAGCACAAGCGTCGGCAGTCTTTCGCGAGACACGGTTTTAGATAATCACGGAAGAATATACACATTGTTAACTGGTGCTCTGTTAAGCTGGCGATTATACCGCTTAGCAGATGTTCTCTAACAGAATTCTGACATTCCAGAAGTGGTAGGTTCAACCTCGATGGAGAACTCAGGGTTGGAAAAAAGGTGGTTAGGAAACTTACGCTAAGCGGTATAGTTGGTTGAGCGTGAAATCTGTTCAGCGTCACCCATTAACTGTACCGCACCTCCAGCAGTAAGACTTAATTCTTGGTAAGACTTACCAACGGTAGGATATCGAAATGTCTTACTCTAAGGTCACGAAGAAAGGTCAGGTAACTATTCCCTCAACAATGAGGAAGAAGTACCGGATAGCCAAAGGCGCTACAGTAGCGTTTGAGGAGACAAGTGAAGGCTTATTGATTAAGTCACTGCCTGACATCGTTGACTCAGCTGGTAAACTCTCAATGTATGCACGTGCCGACGAGGTTTTGAAGGATGTCTTAAAGAAGCGGAAAGACGAAGCGTTCAGGTAGCTGATAGATCAACGTGGCTGAGTTTCGTCTTGTGCTCGACACAACCTTCTTTGTCCTACATTACTTCTCATCTGATGAGACGATTCAGTCGAGAACGCGAGAAGTGCTCCGCCGCTGCAGAAAGATAGGAAACCGCGGGATTTTACCGACAATAGTTTTATCAGAATTCTACGCTCAAGCAGCAAAGCGGGCAGGTGCTGAGGAGGCGAAACGAAGATTCCACGAAATAGCTGAATCAGGCCTCGACATCATAGACCTAGACACTCGTATCAGCGAGCAGGCTGGGATAATACGCCACAGTTATAGCGAGAAGGTGCCTTGGGGAGACTGCATAATAGCAGCCACCGCAATAACCGCAGAGGTAAACCTGATACTATCTGAAGACCCCCACTTCACAATAATACGTGAACTAAAGACTAAAACATTAAGCGATTTATCTCTATAGTGTTACTTAACAGCGCCCTTAGCTTAACTGTTCCTACAGGCCGATGGTTAACATTCATAAGGGAGAGATTTTTCTACTTTATGTTGAGGAACGATCAGTTCAGTGTCTCTCGGGGATTGATCTTCTGTTTGTCGTCTAGTCAGGTTGAGAGTTTAGAATGAGTTCATCGCGTAAGTCGGGTTCCTGCCGCGTCAAGGTGTATTATGGCGGCGATCTTCTACCGGTTAGGCTGAATCTGAGCAATAATAACGGTAATTAGGTGAGTAGTGGTATGACGCATAGAGTCGCTGTTCTTGATAGAGATAATTGCCTCTCGCGTAAATGCGGGTTAGAGTGTATCAAGTTCTGCCCTGTCAACAAGATGGGCGGCGAATGCATTGTTCTCGGTGAAGACAAAAAGGCCCTTATCGACGAGGAGCTCTGCACCGGTTGCGGCATCTGTCCCAAGAAATGCCCCTTCCACGCCATCACAATCGTCAACTTGGCTGAGGAGCTGAAGCAGGAGAAGATTCACCAGTACGGCCCAAACGGCTTCAGACTCTATCGTCTCCCTGTGCCGAAGAAGGGCGAGGTGGTTGGGCTGGTGGGTCGCAACGGAATAGGCAAATCAACCACCCTAAGCATCCTATCAGGCAGCTTAACCCCGAACCTCGGTGACATCAAGTCGCCGCCGAGCTGGGAGAATATCATCAACTACTATCAAGGCTCAGAGCTAAAGAGCCACTTTGAGCAAATCGCCAACGGCACACTCCGCGTCTCTATGAAGCCTCAAGCGGTCTACTTGATACCGCGTGTATGGAAAGGGGATGCTGGCTCTCTGTTGAAAGAGGTTGATGAGAGAAAGGTCGCTAATGATCTGCTTGAGCAGCTGAGCCTGAAGGAGAGCGCAGGCCGACAGGTCGGCGAGCTAAGCGGAGGCGAACTTCAACGACTCGCAGTCGCTGTAGCCGCCTCTAAGGATGCTGACATCTACTTCTTCGACGAACCCTCATCTTACAACGACGTATTTCAGCGGATGGCAGTTTCAAAGGTCATTCAAAGCCTAGCTGATATGGGTAGATGCGTGCTTCTAGTGGAACATGACCTTACCTTTCTAGACTATCTCAGCGATTATCTTCAGGTCTTCTACGGCGAAGCAGGAGCCTACGGAGTTGTCTCACACATTCATCCTTCAAGAACCGGCGTCAACATATTGCTCGACGGCTATCTACCTGATGAGAACGTCAGGTTCCGAGACCGGCCTGTAACCTTCGAGGTCTACTCACCTATAGACGAGACAAGCGAGATGCCTGATCTAGCGAAGTACACGGATCTAGTGAAACGCTACCCTGGCTTCAACCTTAAAGTAGAGTCAGGCTCAATGAAGGCAGGCGCAGTAATCGGTATCCTCGGAGCTAACGCGATAGGCAAAACCACCTTCATGAAGATGGTTGCAGGCGTCGACAAACCTGACGAAGGCTCAATCTCAACTGAAGCCAAAATCTCGTATAAGCCTCAGTACTTGACTCCCGACTATGAAGGAACCGTGGAGATGCTTCTTGAAGAGGTCTCTGGCGGCAGCTACAACGACGGCGCGACACAATCCACCCTGATAACCCCGATAGGCGTAAACCGGCTATACGAGAAGACGGTGAAAGATCTAAGCGGCGGCGAACTTCAGAAGGTCGCGGTCACAGCCTGCCTACTCCGTGACGCCGAGCTATACGCGCTCGACGAGCCTTCAGCATTCATAGATGTCGAAGACCGTATCACGCTCGCACGGGTACTAAGCCGCTACGTCAAGTCCCAAGGCCGAACCGCCCTAGTCATCGACCACGATGTACAGCTAATAGACATCATTTCAGACTCACTGATGATCTTCCGCGGCCAGCCCGGTGTAAGCGGCACAGCCTCCAAACCTATGCGCAAAGAGGATGGGATGAACATGTTCCTGCAGGATCTAGGTGTAACATACAGGCGGGATGTTGACTCCAACCGGCCGCGAGTGAACAAGCAGGGAAGCAAGCTAGATAGACGGCAGAAGGATATGAAGACCTTCTACTATCTGAGCAAAGCCGCTGAGCCGCAATCTTAATCAGAACGCCTTAGACCTGCATAGCAATCCAAGGGCGATCAAAAGAAAGGAAGGAAGAGGCGTATCTCAAGTTGCAGGATAAGTCAGGTGATGATCTTCTCTTCAAGGTAAGTGTTGTAGAGATGATTCTGGCCAAGCAGCCTGAGGAAGCATTACAAATGCTTAGCAAGCATTACAAAGTTACAGTACCGGGTCTGCATGTGGGGAGGGTTAAGGGGCGCTCCACAGGAGTTCTCGGAGTCTATGTTGCAAGGAAGCATGCGATATATGTGCGGGACAGCGATGTTCTCTACGAGCCGTTCGTAATCATCCATGAGTTCTATCATCACCTGAGAACCCACGGAACAACTCACGGAACATTTCACCGCGGAACAGAGAAGCACGCAGATCTCTTCGCCGACAGCTTCATCAAAGCCTATCTGTCTGTTAAAGGGCGAGCAGGCTGATAGCTGTATGAACAGCATTGAGCTAACGACACCCGCGGAAATTGAGCGGTTCGTAGATATTTTGAACCGGTATGGCAGAGCACCGCTCAGCGCCTACTGGCAGATATGTCTCAAAGGGGAAATATCCCTTAGCGATCTGAAGTTTCCTGTGAGCCAAACCGTCTTCGGTAACGTGGAGAAGAAGGCACGTCGTCTACGGGAAACCGGTAAGATAGGCAAAGTTTCGAGAGGTCGAGATATCGCTTGGGATCAGTTCGACCAAATGGTGCTCCGCTCACTAAAAAAACTAGGTCTAGTCTCAATCGAAGAAAGCGGGGATCAGGTGTTCATCAAGCCTTTGGTCGACCGAGTGGTCTTCAAGGTCGGTGAGGGTCGTCACGTGGAGCAAATCGAGGATATCGCAGAGGTTCATCAACTGATTCGGCGGCTCAGAGGCGAGTCAAGAGTCCGCTTATACTTTGAGAGACGATTGAAGCAGGTGATACCGGACACCTTGGAAATCATCTTCCCAGTCGAACAATGATTCTCCATCATCTGTCTTTCCATGTTCCAGTCTCTTCTAAGCAGGTAAAGCAGGCAGTAGCCTCGCTTGACTACTGGTGTGTCGTTGAGTGTGGCTGGACTGCGGATTGGTTTCGCCTTAAATATTCGTTTTAACCATTTTTACTTAGAATGAGAGCAAATAGAATGGCGCCTTTTTTGAGAGACGGCAGGAGCATGCTTCTGGCGTATGATCAGGGGTTGGAGCATGGTCCCTCTAGCGATTTCAATGATAGAAACATCGATCCAGCATTCGTGATGGATCTGGCGGTTAAAGGAGGCTTCAACGGAGTCGTCTTTCAGAAAGGTATCGCTGAAAAGTTCTACGATGGAAAGGTTCCCCTAATAGTGAAGGTGAACGGCAAAAGCGGTCTCGTGAAAGGCGACCCAGTATCGAGACAGGTATGCTCCGTTGACTACGCGGTTTCTCTAGGTGCGAAGGGAATAGGCTACACAATCTATCTTGGAAGCGAGAGGGAGGCGGAGATGTTCGCTGAGTTCGGCAAAATACAGGAGGAGGCGCATCAGAGAAACCTCCCAGCAATCGCTTGGGTTTACCCAAGAGGCGCAGGCGTGACAAACGACACTTCAAAGGAAATTGTCGCATACGCCGCTAGAACCGCGCTTGAGCTCGGCGCAGACGCCGCCAAAATCAAGTACACCGGTGACAGTGAGAGTTTCTCTTGGGCTGTTAAAGCTGCGGCTGGGATAAAGGTCTTCATGTCCGGTGGACCTAAAACGAAGACTGATGAAGAGTTTCTGAAACAGGTGAAAGGAGCAGTCGACGCCGGAGCCACTGGGCTAGCAGTTGGAAGAAACGTCTGGCAACACCAAGATCCCCTTGCTATGGCTAACTACCTGAAGAAAGTAATCTTCGAGAAAAAACCGATCGAAGCGGTAATCTCAGCCTAACCGCTGAAGCCTGCTTCTCTGCAGTTCTACGTGAATATTTGGCCTATTTTGAGTAGGTTGAGATCCAGTTCTTTAGGTTTAATAGCGCTCTCAAGATCGGCGGTGACTATTTGGGTTCCTCTCAGAGCCACCGTTACATCGAACTTGCCTTGCTTGACCATGTCCACCGCGGCTATACCTAGTCTAGTCGATAAGACTCGGTCGAAGGCTGTGGGCGTAGCTCCTCTGAGGGTGTGACCTAGAACAATTAACCGTGTTTCACGATGCGTTCTTTTTTCAACCTCTTCGGCTAAAAGATGTGCGATGCCGCCGAGTTCGGGGTGGCCAAATTCATCAACTCTTCTCAGCGAGAGGGTCTGACCTTCAGGAGATTTTACTTCAGCACCCTCTGCGACAACAATGAGCGTGAAATTCTTGCCTTCCCTTCCTCTCGCTAATACAACTTCGCAAACCTTGTCAATATCAACAGCCTGCTCGGGAACTAAAATAACGTGAGCGCCGCCGGCTATTCCTGCGTAGGCGGCAACCCATCCGGCATCTCTTCCCATCACCTCTACAATCATAACGCGTTCGTGAGAGGTTCCAGTGGTGCGTATTTCATCAATCGCATTCATCGCGACATTCACTGCAGTATCAAAACCAAATGTGAAATCAGTCTCGGAGAGATTGTTATCGATGGTCTTCGGAACACCCACCGCCTTCAACCCATAATTCCTAAGCTTATGCGCTACGCCTAGCGTATCTTCTCCACCTATTGCGATAAGAGCGTCCAGGCCTAGGCTCTGAACATTCTTCATCACAAGCTCCGGTCCACCTTCTCTCTTGAAAGGATTCGTCCTAGAGGTAAGAAGAACTGTTCCACCAAGCGATAGTATACCAGCTACGCTATCATAGCTCAACGGTAACGTATCAGGCTCAAGCAGACCCGCCCAACCCCGCCTGATCCCAACCACCTCAAAACCGTAATCGGTAGCCCGCCTCACAGCCGCGCGGATCACAGCGTTGATACCAGCGCAGTCTCCTCCACCAGTTAAAATCCCAAGTCTCATACTGATTAACTAGAGCAACTCGGAGAAATAAAAAACGTGCGTAACAGATTTAATGCTGAAGATTCTAGTCTAACCATAGACCACGTTTTCCAAGATGTTATAATTCAAGCAACGCGGTTATCAAGCCAAAAACAGCCGCAGGATTTGGGCCGCTGTTATCACTGGTCGTCCATGGGAGATTTACGGGAAGTGCGGTTGACTTCAAGAGAATTGTGACGACTGCGAGTAGACAAACCATTTAATCTACCCAATCATCTATCAGTTTATGGTTTCTAAGGTTGTTCTATCATCTTTAGTAGTCATGATGCTGCTTGCCGGTGTAGGTATCGGATATACTGCTGCTTTCCTGACTATCTCCGGCTCTGGGGCCAAGCCCGAATATCAAGAAGCTCAACAGCAACAGCAGGCAGCGGCGATCCAGAGGTTCAGGACATACTTTGACTGCATTCCACCTTCGCACAACGAAACCCAGATTACATCGGACACGTGGCTTCACTACAACTTCGACGAGAAGGGGAATTTGATGATGATCGAGATTGAAACGAAGCAGCGGCAAGACTCACCTGCCTGGGGCTATCTGCCACAAGGACATCCGGGGATGGAGTTTGAACACTGGGCGCTGCACGTCTGGTTCCAAGACCCCGAAAAGGCCTGCCCAGATCTGATCAGCATAGTTGGGAAGTTCAGGGCGGAGGGAGTGACGGTGGAGCCGGACGGCGAGGTCAGCCAGCCCTTCTTCTCAGTTAAAGGGCAGTTGTTCAAAGTCAATGGCGATACACTGCAGGTTTACGTGTACAATAACAATCACGATGCGATCGGCGAGGCAGCCCGCGTTTCGCAAGATGGGTTTACAGTGGGGAACACCAAGGTCGAGTGGATATCTCCTCCGCACTTCTACCAGACCGGCAAAATGATTGTGATCTACCTAGGCGATGATGCTAAGATGAAGCAGGTCTTAGAAAAGGTGGTCGGCTACCAATTCGCCGGTCAGTAAAATAGGTAGATGAAGTTGGAAGGAGTCTATTCACCGAGGATTTAGTACGGGTTCTACATTACGTGGAGACTGCTGAAGTCGCAACAGGAGGTCGTGACAGCACAGGAAGCGTAGAAATTCATCAACAATGGCAGATCTTTATCGTAGTCCTGCTGACCGGTAAAGTTGTAATTCAAGCAACACTATTATTAAGCCAAGAGCAGACTATATATGTAGCCTTTATATACTCGGTATTAAGTTCATATCGCTGAAGCTGTTTGCCGCAAACTCAACCAATAATCAGCATTGAAAACGTGGTCGCTTCGGCCACGATAAACCAAAAAGTTGATTTGAACCAAATTACCCGCGATTTTCCCGATGTTGAATACCACCCGGATCAGTTTCCCGGACTTGTCTTCCGATTAAAATCCCCTAAAACCGCTACCCTCATCTTCAGCTCAGGAAAGATGGTTTGCACCGGCGCCAAATCCGAGGAGCAGGCGAAGAAAGCAGTTCAAACCGTGGTTCAGAAGCTCCGTAAGGGCGGCGTCGAAATCCACAACGAACCGATAATAGAGATACAGAACATAGTCGCATCAGCAAGCTTAGGTGGAAAAGTCCACCTTGAAGAAGCGGCGCGTCAACTAACAAAATCAATGTACGAACCGGAGCAGTTCCCAGGCTTAATCCACCGAATGAGCGATCCGAAAACAGTTATCCTACTCTTCGCAAGCGGAAAACTAGTCTGCACCGGCGCCAAGAAAGAGGTCGAGGTCTACAGGGCTGTGAACAACCTTCACAACACCCTTGAAGAAAAGAACCTGATGCTCTACTAACTAACAAACTACAATCTAACGAAAAATTACGGCGACGAGATAGTTAACTAACGTCAGTTGGTTAACAATCTGTCTGTCTATCTGCGCGGGCTGCTAAACCTTCCTGTGCTAGATGGGGTGCGGGCTGCGCCCTGCTGGATCTGCGACTTGACAGCAGCGTTCTCATCATCATCAATCAGATCCATGTCGTAGAGGCGGTTGGTTAGCTCAAGCATGTCTGTGACTGGGTTCAGCTTAACCTTCTTCTCAGCAAGTCTTTCACGGCCTCCTTCAAGCCTGTCTATGAGAACAACAGCATTGTCAACCTCTCCGCCTTCGCTGCGGATTGTGTCTATTGTTTTGATCAGTGAGTTGCCGGTTGTGATTAGGTCGTCTAGAATTACGACTCTTGCTCCAGGCTTCATAACACCCTCAATCTTCTTAGCGGTTCCGTACTCCTTTACTTCATCGCGCACATAGATCAGCGGTTTTCTGAGGCTGTATGCGACCGCTGTTGCGTAGGTTAACCCGGAGGTTGGGACTCCCGCTACTGCGTCAACATTCTCCAGCCCAATCAGATTCTTGAGGGCATCTATGTACGCGGTAACTGCTTTAGCGAACACGTCTGGATAGCTGGGGACAATTCTGAGATCAACATAGTAGGAACTCATTTTCCCGCTTGAGAGAGTAAAAGTTCCGAACTGTATCGCTCTAGTTTGGACAAGGATCCTGCCGAGGTCTCTGACAACCTGCTCTCTCTCCTCTTCCCACTTCTTCAAACCAACCTCACCTATCCTTACAACGAGTCAGGAAAGCGCCGCCATTAATTAACCATTCCGAAAATTTGTTCTAATCGATTAAGGGATATGGCGATACTGTTAAGTCTTTTGACCTAGGCTACTCTTACTGAGAAACCGAATTTTTACTACTTATTCAGAAGATATCGACGCCGATGTTCTCGACAGGATGCTTGAATGGTTCAAGCGGTTGAGAGAAGATTATCAGAAAAAGCAGACCGAGAGATACTGAAATATTTTTTATTGTCATAGAACAATACACCAGTGATGGTTAGGAAAATCGGAGAACTCTATCTATGTGAGGAGTGTGAGTTGTTGTATAAAGACCTGTCTTGGGCTGAAAAATGCGAAGCTTGGTGTAAAGAGAATATCTCATGCAACCTAGAAATCACAAAGCATTCTGTTAAGACTTAACCTCAAGGAAATAATCACACAAAACAGAAGATTAGCTTCTAAACCCAATAGGCATATCGATCAAAGAAGCTGAGTTGAAAAAACACCTATTCTAATCTTCATCCGACGACGGTTAACAGCCTCAACCATCCGCCATCAAGTTAACAGGTGTAATGTTCGTATAGGTTAAGGCGTAGGAAAGCCACTGCCACTAGTATGTATGCTGCGTTAGACCTGCATGAGAGGAGTATTCAGTGTGTTGTGAAGGACTCGGATGGGAGAACCTAATTGTTTAATAGCGGGGGTTACTGCGGTCTCCACGACCTCGCATGCCGGAGATTTGGCTCCCCTACGGCTCCGTTGAAGTCGTGGTCAGCATCAAAGCTGAGAACTTGGCAGATCAGCTTGAGCCCAATTTTCCATTAATGGGTGAAGAGGCTCTTGCAGAGAATCTTAGGAAGGTTGAGGTGAAGGAACGTACCTGCCTCTTCATGCCGCGGCCAAGCCGCAGCTCAATCGACGTTATGACTAGGCTGGTCAAGACGCTTACTGACAAAGGCGTCAACCCATCCACAGTGACCGTCGCAACCACTAGAGAGTACGCGATCTACCTCCGTAAGCAGCTCATAGAGAACAAGGTGAATGTATCAGAGATCGGGGAGCCGACTGAGTTTATCGGCTCAATAGATAAGGTTAAAGTTAAGATTCCTCGCGTTTTGAAGGAGTGTGAAACACCTGTTCTGATAAGTGACACAGGTTTTGATCCTCTCTTCGGCTTCTCAGGCGGCCCAACCGCTCTAATCCGACATTTAGGGAACGGCTTAATGTCTGAAGCGTTTAGGCGACGCAAAGGCGACCGACCAGCCCCTGGTGTAGCCTCTTCAGACTCCGCTGCCTTTGCCGATCAGGTTGTCGAGCTGCTGGGTGAGGCTGTTTCAGTTGAGGTTCTTCCCGGCCGCGGTGGAGTATCAGGTGTTTACGTCGATAAGCCGGTTGCTGCTCACCAAGCCGCATCACAAGGGCTTCTAGGCTCCTCCCGTGTCTCGGTGAAGAGTGACTTGAAGGTCGCTATGGTTAGCGCTGGTGGCCTAGGTTTCGACGGGACATTGGCTGATAGTTTACGGGCGGTTTGGAATGTTGTGGATGCGCTGGGTGATAAAGGGCTGGTGGCTCTGATAGCTGAGTGCTCTGGCAGTCTAGGCTCAGAGGCGTTGAAGCGCCACATCACCGGCCGGCTGGATCTGGAAGGGCTTCTGCACCGCGGAGAATACATAGACGGTTTAGAGGATCTTCTCTATGCGAAGACTGCTCTTCGCCGCTACACGCTTGTCTTGGTTTCAGCCCTGCCCGACTATTATGTTGAGATGAAGCTAGGCTTCCATCCCTGTCGAAAGACCGGTGATGCGCTCTCATACATTCTAAACAGCCTCGGCTCACGAACCAAAGTGCATCTAGTGCCCCACGGCTCAACAACACTGCTCACTAAGGGCGAAGCATAACCCGCTACAAACAACTTAGTTGTTGCCTGTTCTCTTTCCCTTTCTCTTTCTTTCGCTACAGGTTTAGGCTTAGGGCGAAGAACGGATTATTCATGACTGTGCCGACATAGAGAAGGACGGCGAGCGCGATTACGGCGATGAAGAGCATGCGGCGGCCCTTTGAGAGCTGTGAAACCTCATCCAGCGGATGCGCTTCAGGCGTCTGCATCGAGAGCACGAGCACAAGTAGCGCCATCACCGTGAAGCCTAGGACGAAGAGGATAATTACGCTAAGATATGTCGCGAACCTATGTTGCCTTCTTGTCAACGCAGCACCTGCGATATGGCCGCCGTCGAGCTGCCACGCAGGCATCAGGTTCAGGAACGTGATTAGGAAGCCGAGAGTAGCTGCGAAGGCTAACGGTGAGAGAACGGTTACAGAGCCTTTAGGCGAGTTAGCGAAGAGGTTGATGACAAAGTCGGTGAAAGCATCCACCTTAACGGTCTGCGCCCCGATGCTGGCCGCTACTCCCTCAGGTACGATAGCGGCTGTCAACGCTCCGACCACACCCACCACTAACGTAACTGCGAGGCCGGCGAGAGGCCCGGATATACCTAGGTCGAAGAGTGAGTCGCGGTTAACTGGTGGATCCTTGGTTGAGATGAATGCTCCAAAGGTTGGTAGAACATACGGTATTCCTGGGATAAAGTAGGGAAGTGAGGATCTCATTCCATGTTTAGCCGACGCTACCTTATGACCTAGTTCATGTATCCCAATTATACCCATTACAGCGACGGTGTAGAGCAGCACAGTTTTGAAGTCGTAGCCGGGAATACTCGGTGTTCTAAGGAAACCATCGATGCTGATGGTGGCAATAGTTGCTATGAAGAGGATGTATGGTATAGGGATACGTCTCCCCTTCTTCTCTCCGATCTCCATCGCTCCGACTCTGAGGACAACACGGTCTCCGCTTCTTCTCAACAGCCCGATGTAGCCCTGCGGCTTCAGACGGGTGATAAGGGTCTCAAAGTCTTTCTTCAGCGTCGCGGTCTCCCCAACATCAAACTCTACTGAGCCGTCCTCCCTCAAGTGTTGATCAGTCACCGCGAAAAGCGATTTTACGGTTGCAACCAATGCGTCGTAGCTGGACGGTTCGCCGGAGGTCTCGATGGTCATCTTGTCTCTTACTAGTGTCCCCGATTAACTTAATCTTTTAACGTTTATTGTTTTCCGTTTGAAACTTTAAAAAGCCTGCGCTCCTAATCTAGAAAGCGGAATTGGAGAACCTCTTCATTAACACAATTGGGGACTACACGGTTCGCAAATGCAGCAAGGACGATCTAAGCGAAGTCATCTCAATAAACTTCACCACCCTCCCTGAACACTACTCTGACTACTTCTTCGAAGATCTCCTACGATCAGCCCCGGAAAGCTTCCTAGTCGCAGAGAAAGATGGGCACGTCGTAGGCTACATAATGTGCCGAGTTGAATACGGCTTCTCCAACTTCAAACGCTTCAGCCTCACCCGTAAAGGCCACGTAGTCTCCTTAGCCATCACAGAAGGCAACCGTCGAAAAGGACTGGGCGACGCCCTCGTCAGAAACACAATTGAAGCGTTGAAACTCAAAGGATGCACCGAAGTCTACTTGGAGGTCAGAGTCTCAAACCACGAGGCAGTACGCCTCTACCAGCGCATTGGCTTCGAGATCATCACAACAATGGAAGGCTACTACAGAGACAACGAAGAAGCTCACCTCATGGCGCTCAACATAGCAGCAGCCCAGTAAACCAAACTAAAACTCGGCTACTGCTCATTCACTCATCCATACAGCCACGGCTTCTGATCAAAATCGGGAAAAAGTACTCCCTAACACTGCCGAACAGAGGCGACTACGAGTCACTGTTAACTGGAAAACCGCAATGAGAATAAACAAAGGAAACTGTAACAGTGTGTCCCTAAATCTAAATGTAGGTAGCTCCTGCTATCTATTCAATACAGAGTGCTAGAATAACAAATCCTCCTCGCCCGACTCTTCTGGGTCTTCTCTTCGCGCCTTTATCAGGTGAAAAATGCTTCATAGAGCATCACTTTGGCCGCCTCACTATCACAAGTACCAAGATTAGTTCTCCAATTATCAACAAGGTGAATGTAAATGGTAAAGCAACTCCATATACTGTGGGAGAAAAATCCTCGATAGCCTCGGCGATAAACCAAGAGAAGATTCCCAGTAACATAAAGGTCATACCTGTAGTGACCTCAACCCAATTCGAAAGAAACAGGTTTTCTAGAACTGATAATTTTCTCACTAGAAGGATTAGTAGAACTGTAGTAGTGATTAAACCAAATATTACAAGTACCTGCGATATATACGTAACAATGTCCATAACATTCAAAATACGTCGTCTCGCAACACCCACAATAAGTTTTATAAAATACTTTCATATTAATTGGTAATAAGAGACGCACAGGTGTATTAGTTGCATCCTCTTCTCGTACGAATCAACGAAAAATGGATCATAAGAAAACAAAAATTAAATTGCAAAGCAGCGAAAAACCAAGCGTTGAAAAGCCAAATATACAGCAAAAACACCTTAAACAAACATTCGGTTTTTCGCTTAAAGCATAAATACGTCGCTTGAAGAATCTTCTCTCTGAAGAGCTTTGGCTAACGATCGTACAATGGGTTTAGGCCTTTTGGTCGTAGGTGTTCTCAGCATCTTGATTTACGGCTGGCTCGTCTTCTTCTATAATCCGATTTTCATTCTGCAGCTCACCGCATTCTTAGCTGTTGCCGCCGTATTCGGAATACTCATCTGGATCGGCTACACTATGGCAACTACTCCACCGCCACCTGAGACAATAGAAGTGTCAGAGATTCCTGAAACAGTATCTAAGGAAATCGTGACCTCTGAGCCGTCAGCCGCTAAACCGGACGTGGCTGAGAAGCTCTCTAAAGGTAAGGCCAAGAAAGTAGACTAACTAAGAAGAAGCGTCGGTAGAAACCTTCAGGTCGAGCACCACCTGATACCATCTGGGCCCGACCTCTCTAACGATTCGCTGCGCCGTTACCTCGTAATCAGCCTTAATTGACTTGTCAAGTTCTTTGCGTGCCTCATCGAAAACATTCTCCCGTTTCTCAGCGTAAACGTGTGTATAGTAGTGAATTACGCCAGATGGTCGCTTTAACGCCTTCACCGCAACATCCAGAAAATCTGCAGCCTCCTCAGGCAGCGGCATCAACACCCGATCCGCTTCACCTTTAACCTGTTCAACAACTTCTCGCGCATCACCAAGCATCGCCGTCACTCTGTCACCAACTTTGTTCAACCGGATATTCTCAAGTGCCAGCTCATGAGCCGCCGGGTTCGCGTCGATACTGTACCCTTTTGTCTCAGGCACCTTCTTAGCGATGACTATTGAAAAGGTGCCTACGCCTGCGAAGAGGTTCGTCACCGTCTCACCCGGCTTGACCAGCTCAGCTATCCTGAGCCGCTCAGTTGACAGGCGAGGTGAAAAGTAGGCTTGAGCCAGATCTATCTTGAAGACGCACCCATGCTCCTTCGACACAGTTTCGGTTCGCTGCTCTCCCCCAATAACCTCCAAGCTTCTTGTCCGATATTTACCGGAGACCGGGGTGGTCTGCATCAGGACAGTCTTAACTGACTTGACATGCTTCATCAGAGCATCCGCGATCATCTTCTTCTTAGACAGCAACGAGTCAGGTATCTTAATGACTGCTATATCGCCCACGATGTCAAAGCCACCGTAGAGCTGAGTAACCTCCTCCTGGCTGATAACTCCCTTCAAAGCATCCTTCAGCATTCGAACCATGTTATCCGCTACTCACCCCTCCTCCTTCTTCTCCCTATTAGAAACGAGATAAAGCATTCAGGCGATATCAACCAGTATATTTGTTTGAGGCGTTGCTTCTTTCGTCGCTTAAGACTAGGTTAAACTGGCGGTTCATCAGGATTGGTTGGGCCTGCGCCGCCTTGTTCAGGCTGCGGTTGTTGCTGTTGCTTCTCCTCAGTTTTCTGGGAGCGGAGTTCGAGGATAAAGACTGCGGCGATGATTACGACGATGAGTATGTAGTTGGTGGGCGGAGTCAGTATTGTGGTGAGCAGTCCCACTTTAGGTATTATGAAGAGTACTCTGCCGATGTAATCTTTAGATGTGACGCGCCAATCATCAGGTGCATAGTTGTTGTCTCCCTTGGTCTCGATTCGTCGATACGGATCATCCATAATCGTGTGGACGCGGTGAACAATAACTCTGCCTATACCTGGCTCGTTAAACACAATGATGTCGCCTGTGTGAAGCTCTTGAAAATGCGCATTTCCGTTAACAACAATGATGTCTCCAACCCAGAGGACAGGCTCCATACTGCCGCTGGAAACTACGAAGAAAGGTGTTGTTGTGCCGAAAACGATCGTGAAGCCCACCCAGATACCTAGCATAGCCACCAGCACGATGCCGATGTTGATAAGCGCCCTGACAACAGGCTTCCTCTGCTTCTCCCTCTCTTTGATTTCTTCAGCCATACTGCTCTTCACTTAGATTAGCTTACAAGCATGTCCCTAGGTAGCCTAGATAGCACTCCATTGATGCCAAGGCACTAATAGTTAATCCTTTTTCGAAACCAAGAATAGGCGTCTCCGACAAATGCCTTATCTTCACCAATCCGTTCAACTCTGAATCTTCATCGACGCCAACAAAACATGCAATGCTGCCGTAATTATCCCTTTTGTAGCCACAGTACGGCGGTGTTACCTTAAGGTGATCACCTCCTTGACGGTGTTGATTGCCTGAAGATATTCCGGTTGCTTGTGTAGGTGGAAGAGCCTGATCCAGTTCCAGATGTGCTTCTGCCTGCATTCGGGGTTGCTGCAGGGGAAGT
>JACPRH010000046.1 GCA_016190055.1 Nitrososphaerota archaeon | reverse complement strand
GTCGAGAAAGAGGTGGGAACAATCGCCGGGGTGGAGCTCCGCAACATCGACAACCTTCGAGAGATAGCTGATACAAACCTGAAGACGCGTCTCCAAGAAGCAGGCAAAGCTGAAGCAATGATTCAGAAGGAGATGGAGCGACTAGCCGTTTCAGAGAAGCGGGCCGATGTTGAGCCGCTAATCAGCGCGGTCAGCAGAAAGGCGAACGAGATTAGACAACGAGAGCTTAAGAAGGCTTACTGCTTGATGAAAACAGATCCAAGTGAAGAGAAGTGCGGTCACTGCCAGAAGGTAATGGATGATCTATCAAGAACACTAATGGAGCAGATGATGCTTCACCCGCTCCTGAATCTGAGGAGCAGAGAGCTAGGGAACGATGATGAGAGGATCTCGCTGCTCCGCGAACTGTTTGACGTAAAGAACGCAGAACAGCAGCAGCAGAAGTGATTAAACGAACAGCCAACCTATCTAGAGAAAGAAGAAGTAGGAAAGGAAAATAGAAAAAAATACGGTAACTGGTGCGTGATAGTATAGATGACTCAGCAGAAGATTAAGGAAACAAGATCAAAGGAGCTCTTTGAACGGGCTAAGAAGATAATGCCCGGCGGAGTGAACAGCCCCGTCCGAGCCTTTTCACCGTACCCGTTCTTCACCGCGCGAGCTGAAGGCTCAAAACTCATTGATGTAGATGGACGAACCTACATTGACTACTGCTTATCCTATGGCCCGTTAATTCTTGGTCACGCTAACCCCGTCATCATTGAAGCGGTCAAGGAGAAGCTGAATGAGGGAACAATGTACGGTACTCCCACTGAGCTGGAGATAGAGTTCGCTGAAACGGTGGCTAAGGCGGTTCCTTGCATCGAGATGATGCGAGCTATCAGCAGTGGAACTGAAGCAACTATGCATGCTATCAGAGCTGCGAGAGGCCACACTGGTCGAGACAAGATAGTCAAGTTTGAGGGATGCTACCACGGAGCGCATGACTATGTTCTCGTTAAGGCAGGTTCAGGTGCATCAACCTTTGGTTCACCAGACTCGCTTGGAGTCCCCCGTGACACCGTGAAGAACACTGTCGTGCTGCCCTACAACGATGTTGAAGCCTTTGAGGAGGCTGTGCGGAAGGAGGGAAGCGAGATTGCAGCAGTCATCCTTGAACCGGTCGTCGGAAACGCAGGTGTAATTCTGCCTGAGAAAGGCTATCTGCAGGCGCTTAGAAAAATCACTGAGAAGAACGGCATCGTCCTAATCTTCGATGAAGTCATCACAGGCTTCAGGCTAGCGTTAGGAGGCGCCCAAGAATACTACGGAGTAAAACCTGACTTGGTGACTCTGGGCAAAATAATCGGAGGAGGCTTCCCGATCGGCGCCTACGGAGGAAAGAGAGAGATAATGTCAAAGATCTCTCCAGTAGGCCCCATATATCAGGCGGGAACCCTCAGCGGCAACCCAGTATCGGTAACAGCCGGCCTAACTGTCCTCAATATACTGATGGAGAAGCGACTGGAAATATACGGTGGGCTTGAGAAGAACGGCAATAAGATGGCTAAAGGTCTCCGAGACTATGCTAGCGACGCTGGAATAGAGGCTCAGGTAAACAACGTAGCCTCAATGTTCCAGATCTTCTTCACAGGCACCCCGGTGAAAGATTACGCCTCCGCAAAATCTTCAGACACGAAGCGGTTCACCAAATACCACAGAAACCTGCTGCAGAAAGGCGTGTTCATACCTCCATCGCAGTTCGAGACCTGCTTCCTCTCAACCGCTCACACAGATGAAGATCTGAACAGGACTCTAGAAGCTATGGGCACAGCTATCAAGGCGTCAGAAGAAGAGTAGGTGAGCAACTAGAGCGATGAAGATTGTTGTAGGACTTCGCGGAAGCAAACTGTCACTTACTCAGGCTGAGACCGTTATTCAGCGACTCAAAGCCTCAGTGAAGGATTTAGAGGTTGAGAAGGAGATCATCAAGACTACTGGCGATGTTGTAACTGGTCAACATATTCTCTCAATCAAGAGCGAAGGGGTGTTCGAGAAGGAGGTTAACCGTGCTGTGGCTGAGGAGAAGGTTGACTTTGCTATTCACAGCATGAAGGATCTTCCCAATGACTTCGACCCCAGCCTAGTTATCGCGGCGATTCCGCCAAGAGAATCACCGCACGATACCATTGTGACGAAGGAAGGATACGGTATTCAGGATATTCCAGCAGGATCCACCATCGGCACCGGAAGCCCTAGGCGGGAAGCCCAGATACGATATGTGAGACCTGATTTGAAGATCGAGCCTATCAGGGGAAACGTGGACACTAGGCTTCGAAAACTCGACGAGGGACTATATGACGCAGTGCTGCTGGCTGAAGCTGGGCTGAACCGGCTAGAGATCAACAGTAAGATGAAGAGGTTGCCGCTTGAAGATTTTACGCCAACACCCGGTCAAGGAGCCCTAGCGGTTACGGTAAGGAAGGATAGTAAGGATTTGCTGAAGATTTTCAGCCGAATCGATGATGAGCCTAGTCGGATAGAGACTACGGCTGAACGAGTATTTCTAGCTAAGACCGGTGGAGGCTGCAAGGTACCTATTGGAGCAATCGCCCGTTTAACAGGAGACATATTGACCCTCCACGCGATGGTTGTCGCCCCAGATGGCAGTGAAAGGTTCTATTTGGTTCGCACAGGCGGTGCAGATAACCCCGAGGAGTTAGGGGGACGGGTTGCTGATGAGATGCTTCGTGAAGCTGGAAGAGTTGTGGAGATTGTGAGAAGAGTTGCGTAACGGCATAGTGTATCTTGTAGGAGCAGGCCCGGGAGACCCCGACCTCATTACTGTAAAGGCGGTTAAGGTGTTGAAGGCGGCGGATGTGGTCGTTTACGATCGGCTGGCTTCACCTGAGATTCTTGATTTGGCGCCAAAGTCGGCTGAGAGAATCTATGTGGGTAAATGCTCTGGTGACCACACGGTTCCGCAGGATCAGATCAGCAAGATACTGGTTAAGCAGGCTCAGATGGGTAGGAAGGTGGTGCGGCTGAAGGGTGGTGATCCCTTCCTCTTCGGAAGAGGAGGTGAGGAGGCTGAGGAGATTAAAGACGCAGGGATAGAGTTTGAGATCGTCCCAGGAGTCACCTCCGCGATAGCTGTCCCCGCGTACGCAGGGATACCTGTCACTCACCGGCACTTCTCCTCATCCTTCGCAGCGGTCACGGGCCACGAGGATCCCGGTAAAGATGAGAGCAGCGTCAACTGGGAAAAGCTCGCCACTGCTGTCGACACAATCGTGGTGATGATGGGCGTAGGTAGACTGGAGAAAATTACGGACGCGTTAATCCGAGGTGGCCGCAGCAAGAAAACACCTGCAGCCGCGATTGAGTGGGGAGCTACAAGCAAGCAGCGAACGGTAGTAGGAACCCTCGGAAACATAGCTGAAAAAGTTGTGTCGGAGAAGGTGGAGTCCCCAGCGATAATCGTCGTAGGAGACGTCGTAAACCTTCACGAGAAGCTGTCTTGGTTCGAAGGTGGTAGCAAAGGAGATGCTTGAAGGAAGAACAGTCGTCATAACTAGGCCGAAGCATCAAGCCGACGATCTAGCGCAGATCGTGATCAGGCTAGGAGGCAAGCCGCGGATAGCGCCTACAGTAGAGATAGGACCGGTCTCAAACCTAGAAGAGGTGCAGGAGCCCTTCAAGCTAATCGTCTCCGGCGGCGCAGATCTAATCGTCTTCATGAGCCAGAACGGTGTCATAAGCTTCGTCGCCCTCGTTGAACGACTGGATATGAAGGAGAAGATGCTGCAGGCGCTTAGCAAGATGCAGGTTGTCGCTATAGGTAGCAAGACCAAGACGCGGCTTGAGGAGCAGGGAATCCGGGTAGACATTACCCCCGATGATTTCAGTTCCAACGGACTGGTTGATACGCTTCTGACGCTTGATCTCGACGGCAAAGTCATTGTGCTGCCGAGGACGGATAAACCGACTGATTACCTCAACGTGAAGCTTGCTGAGAGACAGGTAAAGGTGGTCCAGTTCCCGGTTTACGAGACCAGAATACCGTCGGATGTGGTCGAGGTGCTGCATCTCATCAGAGACATCCTGCTAGGAGAAGTGGACATAATCACATTCACTAGCTCAGCCACAGCTCAGAACCTCATGCGCATAGCTGACACTTATCGTGCAGCTGACCGGTTGAGGAAGGCGTTGAACGAGAAGACGCTGGTCGTGTCAATCGGCCCGATGACTGAGAAGACTTTGAGGGGCCTCGGAGTAGAGGTTCACGTAACACCCACAGAGTACACTATTGAAGCAATGATGAACGCGGTGGACGCCTACTTCGTGAAAGAGGAGGGAAAAGCCGCGTTAGACGAGACGGACACCGAGATACTTGATGCGGTGCAGAAGGCTGTTCCTTTGACAACCAGACCATGGGATGAGGTAGGAAGAACCTTGGGGTTAAGCGGCGCCGAAGTGCTGAGACGGCTGAGACGTTTAAGCGACGCAGGAATGATACGGAAGATAGGCCCCATTATCGATGCGAGGAAGGTGGGGTTGACAGCCTCAACTCTCGTGGGAGTACGGGTGCCGTCTGAGCGCATCGAGGAGATAGCGGGCGTCATCAACCAGTACGATGAGGTCTCTCACAACTATGAGAGAAACCATGAGTATAACTTGTGGTTCACCCTCACCGCCCCAAGCCAAGATGAACTGTCAAGAATCCTCAAGGAGATACAGGCGAAAACCGGAGTCTCAAATGAGGATGTTTTGAACCTGCAGACCGAGCGGCTGTTTAAAATTAAGGTGAACTTCGATTTAAAGGAGAAGAAGCATTAAAGATGGAATCGACGAATCTAGACTCGGTTGACGTAGAGCTGCTGCGGGAAGCCCAGAATGGCATTCCTCTCGTGGCTGAACCCTTCAAGGGCATCGCTGAGCACCTCAACATAGATGAGGAGGAGGTTCTCCAGCGGCTGAAGAGCCTGTGCGACAGGAAAGTGTTGAGACGCTTCGCCGCCTCAATCGACAACAGGAAGGTCGGCGTAGTCGCCAACGCAATGGTCACTTGGAAGGTGCCTCAAGAACGAATAGAAGAGGTGGGCAAACTCTTTGCCAGCAATGAAAGAGTGACTCACTGCTATATTCGCTCCACGGTGCCGGGCCGATGGAAATACAACCTCTACACGGTGCTTCACGCTCACGACAAAGCTACTGTTGAGAAGCTTGTGAAGGAGATGAGCCGACAAGTCGGCATAAGCGACTATCTGCTCCTCTTCAGTACACGCGCATTCAAGAAGACCAGCAACGGCCGCATCATCCCTGAAGGCATCAGCAAAGTTAAAGGAAGTAGAGTGAAGGACAGGAGGTGAAAGTAAGATTTGATTAACATTACAAAGACTTGGTGTGGGCTAGAAGGATCCTCAGACCATCTACGATACAGAGAAGGTGTTCACAAGCGGCCGGTTGTCGTTTGGAACACAACCCAGCAGTGCAACCTAAACTGCGTTCATTGCTACGCGCGAGCCGACAGCAAGACCTTCTCCAACGAGTTAACCACTGAGCAGGCTAAAGATCTCATAAAGGATCTCGCAGAGTTCGAGGCGCCTGTGCTCCTCTTCTCAGGCGGAGAACCGTTAATGAGACGCGACCTCTTCGAGCTCGCTAATCTAGCAAAGGACCTGGGGCTAAGAATTGTCTTATCAACCAACGGAACACTCATCACACAGGAGAAAGCTAAGCTTCTGAAGAAGACAGGTTTCTCATACGTAGGAATCAGCCTCGACGGACTCGAAGAAACTAATGATCACTTCAGAGCACAGAAAGGAGCATTCAACGCCGCTGTGAAAGGTATCAGAAACTGCCTCTCAAACGGGGTTCGAACCGGGCTTAGATACACCTTAACGAAAAACAATCTCGCCGACGCCTACCAGATCTTTGACCTAATTGAGAGAGAACGAATCCCCAGAGTATGCTTCTACCACCTCGTCTACTCAGGACGAGCAGCCGATCTGAGGCTGGAGGACCTCAAGCATGAAGAGGCGAGAAGCTTCGTCGACAATATGGTGAAGAGAGTTGAAGATCTCAGCCAGAAGAACAACGATCTCGAAGTACTAACTGTTGACAACCACTGCGACGCACCGTACATCTACCTGAAGCTACTCGACGAAGATCCGAAGAAGGCCGAGGAGGCTATGCGTCTCTTCAAACTCAACGGAGGAAACAGCTCAGGCTTAGGCTTCGCTGACATAGACTTCCACGGAAACGTGCACCCAGACCAGTTCTGGCAGCACTACTCAGTTGGAAACATCCACAAACGAAAGTTCAGCGACATCTGGTCAGACGAAACCGAACCGCTGCTCAAGAACCTACGGAACAGGAAGAATCTACTCAAAGGAAGATGCGCACAGTGCAAGTTCCTAGACATCTGCAACGGCAACTTCAGAGTCCGAGCAGAAGCCACATACAACGACATCTGGGCACCTGATCCAGCCTGCTACCTCACCGACCAAGAAATCGGCCTAAAAGCGTAAGATAAGATGAATGAAAACCGGAACGGAGACCTGAACACGTAATGACTATGATGGAGAGCAGCAACAGTAGTAGTAAGCCGATACCCCGCGTCATCGCTTGGGAGTCCACCCGAGCGTGCCGCTTCGCCTGCGTCCACTGCAGAGCAGATGCGCAGACGCAGCCAGATCCGTCTCAGCTTACTACTCAGGAAGCTTTCAGGTTAGTCGACCAGATATCAGAGTTCTCCAAACCGGTCTTCATCATCACAGGCGGCGACCCGCTTATGAGGAAAGACATCTTTGACGTCGCAAAATACGCGGATCAAAAAGGGCTCAGAGTAGTTATGTCGCCTAGTGGAAGCCGCATCCAGCCTGAAACGGTTAGAAAAATGAAGGAGAACGGGGTCAAAGCGGTTTCAATCAGCCTAGACGGCTCGAACTCCCAGGTTCACGACGGCTTCCGGAAGGTAGAAGGCTCCTTCGAGACAGCCACTGCAACCCTTGAAGTTATGCGAGTGGAGGGAATGCCGTTCCAGATCAACACCACAGTAACGCAGCACAACATCAAGGATCTGTCGAACATCAGAGATCTAGCGGTGAAGCTAGGCGCGGCAAACTGGGACGTCTTCATGCTGGTACCGACTGGGCGAGCGAAGATTAAGATGGAAATTGTTCCAGAGGAGTACGAGGCTGCTCTAGACAAAATCTACGAGTGGAACCACTCCACACCGATACAGATCAAGATGACCTGCGCCCCGCACTACATGAGAATCATCACTCAGAACGAGAAGAAGAAGGGTGTTAAATCACCGGTCACAGCCGGAGACCACGCTCATGGAAGAGCACCCGCTGGCCGCCTAGGTGGAAGAGGATGTATGGCCGGCAACGGCTTCTGCTTCATATCGCACGTCGGCAAAGTTTACGGCTGCGGCTTCCTACCTCTAGAGGCTGGAGACGTCCGCAAACAGCATTTCCGCGAAATATACCAAGAGTCACCGCTCTTCCAAACACTGAGAAACTACGATAAGCTGGAAGGCCGCTGCGGTGTTTGCGAGTACCGCAGAGTCTGCGGAGGATGCCGCGCAAGAGCACTTGGCGCATCACAGAATTATCTAGGCGAAGAGCCGTACTGCACCTACAAGCCTTCAACAACTACTGTCTAGGAAGAGTTATCACAGGCAATAGTGGTAAGAATGATTAGTTGACAGTTGTGTTTGATTTAACGGTTCATCCACGATGCGAGTTTCTTTACTCGTCTACGCTGTCGAATTAATGCGCCGGGGATTATGCTTAAGAGATGAATGGGCAGGTATGGGAAGATGGAGGGTGACGCCCCGGTCAACCGCAACGCTATGTAAGGAACCCATGCGGACACACCTATCACTACGAGCAGGATGCCTATCTTGTCTAGAGTAGAGGGCAAACACAGTCCTATATTACGCCCCATAATATAAAGTTAGAACAAACAATTGTCAACTACCCACTCCTGAAGGATGTGGGCTTGTACTTCCAAATTTCGGTAAGGAGCTTTGTGTCCATATGACGCCTGCTCTTTTGCAGGGACGGAGTACGTTTGGCTGGTTGACTACCGGTTTGCGAGACCTGCCGCTATTCACCCCTTCGTACGGGCCGCAGCCTGATTTAGATAGAGGGCT
>JACPRH010000042.1 GCA_016190055.1 Nitrososphaerota archaeon | reverse complement strand
CTAGCTATACCGTTAGCCTTGATGCTGAACGCTAGGCGTGGTGAAAAACTGCTCAAAACTGTCCCTTAAATTTTGGTCGAGTTAGGATACAGCAATCAGGACAGTATGTGGTTGGTTTATCTTCACTTAGCTTGACTCTTCAGGAGTGACGTCTAGAAGTCTCAATGCACGTATGCCTTCGTCTTCTTGAGAGGCGTCTTCTTCATCTCCGTTTTCCTCAGCATCATCTTCAGTTTCATCTTTATCGTGGCTAATGGGTTTTTCAGTGGGTGTTTCGATGGTTTTGAGGGATTTTCTTGCGAAGGTGAGGTACGCTGTGTGTCCAACCATTCGCATAGCTGGGCGGGTCATTCCTTCTCGCGCCTCGATTTCTCTCGCTATGAGTTCTATTGACTCTACGTCGACGAAGCCTTGCCTCAGAAGTTCAGCGGTCATCTTCTCGACCTGATTCATCGTGGGTATTACTGCAGCTAGGGTTCCGCTGCCCTTCAACGCGTTTTTCATCGGTTTGACTAGCGTCCAAGGGTCGCCGACGTCTACCAGTGCAATATCTGCGCCGGTTACATCTAGGCCTTGCTTAGCATCGCCTTGCTTCAGCGTGATGTATTCGCCTAGACCGGCTCGTTCAATGTTCTTCTTCGCTACTTCTTGAAACTCGGGTCGCAGATCATAGGAGTATACGTGTCCGTGTGGCCTGACTAGGTTTGCGGCGAATATTGTTAATGCACCGCTTCCGGTGCCTGATTCTACTACGATTTTGCCTGGTGATAGTCCTGTCCAGGCGGCGATGGCGCCTAAATCCTTAGGATAGACTACCTGTGTTTTCCTGCTGCTTTTCAGGACAAGATCTTTGATTACTGGTTTCAGGATGTATACGGTTTCGCCGAGGCTTGTCTGGACGGTGGATCCGGGTTCCAGGCCTATGACTGAGGTTAGATCAATGATTCCTCGGTGGGTGTGGAATTGGCGTCCCTTCTCAACTTTGAGTAGCCAGTTTTTTCGGCGGCTCAGGAAGACTAGGATGTAGTCGCCTTCATGAATCGTGTTGTTACTGCTGGACACGGTGTTTGATCACCGCAACGGTGATTGTATCTTGTAGATATGTGTGCAGTAGGTGTCTCATCTTCGGTTTTTTCGAAAAGCAATATATATAGTCCTGTTATTAGGACTGCGCGACTAACGTAAAGGCGTAGTCTGCGAGGTGAAAACGACAAAAGATGGAAAGCGACGATTCGATGCCGATGGAAATAGACACAGGCGCAGCAGCGAGACCAGAAACAACAGAGCGGAGGTTTCCGAAATCGTATTTCGTGGCCAAGCCAGTGAAGGTCGGAGAAGAAATTGATGTCACAATCGATGAAGTGAGTCGACGTGGAGACGGAATGACCAGAATCAAGGGTTACGTCGTCTTCGTACCAAACACCAAAGAAGGAGACAGCGTCAAGGTCCGAATCACTCAGATTAGACCCAGCCACGCAATCGGCGAAGTAATAATAGATAGCTAGACAAAATATAGATAGATATCGACAGGAACAACCAGTGTGTCTACGGAACTTTCTTGTAGGCTAGGCACACTGCCTATTTTTGGTAACAGTTAAAATATTCTGTAAACCTTCTCAGTGCAGAGGATGATTTACTCGTCTTGCCTGAAGAGAAGTTGAGGCAGAAAGGCATCGTTCTGCCAGAGCCTCCGAAACCCATTGGAACATATCTCCCAGCAGTTAGAAGCGGAAACATTCTCTTCGTTTCAGGGATGATCCCTAAGATTGCTGGTCAACCGTCGTCTCCTAAAGGCAAGGTTGGCCGAGACTTGACGTCGCAGGAGGGGTATGACGCGGCTAGGCTGTGCGTTCTGAACGCTCTCGCAGCTGCTAAGACGGAGCTTGGAGGTCTAGACAGGATTAGCCGTGTCATAAAGGTGGTTGGGTACGTGGCTTCCGCGGAGGGGTTTGCGGATCAGCCGCTTGTGATAAACGGGGCTTCGGATCTGCTGGTCGATGTGTTCGGTGATAAGGGGAAGCATGCGCGGGTTTCAGTCGGGGTTGCTGAACTCCCCGGAAATGTGCCGGTTGAGGTTGAAGTCACCTTTGAGGTCAAAGGCTCAGAGACAGGCGCGGATATTGAAGCCGACCATGTTCAGGAGAATCTTCTCAAGGAAGCCGAGCAGAAGACCTCTGCTAGAAGACGAAGTCGAGGACCCTATAGAAAAGCAGCCATCTGAAATCTATCTAACATATAGGTCAGTAGAGTATGTTATTTGGAGTCTAAGTGGTGAGAGTAATCTCTGACGCAGTCGGCGTTCTAATAATCAGTTACTCATTAATGAAGTTAGGTAAAGAGTTGACCGCTTTTGTAACTGAAAAAATGCCTACGTAAGCTGTTGTAAGCCTACGTAGGGTTTGTAAAAAAATTGGGAATTTGTTGTGTTGTGCTTACGATTGTGGTTACGAGACGTTGAAGTTGTAGCTGGTTGTTGCTGTTCCGCCTGCCCATATGTCGTGGTAGGTGCTGTCGCTTAGCAACGCTCCGCGTGATCCTGTCACTTGTACGTTCTGTACTCCTGATGAGTATATGTTCTGTCTGAAGGTGATGGTGTTGGTTCCTGCTACTACGTATCTGGATATGTCCAGTGAGAAGCTTGCGAATACGTTGTTGTTCTGGGAAGAGTCAACAGCAGATAATGTAACCACCACCTGGTTGTTCACAAGCACCGTGACCTCCCCTAGATTGTCGTAATCGTAACCCTGAAAACTTAGACTATAGATTACGCTGCCTGAAGGCAGACCTGACACCACCGCAGTAGTAGTGGTGGTAGTTGAGGTTGTTGTTGCTGTGTTTTTGTTGAATGTCCATGGTGCGTGCATTGATGCTCCGTTCATGTCGTATATCTGGACTGTGACTGTGCTTCCTGAGACGGTTACCAGTGCAAAGCCGTAGTTGGATGTACACCAGTCTGCGCGAGAGAGACATCCGTATAGAGGTGCTCCTGCACCGCCCATAATGAACTCCTCGTACTCACGGTTCGTGTTCACACCTGATATTTTGCTGCCATCGATATGCGCATAGGCGGTGATATGCTCGTGGCCGTGGAAGATAGCCACGATTGACGGATGTGCGTTTGTGACTGTGGTCCATTGTGCTGGTGGGATTGCGGGTGGAGAGCAGTGGCTGCTAGAGCTGCAGTAGATCGGAGCGTGCCACTCGATGAATGTGAGTGCGCAGCCTGAGCCGCCGCAACCGGTTCTTTCTGCGGTCGTGAGATCGGTGTCCAGCCAGCTAAGCTGTGCTGAGCTGGGCCTGGATGAGCTGACGTCGTCTATTACGGTCATTCCCACGAAGTGGCTGTTGCCGTAGTCGAATGAAAAGTCAAGCCCGTCCTGTCCCGAGCGGTAGCTGTACCTGGTTCCACCGAATGAGGCTACGATAGAGCCGATGTTGAAGTTGCTCAGCCACAACGCGTTGTCGCCTGCGTCGTGGTTGCCCATTATTGGCACTGTTTTAGAGAGCAGGTTGCTGTTTTCTGTGCTCTTCCAGACTGAGGGGCAGTTGCCTTGGCTGAAGTCGTAGCACAAATCTCCTGTGAACAGCTGGAAGGCTGGGTTGAAGCTGTTAGCCGTGTTTGAAAGCTTGGACAAGACACCTGTGTTCACAGGCTGGCTTGCACTGTTCCCTCGACTATCACCCATAACAACGAACTTGAACGGTGTGGCACTAGGCGTAGCAGTTGTAGTCGTTGTAGTTGTTGCGGTTGAAGTTGATGCTGTGGTTGTTGTGGTGGTGGGAGTAGGAGTTGTGGTCGTGGTGGTGGTGGTTGTGCTGCTTGTGGGGATGTTGAATGTGTAAGTGAGTGATCCGTTAACTTCTTGCTGGATGTAGTAGTATGCGCTGTTGCTGTAGATTGCTCCGCTCGATCCAGTAATTTGGATATTCTTGACTCCTGAGGAGTAGATGTTTTGCTTGAAGGTGAGTGTGTTGCCGCCGGGTGTCAGGTATTTTGAGATGTCAAGTGAGTAGCTTGTGAATACGTTGTTGTTTTGGGGAGAGTTGGCGGTGGGTAGCGTTGCCACTACTTGATTATCGACAAGTACGGATGATTCACCCTTGTTGTCGTAGTCGTAGCCTTGGAATGAAAGGGTTAACGATGGTAGACTGCTTGGAACCGCGGTAGTCGCTGTGGTTGTTGTGGTTGTGGTGGTAGTTGTGGTTGTAGTGCCTGTGGCAGTGTTGAAGCTGTAGTTTACGGAGCTGGTGCCACCGGCCACTAGAGTGTGGGAGGAGGTGCTATCGCTCAGCAGTATTCCGCTTGGCCCAGTTACCTGAACATTCTGTACTCCTGAGGAGTAGAAGTTCTGGCGGAAGGTAACGCTATTTCTGCCGGATACTACGTAATTAGTGATATCGAGTGAGAAGCTTTTGAACATGTTGTTGTTCTGTGTAGAGTCAGCGGTAGGTAGTGATGCTACTAGCTGGTTGTTAACCAGTACGGAAACTTCGCCCTTGTTGTCGTAGTCGTAGCCTTGGAATGACAAGGTGTAGGTTGCGCTGGCAGAAGTGATCGGTGTTGTAGCCACAGGTAAGGCGGCGGTTGTTGTAGTTGTTGTGGTTGTTGTTACAGTGGTGCTGCCTTGTTGATCGTATTGGGTTTGTTGAATTTTCCAGAGGCTTCCTTCTTCGCTTGCCACAACAAAGCTGTAGTCTCCTAGTAGGAAGCTTATTGCTTCACCCTGCTGGTTGGAGAAGCTTATGCGCCACTGCTTGGTTGGTGAAGTGAAGAAGTCAGCTATGCTGGTTGAGGTTGCGCTGCGCTCGATTATCCAGTGGTAATTATTACCATCATTGATCAAGGCGAGTCTGCGTCCATCTGTAGAGATGTCGGCGCCTGTGATGTAGATGCCTCCGGTAAATGCGCCAACGTAGTTCAGGGTTACTTTCTTTGACGGGTCTACCGTCGGAAACGCGTATACCTCAGTGGTTATTGATCGTTTTTGCACTAAGTAGGGTATTCCTTGCCAGACGAAGAGAGCCTCAGCGTCGCGTGCTCCGTTAGGATAGGCGAAGTGGAACGCGGTTGAAGAGATGCTTGTGGCGCTGCCGTATGGGTTAGGTTCGCTTACCCGGTATAGTACATAGTCGCTGCGGACTTGGCTGTTGTCGCCGATGTCGCCTATCCAGATGTAGCCGTTTGAATCGATGGCGATGTCCTCCCAGTCATAGTTTGTTGCTCCAGCAACTGGGAAGATGTTCTTAGTTACCCCTGCGCTATCTATTGCATAGAGGTTTGCGGGATTTCCTGAATCGCCGATCATCCAGTAAATGCCTGGATATGCGCGGGAAGCAACTATGCCTGATCCCTCCGGCACATGGTGTGTGCCTATGCTGAGTGGAGCGATGGATAGCTGCGTCTCCGTGAGCGCTGCTGCTGTACCTATCAGAAAACCAGGCTGCATACTTCCTGTTGGAAGTAGTAGACTGAGCATCAGAACTGATGCTATCGCTCGTAGTTGAGAATGTTGTTTCTTACTCATAGTCCAACTTGAGCGGAGGTCTAGACGAATTTTCTATAACATAATGTGTGTAACATGTGTTACACATGTTAGCTTAAGGAAATTCGGCTCCTACGCTGAGGAGTCGATCTTAGTTAACTGGGTAAGACCCGGTAATCCTGACTAAAGTTGCGGCGCTGTTTCGATTCAGTTTTAGCGGTAAGTTGATGAGGGTTTAGAGGTGCCAGTCTAACAATCTTTTTTCGCCCTGTATCTTTTTCAAATCAGTGATGTCCTGCGTTACCTCGACGGTTCCCATATACTGTCCCGCCTTGTCTCTGACGGCGAAGTACCGGATGTGGATGGTTCGCTGGTTCATCTGGATCCAGAACTCGGCTACGTTTTTCTTTCCAGTTTTGAAGGCGTCTAGTATGTTGTTTACGATGTGGACGCTTTTCTCAGGGTGGCAGAGCTGAACGTTTCTCCCTATCACGGCCTTGGTTCTCAGGAACACTCGGTCTCCGCTTTCGCTGAAGTATCCGACATTGTCGTCTTTGTCGATGAAGGTTAGGTCGAAGGGAAGAGAGTTCAAACAGGCTTCCAGTTGTTCTTTTGAGAAGCTGCCTGTCCCGAGAAGAATCTCGTCTGTGGGAACTGTTGCTTCTCCCGCTTCAGGAGAGACGGTCTCCTCGGCAGCGGTGTTTCTGACGGTTTCTGGTGAGAAGCAGCAGTAGCCTATTTCGTTGAACTGTTTTTCAACGTCGCTCCATTCGCTTTGCGAGAATGTTCTGAGCGCCATTGGGAACAGGATTGTGTTCTCCTTGTTGAAGTGCGTGGAGAGCAGATCGTCGATGCCTTTAGCTAAAACGGAGAGTTTGCCTTGGAACTCTTCTAGATCTTTGTCTAAACCGGTTTCCAGAAGGCTGTAGAGCTCCTTCTTCAATCCCCGTATCTGGTTGTGTTCAGACCACATCATCTTAGGCGGCTGAGTGACTCCGTGCTTCTCTAAGATGGGGAAAAGCACGTTCTCTTCTCTCTGGTAGTGCTTCTCAGCTTCTTTGAAGTGCTCCGCAATATGGTGAATGTGCTGAATATCGTCGCCGTCGAAGATGAAGTCATCCATACTCTCGTCGGAGATACGTTTCAGCTCGTGAGCAAACTCCAGCAGAGCTTTATGCTCCTCCATCAAAGTGTGAATCGGGTGCCCAGGTGATACTGGTATCATCATGCAATTCTCAACTGCCTATCTCGGCTACAGATAATGCACTATATTGCTTTTGATAAGCCTTGCAACATCCCAAGTGGGTTTTCTATTCTAATGTTAGATGCACAATGCTTCGAGAAGCACGCACGCCTGCTGCCGACCTAGGGGGGAGGGTATATATTCTATTGAAAGCTGCATAAGAATCCAATCGTTATTCTAAGCGATCTGCTTGGATGGAAGCTTTGGGCTTGCAACGCTTGCCAAAAGCGTTGTTTCTGGCTACAAGATTATCCCCCAAGAATTTTCTCTTAATTTATGTTAGAATTGGTCTAAGTGTTGTTTAGGGTTGCAGGGTGTTGATGAGTTATTGATTTGTAATCGATAGAAGGTGTATAGTTTGAGGATTGGTTGACGGAGATCTGTGAGATACGTTTAAGTGGTGTGTTTTGAAAATGCGGCGAGACCGATGATGAGTTACGATGAGGTTATGCGGCTTGCGTTGGAGCGTGGGTTCTATGTTCCTAGTTGTGAGATTTACGCGGATGCGCCTGCTGGTTTCTGGGATTATGGGCCTGTTGGTACTGCTTTCAAGAATAAGTTTGTTGAGCTTTGGCGTAGGGAGGTTTTGCGTCGCGATGAGATGGTTGAGATTGATGGCTCCCAGATTATGGCTAAGGATGTTTTTGTCGCTTCAGGTCATCTTGAGAACTTTTTCGATCCGATTGTGACCTGCACAAAGTGTAAAACAACTATTAGGGCTGACAGGCTTATCTCGGAGAAGACTGGGAAGAATATTCCTGAGCGGCTCTCCGACCATGATTATGATAGTCTTCTGAAGGAGAATAATGTTCGCTGCCCAAAGTGCGGCGGCGAGCTGGGTCAAGTCTCCAAGTTCAACATGATGTTCAAGGTAGGTGTCGGTGCCGCTAACTTGGACACGTATCTGCGGCCTGAGACCTGTCAGAGCATCTTCGTTGATTTTCCAAGGTTCTTCAAGATTATGAGAGGTAAGCTTCCTTTTCCTATGGCTCAGCTTGGAAAGAGCTTCAGGAACGAGATTGCTCCTCGGCAGAGCCTGATGAGGCTGAGAGAGTTCTATCAGGCTGAGATTGAGATCTTCTTCAACCCCGACAAGGTTAACGATGTTGAAGAGTTCGAAGAGGTTCGGAACTACCCGTTAAGATTGATGCGCGGCGAAGACACGGTTGAAGCGGTTCCCTGTGAAAAAGCTGTTGAGCAGGGACTGGTTCCAAGCAGGTTCGTCGCCTACTACCTGTCGCTTATCCAGCAGTTCTACGAGAAAGCAGGAATAGACTTGAACCGCTTCCGGTTCCGCAGACTCGCTGAAGATGAGAAGGCGTTCTACGCGAAGGTCGCGTTCGACGTAGAGGTTCAGACAAGCCTAGGCTGGATTGAGCTCGTAGCCTGCAACGACAGAAGTGACTATGATTTGAAGCGGCACAGCGAGGTCAGCAAATCGGATATGACTGTTCTGGACGGAGACGTGAAGGTTCTCCCCAACGTGTTCGAGCTCTCAATGGGAGTCGACCGAAGCCTATACTGCATCCTAGAACACTCGCTCGTGAAAGAGGAGAAGCGAGACGTCCTGAAGTTGAAGCCTCAGCTCGCCCCCGTACAGGTAGGAGTCTTCCCCCTCGTAACCAAGGAGGGGCTGCCTGACAAAGCGAACCAGATTTACAGCACTCTGAAGAAGGAGTTCCAAACCACCTACGACGTGTCCGGCTCAATCGGGCGAAGATACCGGAGACTAGACGAGATTGGTACACCGCTAGGAATAACAGTCGACTTCGACACCTTGAAAGATGATACGGTGACGCTGCGTGAAAGAGACAGCATGCAGCAGAGCCGCATCAAGGTGTCAGAAGTTCTGCAGAAGGTCAGAAGTTACTACTACCAAGAAGCTCAGTTAGTGTAACGATTCTCAAATCAGGATAGCGAACAGCGCGGCTGCCACGGCTCCGATGCCGGTTGCTATAAGGTTGACCACGTTATTCTCGATTAATTTTATGCCTCTGACTTTTACAGTTGGTTTATCGTGGTGTGTGCTTGCCTCGGTTATTGTTCCGCAGACGGTGCAGCGATATACTCCCTGAAAGGATGCTCCGAGCAGGCTGTCGAAGGTTGAGCCTACGAAGCCTCCTATTAGGGTGATAACTAGGATGCTTATAGCTGACAAACTTGATACGCTCAGTAGGATTGCTATGGCGCCAATCATTAGGCTGCTGCTGATCACTGTTATTTCGCCGAGTAGCGAGACGCCTCCTGAGGTGCCTGCTCCGACTTTCTGTCGGAGGTTTGTAATTAATCTCGGTCTCGTCTTGCTAAGGAGCCCGATCTCGGTTGCTAAGGTGTCGGCGGTTGCAGTTGCCGCTGCTCCGAGGAAGGCTGCTGGTAGGAGGGGGCTGTTCGAGTAGAGGGTCAATACGGATATTACTGCTGCGATGCCTCCGTTGGCTACAGTGTTTTTCCAGCCTCGGGCGCCTCCTTTCTCTTGTCCGAAGCCGATGCTGCGTTTGTAGCTGTATTTCAGTCGGGTTGAGGCGGATGAGGCTGTGAAGAACAGCATTATGATGAAGAGCCAAGGCCAGCCTCCGCCCAGTAGAAGGAGGACTCCTACGAGTATGCCGATTATTAGTCCGTCGCGGTCGATGGCTCTTAACCGGTGCGCCCATGCGCCTAGGACTGTGACTATCGCTATGCCTAGTGTCAATTCGTATAACGTGACGGACATCGCTGCTTTCGCTTGCTCTATCTGGGGGTATCTACTGAAATACTTTTCAGCCAGGTATAAGCTTCCTGAACAGCTTCACGAAGACGTCTTCACGCTGTACTGAGGAGAGCGCTAAGACAATCTGCTCCCGCTCAGCTAGGTCGATGGCTAGCTGATCTACGTGGCTGGGGCCGTGTAGCACTACCATTCTGGGTTTGAACTGTGAGACGCGGATGGCTACTAGAGGTGAGCGGCCTATTCCTACCTTTGTGAAGGCTAGCACACGCTCGGTGGTTGCTCCGAATATTCGGTAGAAGGAGAAGCCTGACAGCGAGTAGATGGTTCGGATGCTGTCTAGAACCGTGTAGCCGTAGATGCTGCTGTCAAGATATGCTTCTCCGCTGAGAACCTTGCCGTCCACCATCTTCACAACTTCAGCTGCAGTGATAGGTTGTTGAAACTCCCCTATGTCCAGGATCGCGGAGTCCTCTGTAGGCTCCATTATTTTGCCTAGAAGATTTCCTCGGTTAGCGTCCATTTTGATGAGTGCCTCTGCGTAGCGTTTGACGAAGGCGACTCCGGGCGATGGGCGTCTGCCGCTCTCGTAATCGCTTAGAACCGATGGAGAGATGCTCATAGCCTTCGCCAGTTCAACCTGCTTGATTGATAGTCGCTCCCGCCAGCTCTTCAAAGCCTCGCCGGCATTCAGGCTCGCGACTACGCTTCCCCCGATTCTGGAGATCAGCTCATCTTTAACCGACGAGGAGGAGGACAAGTAGGTATCAACCGGTTTAGATGAAGTGATGCTTTAAATCTTCTCATCGTTCTTCAGTCGTTCAAGTTAGGCTAAATGCGCCGCTACGTACGTTGGTCTCGAAGTGGATAGTCGAATTAGTTAGCTAGCTATCTTTTTAATTCGGTGACTATAAGATGCACGTCGGTTTTTCCGGTATTCACAGCTTCATGAGTTTGTGATTCTAGGAAGAATGTTTTTCCAGTCGATACCTCTAGCTTGTTTATGGTTCCATCTTTCATTGTGAGCTCCAGTTTGCCGCCTTTTAGAACATAGCCTAGGTGGTCAGGATGCCAGTGCATCTTTGCTGTAGCGCCGGGTTTGAAGTGTACATCGAATATTCGTACACGATCGTTCTCCATGAGTAGAGTGTAGACGTTGGAAGCAACTGTAGCTGGGTCAGGACCTTTACTTACTTGCATTCAGCTATTACCGATCATGATGGGGTTTCGAAATTATTATTTGTTTATGCGAACACGTTGCTATTTTATCCCTGCAGGTAGAGTACTCTTTAGCTGAGAATGAGCGAGCCGTAAGCAGATACGAGCTATGGGGTCTATGTTAGGTGCTTCTTTGGACGGGGCAGGCTGCCCATTCTGTGTTGAAGAAGAGCCTTGTTTCGCCTAGGTTGCGGGTTTCTGTTTGCGTGACTTTGACGATTATTGGTAGGTTTGCTACTGCGTGGCCGAGTGCTAGGCAGTTGCGCGGTGGAAGTGTTCTGACGATTGATTTCACTGTGTCTGTGTCTATCATTGTGACTCGGGCTATTTTTTCGAGGTCGGTGTCGTTGGTGAAGTTGAAGAGGAAGATGTTGTCTACCTGTCTGTAGATGCCGTCGTTGATTGCGTCCGGCTGGTTTGTGATGAAGGTTGTGAAGATGCCGAAGTGCCTCATTCTTGTGACGATGTCGTCCCAGTAGGTTTCTCTTAGGTAGAGGTGCGCCTCCTCTGCGAACAGGAAGACCGGTGGGATGCGTTTAGATTCAAGCAGTCCGACGAGTTTGCCTAGGAAGATTTCGACGATCATCTGCCGGATGTGAGCGGAGACTCCTCCGAGAGAGATGACTACTAGGCCGCCGTTCGGCAGCTTCGAGAATATGTCTTCAATCCTGAAGGACTGCTCGTCGGTGAAGAGCCCGGAGGACAGCATAGTGTGGTATCTTGAGAATAGTGCGTCTCGGACAAGCTCGTTGCACCGGGTAGTCTGGATTTGATCACCCAGCGCTCGCATTGAAAGCGATTTTTGGGATTCGAGGAGCTTCCAGAGCCTGATGAACTCTCGTAGAGATGCACCAGGCATGTCAAGCACATGGTTAAGCATCCCTACCACCGCGGACATCCCCAAGTATTGAAGCGTGAACAGCATCGAGTTTCCCGGTGAAAGAATGACAGTCTTCTCGGAGCTTCGGCTCGGGGAGCCGTCTCGGTTCCAAGCCAATCCGCCGTACTCGTTGTTTAGGTCGAAGATGAAGACGTAGGCGCCGAACCTGACCATCTCAGTCGCCAACAGCTTCGCGAGATGAGATTTTCCTGACTCTTTCCGGCCGGTGATGATGTTCAGCCGCCCGTCAAGTGATTCCGCGAATATCCTGAGCATTTCTGCTTCGCCTACTTCGCCCAGCGTGATTGAGCGGGAGCCGTTCAACCCCGCTAATCGCATCAGCTCAGCTATTGGGAGTCGTCTGATCTTGGCTTTGACTCTGGAGGGGAGCCAGGAGACGTTGGAAGTGAAGCGTCCGCCGTCTACGCTGCCTCGGATTTTGCATTTCAGCAGCCGCATGTCTCTGATGAGATGTGAGATGCTGCTGATATCAAGCGGGTCGCTTTCTACTCCCTCAGCCGCGGCCTTCAGCACCTCGTCACGCACCATATCTTCCACTGTTCCGAGGTGATCCAGGTACTGCTCGTCGCAGACCTGAACAATCAGCATGGCGTTTTGATCTTCATCCTCAATCGACACGTAGTCGCCTACGTAAATCTGCTCTGATGGGAGAGCTAGTAGGGAGATGTCTGGTCCGATTTTAGCTACGATTTTCAAAGCATCATCACTACTCCTTCATTTCATTAGAGGGATAGGCTGCCCAGTGTTACACGCCTAAGATCCTCGGAGGGGATTTCGACTACTCCTGCGTGCTTCATCAGGTAGCTTTTGACTGAGTCGCTCTGCGCTGTTGTGAAGACGGAAAGGTGGTGAGCGAGCCTCAGAGTTTCAGGGTAGCCGTGGTAGAAGTGGTCGTTATACATGAGGTGTGAGAGCGAGGTCTCTGCGTCCGCTGAATGTGGGAGATCAACTCTGTAGACGTAGCCGTCTCTTGAGAACCTTGCCAGGATTACGTGGCCTTCTACTCGGTTGATGACTGGGGCCACTAGGTGGTCTACGTCCAGGTATGCTGGTAGGTTTCCGGCGTTGTAGAGCACGCTTGAGAGCCGGGTTAGCAGTCCTACTTTGGTGGTTTTGCTTAGCCCGATTACGGTGTCTCCGTTGCGGCCTGCTATGTCAAGTACTCGGCGGAGGTCTCGGCCTTGTTCGTCGAATTTTGAGGTTTTGAGGCAGCCGTCGAGCAGGATTATTGAGGCTGATAGTGTTGCGACTAGTTCTAGTGCGATTGCTCGTTCTAGGTGTTCTCGGATGATTCTTTGGGCTAGTGACCTATCAATCAGGAATAGTTTTGTGAGTCGGTTTGTGCCTGAGACTTCGTATGAGATGCGGGAGGCTGCTGCTTCGTTCATGTAGTAGACTATGGGGCCGATTCTGACGTAGCTGGTGAGGTGTCCGTTTTGTGAGAAGACGACTGCTGCTCTGCCTGCGTAGACGGAGCCTTCGCTTGTTTCAGCTATGTTGATGCAGGATGAGTCTATGCCCGCGACAGTTTGTGTTTCTTGTGCAGGGGTGAAGGGCGTTGTTTTGATGTCTGGTGTTGGGAGGTTGTTGTTCCATCCGTTGATTGGTTGGAGTTCGATTCCGTTTCTGCTGAAGATTACTTTTTTCTGGGCTAGGTTGTCGATGTTTTGCTCGGCTTCGTGGTCGAAGTGATGCCTGAGGTGGATTGCGAGGTAGTTTGGGTCTGGGGAGGATGGCGGTTGCACAAGATTTAATTGCGTGCTCATCTTGACCAACAAGATAAGGCACTTGTGGGATTATAAATGTTGCGCAAGATGTTCAACAACAATAATCAACAAGATAAGGATGATAGGTGAACAAGAGTAGACATGACCGAGCGAAGCGAAGACGTACACATCAAGCTCAAAAGAGGAGCCTGGGAAATCGAAATCACCTGCCCCGCAGACAAAATATCACAAGCAGTCGAAAGCGTCCTAAGCGGACTCAACACAGCCACACCAGAAACAACTGTAGCAGCAACAACATCAATCGCTGCTGAAAAAGCCGCTGGAAAACGAGGCATCACTTGCAGAAGCCTCATCGAAACCCTGTGGAATGAGGGCTGGTTCAAAGAAGAAAGAAATCTTTCTGACGTCCACCAAGAATTGGCTCGCCGAGGATACCATTACGATCCCACAGCCGTCTCGCACTCGCTAACGGACTTGGTCCGCGAAAACGTCTTGACCCGAGTAGGGATGATGCGCAACTACCGTTACATCCAGAAGAGACCGCCACAGTAAACTGGAAGAAGCGGCTTAGCTAGTAGTTGTGGTTGTTAGCTGTGATGGTTGGCTGATGCTGGGCTTTCTTCTCTAAGACGTTGCCTAGCCAGTGGATGCCTTGTGTTGTTACCTTGTATCGGACGCCTTGATCTGTCTGTTCACGCTCGACGTAACCGGCCTTTGAGATTTCGCTGAGTCTTGAGCTGATTGACTTGGGTTTCAGTGATGTAGCGCTATTGATTTCTTGAAGCGTCAGCGAAGGTGATTGGGATTTGCCTGTCTCATAGCCGATTTTAGCCGCTACAAGCTGTAGGCAGATTGTGTCTTTGTCGCTTAGCTTGCTGCTTGAAGCCCAGACCCGTGGCCCCTCTTCGGTGATCTTGACGTAGTCACCGAACATCTTGATTAAATCGGCGACAGAATAGTTGACCGTAATCTTGTTTGCTAGATCTAGCGCCGGCACCTGCTTCGCTATGAAGTTGTTCACTGAAACTAGTACTGCCTCTGGGTCTCCGGAGAACTCTGCCCTTGAAGCTCCGAACGATATGGAGACGCGGAGCTTGTTATCTTCTTGACTCATATCACTTCACTCCTAACAACTAACCTTACATTTAAGATTGAATCGATGTTATTCTCCCCGGATCCTCCGAGGATAAACTGGTCGACGCCGTGTACACGAACTCACCGCCTTCGCTCTTAAACCTTCTCAGCTTGCCGGATTGAGCTAGTCGTAGAAGGGCGACTGCTACAGATTGTTTAGGGTAAACTTGACCATATGATTGGAGAGCGGCACGGACATCTCCGAGTTTGCGGGGGTTTCGTCCCCAGCTGTCGGTGAATAGTTTTGTTATGATGTCTGACAGAGAGTCCCCTTTCTCAACATGAATTTCAGGGAAGGCGGATGGTGAAGGAGATTGTTGTAGCTGTGCAGTGGGTTGCTGTGATTGGGAGGCGGATGCGGTGAAGTTGTCAAGCCGGTTGTATTCGGTGTCAGGCCGCGTCAAGGTTAAGCGGGGCTGCTGAGTAAGCATCTCTTCAGGTAAAGCCTGAAGCATTGCAGGAATAAGCTCAATCGTTTTCTCAATGTCGGAGGTGGTGCCTTCAATCTCAACCTCGTTTAAGCCAATCTTCAATTTGACGCGTACATTACCTCCAGACATATTCGTGTGAAAACGAAAAACAGTTAATATGCCTTACTATGATGAGTTCTCATCGATTAAGAATGCGGGTTTCTAGGATAAGGGTTTCGTATCCTCTTTTAATCAGCCTTCATTTGATGATATTTGGTTGATGTGGCCGCTTCTATTTCTAGAGGTTCGCTAAATTACATTACTTTAAGGTCTCCGCAAAGTATCGCCTGTTGGTCGAAGTGTAATAGTTCCTTTCTGTGGATCGATCAGGTTTTTGAATTCATCTGGATTGCTGACCGTTCGCATGGCTACAAAAGCGCGGATATTAGTTGCTGGAAAGCTTCTGTTAGCCGGTTCGCGGCGCCTATGAGAGTTGCACCGCGCGTAATTATATCATCAATTAATATGATTTCATCAACTTCAGAGAAATTCTTTTGGACAGATATTGTTTCATAATGTTGGATAGGAGTCGGTCTTTCTGCTGGCGCGCAAAATGCTGCTTTCTGTACCGCCTTGACCCGATTAAGGCATGTGGCGACAGCTTTTCCGAGCCCGATTCTGACTAGGGCTGTAGCAAGCCGTTGGGGAACCCATAGAGCATCAGGTACCATCAGTGAGCTTTTAGGAATTGGAACGAGAATTGTATTTGGATTGAATAACGCCTCAAATTGAGGCGTAGACATATAGGATCGCACGGTCTGTGCAATCCATTGTGACATTAAAATCGGCGGGTTCTGGACGAATGTGTCATTTTTGAGCCAAGCCATTGCATTCCTAGCGATCCGCATCTCAGGCGAATATCCACGTGGAGTGTAGGACAGAAGTGCACTGTATTCAAGGCCGGTGATACGCATTACTCAGGCGCATGGCTCAAACTAGTTGTCCCCAGTTAAGGATTCCCTTGGAAGAGGGTAGAACATCTATGACTTCTTCGGGCTCTGTGAGTTCCACGGCTCCATATTCAAGCATCTTTTTGGGCCAAGTCAACGAACGGTCATTCATGATTGACTTCCAGATGAAGAGCGGTCTTCCGAGCCTAAGTGCTTCCCAGCCTTGGTGAAGCGAGCCGCTTTTCTCACCGGCCTCAACTATAATTGAGGCGTTCGAGAGAAGCGCCATCGTTCGGTTTCGAATAACGAAGTTCTTAGGTTGAATTGGATATCCGGTTGGAAATTGAGAGATAGCTAGATGTTGATGCATAATTGTTTGTTGCAGCTGGAAGTTCTTGGCGGGGTAAACATGGTCTAAGGGTGTTCCTAGAACTGCGATTGTATATCCGCCTTCTTCGATGGTGGTTTTGTGGGCTGCGGTGTCGATTCCCTCGGCGAGTCCGCTGACAACAATGACCTCGTTTTTCACGAGAACTTTTGCGATATTGCTTGCTACCTTGATGCCTTCTGGAGATGCTTTGCGCGAGCCTATTATCGCAGCGCGTGGACCAGACAGTGGAACATGTTGTAAATTACCTGATACATAGAGCCTTTCTGGAGCATACCTCTTTTCCACGTCGTTCAGCGGTCCCAAAAGTTCTTCAGAGGTAAACGAATGAAACGTCTCCTCTTTTGGTGTCTCCATTGTCTCTCTCTCTCTTTACGCGTATCCATTAAACTTTTGCTCTGAGCGCGCTCAGTTGGAGCGCAACCCGTTGATTTTACAGTGAGGTAATAGATAAAGTATGGGTCGACCTGTGTTAACGATGACATGCAAGCATGGAAAGCCGAATTCATTAATTTAGTATGTCTGATCGATTGTTACGGAGATAAAACGGAATAAAAAAAGAGAAGGAGGAAGGATCGTCTATCCACCTATCTGAGGCTCGGCTGACAGGTTAGATCCTTTTTTTCTCGGTGCGACTCCTTATCGTGACTCCGGCGATAGTTACGAGGGATGCGGAGACTATCAGCGCGGCTACTGGCATCATGATGTCTGAGGCTTGTGTAAAGCTGCTGACTGCGGTCTTGGTGTTGATTGCAGATGTTTGTGTGGTGATAACTTCGGTTGTTGTTACCGTGGCTGTTGATGTTACGGTTGTGGTGCCTGTTACTGTGACGCTTGCTCCTGTAGCGTTAGTTGTGCTTGTAGTAGTTGTTGTGATGTTTGTAGTAGTGGTTGTTGTTGACGTTGTGGTTGTGTTGGTTTCTTGTGCTGGGGCGCCGCCTATCTTTATGGTGACTGTCACTGATTCTGTGACCTTCGGGTCTTCTATGGCGGTTCCGGTTACGGTTAGCGTAGCGCTGCCGGCTGGGGTGTCTTTTGCGACTGTTACTTTCATTTTCGACACTCCCTCTGAGAATTCTGGGACATCTACAGGGTTCGGGTCAAATGTTACCGTTACGCCGGCCGGGGCGCCTTCTGCAATCATCCTAACTTTGCCTTCGAAGCCTTCTTGGCCGGTGGCGGAAACGGAGATATCTGCTGATCCTCCGATAGGGACGTTTTGCGAGTCAGGTGTGGCCTGCATGTAGATGGCGGGTTCGCCTTGTGCCAGCCCGTAGGTTTGGATTGCGATAAGTGAGGTGGAGATAGTGATTAGGCTGGCCAGTATCACGGGAATCATTATTTTGGTTAAGACGCTCATTCTATTTCGACCTTTTAGTGCTAATGTCACCGTCTGCTTATAACTCTATGCACTTATAACAGAGTTATGTAATATTTGTTAAGTGAAAAGGGTTGTGTTGTAGAGTTAGCATGCTTAGGTGATAAACTGCTTAAATTGTAGAAGCGGTAGCAGAGATATTGGATGTGCGAATTCAGCAAGTTTTGGTCGTGGAGCTGTTACTTTCGCAACTTGGCTTATCCTAGGAATAGTGGCTGCGCTTCTCAATGTTCCGAATTTTGACGCTAAACGAATGGGGGCAGGAGTGCACCTGCTCAATCACGTCGATCGTAGGGAGCTTAGGGTTGGATCTGCATATTGAGCTCGCTGGGCTGCGGTAGACGGTTAGAGTAGGATGACCTAGGTTAGGTTGGTGTTGCGGGATTACTTCCAGGTTTGGGTTCGGTTACGGTTTCCGTTATTATTCCTGTTCTGCGTGGTCTTGTGGTTAGTAGGTAGATGATTATTATGAAGGCTACTGCGTAGAATGGGTCTCCTATTGGGAGGAGTGAGTTGTTTGCGAAGGTCGGGTTCACCGTGTTGATGGCGTAGATTGCTATGTGCTTAACCATCTCAGCTACGAAGAAGATTAGCATGAGCTGCCCGATGCGCTTAGAGTAGTTCACTGAGGCGAGGGCTACGGCGCCGAAGCCGGCTAGGAGCGCCCAGTTAGCGTTCATGAGATGGAAGATGCGCCACGCGGCTGGAACTGGTTGCTGGTAGGCTGAGAAGAAGATTGTCATGTAGAGACCTATGGTGCCGGCGATTATCAACCAGATGAGCGAGATACCGCCTAAGGTGAAGTGAGGAGTCATTCGTCCCCTTACGCCCCTTAGCCCTAAGAGTCCGAGTAGAGAGGCTACAATTAAAGCGCCGAGGACGCCGTCCATAACTCCAGCTATGTAGACGGCTCCGCTAGTTACGGGGTTCTTCACGCCCGTTGCGTAGAGGCCGAAGGTGAACGTCCAGAATATGACAGTTATGATGAATCCTCCGAGGATTCTGCGGTAGTGTCGCTCATTCGGCTTTGAGAAGCGCATGATGAAGGCCGCTAGAACCATCCAGGAAGCATATCTGGTTGAATGATCGCGCAAGATGTCAACGTCAGGTGAGACGGTTCTTCCCCCTAAGGTGACGGAGTATGACCATACGAGTAGAGCGATGTTCACAACAAACATCAGGGCTAAAACGGCCATCGCGGCCCGTTCAGGTTCATCCAGACTGAATCTTTTGCTTCTGAAACCTAGGAAGCCGAAGAGGATGACTAGCAGCATCAGCATCACGATTGCACCTGAGTTATACACCACATAGATGGCTGATGGTGATTTGGTTGCGCTCAGGAAGGTGCCGAGCGTGAGAGCGATTGCGCCTAAGGTGAAGACGTAGGCGACTATCTGCTCCTCATCCTTCCTGAATTTAACTGAGGGAAGAGTGATTGCCACCGCGGAGACCAAGACACCCATTTGCAGGAGGCTGTCTCGCACATTGACCACCGCGATAGTTACGGCGCCACGTGGAACAAGAACTTGAACAATATAGTATATCGCGAGAATGTGGAAGAAGAAGAATATGAAGCCGAGTATAAGCAGCTCGGCGTGAACCTTCAACGGTGCAGACTCGGTTAACTTAGGAGCAGGTTTAGACGCGTTAGCCGCTTTAGGCTCAGCCAAAAACGATCACGTAAGCCGTTATGTTACTGCAATTAATATGTTTCTCTACAGGAAAATGACGTATAGTTAAAGAGGAGCAAATACAGGCTTAAAATTGTAAAAAGGGGTTTTCCGGTTTACTTTGCTTTTCTGATTAGGAAGCGGAGTGAGTTGCCGTTCTTTTCAAGCGAGATGATTTCTTGGCCTGTGCGTCTAGCCCACGCTGTGATGTCTGGTTCAGCCGCCGGATCGTCAGCTAATACTTCGAGAACTTCGCCTCGACTCATCTGGTCGATCTCCATTCGGGTGCGGAAGATCGGTTCTGGGCAGAAGAAGCCCATTACATCCAGTGTTCTATCCGGCTTCGATGTCTTTGAATCCTTGTCGCTCAAGATACCTTCATGTGAAGGGGATGGGTTTTAGCTGGATATACTTTTCGATCTGCAACAGTATAGATAAATAATGCATAATGTGTCTTATCTTTGAGTTCAAAGATGGTTGATAAGGAACAGGTCATGAGTGAGCTGGCCAAGGTCGTTGACCCTGAGATCGGGATCCCGATAACCGAGATGAATTTGGTTGACGAGATTGACATCAGCAAGAACAGCGAGGTGACTGTGAAGTATCATCTTACGATGCCTTTCTGCCCACCTGTCTTCGCCTTAGCTATCGGTCAAGACATTAAGAGACGGGTCTCAAGCCTCCAAGGTGTAACTAAGGTCACAGCTATCCTGTCAAACCACCAGATGGCTGACGAAATTAACAAGCGAATAAACAGCAGCTAAGCACAGTAACAAACGGCTTTGCGTTATCTGTTTCGAGGGGCTTTTGGATAGTAGTGTAGTTAATTCGAGTGCTGATCTTGAGTTTGATCTTGAGCTTGAGCGGTGGGGCTCGCGAGCTTCCAGCCCATTTTGATTATGTATGGTGATAGGAAGGTGGTGATTATGGTCATGGCTCCTACCATTGGTAGAATGAATGAGCTTGTTGCTCCGATATCTGCGCCTCCTTTAGCTGTTACGAGTGCTAATTCACCTCCTGAGGCTGAGAGGCCGAAGCCTGCCTTCATTGACGTCTTTTTCGAGAAACCCTGAATCTTCGCTGAGAAGTAAACGGTTGCGAATTTCGCTGCGAACGATGTTGCGATTAGAACGATTGCGGGTGCGAGGAAAAGCGGTAGTAGCCGGATGTCCATTAGGGCACCGACGGAAACAAAGAACAGTGCAGCGAACATGTCTTTTAGAGGGGTGGCCAAGGTCTTTGCTACAGAATGAGTTTTTGATTCTGCTACCAGTACGCCTGCGAAAAATGCTCCGGTCGCAACAGATATTCCGATCTGGTTTGCGATGAATGAGAGGCTAAAGGCTACACCTAAAATTACGACGACAACCAGCTCATTATGTCTTGTCCTAGCGATTAGATCAACGAACTTGGGCACGATTCTAGAACCTATGTAAAGCGTACCGATAACGAATATCAGAACTATGCCTGTTGATTCGGCTACTTCTTGGGCTGCAAGACTCCCTGTTGAGGCCGCTGATTGCAGCACCGCTAACGATGCGATTATGATTATGTCCTCGATAACTGCGACGCCGAGCAGAAGTCTTGAGGCTTCGTCATCAAGCAACTTGAGTTCTTCCAGCACACGCATAACTAGTACTGTGCTTGTTACTGAGATTGCCAGAGCAAGGAAGAGGCTGTCAAACAGTTGCAGTCCCATCGCCTGACCTACAAGAGAGCCGAGTGCAAAGGTGCCGAAGGCTTCTGATAGAGCGATTACCAACGCCTTTCTTCCGATTAAACGGAACCTCGCGAGCGGATATTCAAGACCAACCACGAATAGGAGAAGCACGATGCCCATCTCGGCGAACAGGTTCAGAATTTCGGGCTGAGTCAGAAAACTAAACGGTGGTGTATAAGGGCCAATTATCATCCCCGCCACAATGTAGCCTATCACCATCGGCTGCTTCAGCCTGTAGGAGATCAACGCCATAACGGAAGCAACAATCATTATGATCGCGAAATCCCTAATCACCTGCGTTGCTTCAACTATCATGGCTGCGCCGGTAAGAAGTAATTACAACCTAATAGAGGATTCGGTTCACGTTTATGGTGACTTATTGGCGGGCTACGACGCATTATATGCGAACCGGATGAAGTGTTAGAAGGGCATTTACTGCACAAAGCTGCAACTCAACAGTCCAACCCTTTATCTTTGCCATCTCCTTGATCCTTCTGGCCGTGTCTTCTCTAACAGTTAGGACAGACCATCCTCGTTCAGGCATTTGTTAAATAAAGAAGCGTTGACAGTCAAATATCTCTTTCTTATGTAGCTTAAGTTTACACATCTCTTTTTGTAGAGTGAACCTTGTTATACGGGTTCGCGCAATGGTTGTTTGTTAGCGCCTTATCGGCCACGGCTCAATGTGGGGTTCAAGTTAAGTTTGGTTGAAGAAGGTCCGAAGATTTCTAAGAGGACGGCTTACGTGGCGATACTCAGTTTGGGTATTGTGAGCATGCTTGGTGACGTTGTTTACGAGTCAGGCAGGGGGATTGCACCTGACTATCTCAAGTTCCTTGGTGCTTCAGCTTTTCTCGTCGGCGTGGTCAGCGGCGCTGGAGAGTTCATCGGCTATGGTGCAAGGCTGGTGAGCGGGAGTTTATCTGACAGGAGTCGAGCTTACTGGCTCTTCATCTTCCTCGGATACGGCCTAATTGTTGCGATACCGCTCATAGGTTTCACCTTCAGTATCGAAGCGGTGATTATCCTTCTTCTCCTTGAGAGAGTTGGCAAGGCGTTGAGGTCTCCTTCAAGGGACACTGTGGTTTCTTTAATTAGCAGGGGTATCGGAACTGGAAAAGGATTCGGGCTTCACGAGGCTATCGACCAGATTGGAGCCGTGATCGGCCCGTTGATACTTGGCGGCGTAATGTTCTACACATTCAACAGCTACCCTACCGCTTTCAGAATTCTGTTGATCCCCTTCGCTCTGATGCTGGCTGCAATGGTCTATGCTTACAGAAAGGTCGGGAAAAGCGTAGAGGTCGAGATTAAGAATAATACAGAAGAAGACGAGAAGAAGGACGCCTCTCTTGGCCGGGGGTTCTGGATCTACTGCTTGGCGGTTTTCCTGAACACTCTAGGGCTTATTCCTGTGGCTCTCATACTCTTTTCGGGGTCTTCGATTCTTCAGCCGTTAGGTGCGCAGTGGATGGTTCCGCTTCTCTACGTGGTTGTGCAGGTAGTCGATGCTCCTGTTGCTTTGATATCTGGTCATTTCTTTGATAAGATGGGGGTTAAGATTCTTGTGCTTCCGTTCGCCCTCGCAATATTTCCCGCCTTCTTTGTCTCTTACGGAGGTTTCACGGGTGTGGTTGCGGCATGCGTAATGTTCGGTTTTGTGCTGGGAATGCAGGAGTCGATTTACCGTGCCGCAATACCTGGCTTTGTTCCGGTGCGCAGAAGAGGCACCGCTTACGGCGTTTTTAATGCGCTTTTGGGCTTTGGCACGCTGGCAAGCGGCGTTATCTTCGGTTTCCTTATAGATCAGGGTTACTCGGCGGCGGTGCTTGTGGGATTTGCTTTGCTGCTGCAAATAGGCGCAATTGCAGCGCTTAAGAGCGATAAGCAACTCTTTTCAAACAAAGATTAGTTAGTCAGTATACCGCTTAGCAGAATCCTCTAACGGACTTGCTATCTTTTATCTCTAACCCAAAAGTAAGCGCTTGAACCTGACTAAGAAAAACTCACCGTTTCAGGCCTGTCAGAGAACTTATGCGAGCCGGTGTAGTTAGAATTGGTCGAAGCCTTCGTGTACATGCTCCTCTTCTTCTTCGGCTGAGGAGTACATTTGGAGGAATCTGTCTTTGAAGCGCCAGACCGGTGAGATGTCTCGCAGCCTTTTGATTACGCCGGGTAGGAGGGAGAGAACTAGGTCGATGTCTTCTTCGCGGTTTAGTCGTGAGAGGGAGAACTGTATTGCTCCGTGTCTTTGTATTTCGTTTAGTCCTATGGCTTCTAGTACGTGTGATGGGGCTAGTGTTTTGGAGGCGCAGGCTGAGCCGGTGGAGACGAATATGCCGTCTCGGTCTAGTTCGGTTAGGATTGCTTCGCCTTCTACTCCGAACATGCGGAGCAGGGCTAGGTCGGGTAGTCTGTCTGTTGGGTGGCCGTGTAGGTAGCTTTCTTCGATGCTTTCTAGTGTGCCTTTTACGAGTTTGTCTCTGAGGCGGGAGATGTGTTTGGAGTCTTGGGGCATTCTGCGTTTTGCTAGGTCGGCTGCTTTTCCGAAGCCTATGTAGCCTGGGATGTTTTCGCTGCCTGATCTGAGTCCGCGTTGCTGTCCTCCTCCTTGGAGGATGGGTTCTATGACTGTGCCTAGTTTGACGTAGAGGGTGCCTACGCCTTTG
>JACPRH010000049.1 GCA_016190055.1 Nitrososphaerota archaeon | reverse complement strand
GGCTTCGATTTCTTCTACGAATTCTTTTGTGAATCCGGCTGGTAGTGTGACGTTTTCGTCTACTAGGTCGATGGGCCAGGGGAGTCCGGTGGCGGGGTTGTGGAAGGCTTTGAAGTAGCTGAGAAGAGGTTTTACGTCGACGTCTAGTGGTGTTTCGAGTTCGAAGGGTGGCATTTCTGAGCATTTTACGAAGTAGCGTGAGGTTCTGATGACTTGGAGATGATCTATGTCGAGTGATTTTTTGATTACGCGTTTGAGGCTTTGCGCTGCATCGTCGAAGATTCTTCCGGGTGAAGACGGGTCTCCCTTTGATAGTTTGTAGCGGTAGATGGATCTGAAGGTGTTGTAGTAGTGGTGGGCGATGCTCCATTGCTCCCGCACCTTGTCGGCGTCTAGATGCTCGATGGCGGTGGGTTTGAAGAGCCATTCGTATGAGAACCAGTGGCTGGGCGGCATGATGAGGCTGAGGATGAATTTGTCGTTTGAGTGGATGCAGTGGCTTTCATCGCCGTAGCGACTGATTAGCCATCCGTCGATCGCGCTCATCCGGCTTCTCTTGATAATGCCTACGGACCTGTCTGACTTTAGTAGCTTGAGAGTCTTGTCCCGTACATCTATTGTGAGGTCTTTTCCCCGATGGTAGCCTTTCACATCAAGGATCTCGTCGTTGATTCGGTGCGCGTCTGCGCGGAAGCCGAAGAAGCTGCCGTCGATAAGCACCAGATCCGCTTTCTTCTCTTCCAGACATTCTAAAGCTATTTTGCGCTCTAGAAGTATTCGCAGCATTGACAGAGCCTTTTCCGCTACGTCTTGGCTTCCCATTTGATCTTGGACGAACTCGTCGGCTTCGAAGCCGTGCTCAACCGGTTGATTGTCTTCAAAGATCATGTAACCGGCGCAGTAGACTCCGAATCTGCTTCCCAGTCGCTCGCTTGTTGCAGGAGAGTTTGATCCGTCGATTACTGCTACTCGCCACTTTCGCCACTGGTCTCCGTCAGGTAACGGTTCGCTTTTGATGTATTCCCTGAGGTTGTTTAGTCGTTCAAACCGTTCCTTCAACCGGTGTTTGCAGCGTTCTGCTTCCTCTTGAGCTTGTTTGAAGAATTTGTGCTGCAGAACTGTAGGTATCTTCATCCAGTCAGGTGTGGGACGCTCCTCAACAACCATCCGGTTCTCTCTCCCTCTATTCCTCTTTTCCTCACTGGTGTTTGCCGTCAGGTGGGATTTCGAAGGTGAGGAGTAGGGGTATGGGTGAGGGGTTCATGCTTCCCATGAGGAAGAAGTGTCCTGGTGGGAGTGAGAGTAGGAATTTTGCGTCGATGTTGAAAGGTGAGAGCCAGCTTGACGCTTCGTTCATGTCGAGTGGATGAATTTTTCCTACGAACTGGGTGTTGAGGTTTCTTCGTACTGCTGCGTTGATACCGATTTCGCCTGCGATACCCTGTGAGAGTAGGCAGATGGAGAGCTTGTGGGTGCGGCCTAGGGCGCAGAGATCTATGATGATGTCTGTTGTCTGCTCTTGGATGCCGCCGGGTCTGAAGGGGCAGTACTGTGGAGCTTCGTCGATGAGCAGGGCAAGGTCGATGTCCTCATCATTCTGCATTAGCTCCTTGATGTAGTTGGCGAAGGTGAGGAACATTGAGAGCTTCTCGTCGCTGCCTGTTCGCTTCATATCGACTATGAGGATGCCCTTCTCCCGCACCAAGTTCAAAATGTCTTGGACGGTGATTGTTCCGAGGATGTTCTGGATATCAGTGTCTTTGAGTCTTCTTAATCCGCGTTTGAACCGCTGCTCTTCTTCGAAGGCTCGTCCAGACTTTAACTGCGTCGGGTTCAGCTCATTCACGATGCTGTGTTCAAGCACGTATCGGAACTCGGTGAGACTCAAGCCGCGCCACTTTTGACCATCGATGTACTCTTCGACTGCTTGAGTTACGTTGCCGCCGCTGTAGGCGGAGTAGCCGAAGTTCTTCATCTTCTCAACTAAGTAACCTGCAACCGTCTCAGTATCCAGCGCGATCTCGGATATGCTGATCACGTTTTCCTTAGGGTAGTGAGGCGCGTAGTCTCGTCCCTTCCAGTCCAGAACCAAGATGCTGTAGCCGGCTTTCTGCAGCAAAGGGATCATCTGGTGGCGGGCTAGGAATGATTTGCCGCCTCCTGTGGATGCGAATATGCCTAGGTGGTAGGAGATGAATGAGCAGTCAACCGGGACCTCCCAGCTGCACTGGCCTTCGTAGTGGCCTAGTGTGGAACCATTTTTCTTCCTAGCCAGGTACTGCATCGGATCGTCGTTGTCTTCGAAGATTTGGACAAGTGAGCCGGGTGCTAGGATCTTCTTGTTCTGCTGTATCGCTTCACCGGTCTCCCCGATTACTGAGAGCGCAAAGTCGTAGGTCTCCTTCGCCATAGAGGGTCTTCCTCCGATGCGGGCGTATGCGACGCCGGGGTGGTATCCGCCGGGCTTCAGGTTCTCGTTGGAGCCGAGTCCTCTTCTGAGTACCGCGAGAATTTTTCCTTCGTTGCGGTTCTCCACCAGGACTAGGTCTTCAGCTCTGACCCGTTTCTCTTCGCCCTCGTTGAGAATTACGCGGGCGTCGTTCTCGGTTGAGTCGCTTGCTATGATGCCTATTGCTCTCATGCGACGGCCGTCTCCTCCGGCTCGGGACTTAGTAATCGGGTTAGTTGGGTGTTTCTTGTAGCGACTATCATTTGGGTGGTTGTCTTCAGGGTGTTGAGGATGTCTGCGAGGCCTTGGACACCGTTCTCATCCAGTCCCTCCTCAGGCTCGTCGAGTAGAAGTATGGGCGCGGCTTCAAGCTGGTTTGCTGCGAATAGAAGTGCGAAGCTGACCGCGACGTTTTCACCGGTGCTCATCTGGTTGGAGCGGATCCAGCGGCCGCCAGCCAACCCCTTCACTTGGATAGTGTCTCTTCCTCTCACTGAGACAGTTTCGATGTCGATGTCTTTCAGCCTCTGGTACGGATAGATTCTTCGGAAGGTTGTTTTGAAAGAAGATCGCAGGTTGTCGAGCTGGCTGGAGCGGGCTTCGCTCAGCGTCTCGACCAGTGTAACCTTGATTTTCTGGAGGCTCTCCTTCAGCTTGGTTAGCTTCTGGATTTTCGCGTCAACCTCGGCCACGGTCATGCGTCCGATTTGGTTGAACAGTGCGCGGTAAGCCTCCACCTGCTCCTCTAAGCTTCTTACCCGGATGTCGAGCTCGCGGGCTTTGCGGCTCAGCTCTTCCTGCCGCTTCAAAACGTCTTCAGCCTCCTTCAACTCACCGGGTTGTACGGGTGATCCGGTTGAGATTCGGTTGAGGTCGGTTTTGAGACGTTGTAGTTCGGCTTGAAGCATTTCGCGTTTTCCGCGGCTTCTCTTGGATTCTTCTAGTGCTTGCCGTTTTGAGCCTATGTCTACTTCGAGTTGGGTGACTTCGCCGATGATGTGGCGGTATTCTTCGTCGTGGTGTTGGAATTTTTGTAGGGCATTGGAGGAGATGAGGGCGCCGCAGACTGGGCAGGTGGCTATCTCATTGATTCTTTTTCCGTCTATATCGAGGGTTTGCATTACGGCTTCGATGTAGGTTGCTCTTCTCTGGAGGGCTTCGTAGCGTTTCTCAAGTTCTCCGAAGTTTTCTTCAAGCTCCGGTGAAGGTTGTGGGAGAACGATGAGTTGTTCCTCGTAGCTTTTAATCAGGGTTTGTTTGCTTCTAACCTCAGAGTTTCTCTTCTCCTGCTCCTCTATTCTCCGCTTGTTGTCTTCAGCTCGCTGGTATCGGTCGGCGTCTCGGTCTAGTTCTTCTCTTACTTTGCTGCGCTCCTCAGTGAGTCTGACTAGATCTGACTCGGCTTTGCTTAGCTTCTCTTTGACGGTCGAGGCCTGCGCCACGTCTTTCTGGATCCGCTTGAGCTCTTCGATGCGTTTCTCGATCTGCGCGGTGCTGATCTCGGATGCTATCTGGTTGTATTTGGAGAGGCCTAGCAGCGCATCGATGCGGAAGGTCTTCTCGGTAGGTGCGCCGAGGAAGAGGCGTGAAATCTCGCGGCCCTCAATGAAAATCTCTTCGCCAATCTTAGGCGCATCCTGTAAATCAGTTTTAGACGAGGAGGGTCGGTCCAGTCTTTTGCTGCGCTCTAATGTGAATGGTTTGCTGTTTGAGTTGCCTTCGATCTTCACCCACATGTGGTCTGAGTCGACGTTGATCATTTCGTCGAGGTTGACGCCGGATGGTGCTAAGCCTGTTAAGCCGTATAGGATTGCGAGGAGGCGGCTGGTCTTCCCGGTGCCCATTTCGCCGTGGAAAACTGTCATGTCGTCTAGTTGGAACTGCTCTTTTACCAGTCCGCGGAAGCCTTCAACGTCAACTTTGTTTAGCTTCACTTTGACTCAGCCTCGTCCGCCTTTTCTTGAATGAAGATTCGGATCTTAAAGACTGGTTGATCAATGATTTGTTTAGCTAGTTCAAACTCCTCGGGTGAGAGTTTGTGTCGAAGCATGTCCTCAACTTTACTCAAAACTTCACGATCCTCCCCGAGACTAACAGCGGAGTATCTAGGCCACGGGGTTTAAAGCAGTTTCTCAACTGAACGAGTCTAATTAAATTGGCCCAATCACGGTTGGACAGGGTACTCTTCCAGGAAAACTAGTCTTAATTTATCAAGTCAGTGCCGTGATCTTTAAATGGTGGTCAGTCCTGCTCTACTCCGCTCTTGAAGCTGAAGCGAACGGCGAAGGCGTTCCATGTATGGAGTTGCAGTCTCGCTAAGAATGCGAAGCCTTGGGAGTGGGCTGAAGCTCACACGTTAGAAGATGTTTTGGCGAAAATCATCAGCGGAAAAGAGGCTCTGAAGCCGTGTAGCCGCTGCATCCCACAGTACCTACACCTAATCTCTCAAGTAAAAGTGCTCGACGGAAAAGTATCCGATTCTTCAAACTCTGTAAAGCCTTTCCCATAGACTCTCGCAGTTTAGAATAAAGCTGATTGGCGAGTTTAAACTAGATGCCAGACTTGCTCTTCCTTCTTTGAAGAATTACTGCCAACACCGCCATTGTATTTCTCTGTCTCGTAGCGAAGTTGTATTTGGGCTTGAGCAGATGTGTTTATTGTTGGGTTAGCTAGTGTTTGAATGCTCGTTCGTGGGTGATGGCGATTGCTATTTCGAGTCTGTTTGCGGTTTCGATTACTGCTTCGTCTCTGATTGATCCGCCGGGTTGGATTACTGATTTTATGCCTGCTTGTCCTAGGAGTTCTACGCTGTCTGGGAATGGGAAGAAGCCGTCTGAGGCTGCGATGGCTCCTTTTGCTCTGTTTCCTGCGTTGTCGAGGGCGATTTTGGTTGCTCCGTTTCGTTTTCTGAAGCTTCCGACGCCTAGGGTCCAGAAGTGGGTTAGCTGGCCGTTTTCGTATCGGCCGTTTCCGATGACGATGCCGTTTGACTCTACTTTTCGGACTACTTCCCATGCTGCGAGGAGTTTCGCGGTGTCGGCTTCGCTGGGTCGGAGTTTGGTGGGGTATTCTAGGCTTTGTGCGTTTATTTTTTTGTGGTAGTCCATTGGTGTTTGTACGAGGAGTGTTCCTTGGATGAACCGTAGGTCGAGCGGGTAGTTTGAGGATTGTGTGGCTTCGATTATCCGCATCTTTTTGGTCTGCTTTGCCTCTAGGATTTTCAGGGCTTCCTCATCATATCCGGGTGCAATCACGATTTCGGTGTAGACTGATTTGTCTTCTGTGCCGGTGTTTTTGCCGATTAGCTTTGCGGTTTCAGCGTCTACTCTGCGGTTTAGGACGGCGGCGCCTCCGTAGTCTGCTTGAGGGTCGCATTCGTGGGCTAGTTGGTAGGCTTCTGCGGCTGTGGGTGCGAAGGCGAAGCCGCTGATGTTGCCGTGTTTCACAGTTGCGGCCGCTGCGACATTGTCGAAGCCTTCTAGGATTTCGTAGGCGTGTCCGATGTCTAGGTGGTTGTTGAAGGATCGGCTGTCGCCGAAGATTTGTCGCCAGTCAAGCATTCCTGTGTATCCGTCTAGCTTGTAGACTGCGGCTCTCTGACTCGGGTTCTCGCCGTATTTGGCGTCTTGAAACTTGGTGGCTGATACATAGAACTTCTCAGGGAAGCCTTGTCCACCTTTGAACTTGTTTAACCCGTTGTAAATCGCAATATCGTAGGCTGCGACCATCCCGAAGGCCTCTTCGGCCAGTCGACGCCTAGTTTCACCGGAGAGCGCTCCGCGGTTCTTGTTAAGCTCCTCAACAATAGGCTCATACAGCTTAGGTGCCGTTACAACCGCTACAGACTCATGGTTCTTAGCTGCGGCTCGAACCATCGAGGGGCCGCCGATGTCAATATTCTCGATAGCGTCTTCATAGGTTACGTTCGGCTTCACAATCGTGTCTTCAAACGGGTAGAAGTTGCAGACCACCATGTCGATAGGCTCGATTTTGAAGTTTTCAAGCTGTTTCAGATGGTCAGGTATTCGTCTAGCAAGGATTGCCGCTAGTATTTCGGGTTGAAGCGTCTTTACGCGGCCGTCAAGCATTTCTGGGAACCGTGCTACTTCTTCCAACCGTTTAACAGGTATGCCTGCGCCTTCAATGGTGGCACGGGTGCCTCCCGTAGAGATAATATTGACGCCGAGACGGTTAAGGTTGCTTGCGAACTCTGCTAAACCCTGCTTTCTATATACGCTGATGAGTGCCGTCGAAACCTTCCTAAATTCTTCAGGCAATCTACCCAGCCGTTCTGCAACCGAGCCGTCATTATATTAATCGATCGTCACCTTTACCGGGCTCTGCGACACTACCTTTAGACGCTTGACTCGGCTTGCTTTGCTTCCCTTCACGGAGTAGACTATTACGCCTGCTGCCTCGGCCTAGAGGGGGCGTTTATAGAGCAATGAAAGCAGCATAGAAATTTGGTTGTTATTCTACTGGATCTGCTTGGACTGAAGCTCCGGGTCTGCAACGCTTGTTGAAAGCATTGTTTCTGGCTGCAAGATTATCCCCCAAGAATTCTTATTGAAAATATAGGGGATCTGCTAGTCATGCTGTTTTGAATTGCAGTATCTGTATCGCAGGTTGGCTTGTTGCTGGTGGATTGGCTGTAGCGCTAGTGTTTACGGGTGAAGGTGGTGCGTTTGCTTGTTGTTTGTTTGTTTAGGATTTTTCGATTTCGTCGTGGATGGTTTCGACGTCGTCGTTTAGTTGGTCTTTTGCTTTGTCGAGTCGGCTGCGGTGTCTGCCGTATAGGTTGTTGAAGGTTTCTTCGCGGATTTTGCCGTTGCTGAACTGTTCGTATAGGTTGATGAGGTCAAATACGGCTCTGTTTAGTTCTCTGTCGTTGTTGGTGAGGTCTGCTAGCCGGTTTTTGAGGTAGGGTCTTGCTGCGAGGATTTTTGGCCGCATTTCACCTAGTTTACTGGCCGCTCGTGTTCTCACGGTCTCGAATCTTCGTCTTGCTTCAGCGAAGCTTGTTTTTGCTGTTCCTTTACGGGTTTTTTCTAGTGATCGCAGAATGTCTTCGGTGGCGACGGCTTTCTCCTCAAAGATAGCTGCGAAGTCTTCTAGGCCTGAAACCGCTTCACCGATCTCTTCGACTGATCGTCCTAAGCTGATTTTGGTTGAGAGAAGTGCGACGAGCACTATGAGAAATATGATGGTGGCGACAGGGATTATTTGTCCTGATGCCCATGCGAATGTTAAGCCGATGTGGAAGTTGAAGAGGTTGTTGTCGCTGGGTGCTGCATCCTTGTAGGCTGCGTCTTTGCTGCCGGTTACGGATACCCCGCTAGATGAGCTGATCTTGTATGTGAGGCTGTTAACGAGGCCGTCAACCGGTGGCTTCACTGGGACTTGGAAGGAGACTCCGCCGTCAGCGGAGCGGGTGTATTCAGCTGGAAGCGGGTACTCGATGCCGAACACGGATTCTTCTCCTCTGTTCAACGTGACACCGTATGCTGAAGCGATGTCGAGCATCCCGTTCTGAAGGCTGGTGGTAAATCGGTTGACGAGCGGCGGCTGGCTGATCGGCACAATGTCGACTGAGGTTGCGTCTTTGTTGAGGAGAGTCAGCTTGATCTTGGTTGCCGGTACGCCGCCGTGGTTAACTACGCGGATCTCGTCGTGCACCACAACTTTACCGTCATCAGAGATTTCGAAGATTCTGGTTACGCTCGGGAAGTCTAGGACTGCTAACGCGTTAGCTTGGTTTCGGCTGTATCCGATGTTCTCGGTTATGCCTTTACCGGGCTCCACGTTTTGGGCTGCTCGGCTGAGGATCTTGGCGTCGGAGCTGGTTTTGACTTCGAAGCCTGTTGGAGGAGCGCCTACGTCAGCGTCTGGTTGAAGCCTTATTGTGGAGTTGACTTGGGCTGCTTGGTTCATCGAGGGGGTCAAAGGTATCAGAGCTAGGAATGCGGTTCCGGTGCTGACACCTACCTGACGCATCAGGTATAAGTTGACTTGAACAGTCGCTGATGAGCCCGCCGGTATCTGTGAGCCTCCTTGAGGCGTCACCTTCACAGTCGTAGCGCCGTTTGCAAACGTTTTATCCGCAGTGAAGGCAACTGGTCCCTGTACCGTAACTGTCGACATGTTAGCCGCCGAGATTGAAGGGTAAATTAGCTCAAAGGTCGGTAATGCGGTGGCTGAGGCTCCGTCATTCTTGATGTTGACGGTCTCGCTTACTGCGAGGAAGCCGTGATCAGTCACTCTAACCTCGTGGTTCAACGCATACTTCAGATTCTCCTGTCCATAAGCTGGGAGAGCAATTCCTAGCAGAAGAGGAGCTGAAAGAAGCATAATTGCAAGAGCAGTATAAACCTTCGATCTCACCGAAATCTCCGCAGAGCCATCAAAGTAGATCTCTTATAATGTTTCCACCGAAACGAGCGATTCTGTTGAATGTTTGGGTCTGTACTTATGTTGAAAAATGGGCGGTAATCTAGCCCGCTGGATGACTTCCCCAAAGCCCTGCTTGAGTATTGCAGGTATAAGCCTGACTTTCATTAACTTTGCCGCAGAATAATCCGGATGCGCATCCTGCATCAATGGGGCAGTTGTTACAGTCTTCGACTGGATCAATTACACCATTACCACATGTAATCTTTAGCTGAGCGCATTCAGATGGAGGCATGCCTATTGCACAGTCATATTCTGGAATAGTAACTCGCCTAGGGCGAATATTGGGCGCTGTGTTGGTCAATGTGTAGACTGAGAGACTTACGCCTATAACTATTACTAGGATTGCAACAAGCATTACCAGAAGCCTCTTCTGGCTTGCCATTCACCTATTCGCTTCAAAGAGCAAGTGTTGGTGCTAACTTTTATCTCTTGTGTACTCGTTGAACATTATGTCAACAGTGCGGGACTGCGTAATTCCTATAATTGAGATCCGTGCAGAATGATCTGATCTGGCATGAAGAAGTATCGAGGGCAACCGGGAGAGGATGAGATTCCTTGGGATTGGAGAAGCCGAAGACTAACCGTTCTGTCCATCTTCATAGTCGCAGCGTGGCTGGCCTTCATCATCTTCTACGCGCTTTTCTGGTCAACTGAGTTCACCTTTTTCCAGAACATCATTGTAACCCTAGCATCCTTCCCGCTCACAGGGCTATTTGTCGGAGTCGTATGGGTAATCTGGGGCATGAGACGCGTCAAATCAATCGAAGACTAACTGAAAAACTCGTCAACAAGTAACAATCGAGCAAGGAAACCGCTTCGAAACAATTCTGAGCAGAAACCGAGTCTGCAAGCTACCTAGAGGACTAGCAAGAGATAGGTATGATGCTGCCTCACTCTCGCTAGTTTCATGCCTCCTTAACTAAGGGAGCCTAATATTGGTTGAGATATGCTTATCTTGAGCCTTGCCGTGTGTAGCCTGTTTGAGAGTTACGAGAACGGCTGCTGCTATCTGCTCGCTGTTGTTACTGACTCTTATGGCTACTTCCGTTGTGGCGTTGGGTCTGCCTAGGGTTTTGGCTTTGAGTTGTCCTTCTGATCCGAGCTACTGGGTGCCTGAGGGTCAATATGCGGTGCCGGGAGGTGGGCTCCTAATCGATGGGAACAGAATGTGGGGGGTTCAATCTGTCAGTATCTTTAAAGCTGAACCTGGAACCAATGCAAGTGTGGTGGCAGCTTATAGGCGGCTTATTGCTGACTCATCCGTTAATCTGACGGTTAGGCCTGTATTCATGATGGGTACTTTACGGGGTGGAGTTCTCGAAGATGCGCTGCCTGCACCCTCTTGGCTTAGAATTTTATCTGATTCCATGGTTTCTGTTCGCTCAGGCGTAGAGCATGTTAACGTAACGATCACCTTCGCGGTAAGCAACGATGCCCCCCTCGGTGAGCGCCTCTTCTATCTGGCCGTAGATGGGCTTGACACAGGTAGTCCACAGAACATTAGCTGCCCCTCTGGTTATTCAGAGTTCTATCTGAGAGTAGGGATGGATAGGACGGCAACTGTGACCACCACCGAAACCACAACTGCCATAACAGTCCTGACCAGCACATCCACAACTGTTCTCTCAACCACACTTACACGTATAACTTCGGTCACATCGACAGAACGAGTAGCGGAACCCCTCTTTCTCGCTTGGGCGTTAGGCGCCACAACGCTAGTAATCATCGTCTCCGTACTCATAATTTTAGTGAAACGTGAATCGGGACGCCTCAAGGGGAGTGTGAAATAGATAGATATGCGACAGCCGCTCATCACTAGATTTGAGAAACGCTTCAGCCATATCCTATTGGCGGTGGCATTTATCCTACTTCTTGTAGCGTTGCCCTTAATGTCTTCTTCAGTTTTGCCGAACGTGTACGCTCTGGGCTGCTCACCCAATATAGGCGAGTTCGTATCAGAAGGGCCTTACGCATCATCGCTCCAAGGATTTACAGGTGTCAGCAGTAAAGTCGTAGACAGGCAGACGATGACCATACTAACGGTCAGGTCTGGGTCTGTGGCCAGCTTCAAGTACGCCTATTCACAACCTTTGTCGGGGCAATGGGACTTCGCAGTGAAGCCTGTTGTCAAGTATGCGCCAGCATGGCTTGACGCGTCATTCGAACCGAACTCAGTCATTTTCCAGCCTAAGGGGCAGGTTAACGTGACCGTAACCTTCCACATCAGCAAAGACGCTCCATCTGGGGATCGTGAGTTGATGCTAGCAGGTGAGTTTGGAGACTTTTTCGATATCACGAACTGCCCATATGCACCGCTTACCTTCATTCTCAGGGTCTCGCCTGAGAAACCAACCACCGTCACAACCACACATGTTGTCTTAACCACAATATCCTCGACCATAACCGAAACATCCACAGAAATATTCACCGAGGTATCCACAATAACATCAATCGAAAAAGTCACTGACCCTTCAACCAGTATTTGGGCGTTAAGCGCAACCGTAGCCGCAATAATTCTGGCTTCAGCCCTGATCCTGCAGAGAAGAACTAAATAGAGTATCCGAGTATTCAGCCGGTGTCCAGTAGGGGAGAAGAAGTGGCTTTGAAGCCCCAGATGTCTGCAACCTACCTGCTCCTCGTCGTCATAGTGCTGGTTACGGTATCTTTGATCATCGGCTACGGTGCAGGTCACTTCTTGACGCTGGAGGAGCAAGTGACAACGACCGCTACCACCACAGACTCATCGACCACTACGTTGGTTTCGACTTCGTTGTCTCTTTCAACCATCACGAGGACGAAGACTGAGACCAGTACAACGACTCTCAGCACCAATATGGGGGAGCAGTTTCGTACGCTTCCTCCACCCGCTAACTCGACGGCTGTTATACGTGGCCGTTTCCTTCTCAACGGAAGTGTCTTCGCCCTGTTCTCAATCGACAAACCGGTTTACTCGCTAGGCGAGGTTGTTCACATTAAGAGCACCATTACTAGTCTCTCACCAAGGAATCTCTCACTGTTCTTAGACGCGCCGGTGGTTAAGGTACTGAACAGCACTGGGGAGGCGGTCTGGATTTACCCTGAAGGGCTTTACGGCCCGATGATCGGTCCTTTCCCTGAATACCGCTTCACCCTCGCCCCAGGTGAGACCAAGACGATAGATCAGTGGATGACAACAGACTGGAATATGATTGGGCTCAATATATCGACAACTCGTTTTCTAGGCGGCAGCAGATCAAGAATATACTATGAGGATCACTTTGTACCCGACGGCCAATACACCCTAATCTTGCCCGCTTCAATCTGCACCTTTAACGGCCGTGGCGGTGAATATATTAACGAAAAAATAACGTTCACAATCACCAAGTAATCAAGAGCAACGCTTCCTCATCTACCTTTTTAGGATAAACCTTGCCTCAGGCGCGGTGGTTTGAACCGCCATAAGCTGCCGATACTGCTACTCGGATCGGGTATCACCTTGGTGCTTCTGTCACTCTGGGAGTTCTCCCAGTCACTACTGGTGCAACAGGTCGTGTTCGAAAGCTTCTTTGAAACGCAACGCTTGTTCGGTAATGATGCTGCACGTGTTTTTCCTCAACTTGTCACCGTGTTCCAAGAGCTGTTCGTTGCCGCGGGAGCGATGCATACAGCATTAGTGATCCGTGGATCATTGATGCTCATCCTCGGCGTTCTGCTGATCGGGGTTGGTGCCTCCAAGACTTCAGCTGTCCAATCGGCTGTGCAGTGGCTTGGTTCTCGACGATTCGCCTTCTGGTTGAGCCTTCCCTTTATTGCTCAAGCCTTGGATCTGCTGGGTGCCTTCGCATTCATCTATATTGCCAGTGAAGGCCGGCTAAACGAGAACGTTAACAGAATGTTTGCTTTACGTGAGCGGAACCAAGCCATTACTCAGCTCTTCCTTAACGGAGATCCTACGTTATATCTTCTGCAGAGCTTACTTGTTGGAAGCATTGTAGTGATAGCTTTCATTGTTGCTATTCATTTGGAGAAGAATCGGATGATACATGGAGGATGGTATCGCTTAATCATTATTCTGCCAACAATCGCCTACTTAATCGGCTTTGCTTCAGCATTAATGGCAATTATGCTGCTGAGATGACCCACAACACGTTTTCGGCAGCTGTCAGGGTTTTCCACGGTCAATGGCAGCAGTCCCTTGGTTTCTTATTCTCACGTTCAGACTACCAGCCGCATCCACAGCACAGTTGCCGCCGGATTGGGCTGGAAACGGTTTCTTGTTGCTGTATTCTATTTAGATCTGAAGATGACTTCCGTGTTAACTGCGTTCTTCCCGAAACTTGGTAGTCCTTCTCCCCACACTGTGTATACCCGATTTTCAGACGCAAGTATGTTTCTACTACCAATCGCCTGCGTGCCGTTACTGAGGGCGACTATTTCTCCGAAGCTCGCTCCATAATCTGCACTTTCTGTTAAGAAGAGTTGGGATGGTGCGATGAAGAACATCTGCCCAAGTCTCGGGTCAGGGACAGGCTGTGTCCACTCAATATAGATGTGGTTTCCTGATACAGCTATTCCTTGAGATATGGCTCTCTCGTTGAGAACAATTTTGGTAGTTTCATTGATGAAGGTTTTTCCTCTGTCAAGGCTTAGCTTCAAAATTATTGTGCTTTTGTTATCTACAGTGTTGGTCCACGTTAGATAGATGTTGTTTCCTACTGGGACAACATTTGGGTATCCCTGGAGCTCTATTAGGTTGCTGAATGTTTTTCCTTCATCATTACTTGTCGTGAAGAACACTTTATCCGTCTCTCCGTTATGCTGTACACGGCGTTGAACCCAAGTAAAATACAGGTTGTTCTCATCCGCAACCATCTTTGGAACGATCGCTCTCCAACCCGTGAAAATGTTGTTTGAAACTTGCACGACGTCGCCGAAGCTTACCCCATAATCTCTGCTCACCTTAAGTTGTATATCGTATTCAGAATTCCAAGCGAAGTATACATTACTTCCGTGAGCCGCTATCTGCGGGCTTCCTCCAAACTCTATTCTCAGGTCGGGTCCAACCTGTTTGTTCAGGTCAGTTGGAGCTCCAAAACTGGTTCCATTATCCGCGCTTGGTCTGAGGAGTAGGTGAGGATGCGCCGGATTGTCATACCATGACACATAAACCCCGCTTCCCGATGCGATTATCTGAGGGTAATCAGCCGCTCCCGTTCCATTGCCGCTCAGAATAATTACGGGTTCAAATGTCGCTCCGTTGTTTTTGCTAGCTCTGAAAAATACTTGGTAATCTCCCGGCTTATTGTCCCGCCATATCGCATACACGTTGTTTCCGGATGCAACTATCTGTGGTTGAGTTGAATGCCCTGTACTGTTGCTCAGGTTGATTACGCTGCCGAAACTTTTCCCTCCATCGTTGCTTGCTCGGAAATAGATTTCGCAATCATCAGAGCATGCTTGCCACGCCACGTACACGTTACTGCCATATGCAGCCATCTGCGGATTGTTCGATTGAATAGTATCGTTGCTGAGATTAAGGGTTGTCCAACCGCGGCCGGTTTCATTCTTTCCCAAAACTGTAGATGCTGAAGACGGTTTTGTTGAAGAGAGACCAGCATAGTAACTCAGAGCGAAGACCGAGACAATCACCGTGGCAATCAGTACCAAGTAGATAACGGGTCTTGTAATCTTCAACCAAATTACAGTCAACAAGGCTGAAGATAAGGATTAACTCAACGGGACACCATTAACTCTGATGCACGGTCTCAAAACTTATCTGCAACTCAGCCTTGTTCCAATGCGGTCTTTCAACAGTGCTTGTGAAAAGCCGTCACGCTGTTGCAATACTAGTAGTATTAGTATTGTCTACTGCTCTGATGGTTCCTGAGGCTGCCTTTGCTTTAGAGCCTCAGGCGCCCGGTATCTACATCATGTTTAGGCCAGGAGCGCAGCTGCAACTCGGTGATAAATGCCCTGCAGCCTATACAACTGTGCTTTTCTCAAACCCAGACTATACTTATCCTGGGGATGTAAAGTTGAATCTAACGGTGCCTGATCTACCTAGGGGAGTAACTGCTGCCTTAGTCCCGAACCAGATAATTGTTCAGCCCAACAATGGGAACCGTTCACTTCTGATGGTGACAGTTTCGCCTGACGCACCTAAAGGAACCTATGCGTTACATGTTAAAGCTACGCTGCTACGCGGCAGCAACAACAGCACCCGCATCTTCTATAATGGCCCCGCTGAGATCCCGCTTACTATCAGCTCCGACAAGTGCGAGCAACCTGCCAGCGGAATCGAAACAATTACATTAACCGTCACAGCCACAAGCATCTCAACTACTACACTCATAGAAACCGCCACCAAAATCTCGCTACAACCTGTGACAGACGCCTCAACCTACGGTTGGGCCATAGGTGCCACAGCAGCCGCAGTAATTCTTGCACTCGGATTGCTTCTACAGAGAAGAACGAGATAGACTCAATCAGTTTGTACCTAAGATATGTGATACTGTTTTGTTATTATACAAGCTTCCCGTAAGATAGCAATCGAGTTTGAGTATGTTAGGGAAGAAGGATCTGGTCAAGCTTGCCGCTGTTTTAGGTATAGTAGTCTTAGCTGCCTTGATGACGGTAACCTACCTCCAGATACCGTTGTCCTCTGTCCAGCCTGGAGCCGGAGAAGAGGTGGAGGAGAAGGCAGCGGCCGCAAATGAAAGTGAAGCGATAGCACAGTCCGCATCACTCGGAGTAACTATGCCGTCTGATTTCTCGTTATCAGGAGGTGGTCCAAGCGTCTCTCTGGAAGAAGCTATGCGACTAGCTAGCAATACAGGATTTGCACTCGAACTTCCTACAAATATCCCAGCAGGTCTCAAATTGGTAGATATCAAAGTGACAGGCGTGGGCCCAGAAGCCCCTGGCCCTTCAACCCCCACTCTAGGCACAGTCGTGCTCTTCTACGCTTATGAGCCATTGCCTGCGAACGCGGATCTTCCGTATCTTCTGAACTCTGGAGGGTTGAGTATCCTCGAAAATAAGCGGCCTGACTGGTTTGATCAGGAAGTGAACAGCTTTCAAGGAAAAACTGGACCGAACGAGCCAGCAATTGGTGTCACTATCGACGGAAAACCAGCGATATATGTACGTAATAGCACAATTCTGCCATGGACAACCCAACTGAAGTGGGCTGATAAAGAAGTGAAGATCCATATAGAAGCCGGTCCAACACACTTTCCTCAGGACGAGCTGATAGCATTCGCCGCCTCATTCAAGTAGGGGTACCGAAACGATTTGTATGGCCTAAAGGCTTAACGTAGTTCGCTCTGTCCGAGAGTTAGAACAGTTCTTCAAATGTTGTTCTAAAGCATAGAGCTAAGAACCTACCTTGTGCAATATATTAGTGGGCGCAGATGCAAGAAGGACCTGAAAAATTTGGAGGACTAACTAAAATCTTGACTGGGAGAAATAGGCATGCACACTCTACTGCACCAGTTGCAGTCGTGATTCTTATTCTAGTTGCTATAGCAGTAACCTTAGCGGTGGCATTAACTCAACCCTCTTTGATGGCTTCTAACGAAGAACTTACCTCAACAGTAACCTCAACATCGGGATCTATGACAACGACCACGGCGACAGCAAAGTCTATGGGTGAAGTGCTGCCTGTGGACTATAACTTGGATGTGGAACTCCAGCTGGAGGACAGAACCGCTTTGGGGAACCTGATGATAATGCGTCCACAATGGTCGAACCGGACTGAGGCTGTTGCAGCCGTACAGAAAGAGATAGACTCTTGGTTGGCACCGTATAATCTGTCGTCCAAGATAGACTCTGTTAAGTTCGGCAAAAACGGTCCAATGGGCGTCGACTTTACTATCCACAACCTGCCTGTTGAAGGAGGGTCGTTGAAGTACGGCTACACCAACTACTCTGTCGGATTGAATTGGCTGACTGACTGGTCGGGCGCTCCCTTCACACAGTGGACTGAAGAAAGGTTGACATTATCATCGTCGCCATCGATGAGCTACTCCAAGGAAGCGGAAGGTAAGACCTACCGATACAGACTTGCTTCTTTCATCCCCATACAGGGGCTCACCGAGATAACTAGGCGTTCAGCGACACAACTAACCTACTCTGTCTTTATACCTAATACTATGACTAATCTCCGAGTCTTTCAAGACAGGATTCAACTAGTCACCATCATCAACTTTCTGAATAGAACCGAGTTCAACCAGCTCTATGCTCAAGGCGAACAGTATCGAAGCGAAGTCTTGAAGAACGTTTCAGCGGAGGTTACATCGAAGCTGAATAGATACGGCTTGGTAGCGACGAACTTCGAGGTTTACCTGAGCGAACCGTACTCGGCCCTAGGCATCCATTACACAATACAGGGAGCGGTTGAGAAGGTTGGAGGAGAGGGTGAGTATAAAGTGGATTTGAGATTCCTCAACATTACACTGTCAGAATTCACGGTATCATCCCCACCACTTTCCGGAACCGTCCTAATGTATGCAGGAGACATATCTGGAGACAAGACGCTGGTCACGATAAGCTGCAAATCCTTCTCCAGAGTAGAAGCAGACTATCTATTGTACTGCTCCCCAGAAGAGATACTTACAACCACTGTAGCTTCGACAATCATAGTGACATCCACAACTACATCTACCCTAACCCCGACTCAGACTTTGAGTCAGAGCAGTCTCCAATTATGGAATCAAAGTGGTGTAGCTTATTATTGCCAACCATCAGCCATCGAAGTGTTCGGAGATAGAGCATCCCCCGTATCTATGCCAGTGAAATTCAATATGAGTACTGCCCCTGCCCAAGGATGCTATACACTGCGCAAGCCTTACTTTGGCACATTACTTGTTGCCAACACCCCTTATCTCGTTAACATTACATCCACTGCACCAGTCAGCTTTACATTGATGCGGGCAAATGGAAATGACCCGTCTAAACTATATTCGGAAGCATATAATGCGCGTACAGTCCTAAGCGAGTCACAGGTTACTTCCCTCAACAAGAATATTACTGTTAACCAAGATGGGCTCTACATCTTCGTATTCAATGTTGAAAAGCATCTGCCAATAGCAACTGTTTACTTCTCCGTTCGCCCAGCAAATATGATTGTTGTGAACACCACTACTGTTACGACATCAGCTTCATCTGCAACCAAGCCGTGCGGATCACCGGGTGTACAATGCGGTAACTTCAAGGTTGCTTCAGCTAACCTAGACGTAAATGATGATAATAATAGCAGCACGCTGAGAATTACTCTCGATAATACTGGTGATATAGCTATTACCGACATGACCGTCTACATTAACGACACTGTGCTAGGGCCAACGCCCTCTTCTCTTGGTCCTGGCAACATGAATGTGAGGATACCCCCAAAAAGCCTAGCCGAGATAAAATTAAACGTGCCGCAGAGCACAATACTCATCAAAGCCGGCGACCCATACAAGGTACTTGTCGTTACAGGAATGTCAGGCAGTTACGGTGTGGCGAGAGACACAACCGTTATTGCTACAGGCGGCAAGATCATCACGACAACGATAACAGAAACAACAACCAGAATTGAAGCGGATTCCTCAACCTATGCTTGGGCAACAGGTGCTACCGTTGCTACAGTGGTTCTGGCCGCAGTAGTTGTTCTGCTTCTAAGAAGAGCTAGGTAGTAACCTCGTAGTTGTCGTTACTGTTGCTGTAAGCATCGATTTTAGCAGAACCGAGTTGGTTGTGGGAACAGTTTATTACTGTGTGTCGTAATTTTAAGGTTGATTTGCGAAGCTGGATTGTATGAGGATTAGGTGAGTTGGCTGTATGGTGAAGGTTACCGTGAAATATTTTGCGTTGGTGCGGGATGTTACTAAGGCGAAGGAGGATGTTTTAGAGGTTGGGGATAAGGCTACGATTCATAATGTGATTGCGAGGCTTTGCGGCATCTACGGAGAGCCGTTTAAGCAGAGTTTCTGCACCACAGACGGTTATCTGCAGGAAGGGTTGATTCTGCTGTTGAACGGTGAAGCTGTTACGCGAGACTACTTCACGTCTCTGGTAGTTAAGGACGGTGACGTTATCGCTATTATGCCCCCTGTCGGAGGGGGTTGACAAACAAGAAAGACGAGCTGAAGCAGCAGCTTCTACATTGAGAGTCACGGGTGCAGCGCCAGCACCGCTGACGCAGAGATGATGTCAGGCCTCCTCAAAGCCAACTCCTTCACTCCAGTCGAGAAACCTGAAGCCGCTGGACTCTCACGTTATTAAGGCTCGGAGCCGCTTGCTTCACCGTGTGTCGAGGGATGTTGTGCTGCGGAATAATCGGGGTTGGGTGGGGTGGCGCGGTAAAGTGTTGGTGGATGAGGGGTGCGGGGGGCGGTTGTGGGCAGGAATCCTGCGTATCGGCCGGTGGTTATCAGGGAGGAGATTCCGGTTGGAAGGGTGTTGGAGGTCAGGGTGGTGGATGCTACCGCTGTTTGTTTAGTGGGTGAAACCGTCTGTTAGGCGTGGTTGGTGTGTTCGGGTCAAGATTTTGTTAACTGATTGTATATTTTTTCTATCCTATGTAGATTATAACAAAACCTTGTCGTGATACCTTACTGCCATGGCTTCCGACGTACTAGAGGATTTGATGGATTATCTGCCGCCGCCGAATCTAGACAAGATTCTGGCTGTCGGCATCGGCACCGCGGGCTGCCGCATTCTCTCCCATCTAGAGAGCGCCGACATAGGGGTGGATGAATACGTGTATGTTAGCTGCGATCAACGGGATTTGAAGATTCCTATTGTTGGCTCACGTAGCCAGCTGTTCGTCGACATCGGTTTTGACGGTAAGAGTACTCCAAGCTATGTGCGGGGAGTTGCGCAGAGACAGATGAAGGAGATTCGGTCGATGCTGACCGGTGCGCGCCTAGTTTTTCTCATCGGGGGCCTAGGAGGATCCACTGGATCCGGGTTAACCCCGCTTCTAGCTCAAATCGCGAAGGAGGAGGGCACCCGAGCGGTCTGCATCGTTGCGATGCCCTTCGGCTTCGAGAAGAGCAAGCACTTCTTCGCCGGCACCTCTTTGAAACGGGTTAGACAGAACTGCGACGCCGTGATCGTGATTGACAACGACGCGATACCCAACCGTGAACAGATGCCTATCTCCAAGTTCTACGCTTTAGCGAACGACAAGATCTCTTCAGCCCTCTCAGGGCTAGTCTCATCGTCAGGTGAGCTAAGCATAGGGCTGAACTGCCTAGTCGATACTGTGGCTGGCGAAGGCTACACCGTTATGAGCATCGGCGAGTCCTCCTCAGTCAACAAGGCTGAAGAGGCTACTACAAGGGCAGTTGAATCGATATATCGTGTAGGCGAGCCTGATGAGGCCTCCCGCGCAATACTCTACCTCGTAGGTGACGACAACCTCGCAGCAAGCGAAATCGCAACCTCAACTAGCCGGCTTAACACGATGCTCGGAAGAAACGCGCTTGAAATCCACCAAGGCTTCAGCGCAGGCGGCGGAGGCACCTTAACAGCCGTTCTCCTCACCTCAGGACTCAAGACAACAAAGTTCGACAACTACGATCCACTAGCACAAATACTCAAGGACAAGCAGCTAGACGAAGACATGGACTGCAGCCTCATCGAAGAACTATCCTCAATCCTAGCTCAACTCGAATAGGCATCAAAATACATCCGCTCGAAGCTGGGTTGGCCACGTGACTCGCTCGCGCTCTCTCTTCTTTATTCTCCTTCAGCTACAAATGGATCTGTTGAGAGATGAAGTCGTCTAAGGCTCCGGGTGAACGCACCAAGCGCATCGTCTTCACTGAAACGCTCATCCAGCAGATTCTCCAAGGCAAAGCAGAGGTCACCTACAGGAAATTCAGGTTAAACGGTCTCTACCACCTAGCCTCAACCCGCTTCAAAAGCAAAGACGAGAACGCCCCTGTGATTTACGTCTACAAAAATGAGGAGATTGACCCCTACCGCCTAATAGATGCTGACGCGAAGTTGGCTGGCGTTGAATCTGCTGAGGAGATCAGGCGGCTTTTCGAGGCGTGGTACGGCGAGCCTATACCGCCTCTGTACAGAAACTGGTTTAGACTAGTAGTTCAATAAGAATACAAATAAAATGCGTAGGTTGAGGTTAGATCGACCGTTTCATCAACCGACCGGTCGCTGCTTACTCCCCTACTTGGTCTTCTTCTCTTCTTTCGTTGCTGCTTTTTCTACGGGTGCTGTTTCTTCTTCAGCCTTAGCTTCTTCAGTTTTAGCCTCTGGTTCGGCTTCGACTTTAGCTTCTTCTTTGGCCTTGGCTTTGGACTTGGGTTTCTTCTCTGTTTTGGCTTTGGTTTCAGTTTTCTTCTTTTCGGTTTCTGCTTTAGTAGTTTCTATCTCAGTTTCTGATGGTAGTGAGATGGTTATTACGCCGTCTTCATCCCTGTCCATTTTGACTGTTATGCGTCTCGGTGGGTGTCTGATTCCGCGGTTCCATATCCGTTCGTTTAGATCTGTTTCGATCTTGATTTCTTCGCTCTTCATGTGTTTGATTGCGAACTTCTTGATGTCGGCGACTGCTCGCTTTGCTCTGCGGTGCCTCGGGGTGATCATCGCGGTGTCTAGCGGGATTGTGTATATTCTAGTTATTGGCTCGTTTTTCTCTTCAGACATCTACTATTCTTACCTCACGTTTGTCGTACCGTGCTTCCAAGAGCGTTTCTTGGCTGATCTTCGTACTCGCCTGTGGGTTCTCATCATTACCCAGGTGGGAACTGACATTGTTCGCCTAACGTTCTTGAATATTCTCTTCTTTAACGCAACCGTCCTGTTTCGGGCCATCTTCTTTCTAAATCCTCCTAATCTTGAACTCTCTCTTTGGTTTCTGAACCGCCATCAGGAAACGTTTGATATCGTCATCCGAGATCGGCGGCTGTATACGGCCGGCTGATGCGAGCCTAATAATGTTATCTTCAATGACTTTAGCCACCTCAGGCTTCACCATCCTAATATTGTTCAATCTTTCACGTGCCTCCGAGGTTAAAAGTATCCTTAGAACTCCTTCTCGGATCTCACGTTGCCGAGCGGCTTCTTCTCCACGGCCAACGGCTGATGCTGCTGCTGATGTTGATGCAGCTTCTCTTTCTTCACGCTCGTCCTCAGACATGAGGCAAACACCGATCTACGAGTATCTGGCGAGTGATGGATCAGATTTGATCAACTCTTTAAAGATTTCATTGCTCAGCCTATCTAGAAGGCTGCGACCCTTGTTGCTGACCATTCGGCCTTTACCCTGCTTCTTCTCCACCAGCCCAGCGGCCTCAAGTTGAAGTAGCGGTCTCCGGATAGCGGAGCCACCTGCGTCGCGGTGATGCATTCCACCGTAACCTATTCGCTTCCCGCCTCCATACACCACTTCAAGCTCAGTCAACCCAATCGGGCCGTGAACATACACCTTTCTAAGCAGAGATGCGCATCGAGTATACCACCAGTCGCGATCCTGAGGAGGACGTGCAGCATGAGAACCAGTCTTCGCGTACGGCGCCCAAGCTGGGGGTGCGATCTGCGGCACCTTTCTAAGATGCTCACTCAGCCGCTTTATCAACAAATCCTGCGGTACTTCATATACAGTAGGCATTCCTTTAGCACTCCAGCGTGCTCTAACCCTGAAGCGGCATATATTTAGACTTAATCCTTTGTTTTTAAGTGAGTAACTTTTTCTGAACGATTACTTTGCCATTAGGCAGCACGCCAACGAATGTGCATCCAGCGTTAATCAGTTGTTCTGCCTGTTCTGCAGTCACTACCTCTTGTCGGCTCTCTTAGCGGTCTTCACAAATTCTAAGACCTGTGCTAAAGCCTCTGGAGGTAGAGTCTTAATTTCGTTCTCGATGATTTTCTGTTGCTTCTCGACATCGGTTGGTGTTGTGAAGAGCTGAAGTTTTGGAGCTACTTTCCTGAAGTCTGCGGCTCGTTCATCTCGGCTTTTCTTGTAGTAAGTTATCAGATATTGTTGATGTCCTGCGATGGCATGAGCGGCTAGTTCGCTGATTGTGTCTGCGATTTTGGTGAACCCAAATTTTTTGAAGCTGTAGATGTGGATTGTGTAGGCGTTTTTATGTCCTCTTCTCTCCATTAATTGGATGATGTTTCGAATCGCTGGGATGTTTATTCTGTTTCTGTGCCATTTATCATGCATATTGTTGAACTTGAGAGATACCGCTTTCTGGAAGTTTTTCTCATCAGCGATTGGGTCTAGTAACAAGCCTTTTTTCAGGAAAATGTATTCGCTGGGTTTCGTGATGTGTTCTTTTTGCAGATAAGCTACGAGTCTTTCCTTGGTTTCCTGCGTGAAGAAGACCTCTCGCTCTATGTTGTTTTTAGCGGCGTACTCAGGTATTTTCAGGTAAGCCGGGTCATTCGTCAGGTTTATGTTTCCTAGTTTCAGGCTGATCAGTTCTTCAGGTCGTGCCAAAGTGTCTTTTTCTAGGAACAACAAGAGTCGGAGATCAGGTTGCCTTGTTTCCAGAAGTATTGTTCGGGCACTTTCAGGTGTCAATGCTTCATCGGTGAATATCTGCTTCTTCGGGGTTGGCACTGCGTCTCTTAACTTGTCTTTATCGATTTTGACGCCATTATGAGTCAATAATCGTGTAGCGTAGTATAGTTTTGTGTTCTGTGTACTTGACCTGAAGTTCATTTCATCCATCCAAGCCGCGTAACCATCTAGTAGCTTGTATGGGTCTTGCTGCAGAGCTGTTGAAAGTGTGAGATTCCGAGTTTTCAGGAACACTTTGAATGTAGATACCGATCTTCTAAATGTCGTGACTGAGTTGACGCTGTGACTTCGACGGTAGATCTTCTGTTCCAATCCTTCCAAGTCTATTTGATGTGAGACTTGGCTCACGTTTTCTTCTCCCTCTCCCGGTTGTTTCTTATCTGGGATAGCTGTACCGGGTGCTGTTGCTTCCCAGACGCATTCGTGTTTAGGTAAAGACTCTCGCTATTTATGGGTTTGAAGAAGTATTGCTGCTGTTGAGGATCATCCTTGCTAGGAATATTGGGTTCGCTGGAAGGAAGCGATTTACCAACATAGCACCACTTGATGTTGCCCTTCTTTCCATTCTCAGCTACAGCTGCTGGTCTGTAATGTGCTGTATACCAGTATCTGTAGATTTGGCCACCTTCGCCTAGAAACTCCTTTATGTGGAAGCTTCCAAGCCTACCACATCTAGGGCACTGCTTGCCGGACTTCTTCCCTAACTTTGAAGATAGAAGCTTCTCAGGCGACACGGTGCTTCGTCGAGCTGGACAGGTCTACTCGCTTTTAAGCGGCGGAGAAAAACAGATATGGTGCGGCTACCCTATAGCAGAGGCGAAAGCCGCTACTTGGGCCAGAGATGCTCAGACAGATAAGAGCATATCTTAGTGGATATAAAGTTGGGGCCACAACAAACAACTCTACACTTTTGACCAAGAAGGTGGCTCTCGGAGAGTCACCTTTTCATTAAAGAATGCGGTCATAATTTTTCATCACCGCATTCTTGCCCAAGAATGTACTTCGCCGAGAAGTACGTTTTCTGCTAAGAATGCGGTCATAATGTTGCATCATCACCGCATTTTCACCAAGAATGCATTCCGCCCAGGAATGCATTTTCTGCAAAGATGCGGTGCAGAACATGATAATAGTGCTCCCTGTTCAGGGTGCTGAGCAGAGGAGAAGGAGGATGAGGTCCTCATCATCAATCTTTGCTCTGGAAGACAATGCTTAACCAACTGATTCAGTTCTACTACCTACCTACCTGAGATCCTGCATGCCTCAACCAGATTTAAGCAGGTAATATTTTTCCCGCTACTTCTTCTTGATCGATCTGCCGCTTTCAGTCTTGGTTTGAGAATACCAGACTGATTTGATTTTAGCCGCTTGCTACCAAAATCTTTTGGTGGCTCATCCAAAGAAGCGGAGCGACAATTGTCCGCTTAAATAATCTGGGCATCGTTAGGATCTGCGAGTCATAGACCGCAACCCCCAAATCCGCACGCAACGTGTACCCCCCACCTCCTAATCATTACTATCGAAAAACAATCAATTTGTACCCCCCAACTTCTCCCACTTTCTCCCAATTACCACCACTTTACCACCATTAATCACGCCTGTACCACCACTTGTACCACCAGTTGTACCACCGCCTTCTCCCATTTACCACCAGTGTACCCCCCGTACCAATAGTTTCTCCCAAAGTTCTCCCAATTTTCTCCCAAATGTACCCCCCGCCGCCCGCGCCACTTGTACCCCCCAAGCATACCACCAATACAGCATCACGCACAAATGTAACCCACTTGTACCTTCCTCCAGCGCGTATCCTAGTGAAAGTGCACCTCCAAAGACTTTTTACCGATTTCTCCAAGATGTCCCAGAATGCTTCCCTTAGGTATCTGCAGATACATTAGCTCCGACGTGGATCGAATTCAATTCAATGCAATGTGGTTAGTGCCTGCCTTAACTCACCGCATGCAATTTTGTGATAACATGCTTGCAACCCGCTGTCTGTCTGTGAAGACAGGTAGGCAAGTAGGCGAGTGTAAGGCATGATGATGGCGGATCGCTTGGGAAAGGTTTCGAGTATTACTGACAAGAATAAGTTGCACTAATTAACCATCTAACCAACCAAGCAAACCGGACCAAGCCAGCAGGAGAAGTAGTGGTAGGAGTCTTGTATGTATGAAATCTCATCATCGGCGGCCCAGCTGCTTGCACCCTAGCGAGAACAAGCAAATTTCCAAGCCTGAAAACATTTGACGCGGGAAATCCTGAAACTGCCCGCATGACATGCTAGCGGTAGCTGAAAAAAAATTTTGTACGGTTGTTTTTGGGTGTTGGGTGTTTTGTTGGGTTGGGCTGTTTATGTTTGAATGGTTTGTCGTGTGTTTGGTTTGTTTTTGAGCTGCTTTCACTATGGGTGTTTAGTGATGGTGAGGAATGGTGTGCTTCAAGGTTGTGTCTGGTCGTTTTGTTTCGGTATCTGTAGTTTACGCTCAGATATTATTTTAAATACTTTAGAGTGCTGTTGTAGATGTGGAAGGTACCTAAGGCCGTGTTACCCAGCGGGTCACGTGGTCTCCAGAGGAGGCAACGTCCGCGACAACGGCCATTCGCATGGATGGCGAACGGTGCACGGCGCCTTCACCTATTGATTTATTTGTTGAACCAGATGTATGCTTTGGCTTCTTTTCCTTGTTTGATTCCTTTTAGTTTGTTATTGAACTCAAGTGGGTAGAAGCCGATCTGATTATAGGTTTTATTTGTTAAGTGGTGGTGGAATGCGCCGCATATTAGGTCGGCTAATTGTATTGGTCTGGATTCTCCGGATGTTTTTTCCGCGTGTAATGGAGTAAACTCTTTGCCGTCTGCTAGTGTTTTGACGAGGTATCTGATGATGTTGCTGGGTGTGAGTGGTTTGAAATCGTTGTCGCAATGTATTGGGGTATTGTTAATCGTGTCGAAAAACTGTGTTCTGAGATGGTTACGCGCTGCTCCTTTATGTTTCTCGTATCCGGAGAAGCATCCGTCGATTAGTTTTATGAAGATGTCGTTGAGTTTCTCCTCAGGCTTTATCAATGCGTTGGTCTTTATTGTTAATACTGCCTCGCAGGACAGTTTGAGAAAGAAGTCGAGGTTCTCCAAGAACCGGTTGCGATGTATCGGGTAAAGCCTGGCCCATTTGAATTCTGGTGGTTGGTAAACCTTAGGCAGCTCTAGATGCTTCTCGCAGTACGCGTAGGCGGCTTCTGGGTCATTAAATACGCAGATAGATAGTATTGTCCATTTGTCTTCATAGCTGCGTGTGTCGATCCCGACTGATCTGTTGCCTATCCATGGGATAATGTACTCGGTTCCGTTGCTTTTGATTAGACGTAAGTCATGGTCTCTTGTGCCTCGGGATAACCATCCACGGTCTGTTCGGTACAGCTCAGTCCTTGCAGTATCCTTGAATCTGTTGGGAAGCACCTTGACTAATCGTTCAAACTCAGAAGCAGGCTCACCGATAACTCGGATGATATCATACTTTTGTATTAGCCGAGGCTGTAATTTATAATCGATATCGCCAAATCTATAGATACTGCCATAAAATGCACTAGCCACAATTTCTTTAAAGAGAGAATAATTATCCTTCGGCAAACCCTACCTCGTAAAAGGGTAGCTGTATTTAAATCGGCAGACAAATTGAAATTAATTTCATCCTTAGGTTAGCAGCATCTGAAATTTCTTCGCCATCAACCATGAAAAGGTTCAACTGCACCGTCTCCAACATGCAAATCCAGTCCACTCACCTACGTCTGCACTACGCTCCCCGGGGATTCTCAGCCTTACGGGCGGATTAGCGGCAGATTCTAAGAGAATAAAGAACTGGCCATGAACTCAAATTAGCATAAAGATCGTACGGAATACTGTTGTTGTTGCTATCGCTGTTTAACCTGCGGCGATAGTAATGCCCATATTTTTCGAGAAACTGTCTAATCGTTAGAGTAGTAATGTCCGGCTGAGAGTCAAATCCCAGCTGCCTAGCCTCCTCCATTTTGAGAAACTCGTTTATCGCTTCCTTCATTCCTAGAGGAATCCTAACTGTAGTCTGCTGTGCTCATTTAGTTGTAGGCAACGCCCATTTGCACCGCAAATCCATCTTCCTACATATGAGTACGTCCCATTACTAACGAAGAAAGAATCAGCTTCCATTGCACACCTAGTATTTGATTTATGTAGGAATTCCTCAAGCTTGATCACATCCTCAAGTGGCCTAACGCTGTTCCACCTCTTATTATCCAAAAGCCTCGTTTTATTGGAGAAACTCATCTAATTTTAAAGATTTTAATGGTGGATAGGTTGACTTCAAAATCAATCAAAACTTAAGCCAAGTATCCTCCAATATGAACAGTTATGGTAGAAGAAACCAAATTCGAACCAAAAGTTGAAACCTTCCTAGGTCGGCCTAGAGAAGGACCGTATCTTGTAGTCGAGAAGTGGAAGAAGCTACCGCATCAAGTAGCCAACGGACTCTACGCTATCCTACTTAGGGCTCGCACAGAGTCTGGGCGCACTTCGGAATGTGGGCGTCGAGAACTGTTAAGCGGTGCGGGAATATGAGAGTTCTACCAATAATTGTTATTGCGTCAATAGTTGGGGCGGCTTTTTTTGCCGCAAACGTGGCCAGTGCTATGCAGGGCTCATTACCGCGTGAGACCTACAATGCTAAATCGTCTGGTACTTCTCTGGTTTCTGTAACTCCCCTTGTGCAAGATTCACTTTCTCAGACAATGCAGTGCCAGCCTCTGGGCAAAAAGCTCGTCACTGTGACCACGACGACTACTCAGGTAATAAATGGAACAATGAAGGAAGGGGCAGATATTACTGTCTCGACGGAGCAAGTTGGTCCTGAAGTTCAACCTCCGAGTCAGTTCATAGGTCCTAAGGCCGTCACTAGCCAAGGCAATGTTACTATGGAGGTCACCTTATCCGACAAAAGCATAAAGACCTGTGACGTACTCTGGCTTAATATAGGGTTGCAAGGTACTCCAAACAAGCTTTGGGGATCATCAGAGCTCACAGTTTTGAACTCTAACGGCTCGAAGGTATACAGTGCAGTGATCGCCGAGCGTATGCCCTTGTTGAGTAACTTGAAAATCTCCCCTCCCACAGAACGTGTCATCCCGCTGGGCTTGAGAGCCGGGCCTCCTGGGTACCCGTATGAGGGAACTTATTTCACCGATGTGACGCCCGGGCACTACACCCTAGTCCTGACGCGGGCTGCGACAGATGTTACGTTACGAATTGAGGCTGCATTCGATGTCGTGGAGTGAGAAGATCATGGCAAAAACTATTAGGAAAAACTTGACCATTACATTAGTTTCAGCCCTTCTGCTTTTTTCCGCGATGCCGCAGCCAGCGTGGGCTTTATGGCAGTATGGAATTCAGATGGCTCCGACAACAGCAAATTACGATGCACCAGAGATGCCTACTGGAGGGGTCTATTGGTCACAAGCTACCACGGGTGATGCTCCAACCGAAGGCGTGTTCGCTAGTACATCAGATGGGTATGAAACTCACGTCGGGTGGCTGTATAATGGTTATGGTTCGTCTCTTTCCTTGGGTTGCGCCGGTGGTTCATCGTCTGGCAGTTTACCCTCTGGACAATATGGTTTCTGGCGTGAGGTCTACAGTGGTAGCAGTTGCGTTTCAGCTATGATAATGACCTTGCCCGACGGTTGGCAAGCTTCAGATCAGATGCGCTACGCTTCCGCAGTGTATACAAACAAGGGTGAATTCTCATTCTCAATCCAGGATGTCACACGAGGGAGTTCACTCGGTAACTCAGTGTGTAGTACAGGTGTAACCAACAAATTTACGAGCCGTGTGGGCTCGATCTTCGAAGCAGACTATACTACAACCAATTTCCATGACCTGCGAAACGATCACATAGCATTATGGGCGCAAGTAATATCATCCGGTCAGCGAAACTCAGGAAATGCTTACCTCTATAACAATGGGTCGCCAACATCAATCTTGATTTATGTAAATTCTGCCAATGATGCTCAAATGGGATTCTATACTGGTACGCATTATACCGATACCAGCACACCTTTGTGGAATGGGAACTCCAGCGCAGGTAATGAGCTCGTCCCGCCGAGTCGTTGCTAGAAGTCTCTGATACGACGATCGCCTGCTTGATTGGAGTGCTCTGTACCCGCCATAGGGTACTCTAATCAAGCACCAGTTGTTTTTTTAAGATGGACAATCGGAACGAGACAAGTTGTCAACATATATTATTAAAGACAGAAGTAAAATCAGCCAGCTTTAGTGTAGGCTCATGCTGTAGATGGCAGCTCTGTTACCTTAAATTAAGGTAACAGAGCCAGTTAGTCATCAACCGACATTAATCACGCACGGGATGCTATTTCATTGCGGTATATAGTGTAGCCATTATAGGCCAAACAATAATATGCTTCAACTCCCAATGGATTGATACCAAACTAAGCTACTGCTGTCATAACTACTAAGTAACTAACTAAGGCTGGGGAAAGCCTACTTCGCCAGTTCTGGGGTTGATGTATATCGAGTATTCGATGATGCCGTTTCCCACAGAGATAACGTAGTACAAGTGACCGTGCATTGCTACAAGCGCTGCGTTAGTGTAAGTTACTTGGCTCATATTGAGTTGGCTGTTAGCTGTATTAACCGCAGTTGAAATCGCAGTAGAAGGCTGGACATCCAGCGGGAAGCTTGCAGGTATCAGATACCAGTACGGGCCAAAAATGCTTATCCCAATCAATTCGCCTGTTGGCGGATAAAATTCAAGTTCGAGTGTGCTGGGCACTGTGCTTCGACCGCCTGCCCAGTTCGTTACTATGGTTCCTGACATCGGAATCCCTTTGTACCCTTGAACCCACTCAACCATGTAGTCGGTCGCAGAGCTGTAGAGGGGGTTACGATTCACTAGAGTTACTTGGGCAAATGGTATTCCCAAGCCGCTCATAATCTGCTCCGCACTACTCTCCGCTTTGGTGACATTCATACTGGAATTATTTGGAGTGATATCAGCAGACCTCAGATTTGTGTAGTTCTTGACGGTGTAGCCCAGTTGATAGAATTGAAACTGGTTATTCCAGTATAGGAAGGTTATGCTAATGTGGGAGTCCTTAGAGGTTCTGTAATTGTAGGTTGCCTGAAATGCGTTTATCGTGTTATTGGAGCCATGCGGCATCTGTTCCGAAACGAGGGTGATGGGGAGTTCATTCAGCGCAGATGCGAGCCTTTGCGCAATTTGCGTCGCATTACCTGTTAGTAAGATAGATTGAATTGTTTGAACTTGGAGGCTGGAATCAATAGCTACCATTTTACCAGTAAATGTTCTGTATTCAGTAGTCCTGCGGGAAGTAGGTGTGATTGTTATGTTGCTAGTTGTGGTGGTGATAACAGTAGTGTTAGAGCCGCTTGGCCCTGTCGTTGCAGTGCTGTTGGTGTTGCTACTACCGGTTGAGCTGGCTGGCTGTATAATTGCTGACCCAGAAAAGTAAAGGCTTGCGGCAAGAGCAATCACAACCAGTATTATGATTGCGACAAAAATGGTTGGGTATGCAGCCTTACTTTTGTTGTTGTTTTCAGTCAAGATTTATATCTCCTTCGCAACCATCCGATTCTTCTTCTCGCATCTCATCCACCAGCTGTTTGGTACAACCAGTCAATTATTATCTCTATGCTTTAGAACAGCTCTACTGAGCCTGAAACTTAGACAGAACGAACAAAGTTAACGCTTTAGACCGTGCAACGAGGTATACAGTATCGAGAAGAAGAAAGAGTTAACAGTATCTTCACGTACGAAGAAAAATAGTAAGCGCGACTACCCAGACTCGTCAGTATTCCATTAACTGCAGTTAACTAACAATTACCCACGTTTTTAGTAGGGTAGAGTCCCATCGTACCCATTAGCTCATACTGTATCGCACTGATAAAAAGTGGAAGATGCTTTGTTAGCCGGCACCTGTCAGCTGGACAGTTTTTACTCAAATTTAACAGAGTATTTGATTTTATGTAGGAATTCCTCAAGCTTGATCACATCCTCAAGTGGCCTAACGCTGTTCCGCCTTTCATTATCTAAATACCTTGTTTTGTTGGAGAAACTCGTCTATTTTTATAGATTTTAATGGTGGATAGGTTGACTTACAAGTCAATCAAAACTTAAGCCAATCATGCTCTAATATGAATTGTTATGGTAAAAGAAACCAAATTCGAACCAAAAGTTGAAACCTTCCTAGGTCAACCTAAGGAAGGGCCGTATCTCGTACCCGAGAAGTGGAAAAGTGGTGCAAGGATATGAATAGTCGCCGGAAACTATTCGCTATATCTAGCCTTATAGCAGTAATTGCACTAGCTTCTCTAGTCTCAGCTAACGCAGTCGGAAGTATTGGGAGCACTCCGTCCAGCTCGTCTCAGACAACAATTCAAGATGCTGTATCCGCAAATCAGACTAATACGATAATTCACAAAACTATCAAATCGATAGTGGGTCCGCAGGAGTGGCTGCTGCAGGCCGATGGCAAAGGTACCATAACCGGCTCTTTCAATGTGGAAAAGATAAACGTCACAAGAGGGTCAACAGTTGATGTAGTGCTCACACTCAAGTATCAACCCGGAGTAAACTCACTCCCAAATGTGGCTATAACACCACATGGAGATGGAGGAATGATTTTACCCCCATCTGTAGCAGCTTCAATTGAACCGCTACAGACAATCAGGTTAATGCAGCAGAACAAGCCAATCCCCGGCGCATTATTTACGAAAGATCTTACCAGCTTTGAACCTAGCGCGATATCACTGAAGCCAGACGAGTCGAAGGAAATTGTCGTCCACATCACAGTACCGCAAAACTGGCCTGATGAAATGGTCGGTAAAGAGACACCTATCTCACCCACGTTCTCATTCGTGGATAATGGTGTGGGTTTCTTCGTTGACGCAGTTCAGGTGAGGATAATTGGCTGATGGAAAGAAACAAATCAAATTCATCGTTCTTCCGCTGATTGCATCGTTATTGCTAGGGCAGAACTTGGCGTTCGCTTTACAACCCTATATAGCATCGTATCCAGACCTAAGTAAAACTGCGGTGCAAGAAATCTGGCAAAGAAATAACTTCGCGGGAACGACCCCAGGTCAATTGTCAAGTACGGTTATGAGCGTGGTATCCTCTGCTGAGCAGCAAAGTAACGGCGCCATCACAGGATGGCAAACTCAACAGTTCAATGCTATTGACTATAGTTCAAATATCAAAGGGATCGCACAGATATGGAAGCCTTGTCAAGGTACCGCTTACTACGATTGTCAGGCCGTACCTAACTGTCCGACGCTAGGTACTTTCAGCCAGATCAACTACGTGATTCAAGACATGTATTGGTCGTCTGATGGTTCTTCGATCACATTCTACTGGAACGCTATTTACAATGACCTATCACAACACGCGTATACAGTAACTTACACTAAGGGCGGTGATGATCCTAACCGTTACTTTACTGTCGGAAAAGAAACGATAGCAGGTAATCAAATAAAGTACGTGCAAGTCGGCGTTGAAAGCATTTCAAGCACTAATGCTTGGCAGATAAAGCAGTGGGGCGGAGGATACAAAGCCCCGGGAGGAGCCGACACTTATTTCAGTAGCTACTCAGATTACTCAATAGAGGCAGGTGGCGGCACTACCAACGGTTCTCAAATCACGTATACCAATGATGGAGGAGGGGGCTATACCATCTATTCGGTTGGACAAACGTATTACAGTGCAAACGCAGACTATCCTAACAAGCCCGGATCATCACTGCAACCAGGTGAAGTAGTATGGTACTACTACTTAACGAGGTTAATTGCTGGGACCAAATTATGGGGTTGAAACCTAACCTATCCCGCGGAGCGGATATCCGCTCCCTCGTTTTCTTTTTTTTACAGGTCAACGTAATTATATTAACGATGCCCTAAGGTGATTACCCGTGGTAGGCTTTTATATCTCAAATTCATCAATAAGACAACGATTGGGTGTTGCTGGTGGGATCATACAGAGATACAGCACGCTGCTGGCACTTTTAATTGTTATTGAATTTGGCGCAGCAGTTCTACCCGTAACTGCTAGCTCTTACCCGCTAGTAATCAGTCCTTCCTACATTAACCCTTTTACTCAAAGCCCGCTTGAGGACTTGAGTCAGATAGGTTTCCAGTTCTACAACCAAACTGAGTCGTTCACCAGTTGCGGGGCTGGCGCAATCGGCGCTCTTCAAATTCCAGCACGACCTATATCAATGCCCGCAAAGTTCAACATGAGTTATGAGCCAATTGGAAGATGCTCTACAACACGAGTACACTATCTAGGCGCGTTACTAGCTGCCAAAGTTCCCTATCTGGTTAACATCACCTCTACAGCGCCAGTCAACTTTATGCTGGTGAAGGGAACCGGAAACAATTCAAGTGAACTAAGCTACGAAACATATCAGGCACGTACCATTCTAGACAAGTCACAAGTTACTTCTTTCAATCAGAATCTAACTGTTAATCAGACTGGACTCTACATCTTCGTGTTCAGAGTCGATAAAGCTCTGCCTGTTGCGACTTTAGACTTCTTTGTTCGCCCAGCAAATGTACTGGTAGTGACCACGACATCAACAACGACTACTAACAAGACAGTTACGATGATAAGTACAGCCACAACAACCCTAAGAACTAACATTACTGTGACATCCACCGCAACTATACAGAACAATGTTACTAGTACAGATACGACAACATTCGTTGAAAGAGTCACGGAACCCTCAATCTATGCTTGGGCATTAGGCGCTACGGTTATTGCAGCAATCTTAGCAGTAGTTGCTCTGAGAGGAAGAAAGACTTCAATATCTTCAAATTACGAAGAAAAATAGTGGGCAACCGTCCAGACTCAGCAGCGTTCCTTTAATTGCAGTTAAATCAAAATTACCCACGTTTCTAGTAGGGTAAAGTCCCATCGTACCCATTAGCTCATACTGTATCGCACAGAAAAAGTGGAAGATGCTTTGTTAGCCGGCACCTGTCAGCTGGACAGTTTTTACTCAAATTTAAGAGTACTTGATTTTATGTAGGAATTCCTCAAGCTTGATCACATCCTCAAGTGGCCCAATACTATTCCATCTCTTATTATCCAAATACCTTGTTTTGTTGGAGAAACTCGTCTATTTTTATAGATTTTAATGGTGGATAGGTTGACTTACAAGTCAATCAAAACTTAACTTTGAAAATTACTGATAGCACAATTATGAAGAAACACGAACTAAACTGTTTCTCTGGTCTAAAATCGGTTAAACAGCCCAAAGGAGCCAGTATCTGATGAAAGGAAGCAACAACAACAGTGACTACTACCACGACAACAATGAAGATAATGCTGCTCGACAATCACCAAACCAGATTCACCGCATAGCTTCTCGCTACAGGAAACGCGCATCCAACGTCATAATGCCCTCTGCCGCCGCAATCATATCCCTGCTGCTCATCACCCAGATAGTCCTCGGCGTCTCGACGCCAACCACGTATTATCAGGAGAACTACGTATTGGACTCTGGAGCCGTAGCTAAGGTTCAGTACGTGATAGACAGGGCGAGCCGTCAAGAAATCAACAGCATGATAGACTCCGCTAAGTTAACGATGGCGCAGAAAGGTCTTGGCGAGCTGCTCGCAGGTGTTCTCTGGAAGCAGCCTGGCAGCTATGAAGTGGTGCTCACTAGAGCGCCTACAGCTGCTGAAAGAGACCTGATTCTAAAGATTCCTTGGAACCTGCCGGTCAGCATAAAAGTTATGGAAACTGTACCGTTCTACGTCAGCGGAAACCCATGCGACCTTTTCACTACGCCGCCGCAAGGCGTCTGCATGGAGTATATTCGCTCCGACGGGTCACCTTGGGACAAGACAGGGACGCTGGGCTTCAGAGCACGGGACGCCAGCAATCCATCGATAACTGGAGCTGTATCTTTCAACCACGGATACACTCTAACAAGCAACCGGGTGTATCATCCAGGCTACTCGTCTACTCACATCTGGTGGGGTGACTACAACCGAGGCTCCTGTACCAACTCAAACGTGGATGCCAGCTTCATAGTGAGGAGAGACGGCTACTCTGAGCTTCAATCTGAAGTTCTGGAGATAGGTCCTGTCTTCGGCACAATGCACCTCCAAGACGTCAGCGTAGGCCTGGCAGTATCCACTATAGGTCGAACAATGCAGACGAAGCATACAGGCTACATTAGCGGCATAACCTCTGCAACAAGCGGTTGCGGATCAAAGACAAACCAGATTGTAGTAACGCTTTATCAAAGCGGGGCCGGTCCCGGAGACAGCGGTGCCCCCATCGGTGTAGACGCCACTGTAAACGGGGTTCAAGGAGTGCTGAGGCTCAGCATACTATGGGGCGGAGTTAACAACGACATGTACTCCAGTCCATGGGACTATATCGAACAGCAGCTAAACATCCAAGGATACTGACCTGCCTTATCCTCCTTCTTCTTTCTTTCCTCCCTCTCGCTCCCCTCCTCTTTTTTTATCCAACCAACTTCATAGCGGTATCGAGGAACACTTACTGTAAGAAGTTGATCGAGGAGTTGTTTACTGCCTTAGGCTCAGGCTGATTTATGGATGGGGACGAAAAGACAAGGCTTTTTCACCAGCTATTCATTTAGTGTCTAGGTTCAAAGAAGCATTGGCGCAGTCCACATTTTGATTGAATGTGCGTTGAGTATTCGAACAGATTATCTATTTGCGAACCTTATTTTTCTCTTGCTTGCCGCTCTCTTAACCTTGACTGCAGAATTAGTGCTAAGATACCGCCGACCGCCGCTGATAACAGTAACATCGCCATCAAGCCAGTGTATGATGCTGATCCTCCTGACCACATCGGTATGCCCTGCGGTGTTGTTGGTAGAAGGGTGTTCAACAGGCTGAATACCCCTGCAGTTGTTAGGATGAAGGTTAGGAAGACGAGTAAGCTTGGAAGCGATGCGATTAGTGACCGGATGATGTTCTTTTCGCCCATCTTCATCATTAAGGTGCTAGGCACTATGATGAGCACTATTCTTGACGGTGCGTATATCTTCATCGGCCTCCCCTTCTGCGATACAGAAACTTCAGCTATCTCTATCAAACCGATCCTAGCCATCTTCTTCAAATGGCGGACGACAAGTCCTAGATCAAGTTGGAGAGATTTTGATATGTCTAGCGCAGTAGTATCCTCTCCCTCGCAAACCTTGCAGAGTATAGCACGCTCGGTATCGCTTGTGAACACTTCGCCTATGGACTTGATCTTCTCATCATCGGTGCTCAGCACCTCGATACTGGTAGGTCTAACGACGTTATCCTCGTTTAGTGCTTCTGTAGCTGCTTTCAACCTAACCTAACCAGCCTCACACAACCATCGAGACAGTAAAACCGTTACATATACTCATGGTTGACTATATCTTTTGATTGACTTTCACGTCAACCTATTGCATGTAAGATAACGTAGTAACAAACCTATTGAATGACCAATATTGAATAATAGATAGGTTGACTTTAAAATCAATCAAAACTTAAGCCAACCATGCTCTAATATGAATGGTTATGGTAAAAGAAACCATAATCAAACCAAAAACCGGAAACGGTTTCTGCCTCGAAACGACAGAAAGAAAAGAAGGGTAGAATACGATGATGAGCAATAGTAAGCCTAAGCGAAACGAAATACTGAAAACAGCTGCACTCTACGCAGTACTATTCATAGTGACCTCAATGTCCACTTCGGCGCTACTGGTTCCACTTGCAGCGGCGCATCCTGAAGACTGTGGAGATGAAAGAACCGGTTCTACATTCTTCTACGCGAAGGGGTTAAACACGGACACATATTACGACATATACGGTGTTAAGGCTAAATCGTTAATCACAAATCTGAGCATCTGCGGACATTTTCAAACTGACGCTAGTATAGGTGGAGACATAGTGTGGGTAACCGGCGCCAACTTGAATATGGTGGAAACAGGATTCTATAGGGGGAACTACACCACATATGGTTTAGTGTCAAATGATGCCAATCACTATTTCTGGGGCAAACGAACTAGCGGCGGCTCCCTCACATATGGCGATATTTCTAGTGGAACTGGATACAATCCAACTACAGGTGACTACATATATTTCTCAACATATGGAAACGCTAACCAATACAACAATGACTGGCATGTAACAATCGAAAAGGTAGGAAGTTACACAATCAATGTCAACGGGCTCACCGTATCGGCCAACAAAGGCGCTCAAAGTAGCGTGCTTATGGAAATGCATAACAGCTATTCAAGCGGTACTGCACGTTTCCAAGACATACAGAATGCACAACTTCAGGGCGGCGGTCTCTATTGGGTTCCTTGGCTCAACGGTTACGCCATAAACGACAACCCGTTCTATGCCACTGAGGTCTCCGAAACAGAGTACTGCATGTATACTTCGGGAGGGTCGTGTCCATGATGATGAAACCAAATACTATGGCTATCGGTGCACTCATCACAGTTGTCTTGGCAATGTCAATAGGCTTCTTGAGCCAGCCTACGCACGAGATTGAGACAAAAGATGGCATGATGCCCCTGATGCCGACCTATGACTTGAACGGAGTGGGTAGTGACGCTACCTTGTCAAATGTGCAAGCGGCAATTGGACTCAACTATCCTGCCTATCTTCCTTCAGGAACATCGTCACCACAAGTGAAGCTACGCGAAGACAACTCTCTTGCTGCACTGATTTATACTAACCCGAATCTTAAGAGAATCATAGGTTATCAGCAAGATGTCCAAATAGTGATACTGGCGGAAAGAGATGGAACATCTTTCGAGACGTTCAGGACAACAGAAAGCAAACCAACTGTAACTATAACTGAAGATGGAAAAGAACGTACCGTGGGTGTCCCAGTAAAGACAGTTGGTTTGAACCGCTCCAGAGTAGTTTCAGTCGCAGGCAACCCTGGCTACGGATATGATCCGCTGGATGTTCCGGAATGGCATGATAGTGGCAGAGTTCAATGGTGGACCAAAGAAGGCATACACTACGAGATCCTTGCCGACATACCCTTACAAGAGTTACTAAAAATAGCCGAGTCGATGCAGCATGTCTAGAGAGATGAATGGAACTGATAGTGGCATCAGTTCCAACCTATCTTTTTTTAGAAAGTCATCTCTTGGATGGAAACTAGGAAAAACTTATGTTCCAGTCTCAACGCATTTCAAGAGATTGAGAAGAAAAGAAAGGGCACTCGTCGCCGTATTTGTACTAATGGTAGTAGTATCTGGCAGCTTAATACTCAGCGCTTACGCTACATTTCCAGAGCTTCCGCTCGACGTCGATTTTAATTTTAATCTTGATACAGCAAGTGGCTTCGAGAATGTCCGAATGTTGGGTAGTCCTTTCACCGGCACGCCAGAGCTTGTCTTGAAACGGGGTACGGTAGGATCATTTAACCTGACCTTGGCGTCCAATGAGAACAAAACAGTTCTTGCCACCCTAGGGTTTGGCGGAATCCCCCCATATAATTATGGATGGGGCCAAGCGGTAAGTCTCCCATCCGGTATCACCTACACTATCGAGCCTAGAAACAACATAACAATTGCACCTAGATCATACGTGACAGCAACTATCAGAATAGCAGCCACTAATGACACTGCAATAAGAAGCTACAACTTGACTTTCTCAGTTTTCTTACAGAGAAGCGATACCAAATATGAAGACCGTGGTTACAGTAGCGTCCTAAAAGTGATCGATACGCCCCCGGCCACAAGCAACACGAACGTAACCTCATCGTACTCTACAATGACAATAACATTCACAAGTACCGCCACAACAACCTTAACAGTGACTGACCGAGTCACAACAGCACCCTCAATGACTACTACTACAGAAACAATAACAACAAGGGAGACAGATTTCTTAGCCTATGCTTGGGCGATAGGAGCCACCGTCGTTGCAGCCATCTTAGCAGTAGTTTCTCTAAGAAGAAGGAGCTAATACGATTTGGGTTCGCCTTCCACATTAAGAAGATGAGGCAAATTTGGATGGACTAAATCAGACTAAATCTCCAATAGCACCAAAAGTTAGCCGATTAACTATAATCAAGTTGAAGAAGAGCACTGGTCATCATCTCCTGGTCTTATTCATTCTGCTAGCGCTTACTTCTTCATCATTCTTGACGGCTAATGTCTCGGCGTTGGGGCCGGTGCTGAACAGCCCGCTAAGACCTGAATGGCTACAGGCCGGTCACTACGTGACGTATCTGGAATCGGCAACAGCACAAGGAGTAACTGAGACTATTTACCAAAGAGAGACGATCATAGATGATAGTGATGCATATCTCAACCGCATGCGAATTGAACGTTTCGGAGAGCAGATTCCTCCAAACCTCCCCTCAAGTGTAGATCGCCTAGGACCCGGTTATACTGAGGACTCCTTCGATGAAAACTTCATAACCACAGCGGATGAAGTGGCAACTCACAAACCTGCGATTGAACTTGTTAAAGGCCTGAATAACAAGACATACGAAGCATACAGACTCACATTTAACCAAATATACGATGTTCTCAACCTCCCTCCCTGTAGAGACTGCACACTGCAAGTATGGTATGAAAAGGAAACCTTGATCAAAGTCAAGCAGACAACCTGGTCAGTGCAAAACGGAATAAATGTAACGTATCAACAATTAATCGAGGACAGCAACATCCAAGGATTAGCGGTTGCCTCCTCCACCACCAACACAACCTCAATACCTGCAAAGACAGTAACCACCACCATATTCGTCAAGGCTCCTCAAACTACAGTCACAACAACGACAACCGTTACAGTAACTACAACTGCCACAGAAACTACAACTGCCACAGAATCCAGAAGCATAGTCGACAGCAATGCTGCTATCCCGATCTCAGCAGGAATATTGCTGGTGGCAGGGGCAATCGTCTCCATTACACTTCTGAAGAAAAGAACTGCCCCAATCAGTTAGCCGCCAAACCACTTTTTTTTATCGTTCATCTATCCACTCTGGCTAGCCTCTGCTGAAGATTTGGCGGAGATTGGCATGTAAAAATACTAGCGGCAAATCAGGTTCCGACAGGAACGCAACAGCTAGTTAACTCCTCTTTATTCATATTATTACTGTTGATGCGGCTGCTCACCGCGCGCCTGATCAGTGAAAACAGTAGCGCACATCTTCTCTGGTAAAGTTGAATCTTGCCTACCTATTCAGACCTTATTCGCTCTGTATTCCTGTGAACATTTTGGTTCTTAACTTATCCATTATGATTTCGAGCATTGTATCGCTGGCATTAACTTTCGGCTCGACGCTGAGTAGTTTATTCATACCAATATTCAAAACCGAAGTTAAGTGATAATTACCCACGTTTTTAGCGGGTTCAAGTCCCATCGTACCCATCAGCTCATATCATGTCCCACTGAGAAAAAGAGCGGTAGGTGCTTTGTTTGCCGGCACCTTTCGGCTGGAAGGATTATTACTCACTTAAAAATGACAGAGTAATTAGACTTAATCCCTTGAATTTCGGCTGTGTAAACTTAACAATGTTTTGTCATTAGTTTGGGGGGTGTCTTTTCTTCTACGGTGTATATTGAGTGGAATTTTGTTCTCCCTCCTTGTTATATTGTTATTCCTAAGAGAGTACACCTTGATGAAATGGACCAACCAGTATCTGAAGGACAGAATAGAGGAGTTCGACGACTACTATCACTGCTTCAAGAAGATGGTGTGTGTTCTTGCCTATGTGATGAACTAGCTTAACTTTTCATCAACAGCATTACACAAGAAGAAAGCACATGAAGTAGGGAGCTCGCCAGATTCATAGGGGGTGACACCCCTTAAGTTTACACAGCCTAGGCAGTTAGATTCTTCTTTAAGCTAGCTTTCTACGTTACCTTCGTTGGCGGTTTAATGATCGCCTTAGCGAAAGTGTCGGTAAAACTCTCGCATGATAGTTATAAGTAAGAATATTCTTACTATTTGTGTGGTGAGAGCGTGATTGAGGCATCGACAACCAAGGTTTCCTCTAAAGGGCAAGTGGTCATTCCCGCGAATGTGCGCAAAGCAGCCAGCCTTAGGAAAGGCGAAAAACTCTTGGCTATAGCTATTGATGACACTATAGTCCTCAAGAAGATCGTGGATAAGTCTTTTGAAGAGACCATGAAGCCTGTGTGGAGTAGAGTTAGGCAGATGGGTCTTTCGGAGGAAGATATAAACGCCCTCATCGAAGAAGCGAGATCTGAAAATAGTCCTTGACGCTAACGTTTTGGTTTCCGCGTTGCTTTGGGGCGGAAAACCTGCCGAAATCATAAAGGCAGCCGAGGACGGCAGAGTGGGTATTGTTACGTCTGAGGAGATTGTTAGGGAAATCAACCAAGTTTTGGCCTATCCGAAGCTCAAAAAGGTCTATCAAGCTGAGGGTCTGCGTCATGAAGAGCTGATTGAAGCGGTGCTCAAAATTGTCCAATTTGTTAAAGTAACCAAGAAAGTCAATGTTGTTATAGAGCATCCGGCAGATGACAAGTTTATCGAATGCGCCTTGGCAGCTGGTGCAGACTACATAATCAGTGGATACAAACACCTTCTCAAAGTAGTCAGCTACAAGAAAATCCAGATATTACCAGTGAGCGAGTTTCTTCAAGTAATAGAAAACAAATGAATACTGAACGTTTAAGTTTGAAAAAGCGTTTAGTTAGTCTTTCTCTTGCAAGACGGCGTTCAGAAGTGCCAGTAAGATGTAGGCTGCTTGTAGGTCTGTTGCCTGACTGGGATGTCTTGCATGCTAAGATGGACGACTCATACCTGTACTCTAGGCCAAGCCTCTTGAATGCTTCCGGATGAACCTATCTCAATACTCAATCGTCTTCCTGACTATTTTTCCCGCTTATTCGGAGCCGCCAGTGTTTGATCTGAAGGAGTGGTACGAAAGGCAAGTACAAAATCGTCGGCATGTTTCCCAATTCAGTTTCCGAATTTAATTGTAGCCTTCCCTACGATGAAACGGTACTTAGTATTGAGATAGGTTCAGGCTGAAAATACCATATATCCAACTTTCTGCGGGTATTCCACGGCATGCATTTATGGCCTGAAAGGGCAACCTGCATCTGCTGCCCGCAGGTTGCTCGTGGTGTGCCACATGATGGCGCGGCAACCTCCACAGAACCGTCGCTTGATGCAGCGCCCGCAGTGCCCTTCTATGCGCCGGAGTTCCGCGTGAGTGTGTGTAAAGACGGAGCTTGTTTCCCAGATAGTCCGGAACTGTTGTTCCATGACATTACCCATCTTGAACTCTTTTCCGTGCAGGTGTGAGCATGGGTAAACATCTCCGTTCCACGCCACGACCACAAACCTTTCCCTCATGGCACATCCCGCCACGCCGCGCAGTGCAAGCTCTGCATCGGACAGGTTACAGAGCAGGTAGGAAAAGGCGCAGTCCACCGTCAGCAGTGTATCTGCAAACAAAGGCTTCAGACGGCGCAGTTGCTCAGCTAGGAGCATCGAGTCCTGTGCAGATAGGGTGTTGGCTGCATACCATTGCTCGTTGTGTGGTGCTGGCTTGGGGCGAATCAGCGTGATGGAATACGGATGAAGCGCAATGAGTTCATGCAAAATCTCCTCAAGCTGTCCGATGTTGCGGCGGGTGACGATCACGTTGTAGCCGAACCGCATACCCCAAGCCTTAAGCAAAGCAGTCTTCTCTGTTAGTAGGCGCCAGTTAACAGATAGACCGTCGTTGAATGACAGACGTACCTCACCAATCAAGCCGCGTATCCGAGTCACTAATCGCTCCGTCAGCAGATGGCCGTTGGTCGTGACGTTAGGGAGAAGCCCTCTTCGTCGGGATTGCTGAACAATGGCCACGAAGTGATGTGACATAAGCGGCTCACCTCCGCCTAACGCCAACTGGGAGACGCCCATATCCGCAATTTCGTCCACAAGTGTCATCCATCGCTCCACAGGTAGCGAGCCATCGTCTCCCCTCTGCAAGTTAACATAGCAAGATGGACAGTGCAGGTTGCAGACATTGTTGAGCTGAAGATGGACGCTCTCAGGCGCGAAGGGAACAACCTTGGGTTCCAAATAAGATGAAGAGAGCAACGAGTGGCGAGCGAAAGACGACGGCGAAGCCGCAATGTGAGCAGTCTCACGCCCGTAAGTAGATTCTTGAAAACCTTTTCCGTCGAAGGCTCCTACTGCTAGTTCAGGGTATTCTCCTGACAAGTTGGTGACACGTTGGTGAATCACTCCACCCTGAGCTAGGCTCACGAAGCCGAACGCTTTTAGCCGACTGACAACGCGATCCACCTCGGCTAAGGTGACATTGTTGGTGAACCGCTTGATAAAGCGCTGCCGCAATTGCCGCGCTGTCATCGGAAGGGCCAGCCAGCACAGCAACGTAAACGCTTCTTCATCCAACTCAACTGTCGCTGCACTCTCCGGCAGAAACGCTGCACCTCCGTAAGATGTTCGCCTCAGCCGCACACTTACGTTTCGTTCATAGATGCTCTCGGACTGTCGGGGCATCCATCAGTTCCTTCCTCTCAAATCGACTCTAAAATGGTGGATAGTGTTTTTGCTGCTGGTGACAGCCCTCGGCTCTTGAGAACCTTGTTTTCTCGGCAGTAAGTTATCATTACCTTCAACGCATCTATCTTACCGGCATAGAGTTCGTCGCGAATGTCTATGGCAAACTCTGCGAGCATCCTCATTAGGTCCTCTCCGAATTCACTATGGCACGCGTCGTAGTCTAAATGGCAACCCTCTAACCGCAAGCGGAGCCGATCTCCTATCCTATCAAAGGTCAGCGTTGCTTCACTATCTGTCTCCTCATTTTGCGTCACAGCTTCAACATCGGGTAGTCTCGCTTCCTCCAGCATGATGCTGATGTCCCACCAATCGTAACTCTCGCGAACCTCTACTTCATAGTGCTCCAGAAACTTTTCCCGTCGCGCCTCTCCTAGATCAGCTGAATCGCCATGGTAAGTGATCTCAGCCGTGTGAGCGCTAACGTCTACGTGGCTGCTCATTTTACTCACTATCGCCCGAGCCTCTTTATTCAGCGGTTTAGGCGAGTAAAACATGTAGCTCGTCGAACTGTGGTCCGCAAGGAGCTGCTGCCTATGGCTCAGAATCTTCACGACTGTCTCACCTATTCCTCAACGGTGTGAACATTCTTTCCGGCCAAACCAGCCCTTTAAGCTGTTCGTAAACGTTGAATGCTATTGGGCAGACCGAACAATTATCTATCACATCTATCAACCTGAAGATGAACCCATCTTTGTGAAGATGCGGATAAGAGGCGCAGTCCTTCGGACGATACCCGTAATATAGGCATGAGTTATCTCTCAAGAATGGGCATGGTTTCTCCCTAAAAACATGTTTATTAGACTCTCTGTCCTCGACCAGATATTGCTTTTTGAATTGGGCTATGGATATACCTGAACCCGCAGACAACCTTTCAACATCCTCCTCGTCCAGAAGAGGCTGAACCTCTCTGCAACAATTACCGCAAATTGTACAATCTATCTCTGAAGATATCTCTTTATACAGTTTATGCACGATTCTGTCGATCTCTTCAGATGGAATGTCACATCCCTTGAGGAATGAACGAAACTCCCAGTTTTCATCCTCCTTCCTCTTCGACAGCACCTTGATATTCGAAGTATCCGTCTCGAAAATTTTTTCCCCCATTTCCTCCCAACCTGAATTCGTTTAACTTCTGCACATAGCTCGATGCGGTAGGGTTTAAGTGCTTCTTTCTGCATCGGGGATGATGCGTCCCCCGGTATTCGCAAGCACAGGCGGCGAGCCCTTATCCTAAGGGGCCATTTCAAAGATCTGTTAAACCAAGATTCGATGCTTCCCCATTTGATTGATGATGTCTTCTTTTCACAATTCTGTCTGGAGTTTTTGAAGCGGATCTTGATAGGTTGCCTTTGATGTCTACTGCTTGTTTTGGGTGATAACAACAACAGGCTTCGTTTCTATGTTAATCTGGTGTCTGGACTACGGTGTTAGAGGTAGGGTAACATACATTGTGGGTAGTTGACTTATGATGTTGTAAGAGTCTCCAGCTCTGCTCTTTCATCTTTAGCCGGAGTATGTATTGGAATACTGGTCTTCAGAGTGAGTAAGGCAAGGTCCCCAATTATCGCGAGGTCTGATGTGCTGTTCTTCCATATGTAGAAGTCAGCGAGCCTTGGAGGAATCCTGATGAGAAGTTGGTCTTTGCTCTCCTGTACTTCGACATCTTCTTTGGCCAACGCTTTCATCTCCCACTCGTCTGATTTGGTTGGAGCAATACCGAGTGTAATTCTATCCAAGGCGTAGATATAGGCCTTTTTCTTCCACTTATCTGGAGATTCGAGCAGTTCTTTGTCAAACCTAACCACCTCAGCTTCCTGCTGAGTGAAGCCTTTAGGGTAAATCTCCTTTATCATCCTGCCCTCACGTAGGACGTATTGGAGATTGATCTCCTTGCGTTCCTGTAACCTGCTTATGCTTCCATCTACTCGACCGATGCTAAAGTGAAGAATCTTTGCAATGTGGTAGGTTGATATCCCTGGGTTTTCCTTAATTTTGTTGAGTATTACGGAGTCGGTATTTAGACCCATTTGTAGGCGTGCAGCGGTTGCCGCTCTTATCCTCTCCTGTGAGTGAGTGGTGGATGCTGGGCTCATTTTTCTCTGTTAATCATAGGGATGGGTGTGTATTTAAGGATTTAGAATATTCCATATCGTTGACCAGCGAAGACTTTCATATAAATAGCGTTGTAGGATATCGGTAGCCGTATGCAGTTTGGATAAGCAGGTAAGACTTACTCCAAAAGTCTATGAATGGCTAGAGGAGAAGTCGAATATCGTTGACCAATACTGGATAATGTCTGTGGTTAGGTGGGCTCCTCGTGAGAGGCGGAACTACTATGATGGGAATAGGTTCACTATCGAGATACCTAGGAAGCTTGGCGGTAAAAAGATAAAGATTCTCTTGAGAGTCGAGGAAACTGAAAACGAGCTAGTTGTATTGCTGGCCCACCTAGAGAACTAATTCTACGATGGATTATGGGTGCTGTAACGTTATAGCGCCTTGAATGTTGATTCGTCCTTCCATGAAAAAGTTATCCGGTCTGATCCAGGTCTTGGGTATCTACTCCATTCAAGTTCAACGGGCTTTACCACCGTGCTATTCATGCAAGACGAGAAAATAGTTCGAATCGACCGTGCACGATAATCAAATTGATGGGGATTCCTTGCCATGACTATGTGCAACCAATTTCTAGGCGTTACTTTGTTACAGTTCGGGATTTTCTATTAGCAGAAAGTTAGTGGATTAATTAGACGTAACCCTTTGATAATCAGATAATAAAAATTCCTTCCAGCCAAGAGGTGGTTCTGTTTCGCTGGCGTTGGTGCGTGACTAGATCACACTCATTCACTACCGGCCGCTAATCTAGCACTTCAACGATTGAACTGATACTCCACTTTTCACCGCGTTGTAACAGTAAATTAATAACTTGGCGCGTAATTGAGATAATTTCGAGTGAGTGAGTGAGATAGCGAAAGAATTGGCTGCAAGAGAGCGTGTAATGCTTCTGATAGGCATGCTGGGAATAAGCGCTATGCTTTTCTCATTACTACTTTACATGCGAATCTTCGAGTATCCCGTCATTACAAGGCGTATTGAAAATAATGGGATTATTGGGGTAGACATTACATATGCGGATTCGTTGAGCAGCCTCTTCCCGGTTGTTTTAGCTTTAGGTTTGTTTCTTTCTATCCACGGTTTCTGGCATTCAAGGAGCCTGCTAGTCACAAATAGAGGTAAAGTTAGGTCAGTCTTCCTGCTGGGCTGCATTTTCACCTTGCTCTCGCTTCTAAATGTGCATTATGTAACCAGCATAGATTATACGGCTTATGATCTCGGTTTCCCACTACCTTGGCTGACCTATCTTATCCAAGGTATTGCGCCAGTAAACATGTTGATGCCCACCATATGGGCTATCTTTGTTTTTCCCTTCTGGCTCGCTGTATCCTCTATCAGCCTGCTTCTCCTCTGGAAGTTGAAGGAGAAGGAGATGGAAGGGCAATTTTAACTCTACACGTATCTATTAGCTGAATCGATTTAAGAGATATTCTCTGTAGGCACGTGGCAACAGCCAGAACTGTTGTGGCCATTATCACGTTTTGCCTAAGCGTGAACCGAGTGTTCTGCAACTTTTTTCGATAAATCAATTGGTCGATATCGTTGCGTTGATTGCTGTTGCTGTGAATTGGGGTGGAAGGTGCAACAGTGAGGTGGAACTTGTGTTCCTCAGGCGTTCCGCTAGCGTTCCGGAGGGTTCCTCAAATAACATTTTCTAATAGCAGAGTTCGACGTAAAAAATGGCGAAAATAAAATACGCAGTCGTTGGGATACTGCTCATAGCAGTAGCTCTAACGACCATACAAGCAGCAACCGCTATCACCGACTACAAAAACGAGTTCAACACAAAGTACGGCACATCTGGAACAAGACTTGACACATGCGGACTCTGCCACGTTAACCCAGCCGGCGGAGGATCGCGAACATCCTACGGTCAAGCATTTAGAAACCAGTCTATGCACTCTTCAGATCCGGCTCAAGCATTTGCCAACATCGAGGCGCTGGACTCAGACGGTGACGGATACTCCAACATCGCCGAAATATTAGCAAGAACATTCCCCGGCAACGCAAGCGACCACCCCGCACCAGCCCCCGTATTAACCACAATAACGGTAACACCAGCAACAAAATCGCTCACAATAGGTGGAACACAACAGTTCACCGCAGCAGCAAAAGACCAGAACGGCAACCCCTTCTCAACAACATTCACCTGGAGCAGCAGCAACACCACCGTGGGAACCGTTAGCTCTACAGGTTTGTTCACAGCTGATGTCAACGGAATAGCGACGGTAACAGCTAACAGCGGATCAGTCAATGGAACAGCCACCGTAACCGTGATCATGTTATCACCACCAGTGTTGACGACGATAACAGTCACACCTTCAACCGCATCCCTCGCAATTAATGGAACACAAACATTCACAGCCACCACCCTAGACCAGTACGGCAACCCGATAAACGCCACAGTAACATGGAGCAGCAGCAACACAACAGTCGGAACCATCAACAACAGCACCGGACAGTTCAAAGCATTAGCTAATGGAACCACCACAATCACAGCTACTCACGGCTCTATCAACGGCTCAGCAACAGTTACAGTAGGTGCACCCGCATCGATACCCTCACCAGCAGGAACCGCCCAGGTAACCTTCACAATCATCGACAACAAGACCGGTAAACCCGTTCGAGAAGCCGAGGTCACCTTAGACGGAGTCACAAAAGAGACCAACCGCACCGGACAAGTCACGTTCAACAACGTGTCAACCGGAAACCACTCCTACACAGTAGCAAGAGAAGACGACGATCACGACGACGACAATGATGATGATGAAAGTGAGCATAACCAGATCAGCGGCACCATTAACGTTACAGGAAATGTCGTAATCCAACTACAATTGACACATAATGAAGGACACGCAAACGGACACGATAACAACCACGGCAACCACTACGGCGATCACCACGGCCTTAAACGCGGACACGACGACAAATGCGATCACGACCATAAATGCGAATCAAGAACGACCGATCATCACGATGATGATGAAGAAGAAGACGATGACAGCTAAGCTAAAGGGCTGTCTGGCATCTTCGAGGAAACTCGGTCGTTTCCTCCCCTTTTTCTCTTTAATCTAATCAAAGAACAAACTGTCATTCAGATACCGTCAAATTTTCTGCGCGAGAGCGGTCGTTGATCTGCTTCTGCAGCGAAGAACTAAGTAAGCGATGAGACTTGTTTTATCGTCGAAGAGGTTTGAAGCTTAATCAGTTAGCTGTATCTCTTGGGGGTCGTATCGCTGCTAATTCTATCGGGAATTACTATCATATTAACTTCAAACGTTCCGACCGTATCAGCTTTACGTTGCTACCCTAGTATAGGTGATTTGGGGGCAGAAGAGCCTTACGCGTCTTCGCTCAGAGGATTTACGAACGTGGAGAGAGGCCAAGGGTCTCAAGTGAATGGCTGGGCTTACTACATCTACACGATGAATCCAGGTGAAGAAGCGAGCATGAAGTTCGCCTTCAAGATCAATTTTGGGCCGCTGGCAATTTCAAATCTCACAATGAGACCTGTTGCAGGTGCACCACCGTCGTTGCAGCAGTCTTAGCGATAGTTGCTTTGAGAAGAAGGAGCTAAACTGTCTTAAATTAGACAATACTTGCTTGTATTCAAGGCCTATTCTGAGCTGGGCGGAATTTTTCGTTTAGCCATTTTGCTTTGGCTTAGTCGTTCATTCATAGGATTAGGTTGAGTAAGGCTATTTGCATGAGGAGGTGTGTAGTTCACAGTGGAGGGTATTTGGTATGGTGGTGGACAACCTTGCCTGATGTATCTATGAAGAGGTGTTCTAGGTATACGGTCTTTTTCGTGGGTCTATCCATATCTCTCAGCCGGAGGATGATGCTGAATCCGTCGTGTTTAGGTGGGTCTTGATTCTTCGCTCCCAGTCGCCGGTTTGATCCTTTATGCGTGCGATGTTCAGCTGCCACCCTCCACAATTATATCCACGTGGATAAAGTAGGTTTAAATACCGCGCCTGACAAATATCTGCTTAGCAAAATGCCGAAATGGAAGAAGACTGACACCCTATACACAGTCAAGACAGCGCATCATCCCAAGCGCGGAACCCAGGTATACCTGCCGAAACCCATTGTAGAGGAACTCGGCAGACCCAGTCAGATAACCTTCCTCATCAAAGAAGACAAAAGCGTCCTCCTGATGCCAACTAAAAAAGCCTATGTAACCAAAGCCGTTGACGCGCTCGAAGCCCACCTTCGAGGGAAGATCACTCGCAAAGAAGCCGGACGAATCCTCCTAGACATTGCCACAGAACCTATAGTTGAAGAAGACGAGGTTCTCGACGACATCTTCACCAACCTAATCCTGATCGACGAACCCAAAGGCAAAGGCCGGCTCACATCGAAAGAAATCAAAGACCTCTATCGACAGTTGCAGACTATCCTAAAAGCCAGCTAAAGAAATTAACAGACTGAGGATAAAAACTAACTCTGCGTCATCAAGAGTTACGTTTCTGGCCAAACGTTACTGTATGTTCCTAATCATAGAGTTACGGGGAATTTAATTGGCTGTGTCAGATTTTGCTTATGGCTTCTGATATGCTCCATACAGTGATTATTGCTTCGTCTCGGATGTTGTCGAAGTGATGGTCATTAGTTATCATTGTAGCGTCTGCCTGTAGACATGTGGCTGCGTGAAGTATGTCTGCTTTATCAGGGGTGTTTACGTAGGCTTTGCATATCTTCCGGTATTTTTCTTGAACAAGCATTATCTTCATTTTGCTTAGTAGAGCTGCTAGGATCGTGGCTGCGATTTCCGATTTTAATAGCTCCATGTAGCGTAGCATCTCCTCTACTAGAAGCTCGTTGGCAACAAGCTTTACCTGTGGGTCTTCGATGAGTCGGAGGATTAAGCGTAGCGTTTCAGTAGATTTCCTGGGGTCCTTTACTGCGGATATGAATACGTGGTTGTCAAGTAAGAAGGTCTTGGTAATTGGACTTGATCTTCTCGTCAACCTTCTTTCTAACCTGCTCCACTATTGCGTCAACATCTTTTCCAGACAGCTCCTTCTCAAGCCTCTCAGCTATCTCCTCAACATCCAGCCTCTGCAGAAGCAGCTGCCCCTTCCCTCTCTTGACAAGAATAAACTTAGTTTTAGCTCCTACCTTAAGCTCTTTACGCAGATGCTTCGGAATAACGATCCTGCCCGAGCTATCCACCTCAACAACATCTGCCACCAATGCCACTCAGAAAAACCACGGTAAAATGGCATATATAAACCTACGTGAAAGGACTCATCTCTGTTTCATCAAGTCAACTTAAGGGCGACCTAGTAAGCATCGAGAGGTGGTTCCACGCACTCAACTAAGAACAGAACGCAAACAATCAGCTAGTCTTAACGATTCTAATCAAGTCTAAACGTGATATTCTCGGATATGTCGAGTGGCGTGCCCGGTGCTCTCTTATCGATTACTGACTGCACTATCTTGACCACTTCAGGATCTGTTTTGTTCCAAAATCCCAGGTTAATACCTCTATGTTTGATGGTTGCGTTGATACGCGTCTCGTTGTTTAACAATCCGTATGTTAACTCCGCTACTTTGTCCCACAAACATCTACGCTGTAGCTCGTGTACTGCTTCATCAACCACACCTTGTAAAACATCTTTCGGCGGGTTTGGGGGTGATAATGGTTCTTCCCCCGTTCTGTTAGCCTGTAGCTCAATTTCGAAGTATCCGTTGAAGTCTTGACCGTTGATAGTCTCTTTCAGAACCAGCGTGTAGCGTCCAGAGGGCGCGTCCGGGGCAAATGTGGCACTGAACCCGAAGTAGTAGGGTTCTTCAGGAACCAGCTGGAAGGTTTGCTGAGGCAGGTATATCTTCAGCCAGCTAGGCACAGGCTGAATCATCTTGCCGTTTTCAAGTATGCCTGACACCGTCATATTGACTGAAAGAGACTTGTTTGCCGATGCGCTGACCGGATCGTATACTACTCCGTAAACTGCGCTGCCGCTGCCAGTCTGGCCTGTAGTCAGGACGGTGAGCACGTGGTTTGCTTCAATAAGCGAGTGTATTGGGCCGGGAGCGTGCAGTACCTGCACAGGAACCGTCTGTACAACTGGCAGAAATGTCTCTCCGCTAAGATCGTTTGCTCCCCGAGCGTCAATGAACAGCGAGATATTATAGCTGTTTGGAACGAAGGGAGGAAGCGTAGTCGCGCCTGCTATAAGTAAGGTGGTACTCGCGCCCTTAGGACCAACATTACGAATATACGAAGGGGTAAATTTTGCCCAGATGCCGGGTTGAACACTCAGCGCGCTCATATTAACGTCTGTAGCTGAGTCAGAGTAGAGTTTGATCATCCACTTCTCCAAGCCACCCTCCGGCCCGCAAGGACCCGATTTGCCGTATTTTCCGGATGCATCCAAGCTTATCCTGATACCATTACCGTATGCGGTTGAGTCTCGTAGCAGGAAGCGGGCTTGATTAGTGGGTTGCGCCCATGGAGCCGAAAAGGTGAAGATGTACAGTCCGGGCTTATCGGCATGTATCTGCCCGCTGAATTGCTTGGGAGGAATAGCGGATTGGTTCTCAAGCGTCTCTAACCTGCGGGTTGTAATTTCGTTAAACAGCGAGTCTACGTCTCCAGTCCGGTTATCAAAATAGGCTACGAACTCGGCGCCCTGAGGATCCCAAAAGGAGAACTGGAGAGTAGTTCTGTGATTAACTCTCACGCCGAAAAGATGCTTGTAAATCGTGGTGACATTCTTCCCGTCAACCTCCGCGACAGCAGTCATATTGAAGGTCTGCAGCGTCCCTAAAGTAGAACCCAATTTTGAACAGCCTGCATACTTGGTCGGAATAGCGCTTGTGGTGTTAACGCATACTTCATGCAAAAGCGGGGTTGAAGATGGTTCTTGGTTTCCCTGAAAGCTGACCAAATAGATCAAGCCCGATACTACGAAGATTGCAAGCACACTCAGTAAGATTATCAATAATCGACCGATGCCGAAGTGATGCTTTACATGGCTTGTATGAGCCCTCATATCAGTCGGGACAAACGTATACTGACAGTCACACGTATTAGTCTTCTGCTGAATCACTTGGTTCTGATAGAAAGGGAAAGTCGCCAGAACTTACCCGCCGTCTTCTTATCTTGATGATCATATTACTAGTGTGATGATTCTGAAGGCAACTCCTCCAACTAGGATGGCGGTAACAAAGTTTGCGGTTGCTATGGTGGCGGCGGTTTTCCACCCGTAGTCTTTTGCGAGTATTGTTACTGTAGATATGCAGGGGATGAAGATGATCGAGACTAGGGCTAGCACTATGAATTGGACCGGTGTGAAGTAGGGTGCAAGATCTGTTGTACCGAATATTGCTACTGCTCCGAGCAGTGTAAGCTCCTTTCGGATTAATCCGAGTATCATTAGTACTCCTGCTATGGCGGGAAGCCCCAGCCAGACGACTGTTACTGGTGTAAACACGTTGCTGAGAAACTGTAGTACGCCGAGCGCGTATAGAACTTGTATGCCTGCGCTTCCGATAATGTATAGGGGGAATACGAGGTAGATCAGGGATTTTGTGCGTATCCAGGTTTGTTTGGTCACTACTGAAAGTGAGGGGATTTTGAAGGAGTGCATCTCCATTATGAGCCCTGTTGACTGACCTGGAACAACTTTGAGTGCTATTCTTCCCATTACGAAGATGAGCGCGATGTCGATTGCGTAGAGCGCTAGTGCCCACCATGGGTTTACGAACGCGGCCACTAACCCTAGGATCACGATTGTTCTGGCGGCGCACGGTGCGAAGGTGATGACGTAGGTTGCGAGCAGTCGTTCACGTTTCGTCTCCATTATTCTGCAGGCGGCTATCGCGGGGACGTTGCACCCATAGCCTAGTATCATCGGGATCAACGCTTTCCCGTGAAGCCCGATTTTGTGCATCGCGCTGTCCATCATGAAGGCTACTCTGGTGAGAAAACCTGAGTCCTCAATCATAGCCAGCATAATGTAGAACGGCACCACATACGGTATGACCAACGTAACTCCGGCAACGAAGCCTCCGTAAACCCCGTTCCAAATAATCCCCTCAATAGAGCCGCTGAATCTCGGGTCTACTGGCGAAAACAGTGCTAATGCGTTTGAAAATATGTTGGACAGTACCCCGCCGATGCTGAATGTCCAGAGAAGCAGCCCTGCTATTACACCTGCAGATGTAATGTAACCAAACATTCGATGCGTAGTCACCCATTCCAGCTTCTCAGAGAAGGTTGTTTCAACCTCGCTTTGCTGCTGTTGAACCTCTTTTGCGATGCTGCTTGCAAGCGAGTATCTTTCTGCGGCTATAACTGCGAAGCACGGCTCGTTATGGATGGAGGAGATTTCTGAGGCGAGGCCGTCAGCCGTCTTAACTATGCTTCCAGATTTGGAGCCTATCAACTTTTTGATCTCAGGATCGTTCTCCAGCAGTTTTATGGCGACCCATCTAGACGGATATTCGAGTCCAAGTTCTTCTGCCTGTATCTCCTTGTCCAGTTTGCTGATTCGCTCCTCAATCTCTGCATCGTATCTGATCTGCACTTTCCCACTTCTGCAGCCGTTTTTCGCGACTGCAACCGCTGTTTTTGTTAGGTCGTAGATACCTTCTCCTCTGATACCTACCGTTGGGACTACCGGGGCGCCGAGAACCTGCTCAAGCTTTTCCTTGTTGATCACAATCCCCTTTTTCTTCGCTTCATCAACTTGGTTAAGGCAAATCACTAATGGGGCATCCATCTCGATGAGCTGCAAAGTGAAGAACAGGTTACGTTCAAGAATAGATGCGTCAACCACGTTAATGACCGCATCGGGATGCTCCAAAGCAATGTAATCTCTTGAAACAAGCTCCTCCATACCGAAGGTGGAGAACGAGTAGATACCGGGCAAATCAATAGCAGTTATCTCCTCACCTTCAAACTTGAGTGTCCCCTCAGCCTTCTCAACCGTCTTTCCAGGCCAGTTCCCAATTATCTGACTTGAACCTGTGAGCTGATTAAACAACACACTTTTTCCAACATTCGCATTACCCGCCAACGCAATCGTAATGCTACCGTTATCTCTAGGTTTCTTAGCGGTTGAAGATGTGCTGGAATGGCAGGACACTGCAATTCACCTAACTGACAAACTAGATTTTCATTTTTCCTGTGTTTTCGACGAAGACGTTTGCAGCTATGTCTTGTCCAAGCGCGACCTTCGAGCCTCTTACGCATACCTCCACTGGGCCTTTCATAGGTGCAGCTCTTTCTACTTTGATGGGGGTGCCGGGGGTTAGCCCCATGTCTAGGAGTCTTTGGAGGACTCTGTGTTCGCCTCTGATGAAGGAGACCTTTGCTGAGGTGCCTGCTTTGAGGTTGCAAATTGAGACTAGGTTCTGCTGTCGTTTCCCAACCTGCTCCAACCCTTTGCTGTGCATCTCTACGCATTCTTCGCAGTTGGAGAACGGCAGGGTGCAGGCTGGAATAATTTTGTCGTCATCGGGGCATTTGTCCGGGTGCTTCAGAAGGCGGCACAATGACTCCTCAGCCTCGTCGGATAGTGCGTGCTCCATTTCGCAGGCTTGGCTGTGAACCTGCACCTTGTCGATCTTCAACATATCGTGGAGGAATCGTTCCAATAAGCGGTGTTTGCGGGTGGTTTTCTCGGCGATGGTTAGGCCGCTGCTTGTAAGCGTGGTTCCATGATACGGTGAGTATTCGATGTATCGTTTCTCGGATAGTTTCTTTAGCATCTCTGTTACGCTGGCAGGGGCTACATTCAGTGTCTGCGATATTTCGGAGGTGCTGACCTTGTTGCCGTTCTGCTGAAGCGAGTAGACCGCTTTGAGGTAATCTTCGATGCTTTTTTGGGCGCTCTTCACCATATTAGGCTCACCTAATTTTTAGGTTAGGGTTGCCTAATAAATATTTAGGTTAACCTAAATTATCGTTTACCTAGCGCTGCTCAGCCGCAGCAACAGTACCATTCCTGGGCGACATCATCTTCCGGTAAACATGCCCACACTCAAGACAGGTAATCTTGACCGCCTTCGGCCTGTGTCCCAGCCGTACCCGCGCATTGACCCCTGGGATTAGGAGCCGCTTGCACCCGTGGCAGAAAAGCCGCTTCTCAGAGTAGGGAAGTCTAATGTTGTATCGCAGGATTATTCGTCTGGCAATCGCCGCCTGCCTCTGAGCTAGCTCCGGATCCTCTTTAGCGGTCTCAACAGCCTTCGCTAACAGAATCTTGACCCTGCTCCTAGCAAGAGCCTTCTGCTGCGCACGCGGAACCTTCAACCTACCTGACTCACTCCCTCACTTGCCTCTAGGGTGTTCCGCTGCTCTCCGTGATAGATAAAAAGGTTGGTTGTTTGAGCCTGTACCTAGGTTTGCCTTGCTTACACTGATTATCGCTGATGCGGCGTTGGAGACTGTACCGAAGGAGCTGCGTAAACATCCCTCGGTTAAACGATCGGCAGCTGCACGGGAGAAGCGGCCTGAAGAGATTCTTCTAGACCGAAGCTACCACCACGCAGCTATGCTGCGGCTCGAAGAACACTACCGGCGAGGCCGGCCAGATATGGTTCACATTGCGCTGCTTGAAGCGGCTTCAACCCCGCTATTCCTTGAGAAGCAGCTCAGAATATGCGTCCACACAATCGGCGGCAAAGCAATATTTCTCGGAGAAGGCGTGAGACTCCCAAGATCCTACCTCCGGTTCATCGGGCTGATGGAGCAGCTCCTCAAAGAAGGCGAAGTAGTCTCAGACGGACAACGACTCCTAGAGGTTACCGATCTAAATTTCAAGGAGTTGCTGAGCAAGATTGGTGCGTCTGTCACAATAGGGTTGTCTCGCACAGGCAAGCTGAGCAGCTTCGAAGCGATCGCCGACTACTTAGCATCAATAGATGACCCAGCCTTAGTCATCGGAGGCTTCCCACGAGGACACTTCACCGAAGCAACAGCCGCCCACATTGACCGCACCTATTCGGTAAGCTCCCTCGCAATGGAGGCTCACGTAGTGATCGCACGAGCCCTTTACGAATACGAAAAACGTGTCCTGGAAAAATAACTTTATGACTACCGAAGATTCAGGGTGCCTACGGCGGTCGTCGTCCAGCCTGGTCCAGGACGTCAGCCCTCCAAGCTGAGAACACGGGTTCAAATCCCGTCGACCGCACTCTCAACTAAGTATAAATACCGCAGAGCCTCTTAGGTGGCAGAGGCGGGACGGTGGCTAAAAGTCGGCATAAGCATCTTTTGAACCAACCTGACATCCAGCGCTGGTTCAACAACGTGGCACGGGGGAGCGTGATAACTGCTGAGGAGCGGCTCAGACGGTTGGGTCGGTTCTGTGATCTTGTCGGAAAAACTCCGCAGGACTTGATTGAGATGAAGCGGGCTGATCCTGAGGGCTTTGAGAAGTTTATCTTGGATTTTGTTGACCAATCGTTTGTCAGGGGAGACAAGCCAACTCAGGTAAAGAACAACTTGGTGACCGTGAAGTCTTGGTTGGGTCACTATGGGTTGAAGATTGAGAGCAAGATCAAGCTCCCTGTTGCAGATTACGTGGATGAAATTGTTCCGAGCAAGGAGGAGCTCGCCTCCATTTTGAGGCACTGTGACAATAGGAGCAGAGTGACAGCGTCGCTGATGGGTTTTTCAGGTTTGAGGCCTGAGAGTATCGGCAACTACTTGGGAAATGATGGAATTAGGCTGAAGGATGTCCCTGAGCTACGCATTGAAGGAGGCAAGATCGTCATAGAGAAAACTCCACTGCTGATTACCGTCAGGAAGACCTTGAGCAAAGCAAGGCATCAATACTTTACCTTCCTGCCAGAAGAGGGATGCCAATATCTCAAGGAATACTTAGAAGCAAGGATAAGAGAAGGAGAGGAGCTGAACAGTGAGAGCCCTCTGGTCGGGCATCTCAGACCCAACAAGCTGAACTTCCTGCGCACAACCAAACTCACTTCGTATGTCAAGCGCGCCATCACGAAGGCGGGTTACTCCTGGAGGCCGTATGTTCTGCGTTCATACTGTGCAACAGCATTTGACATAGGTGAGAGCAAGGGCCTGCTTTCTCATCCATGGAGACAGTTCTTCATGGGACACAAGGGCGACATTGAGGCTAGGTATTCGACGAATAAGGGAAGGCTCCCGCCAGATATGATCGAAGAGATGCGTGCGTCGTACAAGAGATGCGAGCAGTTGCTTCAGACCACCAAATCAGAACCGATAGATGACAAGATCAAGCATGCCTTCAAAGAACAATTGCTAATGATCGCAGGTTTCAAGAAAGAGGAAATTGAACAAATGAACCTTGATAGTATGGCCGACGAAGAAGTACAACAGAAGGTTAGGGAAAGGCTGCTGGGCGCATTGACAAACAACGGAAACCGGCAGAAAGTAGTCCCTGTGGCGCAGGTAAAGGATTTCATCGGTCAGGGATGGGAATACGTCGCCCAACTGCCTGACGGGGAAGCGATAGTGAAACTGCCAACATAAAGTATGTTTCGCCGTAGCTCAATACAGTCTAACACTTGCCATACCATATAACAATCCTCTCTCCCTATTTGGCCGGGGACATTGGCCCATCATCATTTTAGAGATGTTTCTAAAGACGAGACGCGGTTCGTATTTTAGGGATATATCTCTGAACTTGACTAGAAAATTAGATTTTCCGATATACTTAAATCTTTCAATTCAAAAATACTCGATTATGCGAATAACTTTTGTTTCCATCGATGGTTACGCGAGTTTGAAGAATTTGACGTTTGAGCCACAAGCATTTTCGGTTTTGATAGGTGCAAATGGTCAGGGCAAATCGTTGATTTTTGAAGCGCTTTACAGATTCTTCGTTGATTTTAACCCAATCGCTGGTGGAGCTTCAGCAGGCTTGTCAGATTCGTTGTGGTTCAGGCGTGAAGCTGAATCGCCAATAAAGTTTGAGATTGACCTCGTCATGGATAAGACGGAATTAAGACAATATCTTCCTTTGGACAAGTCGTATTTTGATACTTTAGATGAAAAAGTGAATGCAAGTCTGCATAAACTCAAGATAAAACGAAGTCTTTCTGCACAAGGAAGCTGGATGACCGAACTGTTGCAATGGGGTGACATCCCGCTTGTCGAGAACGATGTTTTGATTTCTCCTGACAAGTTATCTCACTACTTAGCGCCCGAATCCTTTAAGGACTATAAGATGTATTTCTTCACTCAAGGTAATTCACAGGAAAATATTGGCGGTGATAGGTTACTTGTAGATACTAAGCGCAAGAAGGCGTTTACAAGTACACCCCAAATAGACCAATTGGTAAGTGCAGGCTTGATAGAATCTTCAACAGAGAATGCTGGTCAAAACTATCAAGAGTGGGGGAAAAAGGAGAAAATACTAATCGCCTCACCTTCAGCTTCTGAGGTTCCAATATTAGGGATCTTATCGCCTGAAACTTTACAAAAGATCATTTCTGGAATAACTCAGATACGAACCAAATTTAAGTTAATTCCGGCGGCTAGAGACGTGAAGACATCAGCTGGCCAAAGGGTTTCTCTTGTAGAACCTACCGTTCTCCAAAATATCACTGCAATGTCTATCGATAGACGAAGGCCGATAGAGAAAAGTTGGGAACAGTACAGGGCATATCTTCAGCAGTTGTTGAATCGCAGAGTCGAGCCGAATCCAAACCAAGTCCTTCTGAAGGAGGGCGACCTAGGATTACAACCATCGGAAATAGGTGGAGGAGAGCAGTCAATAATGGGGATTGTAAAAGAAACATTTGATGTCAACGCGATTCTAATTGTTGAAGAACCTGAGATTCATTTACACCCTAAGCTTCAACGCCTGCTATTATCTTACCTTCGAGAACTATCCAGCAAAACGCAGGTTATGGTTTCAAGTCACAGCCCGATTTTTGCGTCTAAACTCGATCTTGCGGGCGTATTTATTGTATCCAAGGATGAGGAAGGAAGGACTACTGTGGAACAAGTTAATGAGGGAAATGTAAACAGAATCATTGATGAATTGGGGATAAAACCCGCAGACATTCTGGATTACGATACTGTAGTTTTTGTCGAAGGACAAGACGACGTAAAAATATTCAATGCTTGGGCTAGGCGCTTTAAGAGTTCCGGAAATATAGGCTTCATTGACACCGAGGGCTGGAACAATATGGAATACTATGCGAATGCGAGAATATTAGGTTCGCGCAGGATAAAGGTAACACCATTTGTAATCTTCGATGGAGATACAGAAGACGGAAAACTGAAAGATGTTAAGGACAAACTCGTAAAACAACTTGACCTCCGAGAAGAAAACATAAACACGTTGAAAGCTGACTCTATCGAAGACTACCTACTCGTTCCCATCGCGATTCTACGAGCGTTTCCTAACTTTAATCTCTCAGAGAAGGAAATAGAAAGTTTTCTTGAATCCTACAAAACGAAGAAGGATAGAAAGGTTGTTTTGGACTTACTGCTAAAAAGAGGAGGTATACAAGGTTATAATGGGGATCTAGGTGCGCAAATTGCACTTAACATGAGAGAAACCGAAATCTCCGGAGACATCAGAGAGATATTCAAGAGAATAACCGCATCGCCGGAAACTGATGAAACTGCATTACCAGAAAAAACCAAGACAAAATAGGATGTTATCCGTTTACCTCATATCTCTTCCATCTTCCATCTCCACTGTCCTTCACAAGTCCCACCTTCACTAAATCATCCATTTGGTTTCGATAGGCTCGCTCTCCCAAAGGCTCACTAACCATACCCTGATATTCCTGCCATAATTCACCTGACGGAACATTCTTTCGCCTCTCAATGATGTTCAGGAGAACTTTCTGATGCTCATTCAGCTTTGATTTCAGGTACTCACGCTTTGAGATTCTAGCCGACCCAAACGCCTCCTTCACTTCATCTAGCGTTATACATTCCCGCTGCTTTGCTTCAGCCAGTTTGGCGCTAGCTTTCAATGTTTGCAGAGCGACCCTTGCATCTCCATTAGCCCACATTGAGATTAGTTCTAGAATTCTTGGAGTAATGGAATCGGGTCTCAACGCACAACCTGCACGCTCTTCTAATATTTCCATAAGCTCTGAAGAAGCGTATTTCCTGAATTCTATGTCCGCAGCAAACAACCTCGAACTAATCCTACTATCCAGACCATCGAAGAACCTCCCCCGATTGGTTATCAACACCAAGCCGCTCAGCTGGGATGACAAGGTTGCAAGAATGCGCTCATCCTTAATCTGGTCCACTTCATCCAAGCAGACTATGGTTCCCTTCTCTACCTTCTTCTCAAACTTCTGTGCCAGATAATCAGTAGGCTTGTTTTCAGGAATGACATGTCCGAGCTGGATCAGAATGCTCTCCAATATCTTATGCTCGCTTCTCGTGTTCAAGCAGTTGACATAGGCGTGCCTGCGTGGGAAGTGCTCGGCGAGAATCCATTTGGCGAGTGTGGTTTTGCCCGTGCCTGTCGGGCCTGTCAGCAGGACATTCCTTGCGTCCTGTTTGTGCAGCGCAGGCTTGAGATGCTGCAATATCTCCTTTAGGTGCCCTTCCCTGAATGGCATGTTCGTGGGAATAAACGCCTCGTGCAGCGAGTTTTCATCAACGAGAATCGGGTCTTTCACTATGAAGAGTTGAGGTTGGAGTAGCTTATTGCTAACGGGAGTGTAGTTCCGCTAGAGATGTTTGGTATCGGCCAGCCGAAGATCAATCAGTAGGTCAGTGTAATGCCTCTAGCGAGAATGTTGATCTAGGTAGATTTGATTTTTTGCCCCATAATTCTTTACGCATAGCGAGAACAGTTTCAGCGAAGCTATTCTCTGTCGGTTCATTAAGGAATTTTTTGAATGATTTTATTGTGTCATCACTTGCAAATATCCAAGAGTTTACCCATTCTGTATTCAACTCTCTTTTTAAGTCGTCCTTGCTTTTTATGTCTGGCCTGTATGGTTTCAGGCTTTCAAACGCTTTTGGGTCAATGTGAGCATACATTAGAAGAAGGATGCAAAGATATCTCTTCTCTTTCAACTCATTTTCTTTCAGTAGAATGTCTTTCCTCTTTTGCCAAAAATACGTGAAAAAGGCGGCTACTATTCCGCCTACACCGACAAGGCTTAACAGCGACAGGACTGTTTCTAAGGGCATATATCAAATATTCAGCCCTACCAACGTATATAGACTATTTGTTCTTCGAATAATATCAAGAAGACAATATATACATTCATACACAACACTACAGTGTGCCTGAGAAATTTCAAATCGACTTTTTGGAAGATTATGACAAGCAATCCCTTATCGAGGAATTAAAACGAATCCAAAAAATTGTAGGAGACAGGTCTGTCACAAAGTCTGACATAGACAAGTATGGACGAGCTGGATGGACAACTTATTTCAAAAAATTTGGTTCCTTTTCCGACGCGCTTTTGCAAGCAGGCTTGAAACCAAGCAGACGCGTCAACACAACTGATGAGGAACTGATAAACGCCGTTATTGAACTATGGACAACAACCCTTGAAAAAGAAGGGCGAAGACCTTTTGCTTCCGATCTTAAAGGGTATGGCTTCCCCTACTGTCAGGATACATACAGGAGAAGGTTTGGAAGCTGGAAAAAGGCGTTGATTCTTGCGTACAATTCCGTAGACAAAAAAGACACGCAAGAACAAAACGAGAACCTCAATGAAGATGGCAAATCTAAACCATATAGAAAGGAAATCTCGATAAGAAGAAGGTTTCTTGTGCTAAAGAGAGACCAGTTCACGTGCGTTTTATGCGGTCGCTCTGGCATCGGTGCCAAGTTGGAAGTTGACCACAAAATACCTATTTCTAAAGGTGGGAACAACAATCTCAATAATTTACAGACTCTTTGCTACGAATGCAACCGTGGAAAAAGAAACGACAATGAGACGACTGAGAACCACTGACTATTTCTTGGTTGAGTATACAGTTACAAGGCAGGATGATGTTACAATGAGCCTAACCAGCTTTCTTTCAATACCCGCTGTCAAACAGATGTTTGCAGCAGAATTTCCTCTGCCGAGCGCGAAACTCTCTGCGCCCATGCGTGCTCCACCAATCACGAAGAATTACCCATTGATCGGAACAGCATTCGACTACTTGCTGAGGTTCTATCTTCAACGATTGAACCCGGATTCTGTAACAAGATCATGGATTGCAGAAGGGGCAGTTGAAATGTACAGGTCGACCGCAGAAAATGCGGTTGAACTTATCAAAGCGATATCGGAAAGTAAACTTATCGAAGAAAGCTCAGAACGGTTAGATGCGGAACAAATAAGGGAAGATGCAGAGCTCTTCAGGAAGACGAATGACATCCTAACCCGGGCAAAAACCATTCATGCAGACTATGTCAAATGCGGCGAAATCAATGACGACATTATCAGGGCGGCAATATTACTAGCGCAACTAGATCCTATCTACAGGGCAGGTGTAGTTGATCCGAATCTTGGCAACGTCCTTGACGGTGATATAGCGGATATGCGCAATCTGTTGAACGTAGTAGACGCTGAGAAGTTCCGAGCCAAGACTTACTGTGTCTTGAACCCTACATTTGGAGCAGGTTCGAAACTTGTTGGAGCTGCTGATGCGGATTTGCTGATAGATGGTAACCTCATAGACATCAAGACAACCAAAAACCTCGCGTTCACCCGAGACCACTACAACCAGCTGATCGGCTACTACATCCTATCTAAAATTGGAGGAATTGACGGTACACTCGGCCAAACAAAAGTTTCACATCTGTCAATATACTACTCACGTCACGGCCTTATGCATACAATTCCGGTAAGCATCATTGAGCAAAGCCCGCGTTTTACGCAATTTATAGAATGGTTCAAGCGTGCAGCAGCTATAGTCTTTCCAAATCCCGCCTAATGCCCTAATCATTGTGTTCTCTTTAAATAGCAAAGACCTATAATTTTGTTCGAGGCGTAGTCGTGTGTTAACTGATATACTGAAATACTACATGTCTGAAGGACTCAACAAGCAAATTCTCAAGAAGATACCATATTGCTTGACGACTGCTCTCTTTATCTATGCTATCTGGAGTACAGGAGGTAACGCTACCAAATTAGATGTGACGTATTTTTCTATTCCATTAATTGCCTCAATCATCCTAATCATTTCAGCAATCCGTTTCAATAATATCCTCAACGGACCATTGCAGAACTTTTTCAGCGCCATGGACTACAAGGCGGTCCTCGGAAAGATGCGCTCGGTATTTGTGGAGCAGAATTCTCTCCTTGATGATCTAGACTTTGCAAAAAACAAACAGACTATCTTCTGGGCGGTTACCAATGGTGTTTCAATCTTTGTTCTCCTGACTGCAGTTTTTCTCGCCACACTCGTCTATACCCAGTTGGGGCTACAGGCTACTCTGGTTTTGCTTCCAATTGTTCTCATCTACCATTTATACGACTTAATGAGTGCCCATATAATTGAAGAACCAAAGGCAGAAGAAAAGTTTCCGTTAGGCTTCGACTTTTTCGAAACATATGCAATGAAAAATTCGCTCAGAAGATTGCCGGTATCAGGAAGTGTTCTTTACCTTCTGGGCAGGATAATCGGACCACTTGTTAGCGTCGAGGTTCCCAAGTTCACATTTGACACGCTTCTTGTCTATGAAACACCCGAGCTCACAAGTGAAATAAAAAATCTCTCAAATGAGAAACGTCAAAACGATAAGAACAATCTGATTCTCAAGCATAACGCAGGAGAGAGCATCGAACAACTTTTCACCGTCAGCAGTCGTGGGCATATGCTAACAGCATTGGTTGAAGATAGCCCAAAGAAACTATTCCCATACCTATTTGGTTCAGAAGAATCGACCGACCAAAATGGTTGGACATCCTTGACCGTATTTGATAGTAATGCCAAGAGCGTGGTCGGATATATTTTCATTCAAAAATTCAAAGGAGTTTTCGTAAAGAGGATAGTTAAAACAGAGAGAGTAAAGAGCGAATCACGAAAGACCGCAGCTTATCAATTCATATTCATTGGAGAAAGAAGCTCTATAAGTTACATTAAGAATTTAGTTGAGATTAATGCTGCGAAGGTTCCGCAGAGTGTGCTGGACATTGAGCTTCAGCCGTAATAAGTAGATATGGAAATAGTTTGTATGTGAGTATGATTCCGCTACAACCGTTAACTATTTCTTAACTGAAACACAATATGATATCAAAGCATTTGAAATGAGTCTGTTAGGGACTTGTGTCTACGCCACAGCCCTCCTTCCCAGCGCTAGCGGCAGGGCACATATCCCCAACATACTCTAGGAATGAAAAGAAAGGTGAAGTATGAGCCTTGCAGCACAAATCTACCGCTATCCGGAGAAGATAGAGAAGGAACTCCAGTCGATACAGGGAGAGCTCAGAAGAGAAGATGCGGAAGTTCTGGTAAAGTACCACAGGCGACGTGTGGCTGACGGAATCAGCCCTGCAAGAATCCTGAAATGCCTCAACACTCTCAAACTGATTTCGAGGATAACGAAGAAGCCGTTTAACGAGTTGACCAAGGATGATATAGTAGAACTCGTGGCAAATATCGAGCAGCGCGATGTTTCTGCCTGGACCAAACGCGATTACAAGATGGTCTTTAAGAAATTCTTCCAGTGGCTGAAAGGCTGTGACAGTGGTGAACACCCGCCCGAAGTCAAGTGGATAAGGGAAGGGAAAAAGCCTGCGAACAAGTTGCAGAAGAAAGACCTGCTGACAGCCGAAGAAATCACGAGTATCGCTCAGGCTGCGCACAACATGCGGGACAGGGCGTTCATACTTGTCTTCGCAGAGTCTAAACGAAGACTGGGTGAGATAATGGGATTGCAGATCAAGGATATCGAGTTTGATAAACTGGGGGCGAGATTGCGTGTGGATGGGAAGGTAGGGCAGGACACGGCTCGGGTGATATCTTCTGCATCATTGCTTGCGAACTGGCTCAACCTGCATCCTTTGCGTGACAATCCTGAAGCACCAGTGTGGGTTACACTAGACCGCAGAGACAATTATCGGGTGATGAGTTACGATACCATCAGAACAATGTTGAGGGAATGCGCTGAGAGGGCTGGAATAAAGAAAAGGTTCTTCCCTTACTTGACCAGACATTCAGTATTGACGCCAGCGAGCAAAGTCCTCCCATACTCGTTGCTGTGCGCAGTTGCAGGATGGAGGCAAGGCTCGCGAATGCCAGCAGTATACATCAAGCTAGCGGGAGAAGACATCGACGACGCTCACCGCATGCTGAATGGTATCGAAGCCAAGAAAGAGGAGCAGCAACTTACTCACAAGGAATGCATCAAATGCCATTCTATGAGCAGTGCCGACTCCAAGTTCTGCAACAACTGCGGATTGCCACTGGATAATACGACCGTAATGCAGATGGACAGGGCTAGATCGAAAATAGATGAACTGCTCAACAGGCTTACCGAAGACCCGGAGAAGCTTGAGAAGTTACTTGCTTTGATTGAGAAGTGATTTTCTTACGTGTATTCCATAAATGGATGAAGATTTATACAGCCAGAGTAACAATACAAAGAAGTGCGTTAAATGCAGAAGGAAGGAGTACCAGTTATCATTTTAGGTGATGAGGTTTTCAGCCCCCACTCCTACAAACTAGAATCGGAATTAGAGAAGCTGGCTGTAGAACACGCTGAGGAGCTTTTCGGAAAGAACATCCATTTCTTCAATGTCAAGAGGAAGATCGCCAGCAAGACCGATATAGGAAGCATTCCTGACGGATATCTGGTCGACTTAGCCAGTGACAAGTTCTTCATCATCGAAGTGGAGCTAAGTTCGCATGATATTGTCGGCCATATCATGAGTCAACTCTTCAAGTTCAAGATGGCTATGGACAGTCCCGGGACAAGGAATGACTTGGCAAAGTTTCTTGCCGGAACAGTCAGCGATGGCAGCAAGGTTTCTGATACGAGCTATCTGGCGCGGGTCATCGAGAAAGGAGTAGGGATATTCATAATCATTGACAGCATTTCCGAACAGCTTAGAGAAGTGGTTGAGCATCTGGCGAAGGACGGGACGGATGTAAGGGCAATCCCATTCGAGACCTACGCGAACAGCCGGAACCAGTTCGTCCACAAATTCACCACGTTCACAAGAGAGGCTCTGGAGCAAGAAGCCAAGAAATGGACATTCAAATGGACAACGGTGCCCATCGCGAAGCATCTGGAGAAATCCGATGAAACGGTTAAGGAAGTGTTTGAGAAATTGAGCCAGGCGATTTGCTGCCTGCCGAATGCGAAGCAGGTGACAAGAAAGGGGTGGACAACCTTCCAGACATCTCCACTAAAGAACTTCTGCACAATCAAGATACTCAAAGATGGGCTGGAAGTGAGCTTGAAGGCTGACAAGAAGACCTTCAAAGACAAGAAAGGGATTACAAGGGATTTGAAGAGGACGCCAGCATGGACCTTTGACAAGGTGTTCACAGTAAAGTCTCCTGACGAAGTGGAGTATGCGGTGTCTCTGATCAAGCAGGCCCACGAATGCATATGCGCTGGTAAGCGTTGACGATAGCCTATAGAGCCTAGTTCGCACAAAATGAGGCTCTGCTAGCTTTGGTTGAGATGATTTAATTAAGATGCGGATTCGAAAAATGAGTTGATTCAGTTTAATACTTCTTCAATTCATCTTCGTACTTTGCTCTTAATGCATCATACTTCGTCTTTTCCACCCGTCCTAGCTCGTATTCCTCCTCAATTCTACGTATTGACGTTTTTATCTCCTGTGCCTTCTTGTACTTTTGTATAATGTCCTCTGTGAGTGATTTGACCTGCATCGGACCGGATACCCCAACCATGACGTTGTATCCTATGGCTTCGCCTGGGGTGGAAATCAGTATGTTACCGTAGTTCATTATCCTGCCGGTTAACCCCTGTGAGATAGCGAAGTTCGAGACCCACTCATTCTTTAGCTCACGGGTCCTTCTGCCGATTAGCCCGTATTTCACGTATATCCGCCGGTTTGTTATAAAGTATTCAGATGATATCATCCTGAGCGCAACGACTATGAGGAGCAGAATCCCTATCCCAATGACCAGTGTTATTAGCCCGACCAGAATCAAGAACCAATTAGATTGCAGACTCATTCGCCCGTGCCAGAGCGGTTTTTCATCCTCAAGCAGAGTGAAGCCAGCCGGTAATTTTAGGCTCAAATTATCTTGGATGTTCTACAAGGGATCGATTTAAATCTTTCCACGTTAGAAAAGCTTGAAGTGATAATTTCATGAAAAAGATTACCAATTTAGGTATAATGTTCCGATTAGGCGATGGTTTTGCGTAGGTATGCTTCTCTCAATCGCTTGAACCATTCAGGCATCCTGTTGAGAACATCGGCGTCGATCTTTTCTGAGAATAGCTCCTTGAGATTTTTCGAGTTCATTGTTTGAGATTGTGATTCAACTATTATGGAAAGTGCGTATGTAAGATTCCGATAAAATCGCCCAGAAACATTATTTAAGTTCCGCAGACTACGTTTCAATGTCGGATTTAGATAATTGAAAACAATACTGTTAAACACACTTCAAAAGATTAGTAATGCAGACATTCGCGCACTATTTGGCTTTCTCAGCTTCGCATTATACCTAGATATTCAATCCACCATAATCGCATTAAGTAAACCAGACTGCCCTACTTGCCATGAAACACGCCCTTGGATGAATCTGACTCCTGAAGGCGCGCTCGTTAAGACATCTCTTGTAATGTTGTTTTTAGGGGTCATCTACATTCTAGACAAGCATAAAGACACTATAATATATCGGGAGTCCAATAAAGTAATTACTCTTGAGAAAGTGGCGAAAGACCTGAGGATCGCTTCTGTACTTCTTGGTCTATCAATTATTATCTTCGGTTTTCTAAGCAATATGCTCCTATACTACTTCAACTATAATATTCCTGTTCCAGTTCTTATAAATCTACAACCTTAGCAGATTACGTTTACCTGACGCACTATCGGCATCCTTCACTCGTAACCTACTCTACCTTGTTTCTGCATAATCTTCTGAATGAGAGGCTACTGCCCAAGATGCAGGGAATACCGCAGCAACACAGGCGAGGACGCGTGGGGAATCACGCGCAGCGAGTTTGGGCTGAAGTGCGAAAAGTGCGGAGCAGTGGTTGACGGGGAGGAATAGGTATTGCACATTACTCGCAATTCACTCTCGGCTCAACCTTCAGCCCGGAGTATGACGGGAAGGGAAGGAGGCTTGACGACGGGACAAGGACGAGGTACGCATTCCTCAGGAATCTAAACAATCCGATCAGGCGATGCGACGCAGAATGGTATAGGACGATAGAGCGTGTCTGCGACAAGTCACATCTGCCGAGATATGTTGGGGAATCGGTCCTCCAATTCTACCTTGACAACCGGGAGCTGCTGTTCAGGGCGAGGAGACTGGAAGGAGTAGCCGCTTTAACACATCTGTATTCGAAAAAGTTCGGCTTGGACCGTTCGCTGAAGGCACTGTGCGAGCAGGTCTATGCTGATAGGCGCCTCGTAGGGCGATACCTGTTCAGATTCGGGACCGAGATTGGATGGAACGGTGAAGAGAAAGTGGTGATACAATCAGCGAGATAGACTATCCCACATTGCAGTGCGGTCACACATTCGTCAGGAACATCGGCGCTGGGAAATGCACGAGATGCGGAAAGAGATGCTGCTCTGAATGTCTGGCACAGATTAACGGATACCTGCTCTGTCCGAACTGCTACCAAGGATTCGTGAGGCAATGCGAGGACTGCTGAGATGCAAGGTATGCGGCGCAACGACTGAGAAAGAGAGATTGCTCGGTCGATGCGGAACGTGTGATAACTCCACCTGCCCACAGTGTCAGCGAATCTGCGAGGGTTGCTTGCGTATCTTCTGCATGCTGCACATCACTGTGAAAGAAGTATGGCGTCAAGGCGTGATGACACGGATGAAACTGTGCGAAGGGTGTGTCAGATGGTATTGAACGAATACTGGGTGTGTATCACATGTGGAAGCATGACCAAGATGCTCAGAGGTTTGTGCGACTACTGCCAGAGTCCTCTTCCAAATTTCCTGCACTCGCCCGAACCAAACCAAGTTAGAGATGGAATACTTCTGGGAACGATGAGTGATGGCAATCCGTTTCACTTGCCGCTCTCGCAATTCGGGTTTCATTTCGCATTCTACGGCGCTACCGGTGGCGGCAAGACACGTGAAGCGATGAACCTAGCAATCAAGGCTGAGAACAATGGAATCAAACTGTTGATCCTAGATGTCGAAGGCGAATGGAAGAACATTCTCCCAAGGCTGCAACATAAGACAGAATATTACTCGACAGATACGAATCTCAAAATAAACCCCTACGACCTCAACGACTATGGGCTTGTCCGTGCATTACTGAAGGAGATAATCTTTCGCGGAATTGAAGTAGAATACCAAGACCTCTCGCCGCAGATGAACTATGTCCTCGACCAGTGCATCAGGGAAAGTACAAGCATACCCACGCTGATTGACAACGTGACAAATTACGAAGAGCATAATCTGCCGTTTAGACTCAACTCACTAGATAAGACTAAAACTGCGCTTCTTGTAAGGCTCGAACCATACAGGAGCAATCCGGCGCTCAGCGAGATCTTCTACACCGAGACATCCAGCTTCAATCTCGAAAAGTTTGATGACCGGAATGTACTGATTGATCTTCATCCCCTTGAAGCAAAGGTCGCATACGGAACCGAGCTGAGGCTGATATACAACACGATCGCAGTAGCATACCTCAAGCAAGCACTGCACCGCGAGCCGACCGAGCGGATATCCAACCTGTTCATAGCAGATGAAGCGCAACTACTAGCACCAAAGATTCTACGCAAGCTGCTGGTGACTGATACTTGGGCGACCACAGAATTTGCGGCAAGGTTGAGAAAACGAGGGCAATCACTGGCAGTCGTCACTCAACGGCCTTCAAATTTAGAGCCGGATATTGTAGCTAATTGTCAGAACGTCTTCACGTTCAAGTTGCAGGATGCGAAGGACATCGACCTCATCGCGCGGAGTTTTGGTTTCAACTCTTATGTCTCGGTCGACCATTTTGCTCAGGAACTGACCAGCCTCAAGCAAAGGCAGGCGATAGTCAAGACTCAGGGGCTTGAGCCGTTTATCATGACTTCTCAGAACATGTTTCTGAGTCAGTTAAGCGCGCAAGAGTTGGAAAGATACACGCCTAAAGTAAAGTTCGAAATGCCGCCTTCTATTGATGCGCCTCGACACTTGGATGATAATGAGGAGCGACTGTTCCTAGAAAGCATTAGCAAAGAGCCATTTATCCCGACTCGTGAAAGGAGGCATCTGCTAGGCTGGGATGACAGGCGATACTCCAGAGTCGTGAACGGGTTAAGCAGAAGAGGCGAAGTGGAAGCTGTGAAGGTGAAGCTTGGGAAAGGAAAGCCCAGGATACTGTATCAGAAGAAAGGAGCGAACCCCGGAATCAAGCATGAGTTCTATGTCCATTGGATTTCTGAGCAGCTGAGAAACAAGGGGATAGAGTGCATTACTTCGAGAGTCGGCCCTGACATCCAGACTACTCGCACGGCTATCAACGTAGAGACCGGAAACTCGGACATACTAGGGAATATCTGGATTGCACTGAACGATTTCTCGAAGGTCATAGTCTGTTCTGACGATGAAGAGCTCGTAAAGAATGTGTCCAGGGAGCACGGTTCTCCGAGGGTTTTGTGCTGTTTGTGCTGGGAGGCTCCGGGTTTATGCAGTTGAAAGGAGATTTTGCGCAGTGTTTCCGATTTTGTGAAGGAAGAAGATAGGGAGGGAGGAGTTGAAGCAAGAAGATGATGATAAGCGACCGTATATGCGCAAGAATAGAGGATGTTTCAGCCTTGTTTGAGAAAAAGCGGCTAAATGCAGACGTTTCGGCTATCTGAAAGAAAAAGTGGAACTAGCATCTTGAGGGATCATTGCAGACCTTTTTTTGCCATAATTATTGAAAGAAACGTTTGTTCAAAAGGGAGTGTTTAAGTATCTCACCAGAATACCGTATTCTCTTATGCTTACTACGACTAGCCGGCTCCTTGAATATGTAAAAAATGATTACCCAAAAGTCGTAGATGGTCTCAAGGTTTTGGAGAAGCTCACGCTTCCAGTTCCTATCAAATTAAGAGGCATCAAACCCTTCACAATGGTCAATATCGCTGTGTCAAACGAACTAGGTCTTTCTCAGGAAAAAAGGGTTGCTTGTGCCAGCATCGTTGACCTTTCATGTAGGTTAATCTCGCTACTAGACGATTTGATAGATTCAAATTGGGAGGCCGTGAGTAGTCAGGTGGATATTCAAGCCACTGGAGCAGGAAACAAACGACAAGAATTGGGCGCTGTTGTAAGCTTGTCTACATCATGGATATATCCCTTGTCTAGACATGTAGCAAAAGGCATCATAGAACCCAAAGTGGTTCCTGAGATGATTGATACCTATTATCATTATGGCAATGAGATGTCTCTCGGTATTGCTTGGCAAGATAAACATGGATATTTTGACGATGCTTTCGTTCCAGACTCGCTCCCTGACTCCCGCATGATTCTCGAAGAATATGTGGATCGTATAGCAGGGGGCCTTTTTGCTTGGGCCGTAGCGCCCATCATGTATTACGAACCAACCAAAAGGAAGAATGTCGAACAAATAATTAAGGCGGTGTATCCGTTTTCCCGGATTTTTCAAATAAACGACGATATAGCAGATCTAATGGAAGATTTGAACGCAAGACAAACTACAGTTGTCATAACCGCCATTTTGCAGCAAGGCGGTGCTAGCGAGAGGAAAACACTGTTGGAACTCATGTCCAATCCATCACACAGGAAGATGAGTTTCAAAGAGTTCGCAAGCCTCTTCCCAAACGCTTTCAAATATATAACTGAATTGAAAGACACAGAATACAGAAAGCTTTCAAGTCGGCTAAGAAACGCTGAGATTGATATAAACACGAACCAAATAATGGATGTCTCTGAAAATTATCCCAAGCTGAGGGCGACAATGAGCAATCTCTACAGCTTAGGAGTTACCTTATGAGCCAGCCGCAACCGAATTTAGATCGTAACGCTATATCGTCGTTAGCCTCGGATCTTATTATTACAAACTCAATAACTTTTGCATTTCTGGCTGTTTTATCTGGAAGTTATTTTGCTTTTATACTTAGTGAAGAAAATTTGGCATTTGCCAGATTCGGTCTTCTGCTTTTGGCTGGGGGTATCTTAGGAAATATCTTAACTTGTCTCTGGGCGATTTTATTCTCCATTTTTACCAAGACTACACTAGCCAGAAACGAGGATGTCCCTCGCGAAAAAATCGCATTAGATATCGGGCTTACTGTACAGGGAATTATTCTCGCATTTTCGAATACAATTGGTTTAATCTATCTTTCGGCTAACGCTAAAGGAACAAACATTCCACTAATGGCATCTAATATGGATTATCAGATGGGTTCGTATGCACTTATCATTTTCATTGCTATTGGCTTGGCAGCAGCTTCAATATCATTACCGTTTGCAGCACGGCAGTTATTTGAAAAATTCCTTTTGGAACCACTTGACCAGACGCTGAAAAAGCATTCAAAAAGCTGGTATCGAGGGATATACTTTGTTCTGTTCCATTTAGTATGGATTTACATACTTGTCATTGGAAGAGACGTGCAGTTTGATTCTTCTTTTCTTTCGATCCTACTAAAGAATAACTTTGGAACAGCAGGGTGGGTTTTTATTATTGTGGCAATTTATATTCTCGCACTTCAACCACTCAAGCTATACGTTAACAGAGGCAATAACAAAAGACGTAGTAATTCATCTAAAGCGAAGAAATCATAGTCACTTGCCTATTTGCTTTCTAATAGCATGTTTGATCAGCGGCGCGCTGGCCACAGTTAAAAGTAGAGCTTCACCATAAGATTGGTTGATGCCACAAGATTCCACAAGATAGTATGAAAGAAGATCGGTGATACCTAAAGTTGCAAAATATGAAAGTATGGCGCCATTTCCACGCTCAAAATCATCCTTAACTTTACCTATATAAACGTCGTAAAGACCGTGCAAAAAGTAACCGCCTGGCTTGCTGACTTTCTGCAAAAACTCTCTAATATCAATCCACTCAATCCAAAATATTGGATTATACGGATTTATATGTATGAAATAATAATCGTTATAGCCGTTATATCTTGATGATAGTCTCTAATCAAGGTAATTTCTCCGCCAATAATTCTTGGCCAAGTATGAGCATATACCTTAATCTGTTTCAGGGTAGCATTGCGAGAGAATGTTGCATAACGTGTAGCGGCACTACGTACGCATAACCCTCATTCCTTCTCACTCGTAAGAGTCTACAGGTGATTCCGTGGATGATTCAATTCCAAAATTGTATGAGTCTGAAAGCGTGCCGTTCGAGAGGAAGATTATCCATCAACGGTATCAGCTCAGTTACGTAGGATTCTACTGGCTAATTGCCGAGCTTGACAGGAAGGAGAATCTCGCCTTTGGGTATGCAAATTTGAATGACGATCAGAATGCCGAGTGGGGCTACGTGAGCATTGAAGAAATCCTAGAGAATGGCGCTGAATTAGATCGTGCTTGGAAGCCTTGCACTTACAGCGAAGCGAGGGAGAAAATAAGGAAGGAGCGCGGGTGATTAGATAGAGGTTGACAGGATTGTTTGCAACGATGCGTTGGAGTTCCTGAAGTCTCTGCCGGATGAATATATCAATCTCTGTGTTACCTCTCCGCCTTACTACGGCTTGCGGGATTATGGCGTTGATGGTCAGATTGGTTTAGAGCCTGACTTCCGCGAGTATGTGAAGAAACTTGTTCAACTATTCCATGAGCTCAAGCGTGTTCTGAAGAGTGATGGCAGTTTCTATCTCAACTTGGGCGACTCCTACTCATCAACCGGTAGCGGAGGACAATATGAGAAGTGGCATTCGAAGAACAGGTTGGATGGTTTCAAGAAGTTTGGCGGACACAAGGATAGGGGTATCGTTGCCAAATCGCTTCTAGGCGTTCCGTGGAGGGTTGCGCTGACTCTCATCGATGATGAATGGATTCTGCGCAACTGCATAATCTGGCACAAGCCTAACGCGATGCCATGCTCGGTCAAGGACAGGCTCACCAATACGTATGAGTTTGTCTTTCATTTCGTGAAGAGCAGGAAGTATTACTACAATCTCGACGCAATCCGAGTTCCACACAAGTCTGTCACAGTCGAGCGAATGAAGAGATACATAGAGAACAAGGAGCATTACGATCCGCTCAAACACAAGACAGATCCGCGAGGCATGCATCAATCTCCAGCGCAGGTTATGGAGAATTCTGCGAAGAAAGGATTGAACCCGCTGGGCAAAAATCCGGGTGATATCTACGAAGGGAAGCTCTCAGAAAATTCAGAGCAGTATGCAAGCCCGAGAGCCAGAAGAACGAGAAAACAATTTCGCAACAGGGACTATCATCCGCTAGGAAAGAATCCGGGGGATGTTCTCACTACAGTCCAAGACTTTACGAGACCGAAGGCTGACGGAGTTATGAAGACCGGGGGGATGACACCACCGCCAAACGTGCACAGAGAGAATCCTGCTAGAATTTGGAACCCAAAAGGCAAGAACCCGGGAGATGTGATTGAAGGCAAATACTCAAGAGCCAATGAGAAAGGCATCGACCCACGATACGCATCCAGTTCAGGACCCATGTCTTGGAAGGCTTGGAAGGAATGTCACCCTAACACTACTCATCCGTTGGGTAAGAACCCTGGAGACTTTTGGATCATCAATACGCATGGTTTCAAGGGCGCGCACTTTGCAGTATATCCTGAAGAATTGTTGCGCAGGCCCATACTCTCGTCATCAAGGATTGGGGATGTTGTTTTTGACCCGTTTATCGGTAGCGGGACCACTGCTGTTGTTGCTAGGAGGCTAGGTAGGCATTTTCTAGGATGCGACCTCAATCCTGAGTATGTGAAGATTGCCACAGAGAGGCTGAGAGGTGTTTCAAATCAACTCGGAAGCTGACCGATTGATGAAGCAGTTGTTTGAATATGCTGTTGGAGCGAGAGATAGAGGTATGTACGACTTCACAGAGATAATTGGCGGTTTCTACAGGAAGCTAGATTCAGAATATAGTTCTACGAGAAATTCCTTTACCAATAGGTTGCTGAAGATAATGAAGGATTACATCGAGACAGATCCTCGCGCTCAGCTTCGCCTGGACCAGTTCTGAGACGATTGAGAAGAAACGTTTCCTTTGGTAAAGTTCGGTGGGGTCTACATCGTATTTTTCTTTTGCGAATCTTGATTTCGATCGGCCATTTCAATTTCGTCTGCAAATGTAATAAGATTTGGTTCCTTCATCGCCTTCAGTGGTATGGTTACTATAGCACGTTTTGCGGCTTCCTTGCCAAGGTCATTTTGCAGAGATGCGGCTGGTTGATTCTTTAAAAAGTTCAATAATGTTTGTTGTACGAGTTTCTCAAACCATTTTGCATTAGGTATGGGCTTCTCCTGCCCATCAATTTCTATCTTCATCATTGGAATATTAATCGAGCCGACGAGATCAATCTCAGTGTTGAATTCAGTTCCATTATGAGCGATTTCTCCACGAAATTTGTAAACGTTAAGAAGTGTTTCTTTTACGTCTGCGTTCCAATCTAAGCCACTATTCTTTTCTATGAATCTAACAAACCTATCCTCTTTAGTGCCTCCGCTTTCGACTATGTGGGCAATTGACTCCAAAGATGCTACTAGGAGATATATCGCTAATGTTGGATCAGTTAAGATAAACCCTAGCGATGTGTTATAGATTCTACAGCTCCTTAGCATTCTCCTAAATACAGATGGTTTTAATTGAAAAAGTCTCGAAAGGATATTTTCAAAGCCGGTTTGGTCGATACTATCAATCTTGGAATTATACTGATTAGTTCTGAACGGTGCTGGTGTTACTTGTACCTCATTAATGGTGGTCGCGACTAGCTTCACTTGGGTCCGTAAAAAGAGCGAGAATATATCCAGAAAAAGTCTACCTTCCTCTTCCGGATTTGACTGACTTCGGGCTAAGAAGGTTCGATCAGAGAATTCTACCAATATTTCTGATGGACCGATATCGAGTATGCTGTGAAGAACTGGTATCTGGCGGATAGAATAGTGAAGAATGTTAACGCGCTCCTGTCCAGGTGGCCACACTTTTGAAATTTGGGCTCGTATCGAGATTGGAGACGGTTCTGTTTCTCCAGAGGACTCCGGCCCTCCATATGTAACTCCGATTGGTTTTCTATCTTCCGACAAAACCTACCAGTATCATTGGCATGTATAGTCCACTAATTCAGTCTTTAGATAAACGGAAAAATACTTTACTGATAGATTGAAGACAACAAATAATGGGTATCCAATATATCAAATCAAAATAGATGAGTTTACTTAATTATGAAACGAAAGCTATTTATACATCTTCGTATTATAACAAGACGATCAATTATGCCAAATTTAAATGAATGGTCGGAATTTATCGAGGCGCGCATCCTTCAGGAGAAGGCTGTGCAAAGTACTGAAAAAGCTAGTAAAACAGATGAGCAAAAAGCTCTCGCGATCCTGGATAAGCTCTGTACCACAAATCCAAGCAATCCGCATTTTCTTAAAGCAAGAGCATGGTCACTCTCAACTCTCGACAGGGAAGAGGATGCCGTTTCATCCATCATAGAAGCCCAATATTCTGAAATGGCTAGTCGACTTTCTGGAAAAAATGATGTAGCCAAAAACTGGATTACTGAGCTAGAAACGCTGAAGTCTAAGATTACTGCTGTCGGTGAGAGCAAGGTCTCTGCGAGTAATGAATCTTTCGCCGCGAGTGCTATGAAATGGTAGAGGTTTGTTGTCGATTAAGGAAATTGAGTCCTAGTGGATATTCCCTTGTTGTTGCTAAAGCTACAGGTATTTAATGAGGATGTTATTGTATAAATCGTAAGCAATTCTTCAGGTTTATTCATTAGGACCGTTTCTTTTGACAGTGACGCTATTGTAGACCATGATAAACTAATCTGAAAGAACAATAGAGTTGTTCAAAATTGGATACTTTAGAGGAAAGTTCGCGATGTTGCCAATTGCAGTAAAACTAAATGACATATTCACCTTCAATATTGAGGTTCCTTACTACAATTGGTTTTACCCGCTTCAATATGGTGAGGAAGATCTAACCTCATTTTCTCCTGGAACCATATCTCTTAATGAAGTAAAGGGTGTGTATGTTCACTTTCCCTTTTGCAGTTCACTATGTAGTTTCTGTCCATACATCAGGACTAATATTCACGATGCTAATTTACGCAATAGATACGTACAGCAACTTATATGTGAGATAAAATCATATCAGCGACAAGAGAAGCCTGAAATCCAATGCGTTTTTTTTGGAGGGGGGTCGCCTTCTCTCATGAGCCCAAATAATTTCTCTGAAATCATGGAAGCAATTAAAACTGTTTTCCACATTTCATCCGGATGCGAAATTTGTGTTGAAACAAATGCCATGAGCTTAAAACCGGAATTATGTTCAGCTTTTTATGATTACAATGTATCCAAGGTCAGAATAGGTGTTCAATCATTTGACCCATGTTCTCGGGAGTTATATCAACTGAGAGCGACAGTGGATGACATCGTCTATTCTACTAAATTGGCCCACAGTTACGATCTACAAGTATCTTTTGATCTATTGTTTGGTCACCATGGTCAGAGCCTCGAAACCTTTTTAGTAGATATCGAAAAAGCTAATAAGCTTAACCCAGACACAATAGAAATATACCCAATTAACCTGTTAGCAGTTCCCGATCGCTACTGGAATTCCGTTTTATCCCTTGGTTTGAAGGGATTAAATGCTCGAACACGTTTAAAGTGCTTCAAGGCTGGACGTGATCGTCTTTTGGAGCTTGGATATCATCAATGGAGTGGACATGGTTTTTCTCGTTCACCAGAATTTGACTTGATTTATCACAGATGTGTATATGGTACTCTTGGTGGAATTATAGGTTTTGGTCCAGGTGCAGTTTCATTTAATTCTGAATACATCAAATGGAACCATCCAAGTATTGCTCAATACATGAGCGATATGCAAAAACAATCTATGCCGACATTTAAGATACGTAGAGTTTTTGATTATGAACGTCTTTTAAAAAAGATTGTTATCGAGCTTCCTTATTATGGCTCTTGTAATATAGAGGGTGTAGAATTTATTCCTGAGATTTCAAATCGGTTATCCGAGTTAATTAGTGCGGGAGTTGTTCAACGCAATTCTTCTGATTTAGTGCTTTCCGACACTGCTCGACTTCAATATGCAACTTTAATGTTCTACTTGCTACCAAAAAAAGACAAAGATGTTTTAGGTCAAGAAATATTTTCTGATTGTGCTCGTTTAGGGAATAAGTTTAGGGCTGACATGTTATGGCTATAGATACTTCGAAACTTTGTAAAACATTCAATAAATGGGCAGAAACATATGACGACAGCATTGCTATGGCCGACTGGGGATTCGACCACTATCACGATGGAATCATTTGGTTATGTAATCAAATACATAAAAGTCGGTGTACTAAGGTAATTGATCTAGGATGTGGCACGGGTGTATTTGCTGGGATGCTTCAGCGAATTGCCCCATCGATAGAATATATCGGAATAGACATTAGCAATAAAATGCTTAATATTGCGAAAAGAAAATCTCCAAACTCTACCTTTGTACAAACAGATTTTAGACATCTTGACCGTTGGAAAACATATCTTGACAACGAATATAACTGTGCAGTCGTGAGTTCTTATTCATTTCATCATATTAATGACAAAGAAAAAATCTATCTAATAAACAACATTTTTACTAAAAGCAAAAGACATGATCTTCTTTTTTTTATAGTAGATTATGCTTTTATAAATAACTCCGAAAGAAGCCTTCTGCTTGAAGAGCAAATTAAATTAGGAAATTATCACATTAAAAAAGAGATTGAAACAGAATATTATGCAGACCTAAGCAGTCTTAAAAGTGCTTTATCTAAAAATTTAGATATTTCATTTGAGAGAAATGGAGTCTGGGATTGGCGCATTACTGTGCAACGATACCAATAGTTAGGTACAACTCACCCATAAAACCGTTTCCTGTAACTAGGTCATTTCAAAACTCTCATGTATTATGAAGCAGGCGAGATGGATGAGTGCTCGATAGATTGATGCAGGTATTTCGTATCTGATTGTGAATCTTCTGAAGCCTCCTTTCAGCATCGAGAAGAAACGTTCCACTGTGCTTCGATTCTTCATGTAGGTAGCTTCATCGAAGGCTGAGGGTCTTCCTCGATGATGCTTCTTCTTGCTCTGACTTGGTATCTTGGCCTTAACGTATCTTCTCCGAGGGTATCCGCGTTACGAAGCAAGTGCTCGAAAAGTAAACATCTTGTGAAATCCTCAGAATGGCATTGAAATGTCCTTCAAGTGATTGGGGCTAGAACTTGCTAATATATTTAAACTCAAAGACTTGCTATATTTAGATGGGGACGTAAACGCAAGCGTCGGGGCCGATTGAATGAAGTTACGAGGAGAATCTGCAATTAGAACCTTGGATGACTATGCAGGCTCGACTATGGAAAGAAAACAACCGATTATTGGGAATTTCAACTGGGTAACTCCTTCAACCCCACTGTCTAGCATCAATCTAAACTGGCGTGAGAGAGAGCTGCCGGAGAGACTGCGCACCAAACACGTTCACAGGCTTCATCCATATCTAGGCAAATATGTTCCTCAACTGGTTGAAATATTTCTTAGAAAATTTGAGCCGCAGACTGTATTAGATCCTTTTTGCGGTTCAGGCACCACCCTTGTCGAGGCGAACAGCTTGGGAATTGCTTCGGTCGGTTGTGATGTCTCATCGTTCAACTGTCTGCTGAGCAAGGTCAAGACAGACAAGTACGATGTTCGGAAGCTAGAGTCCGAAATTAAGGACATTCTTTCCAGGACTGTTGCCGAGATAAATCGGGCGGGCATCAGGAAAGAGCTTGTAGAGAAAGAAGCAACGCCCTTCCTTAAGCAATGGTTCTCGTCTAAAGCATTGTTCCAGATGTTACTATACCGTTCCTTTATCGAGAATTATGAGTATTCGGATGTCTTGAAAATCATCTTGTCAAGGTCAGCTAGATCGGCTAGATTGACCACGCACTTTGATTTGGATTTCCCGAAGAAGCCTCAGACAGAACCATACTTCTGCCATAAGCACCAAAGGACTTGCAGACCAACTGACGATGCGCTAACATTCCTATCACGTTACAGCTTGGACACCATCAAGAGAATAACTGAGTTCTCAAAGTTAAGGACAGATGCGCCTGTGAAGGTAATATGCGGCGACTCGCGTAAGGTCGAGCTTCCACAGTTTGATACGGTAGTAACCTCTCCACCTTACGTGGGCCTAATTGATTACCATGAACAGCATCGCTACGCCTATGAGCTGCTTGGTCTGCCGGACAGGAAAGATTTGGAGATAGGCGCTGCCTCTAACGGCAACTCGAAGAAGTCGCGAGCAGATTATGTGAAGGGAATCGGTGAGGTGTTCGCGAATGTGCGGAACAGTATCAAGGATAATGGCGTCGTAGTTATAGTTGTGCACGACAAGGATAAGCTGTTTGCAGACATGGCGAGCAACATTGGGTTTAAGACAGAAGAGGTCTTGGTGAGGAATGTTAACCGCCGGACAGGCAGGAGAGGTGCTGACTTTTTCGAGCAGATTCTAATTTGGAGAGCTGCGTAAGGATGATAAAGCCAGAAACACGGATGAAGATCAAAGGATACCTTGAAGGCTTCATACAGGGGATGATACAAGAGCACAAGCAGTCAAGCGGTCTAAAGCCGAACGAGCTGCGCCCCACACAGACATTCTCATCTACAGGAGATATCAAACCGTTTCACGAAGCACTGCTCCCCAATGGGATTCTGCTCATCAATGAGTTTGAGCGAACATTCTCAACTAGGCTTGGCACCACGTTTGAAGAGTGCGCCAAACTGATTGCGAAGGATCGTTTCGCAAAAGCTGAAAGAGGTCACCGACTAACAGGCAAGATTTCGCTCAAGGCGCTACGCACAATTGAAGGCGTAGTCAACGACCTCGGTTCAAAGCGAATGATACCTTATCCAGAAATGATCCAGCGAGTTCTTGAGGTGTCGGACGGTAAAACAGTCGAACGAACCCGTATCGCCGACGTATACCTGTGCGATAAGGATGGCAACGAAATTTTCATCGAGGTTAAGAGCCCGAAGCCGAACAAAGGTCAGTGCCTTGAAGTAACTGATAGGATGCTTCAGATACACGCGATTAAGAAACAGGGTCCTCCTAAGGTGAGGACATTCTTTGCGATGGCTTACAATCCCTATGGCGATAATAAATCCTCATACAAGCACAGCTTCACCTTGAACTATCTCGATATCAAGAATCAGGTCTTGATCGGAAAGGAGTTCTGGGATATCGTGGGTGGACCAGGCACATATGAAGAGGTTTTGGAAATCTACAGAGAAGTAGGCAAAGAAAAAGGGCCCGATATGCTAGATCAGCTCGCTTTAGGTTATTGACCCCAGAAGCGACGCGAGATTTTTGGGAACAAGTTAACCAGTATTCTAATTGTGGTCCTAGCTTCGTCTTCTACGCTGGCTTCTACCAGTGTTGGGGCAAAAATCTTCATTTCCTGCGTAGAAAAGTTGGGTTTGACATTCACATCGTGGGAGTGAACGTATGGATTCCGGTAACTTTTACGTATCAGATGCAATGCATTGGCTTCCTCTAGCGTAATCAGATCCTCATGCTTAGCTTGATTGATAAGGTCAGAAAAGCCCGCATCGTTTACATTCTTCTTTGTAGATATCTGGCCTCCTACTCCATTCGCTACTCTGAACAGTGAGCGCAACATTTCTTCAAATGCTAGTTGGCTCATTAGAATTGTTGCTACGAATGCTCCTATAAACCAGCAGAGTCTCGCTTCTTCGTAGTATGCATAAGACAACGAGCTAGCCGGAGCTGGGTTAGGGTCTTCCACAGAGAACATGAACCGCAAACGTTCTAAACGTCCTTCAAAGGCACGTTCATTGGCGTCATTGATTAGTCGGCTTAATTCCTCATCACTATATTGCCCTGTCAACCGGCATTCCTCTAGCCTATTGCTCCATCAATTAGACATGAATTTATATGTGATTAGCTTTTCCTGTTATTCTTCCTAAATCCAAGCTTTTGGGTAGAAAATTATTAGGAATACTACGTGATATGCTTCGATAGTCCCTCCTCATACTTTCCTAACAACAAACTCGCATGACTCTTTACCATCAGCCACGCACCTAGTCTCAACCGCATCAACATCCTCACCGAAAATCCAAGATGCCCCTCCTGCAAGCATCCCAGCCCAGTACCTGTCCACAATTCTCTTTCCCAGTTTCTTCTCCAGTAGCGCCTCCGAAGGCAGACTGCGCATGTGGAAGATAGCCTGCTTCTTGTCGTAATCGAGATTGATCAGCTGGAGCTTGCCATATCCGTTCATCTCAGCGAGATTAATCAGAAGGTCAACCATCTTCTTGGGCTCGATGCCTCTGCGCTTGGCTAGCGTCTGGCAGAAGCCATAAACAGATTTCTTCATCACATCGTATATTGCCTGCTCGAACTTTTCATCCGCAACCGATTTCTCGATGAGCAGCAGTATCAGCTCCACAGGCACTATGAGGACACGCTGGTCGAATATCGAGAGCCTGCCCTCTTCGAACTTCAACTCCCTGCCGAGCAGAAGCTTGTCTACGAACGATACCATACCTTAATCGAATTGGGTTTTTGAAAGTAAATAGGTTAGTTCTCCAATAGTATGAAATAGTATATCGATATCAGGTTCTTGCCCAAGCTAACGCCGTAATTGTTGTGCATGTCATGGCAACTAACGCAGGCAAGGTATAGACCTCCAAGAACTAACGAGAGATTTGTGTTCTCTAAGATTGAGCTTGTGAATATCCTATCTGCATTCAGCATGTGAGTGACAAACTGCATATCCCCAACTCCATGATACCTGAAGAACTCGGTTGTTTCCACGGCATACTCATCAGGCAGACCCAGAGCCTTGCACATCTCAAGCAATCTGTCCTTCACATGACTCCATTTGCCATGATTGAATTGGTCATACTTCGAGTACCCACCCTCTTCTATTCCATCATGATTTCTCAGCGCATCGACATACGCGCGAGCCGCTCTCTGGATACTTCCTTCGGGCAGTTTTGGAAAGAGGTTCCGAAAGACTTTGGCAAAATAGAGTGCTGAGCGTGCATAGTCTTTCTTATCGTGCTGAATATAGGCGTTGACAATATCCTCAGCCATCTGTTTTGATGTTTTCTGGATATCCATGACCGCGAACAATGTAAGGCGCGTCGTATAAGATTATCTGTAGAGTATTCCAAGTGGAGTAAAGCAAGTATAATAAGGAAAGTAAGATTAAGCCTTTGGAGTAGAGATTGACTGGGCTAAGATTGGTTCTGCAATTACTGACCGATAGGGAACTGCAAATACTGTCCTTCCTAGCCAAGCATCCGCGCAAGTCAGCATTCCAGATATCTGTTGACCTGAAGGTAACACAATCTACGGTCTACAAGGCGTTGAACCGTCTGGCGAGAGAGGGCGTGGTAAAAACAGATAGGGCTGAAGGCTCTGATGTCTGGTCAGTCGTCAGCCATGAAGAGTTCAGAGAGATATTTGTTAGGGCAGTGGACGAGCTGTCTGGACGAGTATATTCATAGAAAGCTTTGTTTGGATTAACTCATTCTTGATAAGATATAATAAGATTAGCGAAGGGATTTAAAGACCCTGCGAGTCTAATGATTAACGAATGCGCCGCCAAACTCCGGATAAACCCTACAAACACTTGGAGGACTTGAAAAATTGTAGAGTCGTAATTCGGGTCACAGAATTTCCTGAATGGATGCGCTCTGAGGCTAAACGCCTAGCTAATAGATACCACAGGGATGTCGATACGCTTGGTCCCACGATTGAAGCAAACATTGTATCTATCTCTTATCGACCACCGGCCCTTTATCTTGGGGAAATATCCTATAGTTTTTTGATGTCTCCTGATGAGAACGGGTGGTCGAGAGAGATGAGAATTCTTTCAAAAGGTGAGCCCATTATGTGGCCGCTTGATAAGATTTCCAAGATCGAATTGTTAAACTTTTTTCCTGACGCCTAGCTAAAGTCAAAAAGTGAAGTTAATCGTATATTCAGACGAATCGCAATAACATAGAATATCAACTTTATTCCCATGGAACCTGTTTCTAAACTCTCCGGCGGGTACAATTAAGTCCAGATTTGAAAAAGGTTCATATTTTATCCAATTTTTTTTGACTGGTAGATGTGGGTTGCCTTTCGTCGATATGACCTTCTTTATGCTCAACATTATTCTTTTCATGATGGCATTGTTTCAATACAACTTCGAGAATAGCCGCAACCTTCATTATTAATTTGTAATCGGCTTCAACGCTTTCAAGTAGTAACGGCCGTAGAGTGTCATTCTGTGTCATTTTCAACATCCATAATATTGGGTCGTGTAGTAACTCGTCTCCGCCTTTTGCCTTGGCAAACCAGATAGCAGTCCGATCCACTATCGTCCAGTGGTCTAGGAAGAGCCCCGTAACAACATATGTCTCGAAATTATCGCTCTTTCGAGGATAATCTCGTTCCTTCAGTGGTCCCGTGAGCTTCTCGGTCTCTGAAAAGAGACCGCAACCAGCCTCCTTGGCTGCTTCACACAATACTTGAGGTGCCTGCTCTGAGATACTGAGAATATAATCCCACTCACGGAAGATCACAGAAGAATCCGAATTATGCTTAACCATCTCATTTATTTCGGTCGTGCTCCTTGGAGCGTAACTTAGCCAGTTTATACAACCTGCTTTAGTTAGTCCGTATAAACCAATTCTCTGCTTATTGTGTTGCGAAATAGTCGAACCGGTTAATTTAACCAATCCCATTACCCTGAACGCGAAAATGCATTTATGGACTAGTGAATAGTCAAGATTCAACTCTTTTTTTAAATCCCATTTCGATTTCGCTCCTTTTATCGCGAGCATATCTAGAATCTTCTTAGCGTAAGCGGATAGACTTTCTGAACCAAATTCTAGGCGTAAAACCCCATCATCAAAGCTTGCGAAAGGTAAATCTAACTTTCCATAACTGGAATCTTTGGTATTTGCAAGTTTATCCCTATCTGACATAATTTATGCCTGTGTGCAACATATGCTATTATCTACATATATGAATTGTTCCGTTATACCTCAAGTTCTATCCGGTATATGTACAACCATAATCATGTCTATTTCTGAAAACATGAACCCACGAGCTTGGGAAACTTGGAACGTCATTCTCACGATGCTCCAGCTTGCGAACCGTAAGGTGGACGAAGATTCAGGTAACAATGCCGTTTTACGTTCATGGGAGATTTGGGCAGGCCACAGGCATGGGCGAACTATGGTTTATCGTACCATGGATGAGCTCATTAAAGAAGGAATTACAAAACATTTTGAACGCCGTATTGTATATGAAGATCAATTCACACAGCAAGGGCTTGTGAAACTACTGACTAACGTTAATGATATTCCAGAGCGGAATGAATTACAAAGGGTAACAAAGAAGATGTTGCGCGAGTCCATTTACAAGCTGTACACCAAACTCTTTGGTGCGATACCAGAGCAAACCCATCCTAATAAAATGAGGATTTGAACGTGTCTTGACATATGGGAGTACTGCACCACCATAAGTAATATTGCCCACAACGCCCCTCTCTACGGTATAACGTTCCCTCAGATGTTTCTCAATTACATTCCTAACAAACTCTCCTTCTTGAGTGAATGGTTTGTCCAGTAAAATGTCGGGTTTCTTCTGAGCTAATTCATGCAGGGTGCCTTTCCACTTTTCGCCATACTCAATCAGGACTAAGGGAAGATACGGGTGTTTAAGATCCTCAGGTGCAGCTGGAGTCTGATATGGGTCAGAGTGCAAATCAAGTATCCACGCCGCATTATACTGTGTTGTTAATCTCCCAAAACTGCGTTTCCTTGGCGACTCCCTCACAATGACTCCTTCAGGTGGATTTTTGGCTATCTCAAGCGCAACATCCCTAGCATAAACTTCAAGCGGCCTGTGATAGCTGTGCAATATCAGCACATTTCTTCTTTCTTGGCTCTAACTCACCAGTGTGAATCTTACACTCATTGTTGATGTTACAATTGACGAAATCCTAACAATAAATAGATGAATTCCAGTCAAGTTTTCGTAAGTATCCTTTCTTTCTGTTTCTCATGGTATCAATAGAAGTGAAGAAGAGTCATGAAGAAAATGATGAGCCCTACCCCGTCTCAAAGTTCTATTCAGTTAAGGACGGTTTCACCATCAGCAAGTCAGATACGAGGTGGTCCGCTATACTCATCGTTGAGGCAGAAGGAAGAATCCAGACGCGGTTCTACGGCTGGGTCAAGAGGAAAGGAATCTGGAAGGTTGACCTGTGCAGGTTCGAGCTGGACTGGGATATCGATGCAGTAGCACGAAAGGTCAAGGAACTGGATCAAAAGTGGGGAATAGGCAATCCGCCGAAAGCAAAGGTGCAGCAAAGAGAGCGGCGTGACCTGAAGGACTTCATTCGCCCCGCGCAAATGTCCCCAGATTGTGTCAATGTAGAGTGGTGAGAAGATGCCAATAGAAGAACTAACCCGACAGATCGCTTGGGCGACCACCCAACTGACCCTAGTAGTGGTGGGGGTGACGGGTGTTACGTGGCTGGTGGCCTCTTTGCTACGCGGCGTACCATTGCCCTTCCGCTCAGTCAAAATGGCTTCAAACGATTTGCTGGAATCTGCGGTGAAGGCCCTTTTTCAGGCAAGCATCTGGGCTGCGGTGAGTTCTCTCATAGCATGGATCGTCACGATAATTAACTCGGCAGCGTGAGAAGATTTGGTAACTGAAGCCGAACTGGTTTCCCTGGTTCACGTTCTAGCAGCGATGACTTTCCTGTGCGGGGCGTTTATCCAGTCACTCCCAATACCCATGCGCTCCCTAAAGTCTCAAGCTCCTTCTCTCCAGTGGGATGCGGTACTCACAGAAATCGCCATTGGAACTGTCTACTCGGTCAGGCTGCTTGCAGATTGGATACAGTCCATGATTGCGTCATCACTCGCAATTCCAGTCGAACCCGGAACAGCCTATGCAGTGATCATGGCTCAGCTGATAGCGATAGACGGGGCGATAATGCTCCTAATCACAACTGTAAACGCAACGGTGGTCTTCGCTCCGCTCGCAGAGCTGCTCGCCCGAATGTTAGGCTCATCAGCAGGATGGGTTACAAACACGATAATCCTCTGGACAATGCTTCAGATAGTAATCCTCGAAATCTCCAAGCTATGGCTCCTGTTCTGGACATTGGGTATAGTCTTCTTCGCAATCCCGTTCAAGCTAGGCAGAAGACTCGGGGCATATCTGATGAGCATCTCAATAGTCTCGGCGATATCTCTTCCATTACTTCCTTCCATCGCACTGTGGCTCGAAGCGCAGATAGGATACCAGAACTCGCTGACTCAACTAGAGAGCTTTGTTGCTGACATTCTGAAGGATCCTCTGAACGTTGCTACAGCCCTGAATGTTGCAGCGCCCGCACTCCTGCTCTCGATAATTGGCAACTTGCTGGCAGCAGTCATCATTGGCCTCATGGTCTTTCCTGTATCCTTCCTTTTTATGATGTCCCTTGTAGCAAGGAGCGTCGCCAGCCTGATCATGGGCTATGGAACGCCTGCGTCTTTCAACATCGGTTCCCACGACTTTCTGAGATGAGATGATGAACCCCAACCAAATATTCGCAATCATACTTGCAGCATCGCTAGCGGTATCAACCTCAGCTCTTGCAGTAGAAGGAGGCATCCATTCGGTATCTGAAGCGGCCAGCCTGGTTCTTCCAGTCTTTGCAGTGCTTGTTGCAGGGTTGGCATTACTGACGCTGCGCTCTAGGAGGGCGGTTCGATGATATCCGGATACAAAGGCATGTTCATAGTCGCCCTGTCGCTCGCAGTGATTTCGTCTCTAGCCGCAGTTGCTAGCAGGGAAGGAATAACATTCGAAGGTCGCACGCTAACATTACTAGGATTAGGGATTGCATTAGTTGTAACAGGAGCAGTGCTCGTAAAATCTCGGGGATGGCTGAATTACAAAATCAACAAACATGAAAAGCCGATAGAATCAGAAAACGAACTTGCTAAACTTCTCGGGATAAAGTCAATTACGCCGAAAGGAAACCATATCCTTACTGTAAGCGAGAAGAACACCAAGGTCGGACATGCGTATGTCAGAATCACTGAAGTCCCATACGTGATAGACGATCTGGATAAAGACAGGAAATTTTACTTTGTACAGAACTTCGTCCGACTTCTCAGCAACTTGAATTTCACGTTCGAAATCATCCCACGCATGTCCCCGATTCCAAAGGAATGGTATCTCAAAGACATCAGCAGCAAGATATCCGACCTCAGATTGACCCTAGAGGCTGAAGGCAACGTAGCAGACCCATCAAGACAGGCTAGGCTGAAGCGGCTGGAAAAGCTCGCACAAAGGTTGCTTGAAGGTGAGGGTGCAAGAGATGTTGGATTCCTTCTTCACGTGATGGCTGAAGGCAAGGATGAATCGGAAATAGCGCGAGAGATTGATTCAAACGTAAAGACTCTGATGTCCACGCTGCAATCCGGGCTGGGTATAGATGCAAAGAGGTTACAGAATCATGAGATGCTCAAGGCGGTCAGGGAATTTTTTCCTGCTTGTGGAATGACCAAAGTTTCCAAGCCGTCGAGGATGCTGACATGGGATCTTGCGTATCTCGTACCATTGACCAAGCCAAAACTGCCACCCGTATCCAAGCTCTTGGAAGGAGCATATCTCGGCAGGACAAGCGGTGACGCACCAGTGTTCATCGGACTCTCGAAATACATCAACCCGCACGTAACTGTGCTAGGTGAGACTGGAGGAGGAAAATCTACAACAGTCAAGAGCCTGCTTTCCAGAGAGCATGACCTCCATGAGACAAACATCCTAATCATTGACTTTGCAGGCGAGTACAAGGACTGGGTAATTAGCAGAGGCGGGAAAGTAATCGATGCGCAGAATGTTACCATCGACCCATTCGACCTAGGTCCTCTCAGCCTAGCCAACAAGATCCAGCAGCTTACAGACGCATTCGCAGGAGCATGCGACTTTAACACCACCAATCAGAAGAGAATGTTCGCACAATACGTTGCTAGGGCTTACGAGAAGAAAGGCTACCGGAAAGACGATCCGACAACATGGAAGAACCCGACCCCGACATTAGCAGAAGTTGTCAAGTTAATCGAATCGGACGTGTACAAGGCTACTGAGCAGCGGCAGAATATCCTGACATCCATCGTGGACAAGCTTGTCCCGCTTGCAGAAGGCACTTTCGGAATCTTCGGAAAATCCAAGATATCCTACCAAGACTTGATGAACGGGTTTGTGTGCGTAGACCTTTCAGGAATAGCAAGCGAGCAGGTGCAGAATCTAGTGGCGTATGTGGTGCTTCAATATGTTGACAGCACTATGAGAATCGCTGGCGAGAGGAAACAAATCAAGCTGATACTTGTTCTTGACGAGGCTTGGAAACTCTGCAAGCACGAAGACAGCATCCCGGTCAAGATAATCAAGGAAGGCAGGAAGTACGGATACAGCCTTTTCGTCTCTTCACAGGACTTGGGAGATACAGCCGAACCTATCCTGAGCAATGCTGGAACAGCGGTCATCCACAGGACAGACAACCCACGCTACACCGAGTTCTTCCGACATAAGTACGGACTGACAGAATCAGAGGTAATGCGGCTGAAGAACCTGCCAGTCGGAGAAGCGCTGCTGAAACTGAGCATAGACCCTCGCCCTTTCTTCGTCAGAGTCGAGATGGAAACAGTGGAATCAACATCATGCGGAACTACAGTAGATGTTTCACTAGTAGAAGAACCATCGTTTACTGTCCAAGTACAAAATAACATGAAATCGGATTATTCTGACCAAAGTGTTCCAACTCAAGCCCCGATTGGAAAATTCGAAAATATTCTCACTCAGCCCAATCCCGATAATACTCCAGTCCCATCCAGACAGACCCATATACAGTCCCCCATATTGTCTCTAACAGCCACCAAACTACTCAAGAACGCTGCATCAGACCCAACACTAAAGGTAACTGAGCATTACGCAAAACTGGGATTATCTCCATCACAAGGTGACAAAGCCAAACAGGAACTAGAGAAACTTCAGCTGATTGAAGCCAAGGAGATGCCGAGGGTCGAGGGCGAGGGCAGATGGGGCAAGATTCTAGCATTGACCGACAAGGGCAGACGATTCCTTGGAACCAGCAAATCACGGAGATTCGGAGGAAACCTGCATGAGAATCTGCTCGCGGTGATTGCCAAGCGGTTCAGAGAAGAAGGTCACGCCGTCGATATCGAGTTCCCGTTAGGCGAAGGAAAGCTCACGGATATGGTCGTAGACGAGAAAGTTGCAATCGAGCTAGAGACTAGAGACTTCAACATTGAGAACATCACCAAGAATCTGAAACACGGATTTGAGAAAGTTATCATCCTGTGTTTGAGCAAGGGGCAGTCGGAAAAGTTCAGGAAGAAACTCGGAGAGCATAATATCAGCGACAGCAGAATCCTAGTCACAGAGGTATCCTCTTACCTTCACTGGGAGGTTGAAGCAGATGACTAGCCTAGTGGTGAGGGATGAAGACCCCAAGCCGATGGAGAGCATGGACTTTCAGAAACAGCTCAGGTTCTATTCCTCAAGTGCGATGGGAACGCTCGGCACACAGGCATCGGTGAAACTTGCAAGGCTTGCTGTCCAATCAGGAGCCAGCCGATACGCATCATACGCACTCGCCTTCGATGCAAACCTGAACAGCATCCATACAGCAGTGGCAGCAACTAGAGCATTGAACAGGAAATGGCGGCAGAAGATGAGGCATCCGCTTCAGAGATACCAGTTCAAGGCATTCTTCCATCCTCTGCGTGGCTCGGACAGGCTGGGGTTCAACAGGGACCTGCTAGAGTGCGCGAAGAGCGTCAAGCGAGACTACCGCATAATCAGGGAAGGGGTAGCCGAAGCCAAAGCACACGACATGAAGTGCGGAGGAAACACTGCCATACGCCTCAAATTCACCAGTCTGTCAGGAGGACACCCGCCATATCAATGGGTGTTGAACCACGAAGAAGCAGCACAAGGATTAGAGGGATTGAAGCTTGGGTTCACTGCTATTCCGAGGGAGCCCAGTTCCATTCCGATATTCAGGCAAACGTTCCCGTTGATGCTGGCATCGAAGAAATACGGCTACAAAGGCTGGATACTGACTGACAATAATCTGGCTACAATGCATCGACCGGTGCAGAAGCAGGACGAACTGGCGCTGAAGACTCTGCTTGCATCCATGACTGCCTATACCTATGACTCTAGCCTACCTGGGCCTGGCGACATTCTCAAGACGCTGCTCAATGCCTCGAACGGATTCCTATCGATTTCAGTTCTTGACGAGCCAATGATAGTTCGGAGGACTTGGAAGAGGTCATGGAGGAAGACAGGAGACAGGACATCAACAGTGAGCATGCTGTCGAATATGCTTCAGAAAGTCCTGTTCAATCCAAGCGCACGACTGATTGATGCTGAAATAGGATATCCACAGTATGTCTTCGCTGTAGGCAACTTCAAGGCTAGAGATTTCTACGAGGCATTAGACCAGACCCAGCTTCCGCATAACGTAGAAGCAATTCCAGCGCCATCGAAATCCAACACAATAACAGTCGGAAGAATAGCACCAATCAAAGGACGAATCCAATCAGTGGAGAGACTGTTCCATCTGAAGGACAACTCACCAAGTGCAGCGCGATACACTCTGCCGGAGGAAATCACACAAAAGTCGATAGAGAAGATCTGGCCGATAGTCGAGAAGGTGGCGGATGTAGTGGATGTTTCGCCTGAGGCTATGCTGGAGGGTAACTGAACAGAGGCGATTTACGATTGGCTCAGTCACTAACGAAGAAAAAAGTGAACATCAAACCATTGAAAGAGATGGCACTTAAGCTGGAGAAGAATCACGTTCTCAGACAGGTCTTGCTGGTCGAGCCTGAAGAGATGGATGCGGAGGAGTTTGTGGCGAAGGCGTTAACTTGGCTGAGGCTTGCGTAAGATAAACTGCAATCAATTCTCAAAAGAGCTAAATAGGGTTCGGTTCATCCAAAAAATAAATCTGCAAAAGTGAATAACAAATAGCGCTATTGAGAACCCCATTATCAGTGATAATTCGATATCCCCTTCAGGTTCTGGCTTGTATGATCCGATGTATAACAGCAGGGAAGGGAGTATCCACGCCGCTGAGATGAAAAAAGTCAGAACTATCTTCCTAGTCCGCCTATACGGTTCTCTAACGGAAGATCGTTGACACGCTTTATGTACCTCTGTGTGTATATATAAATCTATTTTTTGTATTGCTGAAGAGTTGACGAAATTTGTTTTCGCTCTTTCACAGAAGAATTAATTGGTTACTATATGGTGGCTTCTATTTCTTTGGAGAAGTAGCATACGTCATCTCCACTAGTTTTACAATAGACGTGTTGCAAACATTGTAAACAAAATGCAGTAAATCTATTCCTCTCAGCCCTGTATCAATTTCATTAGGGGTGGGTTCTCCCATGCCCCATTCGGGACAGTCTTTGGCATCCAGTAAAACGAGCAAATTCCATGTATCTTAACTTAATGGTGTCGGTCTCATAATATTAAAAGTTTATATGGATGACGGTGTGCCATTTAGCTAAATGGCTCAAAAGGCGTCAAAATTCTGTCAGCATTGTGGGGCAGAAATAGATAAAGACGCAGAGATCTGTCCAAAGTGCGGCGTCAGAGTTAAAGAGGCGCCAATTAATGTTGAAAGGAAAAGCACAGGAATTGCAGCTGTTTTGTCATTTTTCTTTGTTGGTTTAGGGCAAATCTATAATGGGCAGATAGGTAAAGGAATAGCCTTCATCGTAATTGGGATTATTTTTATATTGACGATGTTTGTGCTCATTGGACTTATATTATATCCCTTGTTCTGGATATACAATATTTACGACGCGTATAATACAGCAAAGAAAATCAATGCAGGTATAATAAAGCCGGATTAATTTCGTAATCTGCACATTACTAACCAAGCTACAAATTGTGGATTTGAACTCAATTGAGATTAAGTCCCGTCGACCGCATTTAACCCTTTGAGAGCCATCGGCACATCTTTTTCAGCTTTGTACGGCTTGGATTGCGGGATCACCCTTCTGAGACGGGTTCGGCGACGTCGCTGTCGAACTCCAAAAAACGACAAAAATAGTTAAAGAATCATCATTAAAATACACTCACTTTTTTTAAATATTTAAAATAATTTAAACCTTTATAAGTGACTCCTCTACATCAACTGTTACATAAAACAAGTGATTTATTATGGCAGAAAATAATGATAAAGGAAAAGAAGGTTTGAACGAAGAGAAGAAAGATATTTTCAAGACGTGGGCTGACAGCTATACAAACGTTTCAAAAATGTGGATGGATTCCTACTCCACGTTATACAAGCCCTTGCTTGAATCTACTGGAGAGGAGTTTGAGAAGGCAGCTGAACTCTTGAAAGGAGCTACGCCTCAGAAATACAAAGAATTCTATGAGGAATGGACTAAAAAATACCAGAATACCTTTGGTAAATTCTATCCAATACAACAAATAACGCCCAACAAAGACGTGCTTGAGAAATTCATATCAAGTGCAGAGGAATCAAATAAAGTCTACATGTCGTGGATAGCCGAGTTAGAAGAGAATTCTCGCAAGACAAAAGAAATACTGCAAGGCACTCCAGATCCTGTAAAATTCAAAGAAATCTCTGACACATGGGCAAAGTCTTATGAAAAAATACTTGATGCAATTCTCACAACACCCTTAATGGAAAGCACAAAAGAAGTACTTGAAAAATACACAGGCATACCAGACATCTACTTAGGGAGCTTTGCACAGGTGACAAAACTGTGGAAGAACACATACTCAAAGCTATACAGACCCTGGATTGAATCCATGCAGAAGCTTTCTGCAAAAATGATGGAAATATCCCGAGGAGAAGCGAGTCCTGAAGTTTACAAAGAATTCTTTGATACCTGGCTAGCCACATATAGGGTGACTTATGGCAAGTATGCACACTCTGCACGACCTTCAAAAGATGTGTTCGAGAGCTTCGTAGAGAGTACCAACATCTATCTAAACATGTACAAATCTTGGCTGGCAGCGCTTGAGAAAATGGTGGAAAAAACCAAAGAACTATCAGAACAAGCTACCGATCCAGAGGCATACGGAGAATTCTACAATCTATGGGTACAAATGTATGAAAAAGCTTTCCTCAACTTCTTTGAGGATATGCCCGTAGTAGGACCGGTAAAAGAGATGATGGAGCCTGTGAAGAACATGGCCAAGATATATGCAGACACGTTCAATAAGATATACAATATGTGGCTAACATCTGATATCGGCCACACAAAGAAGTCCTAAAAAATGGAAAAATCCGGATCTGAAAACACACAAGAATTCTTCAACCTTTGGTTAAAAATCTACGAAGATACCTTCGGTAAGCTAGTTGCGATGCCTACCTTAGGTCCAACGCGCGAAAAATCTGAAAAAATGATGAAGGGGTTCTCAACCTTTGTCAATCTTTATACAGCATGGATGAAGTCCAATATCAATTCCCAGAGCGTATTCATGGAAGCAATGCACAATATGAGTGAAAAGACAACAACCGAGATGGATGGGGAAAACAGTCCTGAAAAATATAGAGATTTTTACAGAATATGGATTGAGACATATAGCGAGACTTTCAAGGAATTTCTGAAATCAGACAATTATGCTTCGGACAACGGGAAACTAATGTCATATTTCATGGATTTCCAGAAATATACCCGAGATATACTTGAAGAGAATTATCTTAAACCGATGAATCTACCCACTAGGACAGAAATCGATGAGATAAACAAAGAACTGTATTCCCTTAAGAAAATAGTAAAAGAGTTAACTAAACAAATCAAAGAGACGTCTGAAAAAACCAATACTTCAGTAGAGAAGCCCCATGAATAAACTTGAATCAATTGAATTTTTTGAGAAATTCAAACACGGTACGGAACTGTTCTTGCAATCCCCTGATTTTTCGGTTGGAACAACTCCCGCCGAGATTGTCTACACTGAAGACAAGATGAAACTCATTCATTATATCCCAACTGTAAAAAAACCATATCCCGTTCCAATACTAGTAGTTTACGCACTTGTAAATCGGTACTACATTCTGGATCTCCAGCCTGATAAAAGTGTGATGAAGAAGCTACTGGATAATGGGTTTGATGTCTATATCATTGATTGGGGTTATCCCTCAGGTATTAGTAAATATCTTACAATCGACGATCATGTGAATGGGTACATAAATAATGCAGTGGATAAGATTAGGGAAAGATCTGGGGTAGATAAGATCACATTGCTCGGAGTATGCCAGGGAGGAACCTTCTCCGTGATGTATGCCGCACTAAATCCTGAAAAGGTGAAGAATCTTATCACTCTAGTGACTCCTGTAAACTTTGATACGGACAAAGGGCTTCTCCACATCTGGGCAAAGAGTTTAGATGTGGACAAAATCGTGGACTACTACGGGATAGTACCCGGAGATATCTTGAATGCAGGATTCCTGCTCACAGACCCATTCAGACTTATGATTGACAAGTATGTAGGTCTTATTGATCGAATCGAATGCGAACCGAATGATACAGCTTGCCAGTCTCGAAATGAAGAAACCGTCAAGAATTTCCTTAGAATGGAGAAATGGATATTCGACAGTCCAGACCAGCCAGGTGAAACCCTGAGGCAGTTTGTCAAGGACTGCTACCAGAATAATCTCCTCATCAAAAACAAGATGGTTCTTGATGGAAAAAAGATTAATTTGAAAAAGATATCCATGCCTCTGCTTAATGTCATGGCTGAGTTCGACCACCTTGTTCCAAATGACGCAAGTAAACCACTGAATGACGCGGTATCAAGTTCAGATGAAGAGACACTGGTTTTTCACACTGGACATATAGGTATCTTTGTAGGCTCAAAATCCCAGAGAGAGGTCTGCCCAAAGATCGCAGAGTGGCTAAAACCAAGGTCTCTTTTCGCTGAAGCAGGAAAAGAGAAGCCCGTATCAGCAAAGTCGCGTGAACAAAAAAGAACTACAACCCAAGGGGAACATAATAATGAGACTTGAAAATAAGATTGCAATTATTACAGGAGCAGGAAGCGGTATAGGTAAAGCGACTGCGCTTCTGTTTGCAGAAGAAGGAGCTAAAGTTATTGTCGCCGATATAATTGAAAAGGGTGGTGAGGAAACAGTAAACGAGATTAGGAACAAAGGAGGCGATGCATTTTTCTTCAAATTAGATGTGACAAACAGGGAACAATCTAAACAGCTGGCTAAAGAGATTGTGGAGAAATACGGCAGAATCGATATTCTGATAAATAATGCCGGTATTACTCAAGATGCTCTTGTAACAAAAATGGCAGAGGAACAGTGGGACAAGGTCATTAACGTCAATCTTAAAGGTGTTTTCAACTGCATCCAGGCAGTGGTTGAAGCCATGATAAACCAGGGGAATGGCGTAATTATAAACGCAGCCTCTATAACAGGAATATTCGGCAATATTGGCCAGACCAATTATGCTGCAACCAAAGCTGGTGTCATCGGCTTAACAAAGAGTCTGGCCAAGGAACTAGGAAAAAAAGGGATAAGAGTCAATGCAGTGTCGCCTGGATTTATAATGACCCCGATGACCTCAAATGTGCCTGAAAAACTTCTTGAAATGTTCAAAGAAAAAACTCCTCTGCACAAGCTGGGTGAAGCAAAAGATGTAGCCTATGCATATCTGTATCTTTCTTCAGATGAATCGAAATTTGTTAATGGTGCAGTGCTTTGCGTGGATGGAGGACTAGCAATATAATATTTATGATAAAAATGGACTGAATGAATGAAGAAAATCTCTATCAAATAGGTGAAAAGAATGAATAATGTAGTTATTGTATCTGCAACAAGAACTGCTGTTGGAAAATTCGGGGGAATTCTGAAGGATCTCAGTCCTATACAACTTGGTTCCGTTGTTTCGAAAGACGCCCTGAAACGGGCGAATGTTGGAGCAGATGATGTCAATGAAATTGTCTTAGGAAATGTTCTTTCTGCAGGTCACGGCCAGAATATGGCAAGGCAGGTTGCAATTGGAGCGGGAATTCCAAAAGAGGTGCCCTCTTATTGCGTGAACAAAGTATGCGGTTCGGGTTTGAAGTCAGTTGTGCTGGCAGCTCAATCCATCATGCTTGGTGATGCAGATGTTATTCTGGCCGGCGGAGTAGAATCCATGTCACAGACTCCATATGCCCTGAAAAAAGCCCGCTGGGGAGTGAGAATGGGCAACGATGAAATTATTGATTTAATGGTATCTGACGGGCTGTGGGATGTTTTCAATAATTATCATATGGGAATTACAGCAGAGAATGTTGCAGAAAAATACAATGTTACAAGGGAAGAGCAGGATGAATTTGCAGCAAAAAGCCAGAATAAGGCCGAAGCTGCAATCAAAGATGGTGTTTTCAAAGAAGAGATTATTCCAACGGACGTTCCTCAACCAAGAGGCGAGCCTATTCTCTTTGACACAGATGAGTCCCCCCGGTTCGGCACAACAAAAGAGATTCTCGCAAAACTAAAGCCTGCATTCAAGAATAACGGAACAGTAACTGCTGGCAACTCATCAGGCATAAGTGATGGGGCTGCTGCAGTTCTTTTGATGTCTGAAGAAAAAGCGAAGGAGAAAGGACTTACACCTTTGGCTACAATCAAAAGCTATGGATACTGTGGAGTCCCTCCTGAAATAATGGGTATGGGTCCTGTTTATGCAGCCAAAAAAGCAATAGAGCGTGCCGGCGTAACTCTAGATAAGTTAGACCTGATAGAACTCAACGAAGCTTTTGCAGCGCAAAGCATCGCTGTTATTAGAGAACTTGGTCTGAACCCCGACAAGACAAATGTGAACGGAGGTGCAATTGCTCTTGGGCATCCCATAGGAGCAAGTGGTACAAGAATACTGGTTACACTTCTGAATGAATTAAGAAGAAGGAAAGGCACGTATGGCTTAGCAACTCTCTGTATCGGAGGAGGTCAAGGTATCGCCGTGGTAGTAAAGAGATGAATAATATGGGAAAGAATCTAGGGTTAGAAAATAAAGTCGCCCTAATTACAGGAGGTTCAAGGGGAATAGGTCAAGCGATTGCTTTGCGACTGGCGAAAGAGGGTGCAGATATTGCCATTATTTATCAGTCAACCAAAGAGGAAGCTGAGAAAGTGTCGAAGATTGTAGACCAGATAGGCACGATTGACGAAATTGGTATATTATACCATTTCATAGATCAGATGGAAACAAAAGAGCATGCGAAAGAAGTATCAGAGTTAATAGATTCCATGGGCACGCATTCTATAATATGTCAAGCAAACGTTAGTGACTTTAAGCAGGTAAACAGGATGCGAGATGAAGTGATCAATAAGTTCGGAAAAATAGATATTCTTGTTAACAACGCCGGAATAGTTCGAGATAAATCTTTTTTAAAAATGACTGACGAAATGTGGACAGACGTCTTATCTGTGAACCTAAATGGAACTTTTTACTGCACTAAAGCAGTTTTAGCCGGCATGTTGGAGCAGCGTTATGGTAGAATCGTGAATATATCCTCGGTTATCGGAAGAATAGGTAACCGCGGACAGGCGAACTATGCCGCCTCAAAGGCAGGAATGATAGCTCTTACACAAACGCTGGCAAAAGAGTTTGCAGGAACTGGCATAACGGTGAACGCAATAGCACCAGGATACATTGAGACAGATATGCTAAAATCGGTTCCCAAAAAAATAATGGAAAAAATTCTTGCCCAAGTACCTCTCGGAAGACTTGGGAAGCCATCCGAGGTGGCAGGAGCGGTGGCATATCTAGTCTCAGAAGATGGAAATTACATAACAGGCCATGTTATAGATATAAATGGAGGTCTATACATTGGTTAGCTACCTTTAGGTGGTACTGATAGAAAGAATCCACAAAGATCATCTTATTGAAAAGATTACTTCCAAAATCCAAATCCGACAATCAATGCACTTCATGAGTCCCAGCAGGACCACCGAAGCTAACTGGTTCTAGACCACCGGTTCGAAATATGACGTATAGCTAGTCAAGCTAAGATGTCTTTACAAGCAGTGAACCTAGGCAATGTGTCAAATCCGTCAACCCTGTCGAGAGTTCACCATACTTTATAGTCTACGAGATTGCTGAAATGACGAGAAAGAGAAGTATCATAGAATTGTTCATATCGGGATAGTCTTTGTGACTTGAATAAGTCGGATTCAAGTCCATCGACTCCCACTTGCTGCTACCACCTACATCAGGATTAGCTTTCCATTTCCACGCTTTTTCGTGAAGGAATATCCCACCATCCCCATTAAAATTGGGGTTAGAGAAGCCAGATCTAAACGTTCTTAGGAGAGTTTGTGCCCAAATATTTGGGCTGAGTTCCTGCTTTGAGCCTTCACGACTAACGAGGGCCTGATTGGCTTGGTATTTGAACCTAATTGCGTTCAAGAACCGTCGACCGCATTAAATATCTTACACAATATTAATGAAGTAATTGAAAAAGGCGAATGATTACTATTAGTTCAGCTATTTTTTATTCGCCTACGTCAGATGAGTAGAAGAGCACCTTTCTATTCTGAGATAGATTTTCTACTATCAAAGGAAGTGAGCAGCAGATACTTGAGGTAACTGTGGGCACAAGCCTCGCGGGCTAGATGATGTCCCGACTCCTCTCCATATGGAGTTGTGCTGTGATCGAGAAAACATTGCGTGGGGACGTTGTTATATTCCCAAAGCATCGATTAGGTCAAGGGTTAGGCGGCTAGGTATAGTGTAGGGATAGTCGACGAGCATTCCGGTCGGGTTGACCTTGTTTTTTATATCCCGCATATTCCTGCGAGCTGAATTATCCAGTTCCTTTAACCAAACTCCTGTGTCGGCTGTAGTCACATTCTTTGTTGTCTTACTTCCTAGTAGAGGCGGCCAGAGTTTTGTTAGCAGTCTAGCTGTCTCCTCCTTGTCGTCTACAACCACGTTAGCTTCCGAATCGATTTCGAAAGACTGTTTGCTGATGTTGCAGGATCCGATAGTGTAAGTGTCATCTACTACGCATGCCTTTGAGTGGACGTACACCCATACTGGTTCCCGGAGAACAATCTTCTTTCCCAGAACTTTCTTCGTTTTCAAGGCTCCTGGACGAACCATTGCGTAGACTCTTATCCCACCAATTGTTTTCTCAACCTTGAAGAGATATTTTGTATTGGCGCCCCGGCCAAGTTCCACAAACTTGATCCCTAGTATTGTTCCAATCCTTATACTGCGCCATCCGCCTTTGGGTCGCCTAACCATCTTTAGCGTGCCGAATACATCTCGATACCAGATTTCGTTCGCGGTGGCGAGTCGCATGTACGTGACGTTCTCTTGGCTTTTCGGGACTTCCAGAAAGGGCGACATAACGCTGGGGTGAGGTAGAACAACAGCTACATCTAGCTTCTTTCCAGCCCTTTCCAGTCGAAGGTACCTGTCAACTAGTGCATTCGCGGGCGCTTCAATCGAGAAGTACTGATTCTCAAGATATACGTATCGCTCAGCTGAAGAAATTGCGTCATAGTACCATGTGTTGACTTCTTTAGAGCCAGCTCTTTCCTTGTTGAACTTTGAAAATGTCGGTACATGCCCATGTGTAGGCGAGTAGTTGAAGAAGTACTGACTTGAAGTTGGGCGTAGAGGAGTCCCAGTAGCATTCTCCCACCTCCTCCTGAACTCCATCTCAAATTCATGTATAGGTTGTCCCACCACTCGCACTCCTGTATCGTGCCAAGAGTTTTCTTCCTTGGGATGATGTGGTCTTGGGTAGGGAGTTGGAGCGTGGTTGATACTATCCCAGTAGATATTCGCGAAGTTCAAGCCAAGACAGTGCAACGAGGCACCATCGCCTGGAACATCCATCAACACGAACTTCTGATGGTGGGAACCCCTGATAGCATCAAGAGTTTTAGGCGGCTTAGGGTCAATATTGTCGTTCCAAGCCACGTGTAACCTGCTAGATGTCTGTTGATTGCTGAACCTGCTTGAGTCAAATATTCCAGGAACCTCGCCTAGGATGCCATTTAGGTTCAACCTCGCTAGGAATCGGAATCTCGCAAGCAGCTGGGTAGTAGCTTGGGGTCCGATTGTTGACTCAAGAAAATTTTTCAATGGATCGCTGAGGTTCGGGACAGGCACAACGGAAACACCTGCGGGGGAAACCCAAGGAGGTCTCCACAGCAGTATGTAGACTTGGAGATCAGGATTGTTAGCTAGCGCATCGGTAATGAACTGCGCCAGTAATTTTTCAGGAGGCTTTTCTATTACAAAATCTGTTTCCAGCTGCCACATAGCGATAAAGATGTGCTTGGCAGTCTGAGCAGCTTGGACGAGATCATCATACAAGCTCTTGTAAATCTCTTCACCATCAACTAGCGGCGTGACATAACAGAACTTCTCTGACCTTATCCGTGGTGGCGGCCCTCTGGGAACATGTGGCGGCCAATCCTCTCCAGGATAATCAGATACAATCCATTCCTCTAGCGGAGCCTTCTCAATAGTCCTTGTCAGCTCCTTAATGCAGGGAACTGATCGTTCGCCCCGCCGCGGCTTAGAATCTTTGCGCGCTCTTATTTCATTCTTGAGATGTTTTAGGAGTCCCTCTCTCATATCGAAAATCGATTGTTCTACGATACTGGTCGCCGGCTGCCTGCTTGTGTCTTCAGTTGACTTGTTGGGCGACCATTCTTTTGTTTCTCCACTGTCTTTCTTTCTCAACTTATCCGGACATCTTTCCTAAGGGTCTATGAGTGCCCAAATCCTCCTCGCATCATCGAGGTTGGGATAGTCGCATCGCTCTATCTTCGCTTTCAGTTCCTCAATCAATCTCCTTGCTTCACCACACTGGTCATTCTTGACCTCAATTGGCGGTGGAGACGCGTCCGCCTTCCCATGTGGTATACCAAGAGTATAGCCTTCTGGCTTGATTGCCTGGACCCTGATAAAACATTTTCCATCTCTTTCTATGATGCTTATATCACGTACTCCGTATCCGGTATCAGCTCCAAGTTTTCTTATTTTCCATTGGGATTTTATCAGTATCATTGTAGCATAAGTCTGAGACACCCCAAGATCGTTAATAATCTCATTGGTATGCTCTTTCTTTTCATTATCCTTCTCCTCCTCATTAGCTGCTTTTAGCTGGTCATATACCTCTTTCAGCGCTTTACCAGCTGCCTCTAGGCCTTCATTGGTGCACGCATCAAGTTCCCGCTTTGCTTCATCTATCTTTTCCTTGAGCCTCCTCTTTTCGTCTTCACTCAGCTTAGATTCGTCAATCTTCTCTTTGACCCGGTCTAGGAAATCCTTTAAGTCCTGTTTGGCCGTCCTCTTCTTTGCCTCTTGCGCGTCAGCGGGTTTCTTGGGTTTGCCTTGAAGTAGAATGATTCCTCCCGCACCCTCAAGGAACCTACCCAGATCTATCATCATCTTCGCGAGAAGCACACTTTGGTCAACACCCTCTGGGAGTTCATCTAGTGGCACGTTTGTATGGCTGAGAGTCAAATTATCAATCCCAGCCAAGACCGCATTGACTTCCCGTAGCGCTCCAATTGGTTCCAGCTGATGACTCTCTTTTGAGGTGACTTCTATACTGTCTTTGTCCACCGGTCCAATATTGTCTCGCTGTCGCTTGCCGTTGGGACCAGTCCAGTAGCCCGATATGAATTGCAGCGGCCCAAACTCAGTGGTCGCATCAAACTCTACTGTATCTCCAGGTTGTACAACTGGTGATGACCACTCAATCACACCTTCATTGGTCGAGTTCTTGTCGTTTGAGGGTACTTTGGGCGGGTTATTTCCGTCAGGGGGAGAAATCGACGAAGGGTCAATTTTAAGCGAGCCTCCCGTAAAACCGAATGTTATATGCAGGTCAGAAGCTTTCTTTCCAGTTGTATTCTTGACTTTAACATGGGACGCTGATGCCATAAAATTCTCGTTTGATAGTCGAGCAGTACTATAATATATATTTAGCGAAGAAATGTATCTCTGTCCAATTATCATGATGAAATCTTTTTAGATGTTTTGTTATCGCAAATATTAAGACCGACCCTAGTTTATTGTCAGATATTCACGCAGAGCAGATAAGCTTGCACATGCACAATCGAAATAGCACATGTTCTCCCAAGGTTTTATCTTAACACTCGATAGTCGTAGAGAAGGGGCCCTAGTTTGGATATGTCAATTTCAAAAAGGCAACATGAATCTGTTAAAGAGTACGGGGCGCCAGCCGCTCAGGTCTGCTCTAGTTTTACGGAAACAATTAACTTAACTTTCGCACTCTGATCGGGCTACGAATTATGGATTTGAACTCAATTGAGTTCAAGAACCGTCGACAGCATTAAATATTTTGTATAAAACCAGCAATATACCATGTAACTTACGGTTATACTCATTCTTGGTTGTTTTAATTGGTTGTTAATTTTGATTTTGTTTCGCTATCGATTGGTTCCATAGATGGATGAGCACATACTGCATGAAAGCGCAACAGAATTATCGGCTTGGGTAAACAAATTAATTAGTGAGATGGCTTTCCATTGTAGTGGGTGAGGCCGGTTGAAAAAGGCTACTGTTGAAGGTCGTAAGTTCACTGTAATGCTCAGCAAGGAGCGTGTTGGAGGATTCTCAGCTTGGGTTCTTGAATTACCTGGCTGTATCAGCCAAGGGGAGACCAGAGACGAAGCTTTAACAAACATCAGAGAGGCTATCAAAGGCTATCTAGAGGCAAGGCAAATTATGATGAAGAAGGAAGCAAAGGGTGCCGAGCCTGTTGAAATCACCCTCTAAGAAAGGCAGTAGTGAACGCCTACCCGTCGTTTCTTGGAGAGATGTGTTAAAGGCGCTACACGAACGTGGCTACAATCCTATCCATCAACGCGGAAGCCACATTTATGTCACCGATGGTAAGAGACTAGTGACCGTTCCAAGGCATGATGAGATGAAGCCAGGTACCCTCCTACAAATAATCAAAGACTCAGGCCTGACCAAAGAAGAGTTTATCGGTCTGCTGAAATAAGGATTACATTCTCTGTGAATTCCATTATGCAACTCTAATCTTACTCCTTATGATACGGGGCTTGAGAATAATAGACGGAGATGAATTTGAACCTAATAGAGTTCAAGAACCGTCGACCGCATTAAATATATTGCGTCAAATTGATATTAAATTTGTAAATTATGGTGATGTTTCATCTTCAGGTGCGTATACTTATTGCTCGGCGCGGCTACTCGGTAATGGAACAGAATGCTCTGACATCGGTGAAATCCTTAAACGCTAGGCATTACAACTGCGCCACACGGACACTTTTTCCCTTAACCCAGCCTCTATCGGGTATTTGGTGGCAATAGTAGCGTCACTGCTGGTGGTCGCGTATGCTATCCGTATGCCGTGGAAGAAGAGGCATCATTGGATTTTCATAGTTTGGTTGATTCTAATGGTTCTTCTTTTCTCTGCATCTTTTCGGGCGCAGCTGTCGAATAGCGCTGAGGAGTTTCTTGCAAGAATTTGGTGGGGGAACTTTTTCGGGTTTCCTATCCAGATGATATTGATTTACCACTTCATTCTTAGTTTTGTTAGCCCAAGGCTAAGCAAAACACAACTGATTACACTGTTTGGTGCTTACGGGTATGCGCTTTTTTGGTGGGGGTCGTTAATATTTGATCCGGATCTTGTTCTTGGAAAGGCTCGACTTACGCTGACAGGTTGGATAGGGGGGCGGGGGTCTTTGACCCCGTATATACATCCAGCTGGCATAGGTCTGATATACGTCGCTATGGACATTCTGATCTTCATAGCGCTGTTTAGATACTATCGGTCAACAAAGACACCATTAGTAAAGCAGCAGATACAATACCTATCTGTTGGGATTGTTATCTTAAGTGTGGCATTTTACTCATTTGGTTTAGCCCAGTATCTGGGGGGTCTCAATATTGTGCCCTATCTATCTCCTTTAGCGATGACGGTTCTTTTGCTGGGCTTAAGAAAGCACGGGTTCTTCGCAATCACGCCTGTTGCAGAGGAGCCTTCCAAGACTCTTTTGGGCTATAGTTTGCCTCAGGGAACCACATACTTGGTGTTGGAGCAGGATAGTCAACATGCCTTCATGGTTTTCCGCGATTTTGCTCAGCACGGGTGTTTTGGGCTCTGCATTAGTCGTTCCTCTCCCGAAAAGATCCGCGAAACCTACGAGCTAAGATCAACGCCTGTTTTGTGGTTGACCGAAGAAAAAAGTAAAGATGCGATTGCGCCTACCGATTTACACGGCCTCTTGGTTACCATCAAGGCCTTTCTACAGCGAGCTGACTACTCAGTGGTTATCGTCCACGGCTTGGAATATTTGATTTCAGTTAACGATTTCAGATCTGTTTCCAGGCTGATTGCACGCTTGAACGATCTAGTTTCTCAAAAGAAAGGCATCCTACTTATTCCAGTGACTCCGAGTTACCTGTCGGAGAGGCAGTTGACAAAGCTAATTGCCCACTGCCCATCTTTGCAGGGATTAGAGGCCAAGGGTACCCAGAATACTATTACCTCTCTGACCCTAGAACCTTTGACCGCGCAATCACAGCTACGAGTTAACTCTAAACCAATTACGGATACATCTGCACGAGGGCCTGAGCATACTCTGCAGTTTGAATATGATGATTCCGCTAAAGCTTTCAGCTATTTGACGAAAGCTTTCCTAGAAGATTATGCGGTCGGTCGAGTGTTCTTTGAAGTCGCAGGTTGGCGCGCCACATTAGAGATTGCTGAAGGCGCTGGGCTGTCTACTCGCAATCTCTACGGACGTGACGGAAAACCTAGCCCGGCTATTGCGGAGCTTTTGAAGCGCGGTTTGGCAGAGACACGGATGTTTCCAGGACAGCGAGGACGGGGGGGAACAGTCAAGAAGATAAGGGTCAATTACGGTAACCCATTCGTAAAAGAAGTAGTAGACAGGCAGGCATTCAAGCCGGATTAGCATCATCTTCGGCGCTTATCAGCTAAGATAAGAATCAGGGGTTGCTGGCACCTTCTTCTAACGGCGCTCTTGTTGAACGGACAGACGTGTTCAGAACCTTTTATCCAAGATAAATTAATTCGAGTATAGATTCATTAGACGTTACGGGCTATTTTCCGGGCTCGCAAAAATTATTTGTTCGTGATTATGCATCTAAACGTTTTTTCTAACTGATTCTTGACCAAATGTTTGTATGAGGAACATATTGAGATGTTAAACCAATGATATCCTATTTCTGATATTGTTTAGTGAAAATGGGGTTGTATATGGTTTTTTAGGTTCGCAAAAATGAACATCTATTTTCGATATTACCATTTAACTTATGCATCTAACTAATCCGTATGCAAGAAAGGCAACGATCCTAGTGGTCGCCTCGATTTTACTGCTGGCGGGGGTAGCGGCAATTAGCCCATCGCTAGCAGCAGGCGGCCCGGCGATTGAATCCAAGAAGATAAGGGCGACAGGAAACCTTGCAACAATTGTAGGGGCTACGTACCACGCCGCTGTTCCTATCGACCTACCGCCTACTGATGGTGTCCCGGATATAACCGCGAGAGATAGGCTTCTCGCGAGTACATACTCAGGAACACTTCAAGGAACGGGGGTAAGCGTGCAGACTCTAACACAATTCCCGGCGGAAGGAATTTCAACCTCCTCTGCACTCGGCACCTTCACAGGAACATTAGGCGATTCAAAACTTGGGAGCTTCTCACTAATCTTGAAGCTAACTTTTGACACAGCCGCATTTCCGCCGCCTGTCGGTAGTAAATTCGAAGGCCCTTTCATAGTTGTCCAAGATAGTGGACAAGGCGGACTCGAGGGTATCTGTGGTTCTGGCATGATCCAGGGCACCATTGGAACTCCCTCTGTCAGCACCTATGATATCACGTTCCAGTTCGGCGAAGCCTGCAATTCAGCCAACCCGTAACGACCACCAGAGAACGCGAGCAGCCTGACCTGATGGTTAGGCTTCCCCTCTTTTGTTATAAAACGATTAAAGAAGCAATCTTTCCATGACGATGTTCCATATTCGATTAGCATATACTCGTTCATCCTGCGTGAGCACCAGATAACGAAACAGTATCAATTTAGATTGATCAACGCAAAAAAGAATCGAAGCGGAAAAGGACTACATACCGATAGATTAAAGAAGCTTCACCGCCAAGACTTCCAAATTATGTCAAAAGCTCCCCATACGAACTTTTGAAACACCTAGGAGTTGTTATTATCATCTTTGGTGGTTAGTGTGATTAAGAGGTGTATTTGATGCAAGATGAATAATATCATTGGTTCTCTTAACCCACTTAGCCTTGGACAAGCAATAACCTTGTTGATAACGTTACTAGTCTTTTTGTATGCAGTTAGAATCCCTTTGAAGAGGCGGTACCATTGGATTTACATCATCTTCGTTGTGGATCTGGCGTTAATGGCGGGGGTTGTTGCTGTAGCGCAACTGGATGTTAGTGCAGAAACATTTCTCCCCAAGATGTGGTGGGCGTGGTTTCTTGGCGCCCCCTTACAACTAGCCCTATTCTATCACTTTGCATTGGATTTCATAAGCCACAAAATGGGGCGGGTTCAAAAGTATACACTTTGGGGAGCCTATGCATTCCTTTTCATCTGGTGGGGGATGCTCCTATGGAGTCCAGATCTCTTACTCACTCAACCTAAGCGCACGCTCGCCGGATGGATCGTAAGTCCCGGCACCCTTACGCCATACCTATTCCCTTTTGGCATTTCTTTGCCTTCGATAACCGTAGGTCTATTAATATCCGCAGCACTTGCAAAGCATTATCGCTCAATAAGATCATCCTTTACAAGAGGACGAACAAAATACCTTTTGGCAGGCATAATTCTGTTAGTGGTCGGTTACCTTTCGTTGTCTGTAGCCATTTACATCGGGGGGATCAGCCTTTTGCCTTTTCTCAGCGCATCATCGGCAGCAGCATTATTGATTGGATTAAGAAAGTATGGATTCTTTGCCGTCACACCAGTAATTGAAGTCTCTTCCGAGCAGTCGTTAGTTTACAATCTTTCCCAAGGACCCTATCTTGTGACCGAAACCGAGCCAAATTACGCTTTCGAAGTCTTTTCCAACTTTGCTCTAAATGGATATCAGGGACTTTGCATAGGTCGTTTTCCTCCAGAGGATATCCGTGAAACATATCGGTTGAAGAGCACGCCAATTTTATGGTTAAGTGATGAGAAGAACGAGAATGTGATTACTCCTACCGATTTACATGGGCTTTGGCTAAGCGTCAAAGCCTTTGTCTACGCGGCGGAACGCCCTGTTGTACTACTGCATGGTATTGAGTATCTGGTCTCTGTCAATGGCTTTCGACCTATCTTACGACTTCTTGTTCGATTGAACGACCTGAATTTCCAAAAGAAATACTTCCTTTTCATTGCTTCGGCCGAAGGCGGCCTCACGGAGAGACAGCGCCAGCAACTGATTTCTCATTGCCCCGCCCTGCAACAGATGGGGCCTTCAGGAATTAAGAAGGAACCTGCCCCCCTTATAGTCAAAGCGAAGCAGGGGATAGAACCACAGCTCCAAAGTAACTTGACGCTTCAGAGTGGAGCACAAGCAGAAAAACCTAATAGAAATCTGCTGTTCAAACAGGAGGCTGCAGAAAAAGTATTCCGATACCTTGCACGACTGTTTCTGAAGGATTTTGCCGCGGACCATCTGTACATAGACATTGCCGGTTGGCAAACCACGTCAGAGATCGCTAAGCGTGTTATGCTTCCAACTTCCAAGGTATACGGTCGGGGCGGAAGACCAGGCCCAGCGCTGGCCGAACTATTAGAACGAGGTCTGGTGGAAACTAAGTGGCTTACAGGATCCCGAGGCCGTGGAGGAAAAGTAATGAAAGTGAGAGTTAACTACGGTAATCCATATGTGAAAGAAGAGCTCGACCGATTAGCACTGCAACCGTAGATTATTCTTCTTCAATTTACAAACCGAGATAAACTACTCATAATACAGCCATTTTTCAATCTCGAAGTCTTCTATAGAACGACAATTATTCTTACACCGCTAATTATCTCTTGAAACTTGTTTAGAGCATAATTAAGTGACTAATAGCGAGTCAGGACGCCAATTCCACAGTGAACCCGGGATAAACCAGATTATTCTGTACAAAAGAGAAAAATGGGACGTTTCAGACTCTTTTAGTTGCGGAAAATACCCAAGTATTTTTCACCTCCATCCAGCCTGCATGGTTAAAATGTCTAAAACGGATAACCGAAATAAAGAATCTGTCAATGCGTTAGCTGCTAAGCGGAATACTAAAGCAGCAAGCCTCCTCTTACTCATACCGCTGCTCGTGATGACGGCAATTCTGCCGTTAGCCAACATCGCATATGCATCACCACCAACAACCGCGACGGGAGAATGGGCATTCCGCATGACCAGCTTAAGTTGTAACTCTGTCGATGACGGCGTCTCTATATGTAACTTCACCGGCGTGCGGACTCATACAGGAGACATCGCAGGTACCATCAATGTTGAAGGAGTCATGTTGACAAACCTACATGAAGGCGTCCGTACAATACACGCCCACGGCATCTTCACGGGATCAATAATTGGATCATCGGGTCAAGCCAGTGTACTCTTCGAGTCTAAGGTTGATTTAGCAACTCACATTATAGACGGAGTTTGGAAAATCGGCCAAGGTACAGGCGGCCTTGAAGGTGTTCACGGACAGGGAACTTGGGGTGGCGTGGAGGGAGTTGGCGGCCCCCTAACAGGGCAGATTCACTTCGACTAGTAGAGCACCTAAGTAGCCTGACCTGCAGGTTAGGCTTCACACCTTTTTCTCCATGGTTATGAGGATTCATCTAGTGGTTCTTATGCGTCTATTGTGTATAAGGAAGCAACGGTGATAACTCACTACGTGCTATGCACAACCAACGCATAAGGGCAATATTTTGTATAAAATCAGCAATATATTTGTAAATTATGGTTCTTTTTCATCTGGTTGTTTTAATGGTTGTTCATTTTGGATTCATTTCATCAGTGGTCGCGAGTGTGGAATTGTAGGCGCTCACCACCTACAGGTGAATCAGAACGAAGAATCATAAGGAATTTATTAAGAGGGTCACCGACTAAGACAGGAATGTGAAAGTGATGAGGTTCGAGGTGATTAAGCAGACCATTGTAATTGATGCTAGTCCTATTGAAGTCTACGAGACATATGTCAACCCGGAGAAGCATGCGAATTTCACAGGGTCGCCGGCCACAGGGTCACCGAAGGTGGGGGGAAGCTTAACAGCGTGGGATGGCTATATTTCCGGGAAGTATATCGAGCTTGAGAAAGGCAAGAAGATTGTTCATGAATGGATGACGACGGAGTGGCCCGAAAGGTATCCGCCTTCCATAGTTGAGCTGACGCTCAAACCAAAGGGGACTAAGACTGAAGTGACAATGATCCACTCAAAGGTCCCGGCTGAGCAGGCTGAGAGATACGCTGACGGCTGGAAAGAGTTCTACTGGGACCTGATGAAAGAATACTTCAGGAAAACTTGACACCAGCCATCTAAGCGTGGAAGGCTACGTCATCAACAGAATCAGCAGAAGCCCTCGGATCCAGAACGCTTCAACTATCAGGCTACGATGGAAATATTCTGTTTAGTTTCCAGGTAACGCACGCTCGTTCGTCCAGCATTGCCACGATCTCTTGACCCAAGTCGAAAGTCTTAAGGCGAACGAACCATCATGCTCGGACAGGAACCCGGTGCCCTACAACGACCGGCTCGCGGAGCGAATCCACAGAATCCTGGCTGATAAAGAAGGCTTCACTGAGCGGAGGATGTTCGGAGGCATCGCATTCATGCTGAACGGCAACATGTGTTGCGGCATGATCAACGACTATCTGATCCTCCGCCTCGGATCCGAAGAGGCCCAGAGAGCCCCACGCAAAAGAGTTCGACCTGACCGGCAGGCCCACTAAGGGAATAATACTGGTGACGCCCTCCGGATACGCGTCGGAGGATTCCCTCCGGAGATGGTTGAGGCGCCCCGCCGACTTCACCTCATCCCTGCAACTGAAGGGATCAAAGAATCCCAAACCCCGCCGGCGGCCGTAGAGACGATTACGACTGACTGTAAGGGCTCATGACCCCAATTTCGAGCAACAGTCATGGGCCTAGATGAATCGTATCAGGCTAGGCTATTATTCATAGTGAAGTAGCGGAATCAGCGAGAGTCTTTGTTCAGGCTTGCTATCTACTCGGAAGGCTCGCAAGCCCAAACATGGAGGTTTCAGTCGAATCTTTATCTCTTCGTTCTGTATCCTCGTTCAGGGTATTAGAAATGAACATCGCTATCATTGGCGCCGGAAACATCGGTGAATGCTTGGGAAGAAAGTGGAAGCCAAACCACAACGTGATCCTCGGCGTAAGAGATCCTGAAAGTGAAAAGTCAACTGCACTGGCTGGAAAAGGCTTCAACATAGGTACTGTGCAGAACGCTGCGGACAGAGCCGAAATAGTGGTCCTTGCGGTTCCGGCCTCGGCCGTAGAGTCGGTGGTCAAGGGAACTCGAGGGCTAGCAAACAAAATTATCATCGATGTGACCAATCCGATATCCACACCAGTCCCAGAAGGATTCCAGTCGATGGCGGAAGCGGTGGCGGAATGGTCGGGATCCTCAAAGGTGGTGAAGACGTTCAATCAGACTGGATCCGCAAATCTTGAAAACCCGAAGTATGGCGACATCGTCTTAGACACATTGATCTGCGGAGATGATGACGAGGCCAAGAGCAAGGCCGCTGCATTGGGCAAGGAGTTAGGATTTGAGCCGGTTGATGCCGGAGGACTGGACAATGCATCGCTGCTGGAGAGCATGGCCAAGCTATGGGTGACCCTAGCGTTTTTCAAAGGCAAGGGGCCGGAAATAGCCTTCAAACTATTGAAAAGATGAAACCCTCAAGGATTACCGGCAAACCCAAACCAGAATCAGACGTCGGTCAACCGGCTAGAATCGATATCGGCGTGTCCATTCACCACAAGTCGTCATTAGCACAACCAGTGTTGATGAAGTGGGTATTTGTACCTAATTGAGTTCAAGAACCGTCGACCGCATTTAATTTCATATACAGTGTTAATGATATTATTGGAAATATTGGAATAGTGTTATTGATTCAACCGTTTTTATTCGCTTATCTCAGTTGAGCTGGAAGAGGTGGTGCGGATGAGTTTGCTGCGAAGATCTTTGGCCAAGGCTTTACGTTCCTCCTTTCAGAACGTGTTAAATCACGCTTTGCGTGAAATATACGATTCCGAAGAATAGGGCTATGACGAGGATGAATATTATGCCAAGAAAAAGTGTTAATTCTTTCCCATATCTTCCAAACTTGAGGGCTAAGACAGTATTTAGTATTGGAAAAAACGCTGCGATACCTGCTAGAATAAATAATTCAGATTTGTGTCCCCATCGGTTCGGCTTCCAGTCAAATCCAAAATGAACAGGAATGATATCTGGTAAAGATGGATAAATCCACAGTACATATCCCAAGAAAGATACGAAGGCAGCGGCAACCGCTAATACTTGAGCATAAACTATTTTTCTTGAGGTTTCAAACCTTTCAACTTCGCCTAAACTCTCAGTTCCAAACTTACTGGCAGTGTAAACTTAACGATGTTTTGTCTGTAGTCTGGGCGGTCTTTCTTTCTTCGGTGTATATCGAGTGGGATGGTGTTCTCCCTCCTTGTTATGTTGAGATTCGAAAGAGAGAGGACCATCTTCCCAGGTTGTCTTGTACGGTCTTTACCTATATTTTTTGGGTTTGAGTTTCAGGTATGTGTCGTTAGCGTTGGATCCATTCGTGAAGAGAAGCCATATGTCGGTGTGGAAGTGGGTGCAGCGG
>JACPRH010000043.1 GCA_016190055.1 Nitrososphaerota archaeon | reverse complement strand
GTCCTGCACCTGAGCAGTGCAACACTGTTCTTCCCATACCTTCGCTCCAACCTGATGTTACCCTTCCCCCCGACACCATAATCTTTACACTCCCCGTTCAGACAGGCATACCCTGACCAATCATCCTTGTCACCCATAACAGTACAAGACGCCGAACTACTACCTTATCAACCACAAACACAAAAAAACTTGACAACTAACTAAACGGGGACATTACCTGTCTTTAGATGGGGCGCCTATTCGTATGAGTTGAACTGTGGTCTGGTTGTTCCATTCTGGGTCGTTTAATGCTCTTCTGCCATCGATTACTATGGGTTTTTTCATGTGTTGGGTGAAGTCTTTTGGTTTTAGGTGTGTGTATTCGTTCCATTCTGTGACGATGATTGCGCCTTCGGTGTTTTTGACACAGTCTACTGCTGAGTTTGAATAGTAGATGCGGTCGCCGAAGATTTCCCTAAACTGTTTTTCGACCACTGGATCGTGAACCTTTACTGATGCGCCTTTTCTCAAGAGGCGTTTAACGATTTTGATTGAAACTGCTTCCCTGAGGTCGTCCGTTTCAGGTTTGAAGGCTAAGCCTAGGATTGCGATGTTTCTCCCTTTCAGGTCGCCCAGCGATTTTTCTAACAGTTTCGTGGCTCGAACCGGTCTCGTATCGTTTACTTTGCCCACCCCTACTAGTAGGGGTGCGTCTAGATCCGCGTCCTTTGCGAATCTCAGCAGTGCCCGCAAATCTTTGGGTAGGCAGCTTCCTCCGTAACCTAAGCCGGGGCGTAGGAATTGGCTTCCGATGCGTTTGTCTAATCCTATTCCTCTCGCTACGTCTAGGACGTCAGCTGACTCCACGTCTTCACAAATGTTCGCTATTTCGTTGATGAAGCTGATTTTAGCGGCTAAGAAGGCATTGCTTGCATATTTGATTAGCTCCGCGGTTGAGAGGCTGGTGGTGACTATCGGAGGCGGGTTTTCACCGTAAAACTCTCGATAAATCTTCTCAAGATGCGCAGCTGATTTCTGATCGTAGGCTCCGACTATTACGCGGTCAGGCTTCAACGTATCTGTTATCGCGGTTCCCTCCTTCAGAAACTCGGGGCTCATACATAGCCCGAAGTCCTCTCCGCACTTCTTACCAGAGGCTTTCTCCAGAGTCCGCCTAACTGTGCTTAACGTTGTGCCGGGTAGGATTGTGCTTCTAACCACTACCAGATGGTATCCGTCTTTTTTCTTGCCTATGGCTTTGCCGACGAGTTTAGCCGCTTCCTCTACAAAGGTGAGGTTTAGGTGGCCGAACCTGTCCACGGGGGTGCCGACCGCAATCATCGTGGTGTCGGTTTTGCCTATGACTTGAACGGGGTTGTCTGAGACTGTGAATTTTTTGGTTTTTAGCGATTTTTTCAGCATCTCTTCGAGCTGGGGTTCGTAGAAGGGGGCTTCGCCTCTAGCGATTTGCGCCATCTTCTTCTCGTCAACGTCGAACCCAGCCACCTCGATTCCTCTGTCTGCTAGGCAGACTGCTGTGATGAGTCCTACTCGACCTAGCCCGAAAATCGAAACTTTACTCATTCGTTGAACATGCTCCCCAAGTTGTGTTTAACGCGGCCCAGTACGTGGTAGGTGTCCCAATGTCTATTCTTTTCTCTCCTTTCTTGAGCTCGATGCCGTAGACTTTACCGCCCTTATCTATCAGTTTCTGCATCAGTGTCGCCAGCTGGATTTCGCCGCTCTTATCCGGTTTGACTTGGTCAATGACTTTGAAGACGTTGCCGCTGAATACGTATATCGCGATTATCGCTAGGTTTGAGACTGGCCGCTGAGGCTTCTCGATGATCTGCTCAGCTTGATACACGCCCTCCTCCACTTGAGGACCTACTACGACTCCGTAGGCTCTTGGATCTTCTTTCCGCTCAATTAGAAAGGCTGCGTCAGCCTTGTTCTTCTCAAAGATCCCTATGAGTCTTGACAGGTGGTTATCTTTCGAGTTGCCTGATAGTATCAGGTCGTCTCCAGCGTGCACTAGGAACGGTTCGTTGGCGACGACTGCTTTGGCTCTTAGCACTGCGTCTCCGAAGCCGATTGGTTCAGGCTGGTTCACGAATGTTAGCGTGGAGTTTGACAGTTTTTCGTAAAAGTCGTCTAGCTCCTGCACGAAGCCTTTCTTCTGCTTCGAGTTGAGGTGTGCTAGATAGTTTTTGTCGATTACGAACTGATCCTCGATCGCTCTTTTCCCTTTACCTACGATGAAGCAGAACTCTCTGAAGCCGTAGTTGTAAAGATCCTCGTAAATCGCTTGAAGCATCGGTTTCACATAGATGTTACCGTCTACGCCTCTTCTGAAGATTGGCAGCATCTCCTTAGGCGTCTCCTTCGTGGCTGTAAGGAGTCTTGTGCCTAATCCGGCGGCAGGTATCACTACTTTGCTAAGCATTTTTCAAGAACCTGATTACAGCTTGAGACACGTAATCAACATCTTCCTCGGTTAAAGCCGGATGCATCGGTAACGAGACTACTGTATCCGCGGCCTTTTCAGTGTTTGGCAGGCTCCAGTTCGAACATTGAGTTTCCTCGGTTATCGCAGGCTGTTTATGCACCGGAACCGGGTAGTGAATACCTGTCTCTACCCCTTTATCTGCCAGAAACTTTCTAAGGTCGTCTCGCCGGTTGTGCCGTAACACATACATGTGGTACACGTGGTATGCCCACTTCTTCTCTACAGGTGTTGTCACATGGTCCTGCAGCGCTTCGGTGTACTGTTTCGCCCAACGTCGCCTCGCCTCGTTGAACCCCTTGAGCTTCTGCAGCTGCACATAGCCCACTGCAGCCTGAATCTCGTTAAACCTCATGTTGTACCCTAGCTGGTTATGCACATACTTCTCGGAGCGACCGTGGTCTCTCAACATCTTGACTTTCGAAAACAGCTCCTGATCGCTTGTGGTGACTGCGCCGCCGTCTCCGCACACAGTCATGTTCTTGGACGGGTAGAAGCTGAACACCGCTGCGTCTCCTAGTGAGCCGATCATCTTCTGGTTGTAGCTTGATCCATGTGCTTGGCAGGCGTCCTCTATCACGTGGATGCTGTTCGTCTTTGCGACCTCGATTATCAGTTTCATATCAGCTGGGTGGCCGTATAGATGCACTGGGATTATGGCCTTTGTTTTAGGTGAAACCACCTTTTTCAGCTTAGCTGCATCCAGTGTGTACGTTTCTGGGTCTATGTCGACGAAAACAGGTTTTGCTCCTACGTGTAGCACTGGGGTGGCTGTAGCTATGAAGGTGAAGGAGGGTACGATAACCTCGTCGCCTGCGCCTACGCCAAGCGCCTTTAATGTCAGGAATATTGCGGCGGTTCCTGAGCTTGTGGCCGCGCAGAACTTTGTTTGGCATAGTTTTGCGAAGGCTTCTTCAAACTTCTTTGTTCTTTCGCCGAGAATGTACCGGTTGCTTGCAAGCACTTCGGCGACGTCGTTCTTTATCTCTTCATCCATATAGACTCTGGACAACGGTACCTTGTAATCCATCTGCTTCTTCTCAACTCTTCTTCTCTTCGAGCCCTTTTATATACTGCTTTTTCCTTGCTTCATATTCGTTCCTGCTGATATAAGGTCTAGCAGGTGTGCCGAGCACCATACTGTCCCCGTTCACGTCTCTCGTAACTGTGCTATGTGCTCCTATGACCGCGCCTTCCCCTATAGTTACACCGGGCAGGATTACGCAGCCGCCTCCGATAATGACGTTGTCCTCCACGACCGGGGGCTCCCAGTGACCTCCACTCGGCGGATACATGTCGTTCAGAAAGACGGTGCCGGGTCCAATGAATACTCGATCGCCAATTACGGATTTGCTGGAGATGTATACGTTACCTTGAATCCTGCAGTCTCTCCCTATTCTAACCTCTCTGTCAATCTGCACAAGAGTACCGATGCTCGTGCCGTCCCCCACAACGGTTCCTGCTCCTATGTAGACGAGATGCCAAATCTTCACGTTTCTTCCAATTTTAGCTGTAGGGTGAATAACCTGATATTGAGGAGTATCAGCTACGGGCATTCCACCGATCTTCCTAACTCAACTGATTTTAATGCTTTTTCGATAACTTGTACCGATCTGTAGCCTGCCTCTCCGTCTGCAACAGGTTTTCTCCCAGTTTTACAGCACTCTAGAAAATCGATAATCTCCGTCTTCAAAGGTTCGCTCTCCTGTACCTTGTAGCTTTTAGCGTTCTTCGTGTCTATCGTGAACTGTTTGCTGCTCATCGCGGTGCTGGTTAAGGTCACGTTAAACGAGATGAAGTCGATTAGTGCAGAGGCTTTGTCTCCCACTGCGAGCAGTGTTCTACTCTTATCGTCTAGGGGCGATACCCAGCTCTCATAGGCTAGGCAAAACACCTCTCCGTAATCAGCCTTCAGAACAGTCAACACATCGATGTCGCTGCCAAAAAAGTTCGCTGCAAGCGTCTCCACCTGCGTAGGGAACGGCTTGTCAAGCAAATACGCGAACAGATCAACATCATGTATAGCCAGATTCCACAGCACCCCTGAATCCTCACGAGGTTTCCTAAAGTCAAGCCGCTTAACCAAAAGGTAGAGAACTCGGCCGAGCGCGTCTTCGCCTATCAGTTTCTTAAGCTCCTTCACTGCACTGTGGTATCTAAACAGGTGGCCTACTTGGAGCGTTAAACCTGTTTCCTCAGCCAGCTCAACCAGTTTCAAGGCATCGGCGGCGCTGGTGGCCAGCGGCTTTTCAACCAATACATGTTTGCCGCTCTTCATGCATCTGCTAGCAACTGAGTAGTGGGTAGATGGCGGAGTTACTACATGTATTGCCTTTACATCGCTCCGCAAAACCTCCTCAAGGTCGCTCGTGTGCTGTTTGACGCCGTACTTCTCAGCTATCAGTTTCGCTCTTGCCAGATCTGCATCTAAAACTATTTGCAGATGCACATCGTATCCCTCATCCTCCAAACTTTTGAGCGCCTTAACGTGGTTTTCACCCCACATACCGACGCCGGCTACTGCAATATTCAATAGGTAGAACTCATAACGCGAGGCTCAAATCTGGCTATTTAGGTTTTCCTGACACTGGTGTTTAAGAAATCGAGTTCAAAGGACTCAATTCACGATTAAGTAACGTTTTGCGAGCTGCCATTGGTTCATTTGGTTCTTGTCGTGGCCTATTCCTCTTGCGTAACGACTCATCCGTTTACTAGTGTGGTGTAACGTAAATCCCCCGAATTACGATTCCTGTTTGATTGAGCACTGAATGTGCGTCTTATCATCTTGGCTTCGCGCTTTCATTCGGAAAAATCCTTATTTGATGACGAATCATAATCTGGCATCTGTTAGTTACACCCCACTAGTGTGTTGAGGATGTCTGCGAATTTTTTCGCCATTTCTCGATAGCTGTATTTGTTGATTTCCTGTTCGTTTCCTGTGTAGGTGACGTTGCCTTTCTTTTTGTATTCGTTGTAGTATGTTTTGAGTGCTTGTTCGATTTCCTGTGTTTCTCTTGTGTAGACGCCTGAGTTGGTTTGCTTTAGCATTTCTTCTTTTGGGTCTCCGTCTAGTCCCCCGGTTAGGAGTATGGGTCTCTTGGCTGCTAGGTATTCAAAGATTTTCATGGAGATGTATGCTTTTCTTTCCGCAGGGTCTTCGAAGTTCATTAGAAGCAGAACTTGGGTTTCTCTCTGTTTTTCCCGGGCTTCTTTTCTAGGTATCTGGCCATACTGCTTCACCACCTGTGTGAGTCCGTATGCCTCTATTTCTCTAGTCAACCACGCCTCTTCATAGCCGTAGAATCTGACTTCAATATCTTCGGGGTTTATGGCGTGGTCAGCGATCACATTCTTCAATGCTTTTAGCAGCTTCACTGGATCCTGTTTGTTCGGGTAGATTTGGCCGGTGTAGGTAACTGTGAACTTAGCTGTTAGGCTCTTTGCGGCGACAAACTCGTCGGGATCGAAACCGTTGTAGATTGGGTAGATTGCTTTGTCTTTGTGGATCTGCTTAAGCTGCTCCACCAGAGGCTCCGAGACTGTTACCAGCGCGTCTGCTGTTGAGAGTGATCTACGCTCCAACCTTCTGTCGACCATCCTTCTCAGCCGCCCGTACGGGTAGTTGTGGTTCTGTGACCAGAGGTCTCGTAGATCAGCCACCCAAGGAAGGTTGTGATGCTTCTTAAGATCCTTAGCTATTATGTGGCTTGTAACAGGTGAGGAACTGCTGATAATCACCTCTACAGGTTCTTGCTGCAGGATCTGTTTCCCAGCTTTAGTAACGGGCTTCTTCATGGATATATCCTGATCTGGATAGTAGACAACTTCTTTGAAGCGTTTGAGCGCGAAACTAACCAGTCTCGACTTCACCGATTTTGAGCCGAAGCGTTTGTCAGACTGTCTACTCACACCGTCCTCCGCCTCGAAGCCTGACGATTTCTTCAGGAAACCTGTAAGTCTGCTCACGCTATCCGCGTAGGGAATCTGGACGATTCTGTATTTTGGCGCCGGCGTGTCCCTGTTACTGTATCCGAGGCCATGTCCCATATCCAGAGGCGCTGTCAAAACTATCGGTTCCCAGCCGAACTCAGGAAGATACTTAGCTAGCCCCGCTATCCTAGGTGATGCACGAACAAGGTGCGTGACAATCAGAACCTTTCTCATAGCTTCGTCGCCTGCACAGTGTGAACCTCTAAAACCTCTTTTTAAGAGCGTCGGAGAAAGATGATAATACTGCTGTTGACTGGTCTGAGTTATCTCTTTCTGAACTCTCTTGTTCGATTGCTTTGCTGATGGAGTAGAAACCAGCAGGTTAATGACATCAAGAAGTAACGTTATTGGTACACGTTTACCGTTCTGAAGTTCGTGTCTGATTATTCATACTTTTGGGCGAGAAAAATTACTCGCCGTGCGTAAAAATATGGCTAAGAGACAGTTCACTTCAAAACGGTAAACATTCACCGTTATTGTTATATGTGTAGATACTTGCCCATTACGGTCTATCAATTAGAGGGTCCGGGTACGGATGAAGATTGCCTATCTTGCTAATTGTCAGTCTAGTCATACAAAGCGATGGATGAACTACTTCAAGATGTGTGGTCATGAGGTTTTCGCTATTACGAGCGAGGCTGATGATGCGCTCACAGTCAAGCAGTACCGGTTGAAGCGGGGCATCCCGATACCTATCGCGAAAGCGGGCTCCTCATTCAAATACGCGATTTCTCCCTGCGCCATTTCATATGTTAAGGGAATACTTGCTAAGGAGCGCCCAGATATTTTGCATGCGCATTACGCTTCGAACTATGGCTACATCGGTGCACGAACAGGTTTCCACCCCTTCGTTTTAACCGCGTGGGGATCAGACATCCTGATCAACCCCAGGCAATATGGGGGGATACTCGGTCACATGGTTAACAGTGCGTTGACCAAGGCTGACACGATTACCTGTGATGCTGATCACATGGTTGGTGCGATGACGAAGCTAGGTGCGGATGCATCGAAGATTCACGTGGTGTATTTCGGGACAGATCCTAAGAAGTTTACTCCTGAGAAGCGTAGCGCCGAGATCAGGGAGAAGATTAGTGGTGGTCACGGAGACTCCGCAATAATTTTCAGTATCCGGAATCTTGAGCCGATTTACGATATTGAGACCTTTGTGAGGGCGGTTCCGCTTGTGTTGGCGAAGGTTCCTGATGCGCGGTTTGTTGTGGCCGGTAAGGGTTCTCAGGCTGAGTTTCTGAAGGGTCTCGCGGATTCTCTGAAGGTTTCCGGCAGCGTAGTGTTCACTGGCCCTATTCCGTTCGAGGAGGTTCCCAACTACGTTGCCTCGGCTGACATCTATGTTTCAACCTCTCTCTCTGACGCTGGGTTGTCCGCTAGTACCGCTGAGGCGATGGCTTCAGGGTTGCCTGTGGTAATCACGGATTTCGGTGACAATAAGAAGTGGGTTGCTGACGGGGAGAACGGGTATCTAATTCCGTTGAAGAGCCCGGAGTCGCTTGCTGAGAAGCTAATCTATCTCATCAAGAATAAGCATGTGAGGGAGAAGTTCGGTAAAGCTAACCGTGCTATTATTGAGGATCGGCTTAACTATTGGAAAGCTATGGATGGGATGGAAAAGCTTTATGTGGATTTAACGGAGAGGTAGCAGACTAGATGAAGATACTCGTCACCGGCGGAGCCGGTTTTATAGGGAGCAGCCTCTGTGAGAAGTTCGTTAAAGAGGAGCATACCGTTTACTGCCTAGACAATTTTCTTAGCGGGAGTCTCACAAACGTTAAGCATCTGCTTGACTACCGAAACTTTAAGCTAATCAAAGGCGATATCCGCGACACCGAGCTCCTTGAAAAAGTGATGCATGATGTCGAAGTGGTGTTCAACCTCGCCGCACAGGTCCACGTCGACCGGTCTTACGTTGAGCCTAAGCTCACTCTTGACATTAACGTGTTGGGTACTCAGAATGTTTTGGAGATGGCTCGGCTTCACGACTGCACAAAGGTGATACAGGCGTCTTCAAGCGAGGTATACGGCTCAGCGATGCAAGTTCCGATCACAGAGACGCACCCGTTGAACGCACCTCACCCGTACGGCGCAAGCAAAATTGCAGCTGACCGGCTGTGCTACGCCTACGGTAAAACCTACGGTTTGAACGTGTGTATCCCGAGGTTCTTCAACACCTACGGCCCTAGGCAGAAGGATGTCGGTTACGGCGGCGTAATCTCAATCTTCACCAGACGAGTGTTAAGCGGCTTCCCCCCTGTCATCTATGGAAGCGGCGCCCAGACCCGTGACTACATCTATATTGATGATGCGGTTCACGCCTACGATCTACTGTTTAAGCACGAGAAGCCTCTGCTGGAGCCGATTAACTTCGGCAGCGGCAAAGAAGTTTCGATCGCTGAGTTGGCGCGGCTAATTATCAAGCATTGCGGTAAAAGCAAGGATTTAAAGCCTGTACATATATCTCCAAGAATCGGTGAAGTAGAGCGACTCATAGCGGACTCGAGCCGAGCGAAAGAGCTCCTAGGCTGGGTGCCCAAAGTCAACATTGAGGAAGGAATTGAACGGTTCATCCAGCAGTACAGGTATTTCGGTTTTGAAGAAAGAATCACACTCTAACTTAGAGGCCCCTCACAGCATGCAGAAAAAGGCGGAGAAGCAGCGGCAGTCTAGCTCGCCGCAGGACATTTTGAAGCAGCTTTACCGCACGATGCTCAGAATCCGCCTCTTCGAAGAGAAGACTGCTGAGTTAGTTCAGAAGAACGAGATCTTGTGCCCAAGCCACCTCTACATCGGGCAGGAGGCTGTAGCAACAGGGGTCTCTGCGTCTCTCCGCAAGGATGACTATGTGTTTAGCACTCATCGTTCTCACGGTCATTACATCGCTAAAGGCGGCGATTTGAATGCGTTAATGGCTGAGCTGTACGGGAAGGTAACCGGTTGCTCGAGAGGTCGAGGCGGCTCAATGCATCTCTCCTCTCCTGAAGTGGGTTTCATCGGAAGTTCCGCTATTGTAGCTGGCTCTATTCCGCTTGCAGTCGGCGCTGCGTTAGCCTTCTCTTTGAGGAAACAGGATCGCGTTTCCGTAGCGTTCTTCGGCGACGGCGCGGTGAACGAGGGTACCTGGTATGAGTCGATGAACATCGCCGGGTTGAGAAAGCTACCCGTGATCTTTGTGTGCGAAAACAATCTCTACTCGACACATATGCCTGTCTCAGAGTGTTTAGCGGACACAGACATCCACCGGAAGGCGGAGACGTTCGGGATGTCAGGCTACCGCATAGATGGCAATAATGTGATTGAAGTGTACGAGACCGCTAAGAAAGCGATTGACGCGGCTCGCAGAGGCGAAGGCCCCGCTCTCATAGAGTGTATGACGTACAGGTGGCGAGGACACGTCGGACCCAACTACGATATAGAAAAGGGATTACGAAGCAAAGAGGAGCTTGACGAATGGATAGCGAAGTGTCCCATCGACCGGTTAGAGAAGCAGCTGCTTCAACAGGGCCTGCTAACCGCGTCTGAAATCCAGCGTATCCGTAGTGAACTCAAGAAAGCTGTTGACGACTCCGCGGTCTACGCGAAGAAAAGCCCGTACCCTGATGAAAAGACGTTACTTGACAACGTGTTCAAGGAGTCCTAGACATGGCGGTTATCCAGTTCAGCCAAGCCATCAATCAGGCGTTATACCAGCTGCTTGAGAAGGATCCTGAGGTTTTCCTAATCGGGCAGGGGGTCACAAGCCCGTGGTACGTAGGTGGAACTACTTTGGGGCTGGTTGATCGGTTCGGTGCGGAAAGGGTCTTTGATACGCCGGTGTCGGAGAATGGTGTGACTGGTGCTGCGGTTGGTGCTGCGTTGGCTGGGGCGAAGCCTGTGCTGGTTTTCCCTAGGCTGGACTTTATGTATTATGCGTTTGATCAGCTGATTAATCATGCGGCGAACTGGCATTATATGTTCGGTGGGCAGCTGAGTGTTCCTTTAACGATATGGGGGATTGTTAACCGTGGTGGGGAGCAGGCTGCTCAGCATGCGCAGAGCATTCAGGCTATGATGATGCATGTCCCTGGTCTCAAGGTGGTTATGCCCAGCACTCCCTATGATGCGAAGGGACTGATGGTCTCTGCTGTTACTGATGGGAATCCTGTGATGTATATTGATGAGAGGTGGCTGTATCAGACCAAGGGTGAGGTGCCTGAGGAGATGTACAAGGTTCCGCTCGGGAAGGGTGTGGTGAGGCGTGAGGGTAGCGATGTGACGGTGGTGGCTACCTCGTATATGGTGCTTGAAGCGTTGAAGGCCGCTGAAGCCTTGGCGAAGGAGGAGCATATTGATGTGGAGGTTATTGATCCGCGCTCCATTAAGCCGCTGGATAAGCAGCTTCTGCTAAGCTCTTTGAAGAAGACTGGTCGGTTCGTTGTTGTTGACGCTGCGTGGCAGACTGGTGGCGTAGGGGCTGAATTGTCAGCAATAGTTGCTAGCGAGGGCTTCGATTATCTTAAGGCTCCTGTGGCACGTGTTTCTCTGCCTGATGCTCCAGCTCCTTCTAGCTCTGTGTTGGAGAAAGTGTATTATCCTACGTCGAAAACAATAATTAAGAAAGTAAAAGAGACTGTGGTTAGGTAGTAGTAATCAGTATGTCCTACAAGGTTCGGTTTGTCGATTTCCCAGAACATTACCGTAGAATGAAGAGCGAGATTGATGCTGCTATCCAGGGTGTGCTGGACGGTGGAGACTATATTATGCGCCGCCAGCTCAGGGAGTTCGAGAAGAATCTCGCAGGCTTTCTTGGAGTAAAATACGCTATCGGGGTCGCGAACGGCACTGATGCTATTCTGCTCTCGATGAAGGCTGCAGGCATAGGTCGCGATGATGAAGTAATCACTGTAGCGCACACCTTCGCAGCAACCGTAACCACGATTGTTCACTGCAACGCCACCCCTGTCTTGGTTGATATCGGTCAGGATTACAATATGGATGTAGGCAACGTTGAGGCCGCGATCACGAAGAAGACTAAGGCGATTATCCCGGTTCACCTCAACGGCCGCGTCTGCGACATGGATCGGTTGATGCGCATCGCCTCCAAACACGATATTCCGATCATAGAGGATGCTGCTCAGGCGCTCGGAGCCAGCTTCAAAGGCAAGAAGGCTGGGAGCTTCGGGTTATCAGGCTGCTTCAGCTTCTACCCCGCTAAGATCTTAGGTGCATTAGGTGATGGTGGCGCAGTAACCACGAGCGACGATGCGATGGCTGAGAAGATATTTCTGCTCAGAGACCACTACATGAACCGTGACACCGGCGAGTTCCTCGGATACGGTTTCAACAGCAGGCTCGACAACCTGCACGCAGCGGTTCTGGACGTTAAGTTGAAGCGTCTGCCGCAGTGGATTGAGCGGCGCCGCGAGCTCGCAGATCTCTATCAGAAGGGTCTCTCCGGTGTTTCTTCAATCAAGCTTCCGCCTCCATCTGGGAACGGTGACTACTTCGACGTCTACCAGAACTACGTTATCCGCTCGCAGCAGCGGGATGAGCTTGTTAAGCATCTAAGAAGCTCAGGAGTCGAAATAATTGTCTCTTGGCCTAAGCCGCTGCACAAACATGAAGCGCTTGGCTTAACCAAGTTCAATCTACCGGTGACTGAGCAGATTTCACGCGAAGTCCTCTCAATACCGTTGTATCCTGAGATGAGCAATGACTCAGTTAAACTTGTAGTGGACGCTATTCGAAGCTTCGACAAGCGGTAGGACCCATCTTAATGAAACAGACTATGATTTCGCTTCTGAAACGCATCCGAGTCTACAACCTTGCCCGGGCCTTTTATCGTAGCATTATGCGTCTCCTAGGTTCCCTTGTTGGAACTAGGCTGGAGGCGAGAAGGTGGGCTCACAAATCTTCTCCAGCAGAGCGTAGCGGTTGCCTAGCAATGGATCATCCTCACCGTGAACTGATACTGAAACGAGTGTCAGGCTATGCGCCGTTTCAAAGCCTCCTTGAAGTCGGGTGCGGCAATGGACCGAACCTGCTCCTACTGGCTAAAGCGTTTCCTGAAGCGGTTTTCCGGGGTGTGGACATCAACCCTAACTTCGTCAAGTCTGGAACCAAGTGGTTCAAGGAGAACGGGGTGTCAAACGTCAACCTGCTGGTTGGGAAGGCAGATGATCTTGCAGGTTTACCCGACAAGAGCTTCGACATAGTTTTGACCGACGCGGTTCTAATTTACGTGGGTCCAGACAAGATCCGCAAGGTGCTGACTGACGCTGTAAGAATTGCTCGTCGAGCAGTTATCTTGGTTGAGTGGCACTCTTCTGACCCCACTAACTTACTCGGGTTTTATGAGCGGCACTGGGTGCGAAACTATGAGGCGGTGTTTAAGACGGTTGACCCGAAAATATCAGTTCAGGCGTTTCCTCTCCCAGATGGTGGGGGGTTTGGGGACGATCTGTGGAGGAAGTGGGGTGCTTTGATTGAGGCCGCTATTAGTTAGCTTCTGCATTCTAGCTGGCAAACGATAATTAATTTTAGGTGTCGCGCTTTCTTTTTCTCCCGTATAGATGGTGATGTGTGTGGATTTGTATCGGAAGAGCATGGTGTCAAGGACTGATAAAGATGATACGCGGGGTTCCACCTTCAAATTATCGTTGGATGAGGGTGGTGATTATCTTTTTCTTAATATGGTGGAGGGTTCTTTCAGGGGTGGCCATTATCATCCCTTTGAGAGTTTTCACTTGGTTTTGAAGGGTAGGATTTGGTTTGAGTTTGTTGAGGTTTCGTCGGGGCGGAGGAGGGAGACTGTTGTTGAGCCTATGGAGATTGTGTATATTCGTGCTGGGGTTGCACATCTGTTGAATGCTTTGGAGGACTCTATGTTTATGGAGCCTGCTGGCGGTTTGACTGAGGAGTTTCCTCCTCAACGTAGGTTTGTTAAAGAGTTCCTGAAGGCTACTGAATCCAAATCGGGGTAGTGTTGTGTGTTAGTTACTTTGTTTTGGATTGGGCGACTATCATTGTTGTGCTGGCTCTTATTTTTCTGAGTCGTCTGACCTTCCAGGTGATTATGGCTTTTAGTTCTTCTAGGGATTCGGATTCGACTTTGACGATAAAGTCGTAGATGCCGTATACTGAGTGGACTTCTTTTACTCCGTCTATTTTTATGAGGTCGCTTATGAGTTCTTCTTCGACTTCTGGGTCGCTGTTTACGAGGACGAATGCTGTTGGCATTTTCTGTTATCTACCTTCTTACCGCTCTTGATTATGGTGGTAATAATTAAAGTGTTTTCCGTGGGTTTTTGCGGTGTTTTGTTTGTTGGGTGTTTCTTCTGCTTGCTTAGTTTTTGTTTTGTATGTTTTTAATCGGTAAATACTGTCTCCGCTGGCTTTTCGTAATTATGGGTTTGTTGTTTTCTATATTGTTCATTTTTAACTGGATAATCTGATAATTTTATATAACGCATACTCTATCATGGAATGAACATGTTACGAAAAACCAAAACAGCAAATATAGTCGCAGCTATATCCGTAATCGCAATACTGATTTCATCTTCCATATTCACTATACCCATATTCGCACAAAACAACGATAATGAAGCCCAGCAAGATCAGCAACAGCAACCGGGTGGCGTGGCATCACCTCAAGGTAATCAAACCGCAACCGGGCAAAACGCATCATTAACCTTCCATGATGAGATGCGTAGAATGTGGCTTGAGCACGACATTTACATGCGGCTCATGCTAGTGACCTACACGTCAGACAACATGGAAGACTTTAACGCAACAGTCGCAAAAGCGTTGAATGCTCAAGATGAATTGGCCAACTTCACCGCGCCTTATCTCGGGCAGACCAACACTCAAAACCTGTCAACCGCCCTAAAGAACCATATTCTAATCTACGCGCAGCTTCTCACCGCGGCCAAGGCCAATGACACAGCCACGTTAAACACAACCATGACACAATGGTATGACAACGCAAAAGAAATCTCAACCCTGCTAGAAACCGCGCTCAGCAGAGTCCCAGCCGGCAACCAAACCGTCCCCGGTGGCAATCAAACCATTCCGGGCGGTAATCAGACTGTTCCAGGAGGCAATCAGACGATACCTGGCGATAACCAAACTAAGATGGCCGTGATCTGGATCCTTAATGGAGCCGGGACCAATACAAGCTCACTTGGTTATAGTCCAGCCAATGCTACAGTAATTCTGGGAATAAACAATACTGTGACGTGGATTAATGATGACACTCTCCCACATACAGTGACCTCTACAGTTGTACCTGCGGGTGCTTCAGCATTCGACTCTGGTATCATCCAACCTGATCAGAACTACACCTACACATTCACAGTAGTAGGAGCTTACCAGTATTATTGTACCCTACATCCATGGATGATGGGTAACGTCAACGTAATGGGCGGTAATCAGACTATCCCTGGAGGCAACCAAACCATTCCTGGAGGAAATCAGACTGTTCCTAGCGGGAATCAAACAGTTCCAGGTGGAAATCAATCCGTCCCAGGGGGCAATCAGACGGTTCCAGGCGGTAACCAAAGTATCCCCAGCGGGAATCAAACACAACCGGGTGGTAATCAAACAATACCGGGAGGTAACCAGACTATCCCCGGTGGAAACCAAACTCAGATGGCCGTGATCTGGATCCTTAATGGAGCTGGTACAAACATGACCGCTCTAGGCTACTCTCCAGCCAATGCGACAGTGAGGATCGGATGGAACAATACAGTAACGTGGATTAACAATGACACTAATCCGCACACAGTGACATCTACAGTCGTCCCGGCGGGTGCTCTAGCATTCGACTCTGGTATCATCCAACCTGATCAGAACTACACCTACACATTCACAGTCGCGGGAGCTTACCAGTACTACTGTTCCTTGCACCCATGGATGAGAGGTAACGTTACCGTAATAGGTAACCAAACTGTACCCGGAGGCAACCAAACAATACCCGGAGGAAATCAGACTATTCCAGGTGGTAACCAGACTACTGGTCCTAGAGTGAACGTCTCTATACTGCAGGACATGAATACGCATCTGAACCTCACGATGCGTATGACTATGGAGTACTTGAACGGCAACTACACGGCAAGTTTACTAACATTCCAAGAAATCATCAAAGGCACATTGAAGCTAGCTGACACCATCAGCAACGCCATAATCACGATGTTCCCCAGCCAGTTCACACAGATCGGAACGGTATCAAGACCGTAGAGGCTTCATTAGCCTCTACCCTCTCTTTTTCTTTCTTTAATTACTCTGTTTTCCTTTTCTTTTCTTTTCTTTTCTTTTCTTTTCTGCTCTTCTCTTGCTTAGAGGGATGTGTTGTGTTACCATTTTTGTAGGTTTACAGATGGTGTATTTGGTTGATCTATATGTCTTTCGAGTATTATTGTTGGTTAGTTGTAGTAGTTGTAGGATGGCTGCGATGGTTTTGAGGTCTTCGATTTCTTGGTTTTGTATCATTTGCTGTAGTGTTTTGAGGTTGATTTTTCGGGTTGTGATGATTTCGTCTTCTTCAGGGTTTTGCTGGGTGTAGGTTAGATCGGTGGCTAGGTAGATGTGGATTTTTTCGCTGCTGTAGCCGGGTGCTGCGTATCCGCCTGCGAGTTTCTTGAAGGTTTTAGCTTCGTATCCTGTTTCCTCTGTTAGTTCTCTGCGGGCGCACTCCGCCGGTGTCTCGGGGGGTTGGAGTGTTCCCGCCGGGATCTCTAGGAGTATTTTTCCAGCTGCGGCTCTATGCTGCTCCACAAGGATTACTGTGTTTTTGTCGAGGAGGGGGATGATGGCGACGGCGCCGGGGTGATTCACAATGTCTCGTGTAGTGATTTTTCCTGAAGGAAGCCTGATTGTCCTGACCTCAAAGGTGAAGTTTCGACCGCGGTGAATAATCTCGGTGTTAACTGTCTCCTCGTTCTCCTCATGTCTCCTCCTCGCTTTATCATCGTGTTCCTTCTCCGTTTTTTTCTGCTGCTCTTTTTTCGGCATTAGTGTCCAAGGTGGTCTTGGTCGTGGCTGTTTTTTTGTCTTTCCTGTTAATGTTCTATATTTTTGCTTCCGAAACCTTTATATATATTCGTATAATTTGGAGTTGTTATTAAGCCGTTTCGGTTTAAATCGCCCCAAAACGGGCTTTAAAACCCGTGAAAAGTGAACGAATCATCCATAACCGTTAAATATCAATCTAGAGCGTTTCTTGCCGAGAACAGAATGAACTATCTACCAATTAGAATAGTTCCAGGAAATACAGTACATAAGATTACATCAATCACAATTGCGGCGCTACTCATTACCAGCCTGCTCGTCGGCCTCATACCAGTGATGCCTGCGGCAAGTGCTGCTTCAATGAGTGTGTCGCAAACAACGATTGGTGCAAACAACGCGATCAAGATCACAATTAGTGACTCTGCGTTAACCAACCACCCGACAGTCACTCTATCGTGGGGTACTGCTTCATCAGTATCCTTGACCAATAATATGTTCAAGACCCCACTAGGTGACTGGATACTCTTCATCGCTAACAACACAAGCACTCTACCAGCCAACGCGACTCTGAGAATTCCTCCAAGCATTCTCAACGGTACAGTTGGCACCGGTACCACTGGAGATCTTAACAACAAGACCGCTATTACTAGTGACAACAAGACACTCGTTGAGACTGTAGAATTCAATGAGGGGAACGTAGGTGTTACTTCTGCTACACTTACTTACGGTGAGCGCAGTGAAACAATCTCACTCACCCTAGGTAACCCCGCCGTATCAGGCGCTGCAGCAGGAAGATCATCTGCACCACCGAACAGCATCCTACCAATCACAGTCGTTGATCCCAAGCAGAACCTCGATCCAACAGTTGTGGACGGTTCTGGCAAATTCAAAAGCAACTTCAACTACACCAAGATCAACGTAGCAGTCAATGGTGAGAACAAGACCTTGACCACTGCTTACAGCCACGGTTCAGGTGTCCCTGTCGGCTCTGGTAACGTTACTGAGACAGGTATCATTACCGGCAACTTTACACTTTACATAAACTTGGCACAATACAACGTCACAAACGGTGACTTAGTCACAGTAACTGTCTTTGACAAAGCTGACCCAACAAAGTCTACCGCCGCGAGTGTACCCGTATCATCTGTTAATGGCATTCTCAGTGCGCCTTCAACAGTCACTTATGCTACATCAATCAACGTGACACTAACTGATGCAGACAGGAACTTAGACACAAAAACCACCGAGACACTTACATCTGGTGACATCAACGTTGTAGCAACGATTGCCGGAGTACCATTAAAGGCTAACGTGACCATGAAAGAGACCGGTAAAAACACCGGAGTCTTCTATGGAACCGTTAACGTAGCCATTGGTGCTGCAGGCCTAACTGGCAACGTGAGCAACTCAGTTACATTCGCAGTACCTGCAGGGTCTGCTACCTCGTTCGTAGCATCCTACACGGACCCTACGTCTGTAACTGCCAATTGGCAATCACAAGCCACATTCAGCCTTTCAATAACAACTCCAACAATTGCTCTGGACAACACAGCATACCTACCCGCAGCAAGCATACCTGCGACACTCACTTTAACCAACCCCAACGCAAATGATGATCCTCTAGCTATCGAGCGTCTAACAATCAACAACCGTACAAACCTCAACAACATCAATTGGTTGAACGTTAACGGGACACAAGCAGGTCTACCTGTCCTTGATCAACTGAACATTACTGAGACCAAGAGCGGAGTAACTCGTACACTCAACTACAGTGGTCTACGCAATAAGCAGTTCGTAGAGACCGGCATAAACACTGGTGTCTTCACTCTCAACTTCGACTTAGAAACTGCCCTGAACGGAACCAGAACTGCGGGAAGCACAATTACCATCAAGCTCTATGACAAATTCGCAAAGACAATGGTGACAACTTCAGCAACTATCGGCGGCACTCTTAGCACAATTGTTCTTGATAGAACAACTCTCCCATTACCCTTGGGTGAACAAGTCTCTGTCACGGTAACAGTAACAGACCCTAAGGCAAATAGTAACCCCTCTGCGATTAACACTGCAAACGTTACTTTACTTGCTTACAACGCCACCAACCAAAGAGTCAATATCAGCAATACTGACGGCGCTAATGCCTGGACAGTCAGTCTCACAGAGTCTGATGTCAACACGGGCATTTTCACCGGCACTGTAAAGTACTTGATAGTAAGTAATACTGGGAATGTTAACGTCACTGTAGGTTCAACACAACGCACGCTCCACAACATCAACGGCAACCTCAATGCTAATGTTTCAGGTAAGCAGATGGTCAACGGCAAACTCGTATTCGGGTATGCTGATCCACTCGCTACCGGCGGAAACGTAACTGCTACAGGCACAATATCTCCCTCAACAGCAACACTCTCAGTGTCTCCAACATCCGTCAATCTGAACGGAACCTTAGTTGTAACAGTCACGGAGCCTGATGAGAACCTTAGCCCAACATCCATCAACACCATCCACGCCAACATCTACGACGGCACTACAGTTGTAGGTCCAATCACACTAACTGAGACCGGCAAGAACACTGGTGTCTTCAGCGGCAACGCGAGCGTTGGCGCTGTTGGAAGCATATTCCAAGGCTTCGGACCAGGCGACACCGTTACAGTGAAGTACAAGGACAACGCAACAGCAACAAGTTACTATGGAACAGGACTTGCTACACAAGCCCTATCAGTTACCGCAACAGTTCCAACCCACACCGCAACAATGAGTCTCAACGCTGCCAGCTACGGACCATTCTCAAAGGTCATAATCACTGTCACAGACGCTGACTTAGTGTTCAACACTACCGCCCAAGTGACTCTTGCACGTGTACAAACCGGCAACGAGACACTCACAGACGAACCAGCAATGAAATCATACAGTAACGGCACATTCACATGGACATACAACCTCTTCGTCAAAGGAACAGCAGTAAAGGAGCTCATGACCTTCCCTGTGGACACTCTCAACGTATTCTACGTTGATGCTGTGGACGCCGCAGGAAACACAGGTGCCATCACCACTAAGACCGCAACAATCACATCAGTGACAGGAACCGTAACAATAACTCCGAACACAGCGCTCGTGGGACAATTCGTCAACGTCACAGTTGCAGACTCTGACCAGAACAAAGACTCAACAATCATCGAATCTGTAAACATAGTCGTCACTTCAACTAGCTGGGCAATCGGACAGACAATTCTACTAGCAGAGACAGCTCCGAACACCGGAGTCTTCTCAACACAAGTACAATTCACCTCTGGTATACCCGCAGGTAACCAGATACGCGTAGCAACCGGCGACACAGTCACCGCCAAGTACACCGACAAGTGGAACGCCACTGGACTACAGTCATCCGTAACGGCGACTGCAACAGTCGGCACTTCACAAGTCGCTACTGAGCGTGTACCCGCAAGCACACCATCACTTGTCGACACATCCGGTAACGCTGTCACTGCACCAACAGCTGGCAGTCTAGTTGTCGTACAAGCAGCAGTCAGGAACAACGCTACAACATCACAGACCATCACATACATTGTACAAGTCAAGAACGCTAATGGACAAGTAGTCTTCCTCAACTGGATCCAGAACATGACACTGTCAGTAGGACAGACATCAACACCAGGTATCAGCTGGACACCAAGCGCAGCAGGCACCTACACAATCCAAGTATTCGTGTGGGACAGTCTAACTGGCGCTCAGGCCCGATCACCCGTATTCACACAAACCGTAACTGTCTCCTAAAGGGGACATCAGGTAAATGAGCAATGACGACCGCGACCGACAAGGGCAAAACAGGCGTGATGCTGCTAGCATTACTGCTAGCAAGCATTAGCCTCGCTCCAATGGTCGCGGCCGCTCTTTCTTTATCACCTAGCAAAACACAGTACAATCCAGGGGACACTCTGCGTGTCTTCGGGACATCTACACCAAGTTCAACTGTTACAATTAAGGCCTACAATCCTTCTAACAATATAGTAGCTATAGGTCAAGGCAATTCTGACCAAAGCGGGCACTTCAACATTGACGTGTTCACGTGGCCGTTGACCCCTACTCTTACCACACCCTTCGGCTTCTACAGCATCACCGCAACCGATGCGGCAAACGGAAACTTCATAGACACAACTGTGGAGTTCGCCCTGTTCATCGCACCGCCTCCAGCGGAGGGCAAAGTAGCCGCAGCGTGGGTTCAGATTAGCTTGAGCAGCGCCCCCAGTTATCAGCTGGGTGAAACTGCTCGGGTCTTCGCCTCGTTCACATACAATGGAACCAAGGTGGATCCGACTTCGACAGTAGTCCTAGTCTATCCGCCTGGGCTCGCACCACTACCTCAAGCCTTGATGAAGGCTGACACAGGCCTATACTACTTCGACTACAAACCAGGTTCAATGGGTCCCTACGCTGCCAAAGTAGAAGCAGCAGCGAAGGGCACTACAAACGTGCAGATAACAACTTTTCAGGTGACAGAGCGGCTTGCGACGGCCAACGGGTTGGTCAACATGTCGAACGTCGTTTCGACAAAGATTGACACATCCCAGCAGGCCATTGTGGATAGAATAGCCTCAGCCCAAACCTCGATAAACGGTGCAATACTAACAGCGCAAAACTCGTTAAACACCGCGGTAACTAATGCTCAGAGCGACATCAAGACAGCCGTTTCAAACGCCCAATCATCACTGAAGGATCAAATCACAACGACACAGACAGCGTTAACAAGCAGCATTACCTCCATCAAAGATGGGTTCGGTGATCTGCTTGACTCCGCTAGAACTGATATCAAGACTGTTGTTGGTGGACAGATCACTTCGTCAGCGAAGGAGATCAAGGACTCCAGCAGCGGCATACAGTCTGCGGTTACGACATCTGTCACCAGCGTGATTCAACCGTTGCAGAATCAGATGACGCAGGTAACTCAAAGCGTCGATGATATGCAGAGAAACCTTCAGTCGACTGAAACAGGCGTAGCAGCGGCGTCAACATGGATACTGATCATAGGCATAATCGCGGCAATAACACTCGTACTGGAACTCGTAACACTCATCAGGAAGCTAGCCTAATCAATAGGCAGCTTCCCCTTTCTCTTTTTCTTTATTTTTTATTAATAACGCCAAATTTGCTACCTGTACTCCGTTAGTCAGGTTAACCATTGTAATAATGGTTGAAGCGAAATTTATTAACCGTCAACCTTTACCTTGGTGATGGTATTCTCTTGAAGGCTGTTGTTCTTGCAGGCGGAAGGGGCGAGCGAGCTAAGCCTTTCAGCGAAGTAAGCCCGAAAGTGATGATACCGGTAAACGGTAGACCTGTAATTGATTATGTTGTTAGACACTTAGTGTCCTTCGACATTATTGACGATGTTATAGTGGTCTGTAGCAGCAACGAAGATCAGAGCAAGCAGGTGACTAGCTACTTCGAAGGAAAAGAGAGCCTTTTCAAAAACAAAATTAGGTTTATCGATGAATCCATAGGTGGAACAGGCGGAGCAGTGCTCAGTGCTAAGCCTCTGCTCAAAGGAGATGAAGAGTTTCTAGTCTGGTTCGGAGACAACCTCATCCCACTAGATATCAACGCCCTCCACAACCACTACAAAGCAAGAAAATGCGTCGGCTGCGTCACCGTGTCATCCATAAGAAAGACCGAGACAGGCTTCGTCGAAATAGCACCAGACGGTCAAATCCTGAAGTTCAAAGAAAAACCCACAATCAAACTAACAGAGCCCGAGTGCCTAGGCATCTACCTTTTCAACACAAAGATCCTCAACTACATAGAAAAAGCCGCTGAACAGCAACAGCAGAAAAAGAACAGCGTCAACCTCTCCTACGACGTTCTCGAAAAACTCTCCTCACTTGAAAAGCTGCAAAGCTACGACATAGGCCAAACAGACTGGATAGACGCAGAATCCCCAACCAAACTAGCACGAAACACAGAACGAGTAAAAAGTATCATAGAAAAAATGAAACGCTAGATAGAATAAAGGCCACTGTCTTTTTCTCAGAGTAAGAATTAATTATGACTCACGGCGGAAGACAGTCGAGTTGTTCTATCAAGAAGTATTGTAAACTGTAATGTCTTCAGACTTATCTGTAGATTGTGTGGAGTCCAACATCTAGAAGCACTACAGTTCTATCCTCAAAACGAACGATGTACAGAATCCTGAATTGTCTACCTATTTCGTAAGAGTAGGCTCCTGTCCACCTACCGATTTTCCTTAAACCACATTTTCTGGTGCTCCCCCTTTGACTGTTGATACCTTTGAGATTTTAGTCCGATTTAGTCTGGATAGACTCTTCAAGGAGCTTCGCTGATGGCTTGTACAGTGTCTTCGGCCTACTGATTGTGCCCTGCAGTATCTCTT
>JACPRH010000041.1 GCA_016190055.1 Nitrososphaerota archaeon | reverse complement strand
TTGAGACTCTGAAGGACATCAAGCTGGTGCGCTTCCGAGATCGAAAGGCCCGAGCATTATCAGGCGGTATGAAACAGAGACTTATGCTCGGAATTTCGCAGCTTTCAGATCCACCAATCCTGATACTTGATGAACCAACGTCACAACTTGACGTGCAAGGACAGCTGAGATTTAGAGAGCTACTCGGCGAACTTCTCGGCAGAGGCAAGAGCGTTATTGTATCAACACACCTGTTGAGAGAAGCTCACGAGATCAGGTTGTTCAAGGGCAACGTTCTGGTAATTAACCGAGGAAAACTTGTCGGATCCGGCTTAGTAGATGATTTTATGAGCAAGGCAGATTTGCGTGAACACCTACTCATAGATGTTGGCGCATATGATGCTCAGAACATGCTGCATGCGGTTGAGAAGGCAGGCTTCAAAGACGCAGAGATACACAAGGGACAAATAGTTGTAGCCTGCGAGCATGGAGACAAATTCGAATTGTTAAAGGCATTAGATGTGGCAGGCTTCACACCCACTAACTTCAGAGTAGACGAGCCTAGCCTTGAGGTTGCGTTCATGAAGGCAACGGAGGCGCCATAAGAAATGGCACCACGCGTTCTAGCAATCATAACAAAGGAGTTCAAAGACTCCATCCGAAGCAGATGGCTAATATCTTTCACAGTCATCTCCTTCTTCCTCGTCATTGGACTACCGTTCGTAGTGGCGTATGCGCTCGGCATGATGGCGCCAGGAATAGAGACACTCATCTCAGGAACCACCCAAGTAGTCTTCCCGTTCCTACCCTTAATCGCGCTGCCAATCGGCTCCGCAGCTATCGTAGGTGAGAGGGACAGACACACCATGGAGCTTCTCCTAGCCCAGCCAATCTCAAGAGTCAACATCTACGTAGGAAAATTCACAGGAATATTCCTAGCAGTCGCCACCGCCATCATGGTAGGTATGGGTGTAGCCGCACTAATCATTATGGAGGTGCCAACAATCCAGTACTTCTACGTCATAGGCATCGCATTCATCCTAACAGCCGCAATGCTTGGACTAGCCTTCCTGATATCGGTCGTAAGCAAAGATCGAAACATGGCGCTCGGTATCGCACTGTTCTTCTGGTTCCTCTTCGCAGTCCTAATCGATATGGGCTTCCTCAGCATGATAGTGACAATGGCCTTCGACCCAGTCTACATGATACCCATCGTAGTAGCCAACCCTCTAGAACTAGTCAGACAAATCTCAACATACGCACTCATAATGACACCCAAGATGATGGCAAACCCAATCGCCCTAGGTCAACTCGGCCTCGCAATGGTAAAGGTCTTCGGAGCATCAGGAATCCTACCGTTCCTCTACACAGCCATGATAGCTTGGGTACTAGTACCACTAATTGGCTCATTCGTCCTCTTCATAAGAAGAGACGTCTAAGCCATAGATACGACAGATAAACTCCAGCCCAGCGAAGGAAAACTTACGCTGGGCTGGAAAGAAAATTTTTAACTTTAACATTAACAGATCTTTTTAACAAACGCTTGATTTTCAGCCGAGAGCACCTTCACACATATCTTGTACACCGGTAAAACATATATATCGGCTCAAGAAAAACCATTATCGAAGCGTATTGTCGAAGCAGCAGTTATCGCCCCGAAGAAAGCAACTAAGAGTTCTTGGGATAATTCTAGCAATAGTTGGTATCGCCATAATAGCCTTCGCAACAACAATGCAGGAATACTCTTATCGAATTCAACAAGGCCCGGAGGAGCTAGGAGTAGCCACCGGCGAGACTCCCTTCCAAAAGCTGGGAGTAGCAGTCCTCGGCATTGCTGTGGTCTACCTCGGTTACAGAGCCTTCAGATACATCCCACCCTCTGAAAGAGAGAGCGAGCAAATCTCAGAACTGGATCTAGAAAAAGAAGACAGCGGCGAAGAATAGGGCTTTTTTAGCACCCTATTCTACACCCTCTTTCTCACCTACTTTTTATCTTAACAAGTAGGTACTTGACTACTTCTTGCTCGACTTGGTTTATTTTTTCTTTTTTTCGTTTATCCGTCGCTGTGTCTATCTTTTCTACGTCTGATGAGCAGAACGGATACTGCGATGATTGCGCCGCCTATTATAGCTGCTCGTATTGCTGCGCCGGTGAAGCCTTGTCCCATGAATACGTCTTGAAGCTGCATGCCGGTGTTAAAGTCCACTAGATTGTTTGGTGGTAGGCTGCTGGATTGGAAGCCTTGGCAGTTTGCTGGCCCAGTGTATTCTCGAGTGTAGTTCGCCTGAACCATCTCATCGGTAACACCGAGTATCCATCCGTTATTGTACCATCGGGCCTTGAAGTTATGTTCACCCCAAGCGTATGGAGCTAGGGCTGATAGCGTGTCAAGGTCTTTGTCTTCCAGCCCGTTGACCACGTGGTTTTTGGTTAGCCACTTGATCTCGGTCTTCATAGCGTCACCCCACTCAGTTTCACCCCAGTTCTTTTCAAGAGCAGTAGCCAAATCATAGGTGATGGTAGTAACTACGCTGAACTGCTTGCCTCTGATGAAGGTGTCGAAGCTTTGAGGGTAACCTATCGCATCAAAGATCTTTGCGAAATCAGCCTGATCCTGCTTGCTTAAAGATGTAGTATTGGAAACCTCGATGCCAACGTAAGATCCAGGCATAGTCTCGTTCACAAGCGGTATTATGGAGAGCTTTAGATTATCCTTAGTGATGTTAGCGACCTGAACAGGCGGCCCTCCTGAAGGATCAGGGCGGTAATCTAGGTTAAGTATCCAGCCAACGGTTTTTCCACCCATCAACTCAAGATCAGCCACGCGGATAGTGGATACATTCTCACTGTAGATAATGGATTGAGTGGTAGTCGAAACGTTTCTAGTCGGCAGCTGCAGCCTGAGGTCTAGGCCCTTCTCCTGAAAGAGTTCAAGAGGAGTAAGTATGACCGCGACCCTATCATCATAATGCGAACGATACAGAATGGAGGATCGAACAACAGAGACATTCGCAGCAGACTGAATACGTGAAATATCATACGTCACTCCAGGCTTGTCTAGCAGCACTTCAGAGGCGAACCACCCAGTCGGATGGTAGCATGACTCAAGTGCAGACGCAAAGTTGCTGAAAATAAGAAGAGAGGATAACGCCAGAATTAACGCTACGTGCAGAGTGGCTTTCATTGCTAAGTCACCCACAAATCAGTCATACTTATACATTTTCAGGCCGCCGAGACTAGAACCTGCTATAACAACTAGCAAAAAAAGGAAGAAAAGGGAGGGAAGAGGAGCCGCGTTTAGGAGCGCTTCCTCAACACCAATATTACAATCATAGTAACTGCTGTGACAGCTACTGCCATCGCACCATATGTTATCATGGAAGGTAAGGACACGGCGGGCCATGCTGTTGTAGCCGCGGTTTGTGCAGCTGTAGCAGTAGTGATTGTTGCTTTTGCGGTGCTGGTTCTAGCATTAGTTGATGTCGTGGTGGAGGTGGTGCTTTGCGTGGTTGTGGCTACAGTTGTCCTAGATTCAGCGGCAGCTCGATCTGAGAGACCCACAGCGATTACGACGCCGGGGTTCTTTGAGCCCCAGCTGCTTGTTATACCTGCTACCGTGAAAATCTCTTGGTTGCCGTCCGAATCTTGACCTGTAGTAACGCCTATCCGGAGATCCGAGGCTAGGTTTATCTTGTAAAGCTCCTTCCCGGTATCTTTATCCAAGAACCTTAGAAAACCGTCCGTGAATGCAGAGAAGACAAGGTTAGGAGTAATCACCAAGTGAGAACGTTGCTGACCTGCCTTGTAGAAGTAGGTCCACTTCACCTTACCTGTAGCTGCGTCTCTAGCGACAATCGTAGTATTACTAATAGGATAATTCTTAGTGATGCTGACCGATTTACCCAGCTCAGCCTGCGGGGACTCTATAATTTTGGTCTGCAGCGCCGCGGCGTAGTGAAACAGTGTTCCCGTCTCTGGATCATATGACATGTCTGTACCGAAGAGACCGTTGCTCCAAGCAGGATATACTGTACAAGGTCTTCCACAGTAGGTGCTGTTGTCGGGTGATTTCATCTCTCTCATGTCGTAGTAGCTGAACGGGTCGTTCAGATGGTATTTGACTCCGCCTTGGTTAGGCTCAAGTGTTCCTGCCTTGGTAATTTGGCCCCACTGGTACTGTTCATTTGTTAAATCAACCATATAATCAGGTCTACCGGTCTGCGCGTCTATAACGAACAACCTTCCCTCCTTGCATCCCTTCATGTAGACCTTGCCTAGGTCGTTAACTTCAGCTAAGATGCCGCTCCAATTACAGTCATAATCAAAGGGATCCCTGGGGAACGGCTGTAGCCACCAGATGCGCTTGCCTGTGTTTGCATCAATAGCCATGATTGTGCTTCCGTAGAGTCTTGGCCCCGGTGTTGCGCCGATGTATGTGTACGGTCCCTGATTTCCTGTCTGAGTGTATACTAAACCTGTGTCTTCATCCACCACTATTTCACCCCAGTTAGCAGTGACTCCACCGAAGATGCTTGGTGTTTGTCCAATCTGAGCCCAGTCCCACACTAGGTTCTGAGGAGCCTTAGCTGCTACATCACTGCATGGGATATTTCCGAAGAAACCTACACTGCACTCCTGTAGAGCCCAGTCCTTGGTAGGCACATCTTGAGGTGGGAAGCTGAAGATACGCCAAACGATGTTGTGAGTGGTCATATCTATTCCTACGGTGGTGTGGCGGAAGTCTCCACCGTAGGCGTAGCTGTGCATAGCGCCAGGGAGAACAGCTATGAACTGACGCCCTTTATCGTAGGTTCCTATGTTGGTTTGGCTGACTGCTCCTTGTCTCATCTTGTAAAGGTTGCCCGGGATATCTTTGCATAGGTCTTTCACCCAGAAGGAGGTTTGACCTGTATTGATATCTACGCCGTAGAAGTCGCATGCTAGTCCCGATATTATTAGTGAATTTCCGCCCTCCCAGTATCGGATACCATGCATATGGGTGATGAGAACGCCGAAGCCTGGAAGAAAACCGTCGAAGCTAACAGGAAGCTGACTCTCAACATCACTTGTGTTAATAATATAGTCATGAACCCACAACTGTTTTCCGGTCTTGGCGTCAATAGCGTAAGTCCGCTGGTACTGTGTAGTGACGAAAACCTTTCCGTTTACTACAATCGGAGGCGTCGTCGAGCCTTCAGGCAGCTTGAGAGACTGCAGCGCCGTAGGAGCTGTAGCAATACCTTGGATTGGAAAGACCCATTTTACTTCAAGTTGATCCACATTATTCTTGTTGATCTGCGTCTCAGGACTATAGTTCCATGCCCAGCTATTAGCATTAACATACTGCCAATCCTTCTCAGATGTAGATTGCGGTGCTGCATATGCTACTGCTGGTAGAAAGAGGCCCAGCAAGAGTGTTATGACAAAGCAGAACATGACTACATAATAGTACTGCTGAGATACGAAACTTCGAAGAGGGTTAATACGCGGCATGCACTTTCCAACATTACGGTTCAAGATAGGTATAAGCTTACCTCATTAAACTGAGCGCGCCCAGCGAGTCCTCATTTAATATTAATCAAAAATCTCTGTAAAACAGTAGTAGGGGACGGAAATCCTCCCACACGGAGAGTTCCGTCCTGATCGTTTGGGTAGACTTAGGTCAGCGCCTGCGTAGGGCGAATGCGGCTACAGCTAGCAGAGCCACAACGATGACCAACGCAGCTACGGGTAATGTAAGATCTGAGGCCTGAGCGAAGTCGGTTACAGCTGTCTTTGTGCTAAGTGCAGAGGTTCGGGTTGTGATTACCTCGGTTGTTGTCTGTGTTACAGTGCTTACCACTGAAGTTGTACTGAGCACAGTTGTTGTTGATACGGGGTTTGTACCGTTCGCAACGGTTGTGGAGGTAGTGCTGGTTGATGATGTTGATGTTGTGTTAGTCTTGACAGGTGGGGCACCTCCGCCGCCGATGTTGACAGTCACTAGAGTTGTCTGTTTAACATCTGTTTTTGTGACACCCTGACTTACAACTGATAATTTTACAGCTCCAGCTGCCGCGCCTGCGTCAGCGGTCACGGTCATTTTTACATCACCTTGAGCGTAGGCGGGAACACTAACTGGGTTCGGGTCGAAGGTAACCGTTACTCCGGCTGGAGCATCGGCGACACTCACTTTGACTTGATCTTCAAAGCCTTCCTGCGAGATGATGGAAATTGTGAAGACTGCGGATCCGCCTGCAGAGACATCCTTTGAGGCAGAGTCTGCTTGAACGTAGATATCCGGGTTACCGGGTGCCAGTCCCCAAGCTGTAATTGAGGAGAGGACAAAGATGGCTATTGCTACGGGTATGCCAAGCTTCTTCAACATCACTGTATTATCACGCTTTACCCTGCGGGTCCGGCTAGACATAAACCTGCCGGATAATGGCAAGTAAACTCTTGGCCACCACTTATGTTGCCGCAGACCAGTCCAGATGCGCATCCTGCATCAAAGGCACAGTTGTTACAGTCTTCACCAGGATCAATTACACCGTTACCGCAAGTGAGGATCAGCTGAGCGCATTCAGATTGAGGCATGCCTTCTGTACAGACGTATTCGGGTGCATTGGGGAGACGAGCAGATACGCCTCTACTTGTGTTGCTTGTTGCGTAGACTGAGATACTTACGCCTATGATGAGGACTGTTAAGGTCGCGGCCACGATCAGAAGTTTCTTCTTGATCAATCTAACGACGCCTTCTCAAGAAGAAAATGATTGTGGTAACTAATAAGAGTATTGCTACTGCAACTACGGCATAGATTATCATGTCTGAAATGGGGTTTGTTTCTGTTGATGTGGCGGTCGTTGTGACCAGATTCTGAGGTAGAATGAACATGAAGAGGAAGCCTGAGTGCTGCTCGATTGTGAAGTCCAGTGACGGTGTGCCGGCTACGACCTGTATAAGAGTCCAGTTCCCGTGAGCAGTAGCTCCGATTACAGGTGGAATTGCTAATCCTAATGTGCCGAAGGATCTGCTCCATACTTGTGAGCCGCTGGCGGCATCGTATGCGTAGAGGTGACCGTCAGGTGATGGTAGGTATAATACTCCTCCGCTGACTGTTAGCCCGCCCTTCAACGCGGTGCCGTTGATGAAAGGTATGCTCCACTTTGCCTTTCCTGTGGCTGCGTCGACGCTGTAGAGGGTTGAGTTAACCGGTCCTACAGGGTCTTCTAGAAGTGTTACGTTCTTTACTCCTGTATCGCCTATGTTAGATACTGGTGCGACGTCGATTTTGCTGCATCGGTTGAAGGTTGAGATGTAGATGTTGCCGTAAGCCAAGACTATGTTTGACGAGACGGCGCCGTATACTCCGGGGCACTGGATGGTAGCATCTTTGGAGGGGTAGTTTAACCAAGGCTTGCTTGGGTCGTTATTGTCACTGTTCAGACGTTTTACTGCTGGGGGATCGAAGGTCCAGATCGGTTTTCCGTTGTCAGCGTCTAGAGCGTAAAGGTATCCGTTTCTGCAGGCTGCGTAGACGACCTTCTTGCCGTCACGTTCGCCTAGCACGGTGTTGCCGGTGCAGCCGTATCCGTTGAGATCGTGGGGTGTAGCTTGGAAGTTCCACAGGATTTTGCCGGTTGCTGCGTCCAGCGCTAAGATTGAGTCGCTGTAAAGGTTGGCGCCAGATCGCTTAGAAGCGTTCCACTCAGGTATGGGTGAGCCGGTGCCTATGTAGACAACGCCTTTAACCTGATCTACAGCCCAAGGTCCCACGCCTAGTTTCAGGTTCTCCTGTGGGTTTTCTGTTAAGGAGGTTTTCCAGGCTACCTGCTGTGTATCAAGATTGATGCCAAGAACATAGGCTGATGCGCGGTCTTTGGTTTCAAAACCTGAAGGGGCTACTACAATTATTCGTCCCTTCTCGTAGAAAACAGGGGCGGATAGCTCTCTATGCGGTGTATCGTGGAGAGCTGTGCCTGCAGGGTTATCGCCGCAGAGGACGCTTGGGGAAATGTTGACCTGAATTGCGCCGTTAGATGCGCTGTAACCTTTTAGGGAGCAGTCTAGGTCGATTAGCCAAATCGTCTTATCAAAATAGTTGATTAAACGGTTATGGACAAAGACGTTTTCGATACCGAAATGATTAGGATCTGCGACGGTGAGCTGCTGGCTCCAGATTAGACGAGCATCCTTAGAGTCCAGAGCTAACACGATTTGGGAGCGGTCTATGAAGTAAAGTAGACCGTTTATATCTAAAAGTGAGCTGGTTGTGCGAGCAGTTTCATTTCCATAGATACGCGGCTCGTTACTAAGAGAAGACATCCAGTCCTGATTAACGTAGGCTAAATTGTCCTTGTTCAACGCGTTTTGCGGGTTAAAGTAGGTTGCTGCATCATCAAAACCTGGATGAAGCCAGCTGTAACCTGTAGTGTTCTGCTGCATCGAGGCGGGTGGAACCACGAAGACGAGTAGAAGCATGCAGATAAGAAGAGTCGAGAAAGACTTGGATATCACAGTCACCGAAATATGTCATATATTTTATAAGGCTTTCTTTAGCAGTAAAAAACAGTAAAAGAAAAACGAAAGATCATCCTCCTAAGTATCATGTAATACTGTTACTGTCACCGCCTCAGCGTCACAATCACTGCTGTGACCCCTGTATCAACTATGTCTGACGTGGCCGTAGCACAGGTTACTTCTCAGTAGAACCTATGATTCCCGTAATTAATGATTCTGCGCTTAGCAATTTAATGTGACGTGAATCAGCTAGTTTGCTTAGTTTTTCGGCCGGTGAAGCGTGAACTTACTATTAATCCGGCGAAAACAACTACGGCAACCGCGGCGCCTAGCACGTAGGGGAGGAGGTTTGATTCTGCACCGCCTTGGCTTACTATTTGCACGGTTCCAGCATCCATTGAGAATGTCTGGTAGGTTGTTTGGGGTAGCTGTTCGGCGCGGAACGGTTGGAAGAGGAACTCAGCTACGCTTGCTGTTATGTAGATTTTTGCTTCGTTAGTTCGGCCGGGTGAAGGGTTTAGGTCTTTGCCTTCTTGTGAAAGATCGATTGTGATATTGTTTGGTCCCCAGCGGCCTCCGGGGTAGATTCGTTCGGGAAATTCGCCTATTGGGTAGTGGCCGAAAACCAGTGATTTTTTCACCTGATGCCCATCCGGTGTCTCGATTGTGATGAGTATGGTGGAGTAGAAGAGGAAGGTTTTGTACCTATCCATGTAGTCAATGTTGAGTGTTGTGGTTAGCGTCCAGTTAGAACCGCTCTGCACAACATCAGGTGAGTTGAGGGTTAAAGTATAGTTGCTCTTTCCTGAGGATTCCACGAAGTCCTTATTCCAGCTCTTGCTGTATGCTGAAGCCCGAGGTATACTAGGAACCATTAGAGAGGATAGAACGATTATGCTGCAAAGCGCGGAGACAAGTAGTATCTGCTTTCTCATATCTTTATCACCTAGAAGCTGAAAACAGGTCCTCCCTGTATTTTGTCGATATTTTCTTGCCCTAGCTTCAAGGCGTCGCGGGGTGTGAGACCTCCGTTCCAGCAGCGTGAGAGAACATCTCCAATCTGAACCCGGGCTAGCTGCCAAGCTGGGAAGGTGATTAGCGTGGCCACCTTATTAGAGGCAAGAATGTCTTGAGTCACCTTTAGATATTTGAGGCGTCCCGATTTGACGTCTGCCTGAACTGTAGGGTCGTCGTAGACCTTCGACCTTGTGGGTGTAGAGTAGTGTATTGGGTCTTGAAGCGTAACTATCTGTGTTCCAAATGCAGTAGCCCATTGAAGCCACAACCACGCAGCCTCTGGATTGCGTGAATATCGTGAAATACCTACACCTGCGCCTCCAAAGGTTGAGAAGGAGCCTGACGGGCCAGATGGGTTGATCGTGTAATCCCATTTTCCGGCGGTCAACGATTGAACAGGGTTGTTTACGACCGAGGCGTAGTCAGCCCATTGAATCGCGTTGGCGACTCGGCCTACCGCCATGAGGATGCCGAGCTCAGCCCATGTTGATGAGGCTGAAGCTGGGTCAGAGTAATTTTTGAGCCGAATAAAGTTCTCTAGCGCCGCGACTGCTTCAGGTGTGTTAAGTGTGCAACGAAGCCCTTTATCATCTAGCTCCCAGATTTTGCCGCCGAAGCTGTGTAGATGGTTCAGATATTCGAAGATGATCGAAGGATGGGAGAGAGTCATGCTGCCGCCGCCGAAGATGCCTTTATTTGGGTCGTCAAACATCTTGAGATCTTCAAGATACTCATCCCAAGTTTTTCCCGGAGTAATCCCTTCCTTATCGAAGAGATCTTTACGGTAGAAGCGGAGCATCACAGGCATATCTTGTGGAAACTCAAAGAGAGAACCACCAAGCTCCTTGTTGTAAGGTGGAAATATTAGATCCTGCGGGTATTTGCCTGAGAACGCTACGCCAGCGCCGGCGAATCCGTTCATATCGAGATTCGGGTATGTGAGATTCGGGTATTTTTGGGCCAGCTCCTGTGGGGGGATCAGGTGTTGCGCAAAGGTCGCTAGGTTTGAGCCATCTACATTCATAATATCGTAGGTGGGTGCTCTTGTGCTTATTGCAAGCGTCGTGTTTACTAGATTCTGTATGAAGGGGCTCAGCTCGTAACCAACATATGTTCCGCTGTAGCTGAGGTATTCCGGATCTAGTTTCTGTAAAGCGAGGGGCGCCGCTTCAAGTTCCAGAGCAGCGACAATCCGCTTACCTGCGTAGGGTTTTGACACACCTTTGAGCCAATTCATGAAGTCGAGGTATTCAGGCGGTCGATACCTCTTGTCGGTAGTGTTGCGAGTTGTAGTTGATGTAGAGTTCGGAGTATATGTTGATGGACCAGACCCTGGCGTTGGAAGTAGGTATTGGCTTCCCAGAGTTGTAGCTGCACCGGCGACTGCTGCAGCAGCCGCATACTTCAGAAAGCGTCGTCTTGAAGCACTCATTATGTGTACATATCAAAAATCCTGTAGAGATAAAGGTATCGAACTGCTGGTTAGGGAACGTTGAAAAATATGGTTGCATATCTTCTATATCTGAGTATTGGTAGATAGGAGGAGAGAGGCCGGAGGTTGAGTAGGATGCAGTGGTTTCGGGTGAACAAGGTTGGTGTGGGTGTATACAGGTTAAGCATGGTCTTTAAGGGCCTTGAGACATCAATGGTTCTGCAGAGAGTTTTCGGTGAAGAATTAAAGAAAGTGTTGAATGAGACTCTCGTTAACATCAACCGGCATCCGTGGATAATTTGGGTGAACGAGGAGAATGGTGAAATCAACATTAACGAGGATTATCTTAGGGAGAATGATATGCAGACAATGCATTTGGATGTAGTTCATGAGCTGATTCATGTCAAGCAGCTCTCTGAGGGTAAGGAGCTGTTTGATGCTAGGTTCAGCTACGTGGATCGACCTACCGAAATTGAAGCGTACCGGTTGACCGTCGAAGAGGCATTAGATATGGGGTTGAGTCGTGAGGATATAGTTGACTATCTGCGAGTTGACTGGGTTACAGAAGAGGAGCATCAGAGGCTCGTCAAAGCTGTAATGAAGTAGGAATCAGTCATACAATCTTTTCTCAAGCTATTGTTACGTAAGAGAATAAGTCTTGTTCTTCGCTGTTTTTATACTGGCGGATTTCGCGGTAAGTTGTGGAGCCTAACTGATGTTTAACGCGGTGTTTGGCTGCCCTGAACTCCGCGGGATCTCCTGTGTTGTAGGGAAAGAAGGAAGGCCCCTGTTAGATTTGGTTTAGGTGAGAAGTATTGAGTAATGGTAAATCCTCGAATGCTAGAGGTAGCGTTGACTCTTCTGCCGCTACTGTAGAAACCGCTAACGATCTGCAGAGCACGAATCGTGTAACTGGTTCGCGGCGCTGGTGGGCTTTAGGCGTGGTTATGTTGACGATGTTTTTCTCCTCATTAGATCAGACTGTTGTTTCGACAGCGATGCCTGTGATTATTAGTGAGTTGAAGGGCTTCTCGGTTTACGGGTGGGTCTTCACCGCCTATATGTTGGCATCTACGGTTACGGTGCCGATTTATGGGAAGCTTTCCGATATCTATGGGCGTAGGCCGTTCTACGTTATTGGACTTGGGCTGTTCATGGTCGGCTCCGTCTTCTCTGGCCTTGCTCAGGATATTTGGTATCTCATTGCAGCACGCGCTGTGCAGGGGCTGGGTGCGGGGGCTATGATGAGTATGCCTCTAGTTACAATTGGGGACCTATTCAATCCACGGGAACGAAGTCGCTGGATGGGCATTATCCTGTCCACCTTCGGAATAGCCAGCATCATCGGTCCTTCGCTGGGAGGCTGGATTACGGATAGCTTAAACTGGCGCTGGGTCTTCTATATCAATCTCCCTGTTGCATCGGCCGCCTTGATCGCAGCTGTGTATGCGTTGCCGCGGGTTCATGTTGACAAGAAGGTGCATGTGGATTGGGCTGGGAGCGCAACCTTAACTGGGGGGTTGCTCTCAACCCTTTTAGCATTTACTCTTGGCGGCAATGAGTACGGATGGTTCTCTCCACAGATTGTAAGTCTCCTAGCCGCCGGCGCCGGGCTTCTTGCACTCTTCGGGTGGGTAGAGTCTCGCGTGCCTGATCCGTTGCTGAGTTCGAATCTATTTAGGAACCAGATTTTTACTGTTTCTTTCATTGTTGCGCTTCTGCTTTCGATGGGGATGTTTGGCACAATTATCTTTCTGCCAATGTTCGTACAGGGTGTTATGGGCAATACGGCGCAGGAGTCCGGCTTGATTCTTACACCAATGATGCTGAGCTTCATTATAGGCAGCATAGTGGGTGGACAGTTAATCAGCCGCACAGGCCGATACAAGATACAGGCTATCGTTGCAGCAGCAATAATGGTTGTCGGGGTGTATCTGCTCGCTCAGATGGGGGTCAACACCAGCAGTAACGAGTTGATGCGAAACATGGTGATTGCAGGAATAGGTATAGGTATGCTTATGCCGACGCTTAACATTGCGGTACAGAACGCTTTTCCCTACTCCATGATGGGAGCGGTGAACGCTACTCAGCAGCTAGCCCGTTCTCTCGGCGGAGTAATCACAGCACCTATTCTCAGCACTGTGCTCGTTAACAAGTTCTCAGCGGATATGCAGAATAGTATTGGTACTAAGCTTCAGCAGCAGATAAGCCGTTTACCGCCAGAGTCGCAGCAAGCATTCACAGACCCACAGACACTCATAAGCGCAGAGGCGCAGAAAGGTATTCAGCATTACTTCTTGCAGCTAGGCGCAAATGGCCAAGCACTGTACAGCCAGTTCATCGAGTCTGTCAGGCAGTCTCTTGCTTCCGGTATCAGTCAACTCTTTACAGTCGGCTTTATTCTTATGTTCGCAGCGCTCATAGGAACATTCTTCCTAAAGGAAATCGCCCTAAGCAAAGACGAATATTATGAGGAAAGCTCACCAGTAGCATAACCTAAAACTTGTGTGCACCCCAACTAAATGCGCAATTAACTACAACTACTCAAATAATATTAGTGTAGTGGGCCAGCCAGTATGCAATTAGTATATTAAGTGAATACTTTATATCCGGCGTCGGTTAAGGGTATGGTATGCCTGACAAATCGAAGTATAGGCAGTTCCTAGAAGATCCTGATATCCGCCGTTGGTATGAGAACTTAGAGGCTCGTTCTGTTATAACCGCCGGGGTCTATCTACGCACGCTCGGCTATTACTGCAAGCTTGAAAAGACCACTCCGAAAGGGATTCTCAAGGGAGCAGGCAGCAAGGAGTTTAGAGACCAATTCGCAGACTTTGTAAGAAGATTAGAACGTGAAGGTAAAGCTGGTTCCTACATAGCGCGTTTCAAGAAGGTCTTGATATCGTGGATGCAGTACAACGGGTTAGATGTGAAGATTAAGATTAACATCAAGGGAGAGAATGACACCCCAACTATCAAGAATGAAAGGGTCCCGGATAAGCCGGAGCTAGCGAAGATTTTTCGTATGTCTTCACCGAGAGGCAGAGTATCAGCTAGCCTCATGGCCTGCAGCGGCATCCGCCCCGAAAGCCTCGGAGACTATGAAGGTACAGATGGTATCACTCTAGCGGACATGCCGGAGCTCGACTTAGCAGAGATCCGCTTCACAAAACTACCTGCAATATTGATGATCCGCCCCAATCTCTCGAAGGCTCGACACCAATACTTCACATTCATCGGAAGAGAGGCAGGCCAATACATCGAGGATTATCTTCAGAAGCGCGCTAAGGCAGGTGAGAAGCTAACGCCAGAAGTATCACTTTTAGGCTTTGATCCGAAAGGGCCTCGCCAAAACAAGTTTCTAAGAACCTGTTTAGTCACTCGTGACATCAAGGAAGCGATAATAAAGGCTGGATTCACCTGGCGCCCCTACGTCCTCCGCGGTTACTGTGACACCGGCATGATTATTGCAGAGTCTAAAGGCGTTATATCTCATCCATACCTGCAATTTCTCATGGGTCACAAAGGAGATATCGAGGCACGATACTCGACTAACAAGGGGAAACTATCGCCGGACATGGTTGAGGACATGAGAGCTGCTTACGGTAGATGCGAGCAGTATCTAAGCACCTCAACCTTACAGATGGATACTGGTCAAATGGAGAGACAGATAGCTAAACAGATCATGCTATTCGCCGGGTTCGAAGAGTCGGAGATCAACAAGATGGATATCGACAATCTGAGCGACGCGGAGATACAGAACATTGTTCGGCAGAGACTCCTCGGCGTCTTAGAGAACAACGGATCTAGGCAGAAGGTGATACCGCTAACACAAGTCGAAGAGATGATAGGTCAAGGCTGGGAGTATGTGAACACTCTACCAAATGACCGAGCAATAATGAAGCTACCGTCGCTCTAGTCTCTCACAGCTTAACCGAGTCACACCCTACTTGGTGATAACTTTCTACTACAATTCTCAGAATCCCTCCGGGGCCGTCTTAATATTAATTCGAGTACTGCTCTTTACTAATATTCAATCATAGAGCAAGCAGTTGAGTGGCATGAGATTATCTTTTCAACTACACTAGATACTGCTCCTTAGGCAAAAATGTTATTATAATGTTAATCTGTGATATCTTGGTTCTGTAGGATTATATGTCTAATTCAATTCGTAAATTGAGCAAGGAATCAGAAAAGAATGTCAGATTAGCATCTTTTGTTCTGTCTGGGGCGTTTATGATCCTCGCGTTCTTACTAGTATTAATCAACCTTTGGAATATGATAGATGCGCCGACCAAAACGATTTTGGAATTATTTGTGATTATTGGAGGCTTAGTCGTAACCATGGGGATCATGGATAACCGTCTTGTAGAGTATACAGACGTAACGGATGATCCGGCGCTTGATCCGACCGACGGTTCAGAATTATCCTCCCTTACAAGCGAATTCGAAATAACGTTTGAGCAGAATAAGTTACAGATAGATCAAGGGAAAAAACAGACAGCGGCCCAGATCATGACCAGCTTTATGTTGGTGTTGGCTACATTCAGTATCTCCGCCTATAGCTTTTCAGATAAACTTAGGAACGATATTGGGTTCATGGCATTTTATATGGCGGTAGTATTTGTTCTGAGTGCTATAACTGGCATGACCTTCTATTACCGCGTCGTTATGCCAACGAGACAATTAAATGATCAACAAGTAGAGCTGGAACGAAAATATCTTAATCATATTAAGACCAAAAAAAGTAAAACATCGAACAATACGGCTTAGCATTAGCTAGTGGTGACAGCTGCATGGCTCTCCGCCTAGTTTAACGAGGCTGCACTCTTCAGGAGTTAGGTCTTTACGGTCAAAACAGAATCGGCAGATCTCAGAGCCCGGTTTAGACTTCATTTCTACTACATCTCATGCTTCTCCTGCATATGTCGGTTTCGAATGTGTTAGATGATGTTGGGCTCAGATCCTGCTTTGTAAATCGTTCTGCGCATATCTCTCAGTAGATTCCTCATATTTTGAAGCAGTCTATCAGTCGCGACCATTATGGTTCTTAACTCGGATCTCGGAACCTGATGAAGAGCTAAAAGGAAAAATCGGAGATGGTGATTCAGAAGTTATCAGAAATGTCGTAATCACACATCTAACTGAAAAAGGGTATCTGATGCCCCCTAAGGCAAAGACCAGTAGCGTTGATCAAATAGCCGGTGAACTAGACATTCATGACGCGATGATTTCCGCATTAGTTGAGGTATTAGAAGAGAAAGGACAAATTAAATACGATGAATGGGAGCGAAGAATCAGAAGAAAGATTCAGAAGAATCAAGAGAAGGCTTCTTGATATTCCTCGCAGCAAACCTTTGCGCTGGACAGCTAGTCTCACATTTCATATCGCAGATAGCGACCATCTTCAGGCATCGCCTAAGTGAAGCATTGCTCCCCATGAATTTGATTTGGTTCGATACATCATATTTCAGGAGATGCGCTTGATTTCCCTCGCCTAGAAAACGCAAGAGACACTTCTTCTTTAAAGCGGCTATTGACTTTACACTTGGTCGCTCCTTGAAACGCTTGGCTTTAACCACACATTGCAAGTTATTTTCTCGATTAAGATACAGAAGGCCCATGGATGGATGTTCCCAGCGTTTTAGCATTTGATCCGTAGCCACATATGCAAAGTCCACATAATCGGCTATTGCGTCTATTTGCTTCTTTGCTCGCGAGATATTATCGTGGGAAGACTTGACTTCGATAACTGTTACTTCGTCATCTTTGACCACCAAGACATCTATATCTGAGATGATGGAACCCCACGCCAAATTGAAACGAGAATGCGGGTAAACACTGTAACCTAGACCGCTAAAATACTTCGTAACTTGCTCAATAATTGCTTGCTCAAACTTCCCCAGTACTTTTGTAGAGGGAAGGATGCTTTCTGGAAGCGTCATTGCGCGATACGTCCTAAGGCTTCCATTTCTTTCTTGACGTAAAAGGTTAGTGAGGGTGGTATAAATTTACGATATGTTAACAATATTGCACAACCATACCGTATCGTAGTGGTTTTTGCCACATCTGGCGGAAAGTGGCTAGTGGTGTCTCCCGCAATGTAGAACTTCCAAATACCTTTCATGCTATTTGATTTAAACCCCCAGCTGAAGAATTTCACGTGACTAGGGCCTGTTGGTGTTTCATCGTCAGGCTTTGTTTTTGTTACCTCTGCTCCCGGTGATTCAGCGTAAACTCGTAGGCGTGTGTTTAGGCTTGGTTGATTACCCTTTGGAAGATTATCCGAATGAACTAGACACATATCTATTCGTCCTACCCCATTAGGAACTGGTATTGACACCTTGCCTAATTGCGCAGGTATGGCACTATTCTTTTCCTTATTGTTGCTTGGAAGAGAGACGGTACCCTCAGAAAAAATGACGGCATGGTTAGGATCAGGTTTTAGAAATGGGCGAGGTACACCGTTACCTACATAATCAATCGTTTTACCGTTGCATGATAAGAACATTAATGCTTTCAGTGTCTCTATGTTCTTAATTTTATCTCCGTACTTGGCTAATATTTCAGCCAGTCTACCAGCTACAAGTGGCGCTGAAAAACTTGTACCTGCAAACCCGTTATGCGGGTTACCATCTTTACACAGCGAAGCAACACCAATTCCGCTAGCATCTAGTAAGCCGCTATGTATACAGAGGTTGCCGCCATGTTCTGCGACATCTGGTTTTTTTACATCGCATAGCGTATCGAGACTTTTACCGAATCGAGTAAAAGGGGATATTTGGTTAGACTTTGCAATAGAACCGTCTTTTTCTCTTCGCGTAATAGCACCAACTGAGATAACCTGAATATTTTGAGACGGGTGCTTTACTGGATATTTCTCGATATACTTGGGGTAAGGGATGCTCCAATCCAACTTTTCCATTTCTATATTGCCAGCGCTGGACACGAAGCAAATGTTCTTCTCTTGTATCAGTTGATCCAATTCCGCATAAGTTGCCGCTCCATCGTTTAGTTCATCGTCAAGATTAACTGATGAAACAAATATTCTTGCGGTATCCGAATACTTGTTTATTGCGTTCATCATTCCTTCTAGTGCAACATCTCTATTGTCTTTTGAATAAATCTTGTAAGAGATGATTTTAGCTCTAGGTAATCCATTTCCTTCACCGCGTGCAGCTAAGCAGGCTATTGGGGTTCCATGTCCTTCTTTGTCCTCCGCTTCATCGCTAGGATTGCTAAAGCTTTGGTGCGCATCCCGCTTCTGAATTAGAGGTGATAAGCTAGGTATCAGGTCTAGGCCTGTATCCACTACACAAACAGTAGGCAGCTTGTCAATACTGAGTGAAAGGTTAGCACTGTAAGATGATGGCTTGGCCTTTATCTTGCTGGGCGCTTCAGGTTTAGCATCTGATTTTGAAGCAACACCTCGCGGTATACCATGAATGTTAAACACAAAGTTGGAACGGCGCAGCAAATCTTCAGCTGTTTCTCGGTTCATCTTTGTGATTAACATGCCTCGCTCCGGCGAAGCCTGCCACAATATTGGGAGGTTCTTCTCTTTGAAATAATCTTGTAATCTGTCTAGATATTCTTGTACGCGAGCTAAGCCTAAATTGGGTATTAGATGTAGCATTACTGGCTTAGCTTCCTCTCTCCAACTCTTATCCTGAATGATACCTTTTCCGAGCTGTTCTTCACGTGTAAGCTCCCTAAAATCAAGTAGTGGCCCTTGGATGCTCAGGGGAAAGTCAGAGTTAGAACTAGTATGGTTGTTAAGTGTAACAACGTCTACGGAGATTAAAATGAGGGTATGTTGCTTATTCAGGTACGCATGGACAGTAGCTTTCAAAGAGTGCAACGCATGATACAGTTCTGTTTTGCTTGCTTTTTCATCGTACTTGACTATAACATAGTACTTTGCAGGATCTTTGATTTCCTTTGATTTGATTGAAGACATAGTCGTTTTAATCTTTGTTCGTAAGTCTCGTTTCTTAACCTCAATTTTCCTTGCTTCACGCTCCTCTTTAGGTATTGGCGTGTACCCGTGTTTTGACGGCTTAGCTGGCCAATTCTCGGATGGAATAAAAAAGAAGCCGTCCCCATCATTAGTGGCTAAGTTTTCCACCCTCGCCTACGTATTGAACCTAGAACTATATTGATCTTTTGGGTAAAACACAATTCAAGCCATTAACCTTAATCAAACAGAATCAAAGTGATAGCCCGGAGATATTCTAAGCGCGGCTGGGGTGATGATGCGGTCACAGATGTACTCGCCTTGGTCTTCACAGATATTATCGCGACATCAAACGATCACCGCCTGATACAGATGTCGCGCTGGGTTGGAGAGCTAACCGGTAGACCAATGCCTATCGAGGTATTCCTACCTTCACCAGGTCGAGAGCTAACTGAAGAAATTCCAATGATAGCCGTCGAAACCCCGAAATTACATTGATAATACTACCCATGACACCTAGCTATCAACACTGAAAACATCGGTGTCTCGGAGATCATTCAAACCTGTTTTTTCTTATTAGATGGCCTCCGAGAGCATTTCGATCGCGGTATGGGTCGCGCTTGCTGTATTATTAGCTGTGCTTCTAGGATCGTGGGTTATGAGCCTGCAGAACGGGGTAGGTAATCAGGTTCAATCTGAAGCGAGTAACTTGGTGAATAGGATGTTTGAGTGGAGCCATAACTGGTGTCCACCTTACCCATGGAACTCTTCCGGGGTCGGCGGATGCCGATAGTCTCGGCTAGACCGTTGCTTCTAAGGGTGTCTCTTCCTCTTCAGCTTCAGCGAATAAGACGGCTAATAGTGCGCTGTTACCTAATCCACCTAGCAAAGACAACGCTGAGAAGAATAGCAGAACCGGCAAAGGAAAGTAGATCGCGAAGATTAGACCGAACACTACACCAAATATCCGGCTTCCCACTAGCCACCAAGTTAACCCGATACGCTTACCTATCAAGCGGTAGGTCAAATTACCCTCTTCGCTACCGGCACCAACACATGAGTATGTTGTGAAACCGTCAATCATCATGCCGATGACCCAGATAGTGAAAGCCATGCCTCGGTTCCAGTCAAGATGAAACCAGACAAGTGTGAAAGAAGTGAATATCAGCGACGACACTATACATGGCCAGAACCATCTGGAGTGGGGCCGACGTACCAACGCAAGACCCGCCTAGTAGATTACCCTACATCATGCCTGCTTAGTTTAGGATTAGTCCGTATCCGGTTCTTTCGGCTCCGACCAAACGCGCTAGCACCCACAATCAACAAGATCAGAGCGGCAACCCCATACAGCGAATAGTCACCGAGATTAGTCCCACCGCCCAAGCTGAGGCTAGGCGCGCTTCTCGACCGGATCTCCACGTCCACCGGCTGCTGCTGCGTCGCGGAGGCTCCACCTGATTCAGCGGTCACTTTGAGGCTTAGCTTAGTTGTTTCCGGGATCGCGTCTGCTGGAACCGTGATAGTTAATGCGAGAGTTATTTTTGGCCCTCCTGCGGTATAGATCACCGGTTGAGGAAGCCGGGTAAGCAGGACCACCCAGCCGCTATGATTACCTAGGATCTCCACCTGAGTAACCGTTATCTCAGTTACCTTCGTCCACCCCACATCAACATTCAACGTGGTGGTCTCACCTATCCAAGCAGTGTATCTTGTAGGGTTCATCCCTATAGTGAAAGGAGTAACTACAAGCGTCACCCCTCCCGGACCATCCGGCCCACTTGCCGGAGCCGCAGGCGGAGTAGACACAACTACACCGGCCCACGACACCTTAAACAACGTCTCGCTACCCGTCGCATTGAAAATCAGCAGAGTAGAACCCAGGTTCCAAGAATAGTCATGAATCGTCGTGGATTGCTTAAAACTACTGTTAGTCAAAGTCAACAGATGAGTCCCACTATCGTAAACCCAGCCCCCGCCTCCAGCCAACACAGTCGTATCGTTCACAACCACGTTCGCAGGCTCCACCTGATACGTCGAAACCAACTCCTCCAAAACCATTTTCCCGGACCCGACAGCGAACCTGAAATTACTCGAAGAATCCTTGCCGACCTGAAGCTTCACGTTCAACGGCGAAATATCCGCTGTAAGAGCGTATGAGAAGCTGCTGTTCACCTTCACACTCTGCCAAAACCCGGTGATTGAAAGCGTCCCGTTCCCCGCATAACCAACGCTCCTGTAACCTGAAGAGTTCGCTGAGAGACTGCCTGTGACGGTCGCGTTCGGAAAAGTCACAGTGAAAGAAACACCTGAAAGAGTCGAGTCGCTGAGCCCCTGACCCTGCAAAGCCACCGAGTAGATCCGCAGATTAAATTGGTAAGTCACACCGTCACTGGAAGGCGAATAAGTGTCCGTCACATTCAGCCTCACGTTGCTCCCCTGCCAAAGTATAGAGATAGGCGCCCAAGTCCCGTTCTGCATATACCAGTTAGAATATCCTCCAGCAAACCCGATCGTCGTACCGTTCGGAGCCACCAAGCTAATCTGGCTAGGCGTCACAGCCGACCCGTCCGCCGCCCTAAAGACGTATGAAACACGGTAAATCCGGCCACTGAACACCAGTGCTTCAGCATCCGAAGACACAGAGAAACCAGTCGAAGAGTTCTTCACGTTCCCACCCAGCCAATACATGCGGTTCACCGTGTTAGAACCGTTCACAAAGACCCCTGTTGAAGTGATGTTCTTCTTCGTGGAATTGTTGCCGAAAGTCACTTCGAAGAAGGCCGGGGTGAAAACTGTTCCATCCTGCTTCTTGAAGCTCCAGCTCACACTCTGGTAAATCGAGGCCAGCAGCACCCGGTTCATCGTAGCAGTCACGTTAATCGTCACACTGTTACTACTGTTCACCAGAAGCGCACTATTCGAATTCGAAGAATTGAATCCTCGCAAAGTAACTACGACATTCGTGTTATTCGTAACCCCGGTGAAGTTAGCCCAGCCTGCCGAGGCTAGTTTAGTGTAGCTGGTGCCGTTGTTAATCGACACATACGTATTGGTGAGTGTAGAAGCTAAGGTGGAGCCGTCAGCTGCAACCACCTTCAAATTCAGCGACGCCAACGCGGTGACAGTCACCAAGACACTCTGATTCCCCGTGTTACTCGCGCTCGTCACCACCAGAAAAGCCGTGTAGTTGTAAGTCCCGGGAGTACTCGAAACCGTGGCGGAGCAGGAGAAAACCCCAGCCGAAATCGACGTGTCGCTACACTTCTCGACACCAGCCAACTCAATTTTACCGGTTATCCAGTCGATATCTTCAACCGGAGTCACCGACGTATCGTGATCCTGCCTCACCGCGAAACTGAAAGTCACAGAGCCACCTATAGCCACAGTCCCCGGATTAGCTGATAAACTCGTCAACTTCACATCCTCATAATAGGCGAACCAACCGGCCTGTGAACCTGTGCCGCTGCCTCCAGCGGTATCAAACGCGGTGACTGTACCAGTATCTACACTAGAGTCCTGAGTCGCGTTAACGTGAACCTTGAATGTGAGAGTGTAGTTAATCGCTGTAGAGTTTACGACTGAGGCGGAGAGGCTGAGGCTGGACACCCGGTTATTCGCATCACTCAACTCCGACACCGAAGCATCCGTAGAATTATCAATCAGGAAACTTATGGTCTCAGCACCAATCACCACAGGAACCGACACGTTCAAAATCTCACTGTAACCATCCTGATCATCCACCACTAGGCTGACGCTCTGACTCTGAAACGGATAGAAATCCACACTCGAACTAAACTCTGCGACAGTAGGCGAAGCATTAGCAGGTCCCACGGCTGTGACCCATAATGTCACGGTCTGTCCCCTATCTGCATCAGAACCGGTTCGGACAAGCAGGCTCGCTGATTCAACAAGTGAATTAGGAAAATCAGTCGCGTACACTACACCGGCAGAAATGAGAAATACTAGGGCGACGCCTAAAAGCGCCCTGTATCTTCGTCCAATCCTTTTCCTTTTCTTCTCCTTTTCCTTGTCCACAGCCACATAAAACAGCTCCACACCACGATGTTACGTGTCAACCGTGAATGTGACTGTTATTTGTCCTCCGGATGGCACTGCGACCGCGGAAAATACAGCCCGCCAAAGCATAAGCTGCACATCTGTACCCGCAGTATTTTTCACTTCAATGTATAGACCAGCTTCAGTCACACTTCTTGACGCGGTGGTAGTGACAACTCCGCTTAGAGAAACATTACCATTCGAGTATGATGGTACACTGGTTCCAACAGCGGTTTCGACAGGGGTTTGTATCACGTAATCTGCGCGAGTAGCTGCAGTGTTCCCCGTACCAATTTGAAGAAGAATGTTTGAACCAGCTGAACCAGTATCAAACATTACATTAGTTTGTGCTGTGCTGTAGACGTAAGCTGTTTGTGCAGTGTTTGTGATATCGGTTAGGCCAGTCGCAGATAATGATCCACTTGACCCTGTCCCCGTCCACACATATGCTAATATTTCTCCAAATGTGTCGGTGAAACTTGTATTTGTTAAGGATAGGTAGTAGGTCACGGTCACACTATCACCGTTTACCACACTGATAGGGGAAAAAGTATCTCGGAACATCACGAAAGCTTTGTTTGTGTTCCCCACCCATTCTTCATAGGTGCTGTACATTACTGATTCAGTGATATCCTTCGTTCCTGTGATTGCAATCGAAGCTGAGAAAGAAATGTTTCCTGAACTGTAAGACGGGGCACTTATTTCAACCGCTGTCTCCGCGCTTGTCTGGATTGACTTATCGTTCCGCGTTGGCGCAGTATTACCTGTCCCTATCTGAATATAACTATGCTTAGCACCTGACCCCGTATCCCACATTGAATTACCATGAGTGGCCGACCAAAAATACAACGATTGACTAGCTCCGGATGTATCATTCATTGAGAGGAAGACGGTGGATCCACCGTGATTCGTCAACATTGCTTTCAAGAAAGCTAGAAAATTATTCACGATAAGATCGTCGTCCTTAACAACACTCTGTTTCAAATTGCCGTTCGAATCATAAGCTTTCACCTCCAAGATAGGCGACAACTTATTCAAGTCACGTTTAAGTGGCGCACCTAAATCCACCCCAACGGCATTGTTACTTTTCTTCTCCGTATAACCGGCATATGCTGAATAGATCAGCATCGCCGATAACAACAAGGCAACCACACTGACGCTCGCAACTATTTTTTCAGACCGATTCATCTGTTGTTACACACCTTTCACGGAACAAGAGATATCCTCATGTTCTCGCGGGATATTATAATTTTGATGTTTTTCTATCAAAATCTCACCTTCGAAGCATCAGGCAACCAAGCATCAATTATTGACAAACCAATACCTACTGATGTTGCGCGATTAATCTCCGCAGAGTCAAAGAATATGATTTGACCGTCTCGATACTCGAAATTTAGAGATGAGAAGGAACTACGCTCTATTCGCGACCCCGAACTATCACCAGATGCAAAGTACATCTGAAGCGCGACACGATCATGTACCATCCCAAGCCGGTAAATACCGTTTCGAAGTTTGCTCATATCCAAAGTGCTTATGATGCTGCTGACTGGAAAAATACCCTGGTTAGTCACATAAATGCTGAATGAATCTGTCGGAACCCCTTGACCCTCTGCGGAAAACTGCAATGAGGATACACCTGCACAGGTGCCACCAAACGTTTGACATACAATCGGCGTAACTTGTCCACTAATTGTCCAACGCGTCAAAACCCCATACTTCTCAATCAGCGCCTCGTCAACCTCGAAGTATCCTTGTAGGGAGAGATACAGTTTGCCTCGTGACGCCGGAATAGTCGGCGCACCTGCAACCGACAAAGGCACCGCCGAAGATGCAAGCGTATGATTCACCCCGTAACTATCCTGCAGAACCAAGCGAGGAACAATGCCTGTCTGAGCAGGCTGAACCACCACCTGATTAACCACTGTAGTCGTAGTCACAACTGAGCCCTGAACCGTCGCGGTCGTCACCACAAGCTGCCCCCCGGAATACACGTCGGGACCAACGTAACTTGAGTCACTGGCGGCAGCGCGAAACCCCGAGCTCTGAGCCATCGCTGCAACCAGCACGGCAACCACGACGGCCACGATAACAATGAGTCCACTGGACTTCACTGTTCGAACACCCTCTTTACTGAAGTATCGAAACTATTACGATCCATCTCTCTTCCCCTAATAAGTAAAACAAAAATGTGTGATTCGGCGCTTCCGAGGGGGAGGCTAGAAAGATCCGTTTAGCCCAGTTTGTTGATTTCTTGCGCTATGAGAAGAAGTAGTGAATGAAAGCCCGTTCAAATTCATAATAGTACATCCGTAGCTGTTGGACTCTTTTCCTGACTTCCTCTATTTTCTCTAATTGTAGTTTCTGAAGATCCCTCGCGTATTCGTCATTGGGTTTATAATATGACTTTACCTTCTCCATCTCAGTCTTAATTTTCCACTTCTCATATCTACTCAACACATCTAACCCCGCAGATACTACAACAACCTCATGCTTCGAAGCATCTGGGTGGAATTGTTTCATAAATTGCGTACGTCGTTTTTTCTTGATTTCATCCAAATTTCTTTTAGGCTTAGGCGTATAATCAATTATTACTCTACAAGGTAACTCCCATATCTTTACGTCGGCCTTTTTGTTTCTAAGCTGGGCTCTTTGGGCCAAACCCACTGTGTTTAGTGCAGATTCAATGAATTCTTCTTGGAGCCGGTCAGAAAACACAATAGGGTCGTCAGGAGAGGAGCCAACAATCAATCTGTACGAAGAAGCCCAGTCGTTCACATACTCTTCATCAGATGCCTGTTCGAAAAACTCCTTTTTCGCCCTTTCTTCCCCACTGAGAGATAGGTGCAACTGTTCACGCATGGTTCGATGTTTTGGGAACATTTGTCTGATTTTCTCATGTTCTTCACCTTTGACTCGTTTAATGGCATCTTCGGGTAAAGTAATTTCCTCAGATTCTTTACCTAGTTCTTCACCTTTGACTCGTTTAATGGCATCTTCGGGTAAAGTAATTTCCTCAGATTCTTTACCTAGTTCTTCACCTTTGACTCGTTTAATGGCATCTTCGGGTAAAGTAATTTCCTTTAGAACCAATGGCCTAGTCCGGTTCAATGAAACGTCCAAATCGTGATCCTTAATGCCCTGTATTCCCGCATCGGTTATTGTCGCTCTTCTGGGTTGACCGTTACGCCACTTAACTTTGCTCTGCTCACCATTCTGTATCTTTGGTGGATAAGTGATTAACCCGTCTTTATTTAACGTCTCAAGAACACCTGTTAGTGTTTTGGATGAGACTACGCTCCTTTCTTTGACGACAATGGTGTCCAATTCATTTTTCAAGAAACCATTCTTACCGGCTTCTGCTACTATCTTTAATATCGTCCAGTAGCGTCCAAGACGATCATTTCGGTCTATCATGCGACTTACTCTCCCACAAAGCTACGTACCCAAGTACCGCAGTGCAACGTAGTTATTTAACCATTTGCATACTTATGTTATGCTGTTTAAGATAACGCGGAAAGTATTCGCTGGCGGACACAGTAAAGCTTCGCTTCTTATGACCTTGCCATCTATCTGGGCCAACGCGGTCGGTATCCACGCCGGTGATGAGGTTGAGATTCTTCTCTCAGAGGATTGTTTGAGAGTATTTCCGAAGAAAGTCTTAGGAAGTGAAGGATCGCCGCCAGAAAAAGAGGTTGCGGTGCCTGGGCAGGCACCGCGGCATCCATAGTAGGGGAGAGTGGATGAGTCTCAATATACAAAAGCAAAACTCTGTCGAAGGAGGCTACTTTCGCTGTAGGGCCTGCGGCGATAATACTCCCGTAGAAATGGCCTGCACATGCCATGGTCTTTGTCTCGACTGCTGCCCGAATAAGGGGGCTAAATTTTGATGCAAGCCTCGCAGAACCGCGTTAACATTTCTAAGCTGAAGGCTTTAGCTGCGAAGCTCCCAGCGAATCATCCGTTCAGACTCACGCTTGAAGTCGAGGACACCGAGATAACTCTGGAGGAATACGCTGCGAAGGGAAAAAGCTGGTTACGGCTCTTAGACCTGGGGGCCAAAGCATGATATCAGCTACTCGAACTATCAACATTTCGAAGCTGAAGGAGATGGCGCAGAAGCTTCCGCCGAATCATCCATTCCGCCTCTCAATGCAGTATGAGGATACTGAGCTGACGCCGGAAGAGTACGCGGCTAAAGTCCGGGGATGGATGCGAACACTCCGGTCAAATGGAGGCGTTAGTTAGAGTGCCTGACACCGAGGCAGTCCACGATCTTAAGCTCATTATGGCCGTTGCTCGCGCTGTCGCGGCAACCTCTTCAGATCCACAGATCAAGAGTGAGACTGAGGGGTTAGAGGTTTATCTTACCGAGCGCGTCCGTCAACTACTCCTAGCCGCTAAGGAGAATGCTCAAGCAGTTAAACCAGATACATCGAAACCCACACAGGCACCGAAACCGACGCCAACACAGACAGACATCATATCACAGGCTATTCTCGATAAGCTACCTTGGCAGACAAACAGTAAAGGTGAATGGGTGTTCGGCTCTGAGCGCGACGGCTCAATTAAACGCGACTTAGTTCCACTGGTTCAATACCTGGAGAAAAATTCGGAAGCGAATATCGGCAGCCACGTGTACAAACTGAGCCACGGAAAAGGAAGCACCCTATTCCTCAACCGGTATCCAAGCAAGTAGGCATGAAGAATGGACACAATCATGTCGACGCCCAAATCTCAGTCTAGTCTTCAACTGGACATACACCGAGCAGCACGTCTATTCGGTTTAGGAATGGGTCTCAATCTAATCCCGATCAACAGATGCACTAAACACCCGGCCTCGAAATACCTCTCAATAGATCCAGTTAAGAACACGCCTTCATGGAAAATACCGATACCTTACGCACACCTGTTCGAGATACTGCAAAACGACCCGACACTCAACCTAGCATGCGTCCATGACACTAGGTTGATGCAGATAGACTTCGACGATCCAAACCTAATCGAAAAATTCTTCGGTGACACCAAGATCATCGCATCTCACACCTTAACATGCACTACCAAGCGAGGACATAAGGTAATTTTAAAGAACGATCGAGATAACGACTTCACGGGAATAGATTTTCGCCCAGCTCTTGACATGGAGCTCCTGGCACTAGACCATTACTCCATCCTACCACCTAGTATTCACCCGTCCGGTATCCCTTACACTGTTATCGGCACCTGGTCAATATCCGAGATGTCCAATGCAAAGAACAAGATAATCAGCCGGGCCATCCAACTAGGCTACATTCCTAAAGAAACACAACAGGCAACACCAACCCATATCTTTAGACAGAGGCAACCACGACAACCATTAACAAACACTGAGAAACTGGAGATAGTCAACGCGATAAAACCCCTCTGGATAGAAGGGTATAGGCATAAGCTCTGTATCGCTCTACTAGGCTACTTGGTGAAAGAAGGAGTTAGAAAGGAAGACAGCAAAGACATAATCAAACTCATCGTAGAAGCAGCACAGGACACTGAGAAGTTCAGCCGTTACGCACAGGTGGATTATCACTACAATCTACAGGAGCAAGACATAGCTAAACTGCAGGGCTGGTCTGGTATCCGTAAAATCGCAGAGACCCAGAAGCATCAGCCCCGTCAGACATGTCAAGGAAGTCAGGGGTTTTCTATACTTAATACGCCACAACCCATGAGGATTGCAAGCTATACACCTACACACACTATCGAAAAAGAAGAGAGTATGTTAGGTATTAAAAGGGAAAAACCCCTGACAGCCTTGACATCCCTGACATCGAACGGTGATTAGACATGGCGAGTGACTTAGTGAAAGGGGTAACAAACGCAGCAGATCCAGACAGTAAGAAGTCACTTTCACCGCCTGAAATGGCCAAGTGCGTTATGGAGAATATCCACATTGTCACATTGAAGGACAACGATGAGGTGTTGTATTATGAAGGCGGCGTCTACGTTGAAGGCGGAGAATCAGAGATAAAATCATTCGTAGAGAAAGAGGATGACCAGTTAACCACGCATGATGTAGAAGAGACAATAAACCATATCGTCCGTAGAACCTACATACCAAGAAACGTATTTGACACTGATCCGAAGAGGCTAGTAATTAACAATGGAATAATCAACCTAGACACCTTCGAGGTTAAAGAACACGATCCGAACTACTTATCCCGTGTGAAGATACCTGTTACCTACACTGGGAAGGAGACTTTAGGCCCGAAGATACAGAAATTTCTCAATGAGGTTTTTTACCCAGAAGACATGGCAACCGCGCAAGAGTTCACCGGATACTGTTTATGGAGAAATTACGAAACGCAGAAAGCTCTCATGCTAGTAGGTGAAGGCGCCAACGGTAAATCCACATTCATCAATCTAATCAAAACCACGCTCGGACTCGAAAACATTTCGACTCGCAGCCTACAGGAATTAGAGTACAACAGATTCGCTAAAGCTGATATCTACGGAAAACTAGCCAACCTATACCCCGACTTATCAGATACTGCGCTTGAAACCACTGGACAATTTAAAATGTTGACTGGTGGAGATCCAGTAACAGCGGAGAAGAAGTTCAAGAATGGTTTTCCATTCATAAACTACGCCAAATTAATCTTTTCAGCCAACAAACTGCCCGAAGCGAAAGACGATACTACAGCGTTCTTCAGACGCTGGATAATCCTCACATTCCCGACCAAATTCGAGGGACCGAAAGAAAACAAGAACCTTCTGAATGAGTTGAAATCACCAGAGGAGATAAGTGGATTCTTCGCATGGTCACTAGAGGGTTTAAAGCGACTCAGAGAAAACAACTGGGTATTCTCAAACTCCAAGAGCACCGAGAATGTAAGGGAAGAGTACATCAAAAAATCCTCACCTGTTCAAGCTTTCATTATGGAATGGGTTGAAGACGATCCAACTGACATTAAGAAATCAACCGAGATAACCAAGCAAAACATGTTCGATGCCTTCGCATTTTACTGCCGCGAGAGCCATCTACCAGTACTAACAGCGGCCACATTCTTCAAGAAGATACCAGAGTTCAAGAAAATAACAACCGGAAGGCCGAGTGTAGGAGTCGATAAACGGGCAACCTGCTATATCGGAGTAAAAATAAAGGGACATCCAGAGTATGAAGTAACTGAACCTAAACCAACCGAAGATCCAGCGCAGAAGAAACTAGGAGACAATCAACCACCTGTAAAAAACACAGAAGAATCCTATACCTGCGATCAATGCGGCAAGCAGTACAGCCACTATCAGATCAGATGTAGCGAACAGATAGACGGAAAAAGATGCAACGGTAAGATCTTTCTTAGAAAGAAAAAACCGGAGACGGTTTGATTGGCCTCTCAAACTGAGCGAGTATGGTCATGTCCCGACTGTGGGAGTGAAGAGGTTATCGTGACTCGTCAAGACGGTAGACGTCCTTTTCGGCAGGAGAGATACACAGACCATGATAAGTTCTGGGCTAATCGTGCCTGCAAGCATCCACACCGAATCTACGAGCGAGGCTGGTGTAAGCGGTGCGGTGCTAAGCTGACTGATCCGGAGTCGATTGAGCGCGGAGTCGGGCCCTGCTGCCTGCATAAGACAGAGGTTGAGGCTCAGGGCTCGCAGCTTCTAGTGAAGGAGGCTTGTTAAGTTTGGTTTCTGTGATTTTTCCTCTTAAGAACCTGAAGCTAACTTGCCCCAAATGCAAGGGAGAAACAAGGTTCAAACGGGCCAGTGAAACAGAGGAGGGTCAGTACTGCTCAACCTGCCACCAGTTCATTGAGAACATCATAGAGGGAACTTACCCTGAATTCATCAAGTGTGAAGAAACAGAGATCAGCAAGCTCAAGGACTGGTTACAACGCGGCGTCGATAAACGATACGCCGAGGTAGCTAACCCGTCAGAACATCATTTAGACCACATCACACTCCACATCGAGAATAATCAATGCCGATACTGCAACAAGGAGGCTCGTTGAGATGCAGTGTAGGTTTTGCTGGCGAAGAATGGAGAAGCTCAAGCCTCCAATAACGAGCAACCGAGATCATCAGGGAAGCATCTGCATGAACCCTGAATGTCCAGCGTACCAGATGTATTTCGACCCGGCTTCAATTAGAAGAGAACTCGACATTCACTTCTGCGTAGCAAAGGAGGACACGTTTGAACTGTCAGATAAGGTTGACCGTATCGCTGAGATACTTCGCGATATTGAAGAGCTACGCAGGATAGAGAAGCAGCTTACCGCGCTTCACCGGCACCGGGAAGCTAGACGGCTTAGAGGAGACACGTCTTGACCTATAACGCTCCAACAAGTGACCCAAGGAAAGGAAGGGAGTCAATGGCCTTACCCCTTCCTCTTCCTCATCGACAAAAAGTATTGAGTGGATTTGCTCAAGGTAAAACGAATGAGGAAAAATCCGAGATACCCCAATCTCTCACTGCCACAGTGACCGTCGGGGGTAAAAAATCCAGTGGTGTCAAGCGTCGCCCCCCGCACTTTAGAGGGGTTTTAGGTAAAAGCAAACGTTGGGGTTCTCCTTATGTCCGGCCTCACAAGGCGCCTAAGCTGCAGATCCGGTACTATCGGTTGATGGCTGAGAACCCCGTATTATCCTCGAAAGGCGCCGCTGAACAACTCAAACTGAGCGAGAACACTATCAGGTGGCTGCGAAAACAAATTAGAGATAGGTATCACACGGACCCGATTTCGAAGTATTGTCCTCACTGCTTTGCCCCAACTCTGCAGGACGTAGATCAGCAGTACCAAGCCTGCTCGAAATGTGGCGCCGAGGTTCCAAGATACCTAGACGGAGCCCGCGAGCTGTTTTGGGGTGATGATCATTCACTGGTAAACAATCTTCTTCCTGGGAACGGGTTAGGCGAGGAACCGAATATGTATGAGCTACGCAGAGCAGATCTGATCGTGAGCCGCCCATACATGCTATCGTCAGTAATATCTCGGAAGAAAACTCGTAAGGGGAGGTTCGTCGATGAATGTATGAGCCAATTTTTGAACCTTCTAAAAGCTTTCAGCTACGACGAAGGCGCGACCGACGAAATGGCGAGGAGGTTATCGAAGATAGCCAAGCGGTACGCTAGGAAAACCTTCGGTAGCGAAGCTGTCGCGGATGTTCTAACCCTATTCGTCCATGAGACCTCAAAGACATCGAAAGATTATCGGCTCACCGAAATGGAGCAGTTCATCGAAATGGTGAAGATCCAACGGAAAAGCCGATGTTCAACCAGTTCGGTTACACTATTAACAGACGACTTTGAAACTGAAACATCTTGACAGGGTGTTTATCGGGTCTTATCAAATATATCGACGTATAGGGTGTGGAAGTCGCGTCTGAGCTCATCGTTACGATGCAACGCCTCATCGATCATGGCCTGCAATTCAAGAAACTCAGCGCGAGAAATACGGATAACATCGCCTGAATCAGGCAAGAGACTTAGTGACCTCCATTCCACGGTACTTCTCTACTACTAGGTTGTGAATATCTAGCCGAAGCTCATGGAGACCTTTCTCCACAGCCTCCCCCTTCGCAAGCATGGCCTCCAGCTCCGAGCGGCGAATTAAGATAACATCATCGGCTGAAGTGTTCGTAACTGAAGCATGTGTCTTCAATTCTTGGTTAATCTCACGCTCCATCCGGTCAAGCCGAATGTAAGCGTCAACCACGATTCTTCGCATCTCGGCAAGCTCTTGAAGAATTGAATCGTCAACAACCGGTTGCCGAGCCGAGTCTAAGCAACCTCCTGTTTCGTCTGAGAATGTGAAGTTATTTCGTCGATTTTAGCCAGGATGCGAAGCGCCTTCAGCTCAAGCGCATCCAGCCTAGCGTTCAAAACATCCCTATCCATCAGAACAGTAGATTTAGGAGCCATGGTTAGCAGCCTCCTCTAACTCTCGGATCTTCGCCCGACACTCAGCTATCCCTTCAAGAGCTATCTGCTTAGCCTCCGCAATCACTGACCGCGGAACCAGAATAAACTCATCAGCCGACTCCATATTATTTCGCTATACCGGTAATCTCGACATCTATTAAACCCTGATCTATCCACCTTACTTATCCATTGGTCGCTCGGTGCCACACCCATTACATTTTACAGTCTTCACTGTGTAGCGGTTTGAACCACATGAAGGACAGATCGCGTTATCCGGAGTCGGTGTATGAGAGACCTTGGTCTCTGCGGTAGCCGCCTTATTCTTTGCTTCAGATTGTTCGCCTCGGATACGCTTGACCTCAACCTCAAGATCCTTCACCGATAGATTCTCTTGAACAACCTTCCTAGCAAGATCAGCCTGCATATTTGGAGGAGCTTTCGAAATTACCCGGAAATGGCCTTCAGTAATCTTCCCTTCAATCTGCTTTACCTCAGCTTCAGAAGCGGGGTTTATGCCATGTGGCATAACGGTATCCTCGAACTTAGCGAGCGATATGTAGCGAGAAACCATCGGCTGACCCACACCATATCTTTTCGCGATTGCATCCTGGCTGAGACCAAATTTTTCCTGAAGCATCTTAAAGACTCGCCCCTTCTCGAAGTCATTCAGGTTTTTTCGACCCATATTCTCATCAACGAGAGCCAACGCTGCCGCATTATCGCTGATCTCGACCACCTCAACCTCAACAGTCGTCCAGCCTAACTCTCTGGCAGCTTGAAGGCGCCGGTGACCATACACTATCTCAAACTTCCCGGGTGGCTGAAGACGTACCCGGGGGAGTTGAAGGAAACCACCATTGGCCGCTATACTTGCTTTAAGCTGGATGAACTCTGCATCAACTTCACCGGAATCCACACGGAGTTGATACGGGCTCGGCAGAATATCCTCAAGATCGACCTTCATCTTAGTCATACTGATCCCTCCTTCGATTTGAGTTGAAAGAGCCATCCAGCCGTCGTTCTGGTAGCTTCTACCTTACCCTCAAGTGATAACTCAAGCAGAGCCGTTTTCGCCGAGCTCCAACATATCTTCGCGTTGTATCGAACGTAATCGACGGTAGCTGGTTTATCGCAACTACCAAGCACTTCTAGAACTCTATCTCTAATAGGCGTATTAGATACATCTATCATGATAGGTAAAAGACATTGTTGAATAAGAGGACGAGTAAAGAGTCACTATAATCTTTGGATGATGACGTAACTTAGGCTTACTTCTTCAACCAGAACATATGGTATCTTCCAATCTTTCGATACCCCACTAGGCCGGGTTTCTCTATGTGCAGTTCTAAGAGTCTCTTCTGTACTGTTGCCTGGTGCAGTCCCAGCTCCTTGGAGAGTTCGAAAGGCGTCTTTGGATCGCTGGATAGAGCCTTTATGATCGCCTCATCTGTTTTATCCATACTTGACGTTTTTGAGAGAGACATCATTTCTATATGCGAGTGAACATTATTTAACCCTATTGTTACACAACAATGTTTATTAAGTAATGCTATTGATACTCAACACTTGATAGATATGTTTCGTGGAATAACCGACCTGCCCGAACCCCCGGATAAGCTACACCGAGCGCAAGACTTGGCGTATCTTCATGGCCTGCGAGATGCCCTGCAGCACCTAGACGACATGCTCATGAGGATGAGTGACGACGAGGTACAGCTAACACAGGGCCAGATCCAAAGCATGCTCGACACAGCATATCACGACCTCGACGAATACATACAGATAGAGGAGAGCCGGACCTTCCCAATATCACTGATAGCGAGACCCTTCGAGGAGATGAGTCGTAAGGCTAACCGAGTCACTGAACCATCCATCAAACAAGACGCGGAATCCTGTGAGGCTGTGCAACCAGTCACCTTGACCGGCAAACATGCAGAGCGGTTCAATTCAACAATCGAATCGGTACAGAAGGAGTACGGAATAAAGAGTCCTGACGACGCAGTAAGCAAAATATTAGACTTGGCCGCTCAACGAACCAAGCAACCAATCGATGCTTAGACTATCCGCGGACTCCGCGGAGTAGCCTGGGCCTCTCCCCTAGTTTTACAACACTCCGCGAACTCTAACGGAGCTGTCCGCGAACTAACATCCTAATACCTTAAGACCGTCTTACCGTCATGTTGAATGTCCGAATACAGTCCGTTTATCCCTAGTTAGTCCGTGAACAAACTAGAAAAACGTCCGCGACTCCGCTAATTGTCCGCATATGAGTCCGCGGTACTGTTCATCACTCCGCAGACACATCGAAAAGAGTCCTAATACTCCGTTAGAAGTGTCCGCGAGACTCCGCGATACCTCTGAACTACGCTCCGGGGTGTAATCACAAGGATTAGATGAGGATCCACCCACTAAACTATCTTCGCACGTGCGACAAACCCCTTTTCGGTTGAGGGAAGCGGGATTCCACGCTTGACACTAGGCTCGCTACGCACAAACAGAACCCTCTTCCCTATTACAGTACAGGCACGAAACAAATTCTTTTTTTTCTAGACAGCTTTAAATTAAATTAATACACACGCGCGAATCGCGCGCGCGTACGCGCGAGTGAATATAAATTCATTCGTAGATTCCTTTTAGTTTTAACTTTAAGGAAGTTTTTTCTTTATGGGGAATAAAAGATATTGGAGAGACGAAATCAGCCTCAACAACCGGAAGAGACGAAACCCTACAGGGTGATCGGGTATATCCGGGTGTCGAGTGATGAACAAAAACGGAAGGGATTGAGCCCGCAGACTCAACGTGAAGCGTTGCAGGAATGGGCCGATGAGAGGGGCTGGGTTCTACTCGCGTTTGAGGAAGGTGATGTCGGGCACCCTGCAGAGTTCATGAACGACTTAGGTAAACGGGAAGGGTTGACTAGGATACTCGCACTTCAGAAGGGAAGCGTTGAGGCTGTGATAGTGACCCACACCGACCGGATCTCAAGGGATGCTGAACAGACACTCTACATTCAAAGGATGCTGAAGAACAAGGGAATCGATATCTGGTTCATGAACGTTGGGTTAGTAGACTACACCACCCCTCTGGGTAAATCAATGCTCACGATGTCCGGGATGTATGCGGAGAATGAGAAGCGGACACTCAGCATCAGATCTCGAAGCGGTAAGCGGACAGGTAAGAAGCTTGGGAGACACCAAGGCAGGCCACCGCTAGGCTACACGATTGATCCGAAGACCAAGGTACTGATCCCGATACCTGAGATTATCAATGAAGTAACGGAGCTCTTCGAGGCTGGGTATAAGCCGGTTCGCATCGCGGAGGAAATCGGAGCGCCTAAGACAGCGGTGTACGGACTGGTTCACCGGCTAGGCTTAATGCGGTAACTACACAAGCACATGTTTTCCCTTTACTTAGTTGGCCGGGAAGACGATTCCAAAACTTCGAGTGTATAACCGTCTGTTCTTAGGCCCCTTCCAAGTTGGTAACTGAGCTGATCCAGAATTCTTCCTGAGAAGCAATTCTCGACGCATTGGTAACATGTAGCCTCTCTGATAGCTTTAATTTTTGTACCCAATTCTTTACTTGTTTTGCTTGGGGATCCCGCTCTTACATGTTTAATGGCACAACGAGAGAGTGACTTCGACTTAAACTGGCAATCTCTTCCGGAATGCAGTTCGCCAGTATGTAATATAATCTCACAAGTAGCGCTCACGGCTAAGTCCAAAGAGTCTCCGTTGTTTATCGCTTTAAATCCAAGTTGGATATTTTCGATGTCTATAAGACGTTTAGTCAAATGATAATCTTCTAATTGTCCCAAGAAACGCCAGTTATCGAAAGGTACTGGGTCTTCAGACGGTGTAATAACATTGATCCGGTAAGCAGCTTGTTTTGAAGATAATTGAGGACGCACAGTCTCGAGTTTTAGCGGGCGCTCAAAAACAGCTTCGCTAGCTGCAAGTATGCGTTTGTGCCAGTCGGGGGGCACTCCTTGAATTCGTAGGGCATCAAACATAACCTCATCTTCAATTGGACGAGGACGACTGTAGTAAAATAGTTGTAATTTCTTAGATACTTCATGGTAGTCTCGCTTGGTTTTTACGTTATGTATGGTAATCGGTTTATGCCCAAGGGGTTTGGTGCCTGTCTGGTTTAGCAAATAGCAGTAAATGTCAACAATCTTGACCCCCCCTTCCTTGAGAATCGACATTACCTGAGATACCTCCTCACCAGTGTTTATGGAATCAACAAGGATGGCGGCTCTACCAGTTACACTGGACCCCTCCCAAACCAGATGATGTCTAGTGATCGGCCTACGAAGCTGCAGATATCTAACTTGGTATCGCTTTTGATTATTATCTATAAACGGAGAATAAAGCAGTTTTGACTTTCTTCCTACAATAAGTAGTGATTCAAAGGAATTGTTAGATAGTATTGTTTTTACAAATTGCTGCACTTCGGATTGTATCTGTGAAATTACCTTTGTTGGGTCTAGATTTGCATAATGTTCCTCAACAGAAGTAGGAATATTATCTAACAATACCGCATCTTTTTTTAAGGTGTATAATAAAGCGTCTGGTCTATAAGATGGAGTTAATGATTAATGAGCAACATTAACATGCATTCAGATGTAATAATGTTGAAACATAATCCTTATTACTAATAAATACACTCTAGAGTGCGGGCACTAATTAATAAGGTTATGACAGAATTGCCAAAAAATAAATTAAACAACCGAAACCCATCCGATCTTCTTTCTAATGAATTCAAGGTTGCGGCTGAAATTTACAAATTCAATTCGCAAGGTAAAAAGATATGGTTCAACTTGCTAGCAACTAATCTTAAGAATGAAATGAGTCATACAACACTGATGAACGCACTTTCTACCCTTAAGGATTGGGGCATCACCAAGGCAGAATATGGTGAAACTGAAAAAGGTAGAGCTGGAAAGCTACTATACATATCTGGAGAATCGACTGAAACCATAAAGATGATTTACGAAAAGTTCTGGAAGAATCGACACGTATAGATGTCCTACTATATAGAGAACAATTTACGTATAGTCGGGTTAGATCCCCCCTCAGAGATTTCATTAAGACAAGTAATGGCGTTAGTTGAGCCACTACTGGCATATCTTCCAAGAGGAATTCCAGGCTACACTGACCACGGCGTAATACATTCAAGAAATCTTTTAAATCTCTTAGTGAGATTTATTGAAAACTTTGGAACTAGTGCGGTTAGTAGCGACGAAAAATTTGTTCTCTGCCTTGCAATTTGGCTACACGATATTGGATGTCTTATTGATAGGAAAGATCACGCCCAATCTTCCGTGAAGTTACTTGAACATCCACGATTTAATTTCTTAGAATCCATGATAGGGAAGGATAAACTGCATTGCCTGAAGTATGTCATTAAATCACACTCAAGCCACTACGATTTAGAAGAACTACCAAATGAACAGATATGTAATAATGTGAATCTAAGAAAAGTTTGCGTTATTTTTCGACTATTAGATGAATGCGATATATCATATGCTAGAGCTAACCCTGTGTTGTTTGAAATACTCCGAGACAACGGATTACTGAGCGAATCAAATCTACCGCACTGGGAAGCACATAGGAGTGTGATAGATGTAGCTTTTGTAGGGACGGATATAATTCTTGCTTGTGAAAAAAAATCACTCGCCAAAGTGCTCATAAAACATTTTGAGAAAGAGGTGCATAAGCTGGACAAGATACTATCTCACGAAGGATTCGGGCATCTTGAGGTAAAGATAGTTGAATTACCAGATACGTGAGTCTAATCTGAACACGTTTGACTTCGGTGCTCTTTCTGCGGTTTAGGTTAGGAAACAGCACACTAGTAGCCGTCTCAAGTAGCAAGGAAGAAGAGGATATCTTAGAATCACAAGAGCACAACGTTCAGTGATGCAGTTTCGCCCCCAAGGACACACAACGAAGACAATGTAACGGTTCCATCGATGCCCATAGACACTTTTAGGACACTTCACTACTCTGCGGATGCGTCTTTAGAGTATCCAGACTGTTTAGATACATTCGTGGACACTTCTGTTAGTCTAACAGCTTGTTTAGGACATATTCAAGGACGGATAGATACTGCTCTGGTAGGTTCGCGGACACAGTTCAAGGAGACCGGAACCGGCTTACCAGTCGTCCTCATTATCCGTTCCATCGTCAAGCTCTGAGGAGTCGTCGTCTATATCTGGGTCATCGTCGAAAACATTACTCATTCTAGGTCGATAATGAAAAGCTGTTTTTGATAGTAGGTAATCGAAACAATGTCAGATCATCCGAAAGACAATTCTATGTTCAAGATTGTCGGTGTAGTTGTAGTAATCGCAGCTCTAGGGGCCGCTGGAATATTACTTAATTCTTCCTACTCAACCGCGAAACCTAACCCAATTATATCTATCGGGAAGTGGGGAGCCGTACCTACAGATCTCTTCAATGAGACGGTCACAGAGTCGAACGTAACCTATAGTTGGCAGGCTCGCATCGTCTCAATTCAGGTTCTCTACAACCAATCAAGCGAACTGTACAACCAAACATACATCCGGTTCAGTCCACCGGCGCCTAAAAACATCTCAACCGTACAGATCCATGAGCATCGAAGCGACATCTCCATCGGTAAGCCTATCCAGGTCTCATTCACCGACATCATTCAAAACCGGGTGGTCCGGAACATCAAGGACGGCAGCACCTTCTACACCGAACAGAAGATCAGCGAGTCATTGACTAACAACCTGACTCTACTAGATGAGCCCTGATTATCCCTAGTATGCACTTAACATCGTAAGTGGGCCAGCCAGGATTCGAACCTGGGACCTACGCCGTGTAAGGGCTTGACCGCGCACTGCTGTTGTCCTAACCACTAGACGACTGGCCCGCATTTCTCAGCCGAGAGGTGCGAGATATTTATACTAACCGACTGTTTCCAACGTATCTAATAACGAGCGGTGCCTTCTTAGGATCCTTCCCCACTTTTTTCTCGCTTGTTTAGTTCAGTAGACTGTTCTTGAAAAAGTCTAATGTTTCGTTTTAGGAGAAAGTCCGCTCTTTTCAGAGCCCTCAATCGCTTGCAGCAGGTTGGGCAATGAAATCTTTTCCGCTCAACCGATTTGAGTTTTGTGTGAGCTTTCACTAGGAGTATTTTTGACGCTTGTGGTCAGGAACGGGTCTTGGTAGTCTAGTCGATAGAGTGGTTACTCTAACTGTTTGATTTCTTTGTCCTAGTTTTCTCTTTCAAGATAGCGTCGTAATCCTTCTTCTTCTCAGTTCTTTTCTGGTCGTCATTTTGTTTGGGCTTCTTTGTCTTTTCTTCTGTGGTGTCCTCGGTTTTCTTTCCGGTGAGTCTTTCTTTCAGGATATCGTCGTATTTTTTCTCCACTGAGGTTTCGACGGTGCTCTGATCGATGTCGAGTTGCTGTATCAGTTCTTCTTCGCTTAGCGCTGGAACTGCGTCTGGGTCGACACGCCACTTGACATTGTTTCGTCTCCGAACTAGGATCGCAACTGCAACTAGGCCGACGAGTCCACCTAGGACGGGGTACCACCATAGGAACGTGTTGAAGCCGGTTGTTCTTGGTGTAGCTAGGATAGTGTTGCCGTATTTGCTGGTCATCTCATCTATGATCTGATCACGTGTCATGCCCTTGGCCAACAGGCCCCGGAGTTCTGCTTTTGTGCTTGTGGCTACATCGCAGGCCATCTGTGTTTCACAGGTCGCGAGAACATAGTTGCAGCCGCAGGAGCAGAAAAAGTCCTTCAAGAGTCTGTCGAGTTCCGATGTTCCTTGAGCATGCGCTAAAGGCATAGTGTAGACTGAGAGGAACGGAAAAGCGATGAGAGCGATGAGGAGGATGATTGTAGCCTTCTTAGCTTTGCTCAAGCTTCTCGCCTCCTCCGAGTCGCTTCGGGAGCAGACCTACTACAACCCCGATGACTGTGACTCCGAAGCCGTACCATACGAAGCTGATTAACGGGTTGTAATTCACAGTTACTGATACAGATTCGTTGTCCACTGCCTCAGGTATTACATAGATGTCTTGGTATAGCGAACTCAACACGCCTACGTTAACGACGTTTGAGTCTAGTTTCGCATCATGGGTCATCCCCGCAGTGAACTTTTCATTGGAGTTTCCATTTTTAACGAGGAAATCTATCTTGTATTCGGTTCCCATTGTTATGTTCGAGACTGATAGGTTGTCGTAGGTGAAGGTGTAGTCACCTATCTCTGTGGGTTCACCAGGCTTGAGTGTGGTGCTGTAGGTAGTTTTGTAGAAGGTTGTTCCAACTATTCCGATCAGGAGTATGATCATACTCAAGTGGACGATGTATCCTCCGTAACGTCTTCGTCTGACCAGGAACAAGTGACCCATGGAGCGCAGCATCTCTATACCTTTCTTCTGAGCGTAATCCTTGGCATCGATAAGATAGTCCTCAAGGTGGATTGCAATTACGAAGGCTGAGATTGCAAATCCGGCCAATGCACCGGGCTCACGTATACCCATGAAGTACATGGCTGGGATGGCAGCTACCGCAGGTGTCAATGGATACTTCAGCTTACGAATTATCTCCTCTGTACTAGTGGTTCCCCATTTGAGGATAATGCAGACGCCCATTAGAATTGAGAGTAAAGTGAGCACCCAAGGCGAGATTACATTATAGAAACCGGGTCCAACGCTCATCTTGGTATGCGTCACAGCCTCGTTGATCATTGGGAATAGTGTTCCCCAGACCACTGTCAGAGCCATTAAGACGAATAGAAGATTGTTTAGGAGGAAGGACGACTCTTTACCTGTAGCAGAGGTGACTACGTTCATGCTCTTTACTTGATCGATTCGGTGCCAGAGTATGCCTAAAGATGCTACAAGCATTATGAGCAGATAAGAAGTGAATACAGGGCCAACTCCCTGCTCTCCGAAGGCGTGTACTGAAGAGATGATGCCGCTGCGTGTCAGGAAGGTGCCGAGGATCACGGTCTCGAATGTGCCTATGCTGAGCAGTATGTTCCAGAGTTTCATTCCGCGCCTGCTTTCTTGAAGCATTATGCTGTGCAGCAGGGCGGTTGCGATTAGCCATGGAACCAGAGAGGAGTTCTCAACTGGATCCCATGCCCAGTAACCTCCCCATCCAAGTACGCTGTAGGACCACCATCCGCCGAACCATATTCCGAGTCCTACGAAGAGCCAGGAGAATAGAGTCCACTTCCTTACTCGGAAGACCCACAGCTCGCTTCCTGCGAGTAGACCTGCTAGAGCGAAGGCGAACGGTACGGTTAGGCCCGCGTAGCCTACAAAGAGGGTGGGGGGATGGAAGAGCATTCCGGGGTTCTGAAGCAATGGGTTAAGACCGTTGCCGTCCACCGGTGTGAATGAGAGTCTCTCGAATGGGTTACTGATGAAGACGAGCATTAGAAGAAAGAACATGTTAACGCTGAGGAGAATCGATAGAGCGTAGCCTGTTAGCCTATCTTTCCGCTCCCTGATTGCGATACCTGTCATGAATAGAGAGAGTAGCCATGCCCATAGTAGGAGGGAGCCTGATGCGCCTCCCCAAATTGCGCTTAAAGTGTAAGTGAGTGGGAGGTTCCTGTCCGAGTAGGATGCAACATACTCCACGTTAAAGTCCCGGGTTAGGAAGTAGTAAGTCAAGATGGAGATAGCGACCGTGATCAGAATAGTCTCGATCACCAGTGTGATTCTGGCGAATTTGTAAATCGAGTTGTCCTGCTGCTTGATGTATCTAGCAAAGGAGATGAATGCGATAGCGGATGCGACGAGTGAGACCACGATAAATACGAAACCGATGTCCAACGTTTAGGCCTCCTTTGTTGTAGCAGCCTCGTATTTAGAGGGGCATTTGACTAGAACTCTCTCAGCCTTAATGATCTTTCCGTCGTATATGCCTATTGCCACGACTTCTGTGGAGTTCGACAGATTGTTGACTATACCGCGGTAGTTGACAGTTATCGTGCTGTTTCCGTCGGTTAGAACGAATGTTTCTATGCCTGTGTTCTTATCAAAGTAGATAGTATCGACTATCACTTGACCATATACTTGGATATTACGTTGAGTCATGTTCTGCGTAATGAGTTGAGTGACGCTGACATAGGGGGAGACATTTGCAGTGAAGACTCCGGCGATAAGTGCTACAAAGATAGTTGGTAGCGCGACGATAACCAGAAGCTTATCCTTTTTCATGGTCTACTTCACCTTCGCCCTCGCCGCTTCTTGAAGCTTAGACTGAACGAGCTCTAGGCGAGTCTTATACTTGAGTTTCAGTTTAAGGTACTCCACTTCTGTTACCTTGCCTTCAGCAAAGTCCTTCTCTAGCTCCGCCATCACTGAGGTTAGCGCCTCAGATTCTGTCTGAAGCTTGTCTGCAGAAATCTTGGTTCCCCGGAAGCCGTATACCACGGCACCGAATATTATAGCAAACAAGATTCCAGTCCCAGCCCACACCACGTTTATGCTGGGTGACTTGTAACCGGTGACTGTTAGAGCAAAACCTTGGCCCGCGAAGACGCTGTCAGCACTGTAAGCATCGTAAGTCTGCTGTTGGATTTCAACAGGTCCTTCACTTCTTAGAGATTCGTTCGAGTTTGGAACAGCTTTGAAATCAGTGTCTGATGGTATTGTGAGGATTACGAAGCCGGTGTCATAGTACATACGCTCTTCGAATCTGTATTGATCCGTATCGGGGCTGATTTCATATGAGAGATCCAGTGGTTGCGTTCCGCCGGGAAGTACCGGTGTGGGTATTTTGAAGAAGAAACCGAAATCGGTCTTTGTCATACAGCAGCTGTGTGAGCTTCTAAGGTTCGTGAAGCCTTGAGGCATGAATATCTTCAGATCAGTTCCGTTCTGCACCTTATCTCCAACGTTAACGTATTCGATATATTCGGTTACGTTTACGCTGTTATCACCTTTACTGAGAGCTATATGGTGGAACGAAATCGTAACATTTTCATCCGACGTCGCCAGCTCGTACACTCTGACGTTGACCTGTTGACGTGAATCTTTTGTGACGTTGACATTTGTTGTGTAAGGAACTCCCTTGTAGGTCAGGATTATGCTGTGAGGCTGGGTTATCGAAACGTTGGTAAAGGAGAATGAAGCAGTGGTTACGGTCTTATTTTCAAGATAACGATCCTTCGCATCAAGAAGGCTGGCGGTCATTGTGGAGCTGCCGTCATACCCTTGGACTGAAACATCTATCTGACCAGTCTGCTGTGCGAAAGCTGCTCCCAAGAATGAGGTAAAAGAGATTACGAGGATGCATATCAACAGAATGGACGCGGTTTTTGAACGAATATTTGATCTGCAATTTCGTTCCTTCGGATATAACATACTGCTTCGATTCCTTAGCATTTATGCCAAGTATGATATAGTTCCCTATTTTCATTTGTAAAGCGCAATTACACGAATAAAATAAGTTAATAGCAATAAGTAGTATCATCTGATGTACTTATTGCTCATAGGTTTCTTTAGTCAGTATCGTGATTTGTAGATATGGCGACAGATCTCTTAACGGTCGAACTGAACTTCAGACCAAAAAATTATTGGGGAAAAAGCAAGCCTGTATCTTGAGGACTGAGTCTATGTTTGAACTATAAGCAACTGAGTAAATGAGCGAACCGCGAGCGTTACAACATCTATTCACGAAATAACCTCAGAGCCCGAGTGCTCTTCAGCTAGTTATAATATTTGCCAAAGATGAGCTATCCGTGCTCCATAGTTGGTTTGACGAGCCGTATTATTCGCAGATCAGCTCGTGTTCCTTCCACCTTAACCAGTTCATCCCTGTTCAAGCAGGGAACTTCTATAGGATGGCTGTAGAAGTATTTTTCTTTAGTCATATTATCTCTTGATATTATAGCAATACAGTTGAGCTTCGTATCGTTGTCAGCAGGCACACAGTTAGTATCCGCATAGATGTATCCTTCAAAGCCGCCTTTAAACTCCTGCAGCGGCTTGGCCATGAAGATACTATCGCTCCTGACAGGAGTAGGGTCACCTCCTAGTAATGGTGTATTACTATTAGCTGAGAATGCTATCACTACCACGAATGAGGCTGTCAACACTATAATGAGCGCTATGACTCTCCAGAAACGCTGTCCTTCCTTTTGTGGTTCTTGCGGCGGTTGCTGTATCGCTTCCTCAGTCATACGCAGTTGCCGACTCTGTTTAGACCGTCGTAATAGATGCTTATAAATCCGCATCTTTGCATTTGTAAAGCGTCAATTAGATACCTGATCTGAACGAAAAGCCGCACCTGATTAGTACGCCGTACTTACAGATCAACGAAAAAATGAACAACCGATCGGTACAACCATCCCCATCAGCTCAAACAATCATTCGCCGTCTTAAAGCAAAAAGCAGAAGCAGTATGAAGACGCCTAAAATCGTGGCCGAAGCAGCGATCAAATTGAGACCTCTAATTGTATTGTTATCTTCCGTGGCTACTTCGGATCTGCTTATGGTTTCACCCCCCGTAACTGTGGTTGTCGCTGCGCCAGCTATTGTTGTGGTGGTGGATGTGGTATTGATGCTGGTGCTGTTTTGTCGAGGAATTACATGATGATCCGTCTCTTCAATATGAGTTGTAACTGCGATAGTCATTGAACTAGTTATGTTTTCGCCTGACATCGGGTCGATGTAATGGACTTGTAACATGAATTCAGAATATTGCCAATCCTCCGTTATACTGCCCACAGTAATGATTAGACTAGTGTATGTGTTTTCTCCCTTTACTACATTCATAAAAAGTGGCGTGTTGATTTTGATCCAAGGCGCGATCGTTTCGGCTGGGGGAAGCGGTGCTACTGAGAATGAGACGGGTATGCTAGTGACGCTGGCGGCGTCGAATACTGATGGCGGATATGTACCCTGAATAGATATCAGTAGCTGCATATCTGGATGTGCGATGAGCTGCAGCTTCCCAGCCATCCCAGTTCCGTTAACCTGAAAATCTATCAGGACGGGCTTATCAGCCTTATTTAAAAGGGCGTAGACTACTTTAGGTTCTGCGAATGATAGTTCCGCACCTAAAACGCTCGGCAGCAAACCTATGGGAAGCATAATCATCAGAGTTATCGAAATGCATGATACGAGTATATTGTTCCAGCGCAATGCTGCAATACTCCACTCATGAACATTTAGTTCTATCGGATTCTAAATTGATTCTATTACCTTAAGGGAACTTTCTACCAGGCAAAGGTATGGTACATACGCTTTTCCAAAAGAAAACCCTTTCTTATCAATATGCACGCTGCATATCAGGTCGTTGAGGGTTTAATTGAGCCGGAGCCTATTCGAGAGCGATACAACCTTTCGTGACGAGTCATAAGTCTATTTGGACGTGTTTGCAGGAGCTGGTTCCTTAGAGCGGATGCTCAAAGAACGTAGCAATCTTGTTAACCGGTGTTATTTGGAGCAGAGGTATTCAACTTTGAAAATCCATCTTCGCCCTATTTTTCTCTATCAGAAATAGTTATGATGTATTATCTGCAACTCGTAAAAGCTCTAACTATCTAATTGATAATATATTAATAGTAAGACACTATAGTAACTATCCTGTTTTTCTGTGCGAATAAGACATTGTTGCAGAATAATGCAGCGCTATCAATAGATGGGATGCATGATTTGTTAAATGCCAGAAACGTAAAAGGAGTTCTGAGAGCCATTGATGAAACCGATAAAGCCAAGACGAAATCACGCAGTCGGAATATAAAGAGAGCGCTGAAATCTATTGATGAAACAGATAGTGCAAAGAAAGAGTTCGGCGCAGCTATCCCCGTGATGTTCGATGCACTCTATCGCTTCGCCATTTTAAGTCCCGAACTCGTTGCACTCATAGTAGCTAAAAGCCCCGTATCTGCAACTCCGGGTGACCTTGCGTTTAGGCAGTTAGAAGCGAGAATGAGGCAGACAGCACATAGTGAAATCAAAACTTAGGTGCCTGTAGCCGCATCGCAGTTCCTTCACAGTGGAATACTCTCTAACCTAATTTTTAGGTGGACATATTTATCCCGATAACCGTAAGCAACCACCGCAGTTATACTGAGTGAGGAAAACGAAGCTCGTAAAGCTTATATATTAAACTGGGTGTTTCGGATATATATTTTGTGGTGTTAAGTTTGGTTTCGAGACACGATCCTTCTTGGTTAGCAGGTATTGCTAAGGATTATGAGAGGTGTCCTCGATGCAATCATGGCCCGATGGTGATTGACTCCTCCGGCGGCGAGCTCGCCTGTAGTAACTGCGGTTTTGTGATTAAAGAGAGGATAGAGGAGGTTGGCCCGGAGTGGCGGGCCTTCTCGAAGGAGGAGAAGGATGATAGGAGCAGAATCGGCGCACCTTCGTCGCTCGCTATCCACGATAAAGGTCTGGCTACAGTTATCGGCGCTGAGGGCAGGGACGCGTCAGGTAGAGCATTATCTTCATCAATGAAGTCTGCTATTGAGCGTCTCAGAACTTGGGACGGTCGAAGCCAGGTTCACGAGCCTGCTGATCGCAATTTGAGACAGGCCTTCAGCGAGCTGGATAGGCTTGCTGATAAGCTGAGTCTCAGTGACGCTGTTATCGAGAAGGCCGCTTACATTTACCGTAAGGCTTTGGAGCGTGGCTTGGTTAGGGGAAGATCTATTTCCTGCTTGATCTCTGCGGCGCTTTACGCGGCTTGCCGAGATACATCTACGCCCAGAACTCTGAAGGACATTGCTAAAACGAGTAATATCCCTAAGAAGGATCTTGCTAGAGGTTACCGGTTGCTTCTGAGGCAGCTTGATCTTAAGATGCCGGTGGTTGATCCGACGCGGTGCATTGCGAGGATTGCGAGTACGGCTGGGTTGTCGGAGCGGACCCGTCGAAGAGCCTTCAAGATCCTGAAGATGGCTGAGGATACTCGGACCTCTGCAGGTAAGGATCCTATGGGTTTGGCTGCGGCTGCCCTGTATGTGGCTTGTGTGCTTGAAGGGGAGAACAAGACTCAGAAGGACGTAGCTGAAGCAGCCGCAGTAACAGAAGTAACTATAAGAAACAGGTACAAGGGACTGAAGGCTGCGCTGAACATCTAACAGATTTTCGCAGATAAACTGTGGGTGGGTGTTAGAAGAATCTATCAGCCGTGTCTACGGATTCGGCGGCGGCCTTTCGTCATGACCAGAGAGGCGGCTCGTCTGAACTCCTTGACTACATGTTCGTCGGTCATATGTGATCGATGACGGACACTGGTTATTTCAACGTTTCCGCGTGAGGATTGATGCGGCGCGGTGCACGTTTCGGCGGTGGGTTGCTTGAAGTTTGTGCGGCGTCTGCTAGTTAGGATTTTGCTTTGATTATGTATTCGCAGCAGTCGTCGCCGCAGGCTAGGCATTTGGTCTGGGTGAATTCGTTGGGCATCTTTATGCCGGCTAGGAAGCCATCCAATATGCCTTCGCTCATGGCGCATATCTCGCTTGGGTACTTCTTAGCTACTTCTAGGAAGAGGCAGTTATATTGACGGTACTGTAGTTTCGATTCGTCTGAGTAGATTACTTCTGGTTGTAACCCAAACTCCTTTACGTATTCTTCCACAAAGTATTTGCGTAGATTCGCTATGTCCCACTTTTTATCTCCGTATCTGGCTGAGAAGTCCTTAGCAAAAGCATTCCCGGTGGCCACTCCGATCTGGCGGAATTTGCTTTTCACTTCCTTTTTATTGGCAGGATCTGCGAGTTGTTGTAGAAGTATCTCAGATAGCATTGCATAATTTCTTTGAGGATACTGAATGTTGACCATTTTGCCGGTGAGCTTGTAGCGGGAGTAAGGTCTGCCTGGGCCGCCTTTACGGATAGGCTCGAACTCTTCAACGAGCCCTACTTGCTGTAAAATCCTAATGTGGTGTAGAATTGATTCAGATTTTAATTTAGTGCAATTCGAGAGTTCCTCTAGCGTTCGTGGGCCCTTTACAAGCTCTTCTAGAATCTGGAGCCTGAGGGAGTTGCCCATCGCTTTCCCAACCATAGTTTGAGTGTCCATCATTAACGTATGTAGCGTTGAGCTCCTTATAGGGGTTTTTTATAAGCAATTTATAGATGTATATAGAATGAATAAAATGCGTTATTTGCTTAATACCAATTTTGACTGTACCTTAATACGGTATTTTATAGATTCTGCTGCAAACACGTAAGCAGGATTCATCAGTTTCATTTGGTTCAACTCGCCTCGCACAGATGGATTAGAAGAATTTATCATTCACCGCCTGCTAACAGATTGAATTAAGTGGAGAGGGGTAGCTTGGAGTATGTTAAGTTAGGCAAGAGTGACCTTAAAGTCTCTAAGATCTGTTTAGGTACTTGGCAGTGGGGAAGCAGGGAGTGGGGTTGGGGTAAAGGTTACGGCAAGGATGATGCAGTAAGGGCGTTGAACCGCGCGTTAGATTTAGGCGTCAACTTTGTGGATACAGCGGAGATCTATGGTGGCGGTGCCTCTGAGACAATTTTGGGTGAAGCCATTAAAGGTCGACGAAGCGAGGTGGTTATAGCCAGTAAGGTTGCGCCGTGGCATCTTCGGTACGAGAGCGTTATCAAGGCGGCGGAGCGTAGCCGAACAAGACTCGGAGTATCCGAAATAGATCTCTACCAGATTCATTTTCCAAACCCCTTGGTGCCGATCAAAAGCACGATTCGAGCAATGGAGAAGCTTGTTCAGGACGGGAAGGTACGATACATAGGTGTGAGCAACTTCAGCGTAAAAAAGTTGAAGGAGGCGCAGGAGGCGGCTCAATCCAACGAAATAGTCTCGAACCAAGTTAAGTACAGTTTGATAGAAAGAAAGGTTGTTGATGATCTTCTCCCATATTCAAAGGAGAACAACATCAGTGTCTTGGCTTACAGCCCCTTAGCCCAAGGCGCACTGGCGGAAAGGAAGCCGAGCAGCAATATCCAGATGATGAATATCCTATTTTCTCCCGAGAATGTTAGCAGGCTGGAGCCGCTTTTGCAGATTATGAGTAGCGTTGCGTCAGAGCGAGGAAAGACTGTGACGCAGGTTGCGCTTAACTGGCTTCTAAAGGATGACAATGTTATCCCGATTGTTGGTGTGAAGCGTGAGCAGCATGTAGAGGACAATGTTGGAGCGGTAGGTTGGAAACTTACACGGGAAGAAATCAGCAGAATCGATGATGTGTTCAGCCGGTTCAAGAAGGAGAGATTTAGGAGTTATCTGTGGATGCTGCCACGCCTAGTCTTACGGCGGTAGATGAGCGGAGCGGGATGATGCCGTCGGATCCTTACTTAGAGCTAGTTCTGCAGACGTATACCGTGATACTTGTGCCCACCTCACTTTACTCGCTCTACATGTTCAAGGCGTTTCCGTCTCTCCCGAAAAATGTGGATTCGGCTAGCTGGCCGAAGGTCTCGATTGTTGTGCCGGTGAAGGATGAGGAGGATACGATTGCACTCTGCCTCGACTCGCTTCAGGCTTTAGACTATGTCTCGAAGGAGATTATTGTGGTTGACGGCGGCTCTAAAGACGGAACAAGGAAAATCCTGCAGAAGTATACGCAAGGAGTGGTTGTGGTTGAAGAAGGCGCGCTGCCTGACGGCTGGATAGGTAAGAACTGGGCCTGTCACCAAGGGTATCTTCAGGCTGGAGGCGAGCTGCTTCTCTTTACCGATGGGGATACGAAGCATAGTCCGGACTCGCTTCGTCGATCAGTAGGGTACCTGGTTTCCAGTGGCGCGGATTTGGTGAGTATCTATCCGCATCTTGTGATGCGTGACTTCGGGGAGCGGTTGATGATGCCGCTCATCTCGTTTCTGATTTTCATCTACTGTGGCGGAAACAAGGTGAATGATGATTCAAGCCGTCGGTATATGGCGAATGGCCAGTATATTCTAACTAGGAGAGATGCGTATGAGAAGGTTGGAGGGCACACTGCTGTCCGAGGTAAGATAGTGGAAGACGTGAGTTTGGCAGGGGTGTACAAGAGGCGTGGTTCACGAGTCAGGGTGGTATACGGCTTGGATGCGCTTGAGACTCGGATGTATAGAAGTTTCAGGGAGCTTTGGGGCGGGTGGGTGAAGAACACGTATGCGGGTTTTAACTTCAACCCCGCTAAGCTTCTAGGCGGGTTGCTTGCTATGTTCGCGGCTTTTCTTTTACCTTTCACGATGCTGGCTGTAGGGATGTTGGGCGGCGGCGAGGTTCACCGGTTGTTACTTGTGTACGGAGCTTTGGGTAGCGTTGTAGTATTGAGTAGAATGGCGGTGTTTTACCAGCGCATAGGCGGCTCTGTGAAGTATACTCTGCTGACGCCGGTTGCTTCAGCGGTTTATCTCCTGATAATGATCACTTCGTTTCTTAAGGTAGTTGCGGCGGGCGGCGTTGTGTGGAAGGATCGAAAGTACGATCTGGCGGAGATGCGGCGCTTGGAAAGTTAACGGTTCCGCTAGTTAGTGAAGATATACCAGATTACCGAGATGCAGCGTTTTTCTCGATGGCTCCCGCGATTACGGTAATCGGGTCCTCCATACCGTTTAGTATTACGCTCGCCTTCTTCTGCAGGTTGCGGAGCCTGTCAGGATCCTGCAGGAAGGTTTTGACAGTTTTGACGGTCGCTTGGATGTTTCCGGGTCTCACAAGCAGTCCTTCCTTGACAAGGTACTCCTCGGTGTATAGTGAGCCTCCTTGGAAGAGTGATATTGCAGGTACGCCGAGAAGCGCCGCTTCACTTGTCATTGTTCCACCTAGACCTATGAAGACATCTGAAACTGAGATTAGATCAACGCCTTCCACAACGTCATCTGCAATCTTAGCCTTTGAGCCGTAAGTCTCTTTGAACGCTTCTATCTGAGATTGGTATCGGCCCAGCACAAAGATTTCGCAGTCACTGAATTGCTGCAGCAGCGAGTCCAGCAGCTTCCTAGAGAAGGAGCGATCTGAGGAGAGTAGATAGGCAGCTTGAATCTCGTCGAGACGCAGCGTAATCGTCTTCTTAGAAGGGTTAAGCCCGAAATCTTCCTTGCGCACAACTTTGCTTTGCCGCCGCTTCAGCCAGACAGCCGGATCAAGAGCCCGATACCTGATTATCTGTTCTTCCTGCATGCCGTATCGGCTCCAAGCTGAGTAGGGGATAATCCAAGGTGTGAGCAGGAGATCTGAAAGAGGAATAGATAGCCGTGAGACCTTTTCAGCATGCGGAGAATCACTTATGCAAACATGTTTTACGCCGAGGCCAAAAGCGGTTCGGGCGCACTCAGGAGAGGAGAAAGAGACAGCGCAGTCAAGACCCATCGCTCCAACTATATCCGCTAGCTCTTCAGTTCGCTCGCAGCTCGCCTTAAGCTTCTCCTGAAGCGAAGCCCCACCGTGCCGACCTGCGAATCTAATCTTCAAACCCTTCTTCGCAGAGAGAAGATCCACCTCGCGGTACCGCCTCGATGTGGAAATAACCTCATGACCCTGATGCTCAAAATACTGAATCAAAGGTGTGAAGAAGAGAATCTGCTTAGGAGTCAACACATCGACCCAGATCTTCAACGGCAGTCTTGAAGCCGTTCTCACTTAGCCTTTAATCCTTTATGGTGAACTACCTACGCCTTAAGGCTGTGGGTTTCCTGCTTCCTTGACTGAACTTGCCTATCCGTATGATGGGTATTGGTTCTGTCTCAGCATGGGCCTGCTCCAGACCCCGTGCCAAGATATTCCTGGCTGCATTCACGTCTCTGTCAAGCATCAGCCCGCAGTGAGGACATACATGTGTCCTCACTGAGAGGCTTTTCTCGACAGTTCTATGGCATCCTGAGCATTCCTGCGATGTTCCCCTTGGCTCAACGAGAACTACTCGTCCATTGCCACGCCTTTCTGCCTTGTAGGCAGTTAATCGGCGCAGCTTACTCCAAGTGGCATCCAGTATTGCCGATGCCAAACGATGATTCTTCACCATATTCTTAATCCTAAGATCTTCGAACACTATTGTCCCGTAGTTATCTACGAGATACCTTGAAGCCTTGTGCGCAGTATCGTCTCTCTGTCTCCTCACCTGTCTCCAAGCCTTCTCAAGCCTCATCTTTGCCCTTACCCTGTTGTTTGAACCATTCTTCTTTCTCGACAGCTCCCTTTGAAGCCGCCTAATCCGCTCTACAGATTTGTTCAGGCGCCTCGGATTAGGTAACATCATACCATCACTCAACGCAGCAAGGCATGAGACCCCGACATCAACACCAACAACAGCTGGTTTCTCACTGTTAATCGGTGACGAAGGTATTGCGGCCGCGTCATCTTCAGTCTTCACCGTTATGCAGGCATACCATTGATCTATGTCCCTGATGATTGTGCAGGTCTTCATGCTTCCGTCAATTGGCCTGTGTAGCCTGATCTTCATGTCGCCTATCATGGAGAGCTTCAGCCGGTTACCGTTAACCTTGAATCCGCCGAGCTGTGGATATGTGAATGAGCTATATTTGCCCTGCCGCCTGAACTTGGGAAACCTTGCCAGCCCTGTGAAGAATCGCTGGAAGGATTCATCTAGCCTCATCACTACGTTCTGCAATACCTGACTGTGAACAACTTTCAGGTACTTGTCCTCCTTCCTCCGTTTTGTTAATTCCCGCTTCTGCTCATAGAAACCTATGCCTGAGTTAATCCGCTCGTCCAGCAGGTTGTTGTAAAGCCTCCTGCAAGTTTCCAATGTGTCACGCAGTACTCTTTCTTGCTGTTTGGTGGGGTCTAGCCTGAACCGGTAGGTAAGATGAAGAAGATCGTTCATAACCGGTTCCTGCCCACCTTACCTCCATTCGATTACGCCTAACAGGAGGTTGAAGATAGATATTCTTTTGCTTCTTTCAACCGATTGGCTTGCTCTCATCCCACCCCTAAAGGGCATGGGTTTCCTGCTCGCTCTTGCTAAACATTAGACGCAGCAATGTCAGAACAGCTAGTGATGTAGAAAGAAGGAATGATTAGAAGGTGATGGAGCTTGTTCAACCTGCCTCTAATAGTTATTAGATGTACACCCTACTCAGCAGATTTAGCTCGGAGTTATGAACAAGCTGTGAATATTTAGATTTGAAAATACGTTACTATACAAATAGAAGTGGTTACCCAACTGTTTTGAATAGATTTGCAATGCTTCGAGATGCACGCACGCCTGCTGCCGACCTAGGGGGGAGGGTATATATTCTATTGAAAGCTGAGGGCTGTGAATAACTAGACTGAGGAGCACAGAATTTGGTAAGTAACGTCTTACTTTTCCTACGCTGATCATCGTCTCATTGATTAGCTCTAAAACAGTTATTCACAGCCCTCAAGCTGCATAAGAATCCAATCGTTATTCTAAGCGATCTGCTTAGATGGAAGCTTTGGGCTTGCAACGCTTGCCAAAAGCGTTGTTTCGGGCTACAAGATTATCCCCCAATATTTTCTTCTGGTTTTATGTTAGGCTTGTATAAGTTGTTGACTGCAGCCTTGTTTACTGTATTGGATTGGTTGAGTTTATGCAGGGCTGGATAGGTGTAGAGACTGCTCAATTGGGACTAGTTGAGATGAGTGCGTTGGTTGTGAATTGTTATGTTTTGATTCGGCCAAAGTGACGTAACGAGAATGGAGAAGAAGCTTGTCTATCTGCAGAACAGTGGTTTGGTAAGGAAAGTGTTTTCTACCCCTTTGTTCTGAATGTTTCGTCGAGGGATTATTTTGGTTTCTGGTGGCGAATCTGAGTTAGCCACGGTTGTAGGCCTTAGCACTGAAGGGTACAGTATAGCGTCTGGACTTGTCCAGAGTGGTGTTGAGACGATTATTGTTGATGAGAATCTTCAGATGGGTATGCGGCTTACACCTGAAATTGTTGCTACGTATAGTTCTGTTGGCAGCCTGCTTGAGGGTGAGACTCTTGTAAGTCTGGAGCCGATGGATTCGGCGATTCATAGAGCAAAGTACGTCTTCTTTACTCCGAAGATTAGGCGTAGAGATCAGGAGGCTAAGGCTGAGATGGCTACTAGGTTCCGAGATACTGCTAAGAGTATATCTAAAGGCGCAACGGTCATCTTTTGTCTCCCAGTCGGTTTCAAGGAGAGTCGTGGAAATATCTCAATGATTGAGAAGATGAGTGGGCTTAACCCGGATGAAGATTTTCACTACGTTTACGCGCCTCTGAAACCTAGAACCAAGACACCGCATGTGCTAGGGGTCGAAGGTAAGACAGACAAGAAGATGCTTGACATCTTTAAGCAGGCGGGGATTAAAGCGCCTCAAGCTACTGGATACGATGCGGCGGAGCTCATCTGCTTCCGAGAGGTGCTGGCGGGCTGTCTCCCAGTTGCGCTTGATCTAGAGGTCTGTAAGAAGGTTGAGGATCGAGCTGAGCGGTCGAAGATGAAGAAGGCGCTTCAGTACAAGGATGTTTACATTGATCAGGTGATGGAGAGCCTCTTCGATCTGCGGTTCGCCTTAGGAACATTGGATACAGGTGATCCGGCGCTGTACCTTGCGTCTGGGGTTTTCAAGAGCGTTGAAGGCTATGCGAAATACTTGGTTGATGAAATCCGGCAGGTGATGCGTGAAAAGGATCTGAAGGCTAGCAGAACCAAGGTAACGTTAGCTTGGGCGGTTGACCGGTTTGAAATGAGGGGTGAGAGACTAGCTGCGCTTGAAGGGATTGCGGATAGGCTACGCGACTATATTGGTGACGTGAATTTTCTTAACGGGAGCGAAGGCAACCAGTCCTCAAGCGGAGGTTACAGTAGAATGATGACTGACGTGAACAAGATTGATCTGGTAGTCATCTGCTCGGAGCAGGATCATGAGTATGCGATAAAGTCATTCAACCTTAAAGACAAGCAGACAGATACTATCGTCTTGAAGGCAGATCTGTTCATCGATAGATGCGAGTGAAGAATTAGATGGCAAGAATGGCTGTGATCGGAACCGGCGGATGGGGTAAGAACCATCTACGCGTCCTCTACGAGATTGGAGCTCTCGTCGCATTCTGCGATGTCGATCAGGCAAGAGTAGAGGAGTATGAGAAGAAGTACGGAGTGAAAGGCTACAATTCGCCTGATGCTCTTCTCAACAGCGAACGTCTCGACGGAGTCGATATCTGCACCCCTACGTCAACCCACTACGCGGTGGCTGAGAAAACAATCAGCAAAGGAGTAAACACCTTCGTCGAAAAACCGTTGACCGCTTCATCCAGCGAAGGCGAGAAGCTGGTTGCGCTGGCGGCTAAGCATAAAGTAAAGTTAACTTCAGGATATATCGAGCGTTTCAACCCGGCGGTGACCGAGCTAAAGAATGTGTTGAAAGGTGGCTCCATCGGTGAGCCTCTGCTCCTAGAGTTCCATCGAGAGAACAAGTGGTCTGGAAGAATCCAGGATGTAGGCATCGTACTGGATACATCGGTCCACGATATTGATACTGCACGCTGGGTCTTCGAGTCTGAGCCTAAGATGGTGTTCGCCAGAACCGGTCAAGTTCTGAGCAACCATGAGGATTTCGCAACCATAATCCTTGGCTTCGACAAGCAGAAGACAGCGTTCATAACATCTAACTGGGTGACTCCTAAACGGATGCGGCAACTAGTAACAGTCTGCACAGGCGGTGTCGCCACAGTCGACTTCGTGGCTCAAAGCATAGTAATAGATGATGCTGAAGGTTCAAGGAGCCCGCGGCACGAGGTGCAGGAGCCATTAAAGAAAGAGCTGCAGAGCTTCATCGAATGCATAGATAAGGATCGACAGCCGCTCGTAACAGGTCAAGACGCAGTGAACACAACAAAGATCGCTGAGGCCGCGCTAGTTTCCAGTCAATCAGGTTCTCCAATCTACCTAGACATTTAGCCAGCCAGACGCGCGGTAGCATTAAAATAACGCTACATCCAGTAGTCAGTTATGCCTCAAGAGAAGGACGGAATATTCTACCATTTAGGGAAAAATGTGAAGCTCGGTAGAGATGTGAAGATCTGGCACTTCGCCTATGTTGGTGACGGCGCTGATATCGGTGATAACGTGTCTATCGGCTCACTTGCCCACGTTGATTACAAGACTGTTGTCGGAAGCGGCACCCGCATAGCGGGTATGGCGTACATTCCGCCGCTGTCAGTTATCGGTCGAAACGTCTTCATCGGCCCTGCGGCAGTCTTAACCAACGACCGGTATCCAATGAGCAGCCGGCTTGAAGGAGTAACAGTTGAGGATGAAGCCGTGATAGGCGCCAGATCGGTGATTGTCAGCGGCGTAAAGATCGGGAGAAGAGCAGTAGTCGCAATGGGGTCGGTGGTGACGAAAGACGTACCTCCAGAGACAGTGGTAATGGGGGTTCCCGCCAAACCAGCCTACAACCGTGCAGAGTATGACAGAAAGAAGAACGAATGGGAGAAACACTTAGAGTAACAGCGACAAGAAGAGCAACTAAGCAGAAGAGTCTTTCTTGTTTGAAGTTAATTTACTCGTCTTCGCTACGTGAGAGAAGGCGTCTGTGAACATAGAAGTTTCGGAGCTTCCACATCGCGTAGAGCCACAGGAAGGTCATTACCCCGGATAATGCGACCTTGATTATCTCAGTCAGAATTTGACCTAAGAAACCGGGATATATCTCTGGGAGCGGCACAATGATCTTGAATATCACATAGGAGCCTACAAATATCAGTAGCCATGTCGCAGTGATCAACACCAGTAGCGGGAATGTGCGTAAGCTCAAAGCGGTACACCCCATGTTAGAATAGCAGTGATAACGGCTAGAAGCGAGGAGAAGGCAGCTAGCTTAAAGATTTCTCGTGCGACCTGTTGCTCCGTCAACGGTCCATCGGCAAGAAGCATACGCACCAAAGTTACAGGAGCTGAGCCGTTCCTCGAAGCAGCTAACCTGTCTCCTTCAAGGAGTTTGGTTGGACGCTGCTTGATTTTTCGATGCTCCACAAACCGTCTGACGCTTGACAGGAAGAAAAACGAGTTTAGTATAGCGGGGAGCAGAGCAACTATCCCTACTACTTCGACTCCGCCAACGATAGCTAAGCCGCCGTAGAGGGCTCCGAGAGTGAGACTCCCCGAGTCGCCTGGAAATATCTTGGAGGGGAAGCGGTGGAAGACATAGAAGGCAAGTGAGGAAGCTATAATGGGTAGCGTGGCCAAGGCGATGGTAGTCTCGCCTTTGAGAAGCATTGCGAACATCAGAGGTATAGAGATGATTATGATGAAGCCGCTGACTACTCCGTTCAGAACATCGATTGTGTTAACGGTGTTTGAAGTAACCGGGATAGCGATTAGCAGTATGAGTGGGTAGATGATTGAGAGTCTTACCGCTCCGAAGAGCGGAAACTCCGGGTGGAAGCTGTAGGCGTCTAGAAGGAGAATTGGGAGCGATCCTAAGATGAGAAGCGCAGGCTTCAAGGCTCCGCTTAACGTGTAAATATCGTCTATGAGACCGATTGCGCCTGCGATGCCGGTTACTAGAAGTAGCGCCAAGACGCCTGTGCTCCCGGTTGCAAGGTAAACAACCGCTTCACCGAGGAGAAGCGATATGATGATAGCTGGACCCCCCGGTTTAGGAACTAAGGGTTTGTTCGCTTTGTGATAGTCTTGGACGAGTCCGCCGCGTTTGGTTAAGGTTTTGATTAAGAGAGGGGTAAGTATGAGCGTCGCAATAAACGGGATTGCGAAGGAAAGAAGAGCCACTATGGTCAGGTTAATCGGGAGCATCGTCTGTGCGAGGTAGATTTTGCGGAGTATTAATTCTTAAAGATGTGCAGAGGTGAATCTAAAAGTCTACATCATATTTTCAGGTGTTCCCATGACTTTGTAGCCTGCTTTGAGAATCGCCTTCTTAATGGCTGGCAGATCTATTATGTCTGTGTCATATTCGACAAGTGCTTTGGATGTTAGAGGGTTGATGTGTATCCCAATTACTCCTTTCATCGTTCCAATAGTCTTTTCGATTGGGATCTTGCAAACATAGCAGTCTATCCCTATTAGCTGAATAACTTCTCTGCGTTTAGCCATGCCAGCTCTGAATCAGCTGGAACACAGTTGCTAATCATCCTTTCTCTCCATCTTTATGGCTAGCAGCGTCTGAGCAGGCTAACTATGCTTGCGGTTTTGTTGGATCAACCTGTTTTGATTTATGTAATTTTTGTCCCGCAACTTTGTTCTTAAACCGCAAAGTTAACATAACTCAGAGACTGTATAGTTATATATCCCATTGTTTAAACTCTGGGTTTGAGGAATGTTAAGGTTTGAAGGTTAGTGAATTGAGAGACGGCATGCGCCGTGTAGATGTCGAAGGTGAAATTACTGAGATATCTGACACTAGGGAAGTTACTCTTCGAACTGGAGGCAAGGCTAGAGTCGCTGATGCCATGCTGAACGACGGAACAGGCTCAATCAAGGTCTCACTCTGGGACGATCAAATTGATCAAGTCAAGGTCGGCTCAAGAGTAAAGATCGCTAACGGATACACGAACAGCTACCGTGGAGAAGTCCGGCTGAACGTCGGGCGATACGGTACAATCGAAGTAACAGAGTAAGCTTAGCGAATAGGCTTCTCGCCTACGACAAAAGTAAAGCAACCAAGTAAGCTACTACTGTACTAGCTTGTTGTGGAAGCAGCTTCTTTCTCCGGTGTGGCATGCTACACCGGTTTGATCTATGACGTAGAGTACAGTATCTTGGTCGCAGTCTATCAGGACTTCGCGCACCTTCTGCAGATGACCTGAGGTTTCGCCTTTCTTCCACAGTGATTGGCGTGAGCGGCTCCAGTAGTGCGCATAACCTGTTTTCATAGTCAGCTCGATTGCTTCTCGATTAGCGTATGCGACCATCAGCACATCCTGTTTCTCAGCGTCCTGCACCACTACAGGTACTAGGCCGTCGCCTTTCTTGAAGTCTATAGAGTCGATTTTGAGTTCCTTCAAAGTCTCACAGTCACCGCTCTACTTCTAAGATATTTTTTGACATCTGTAACTGAATAGGTTTCGTAGTGGAATATTGAGGCGGCCAAAGCTGCATCAGCGCCACCCTTCTGAAAAACATCCAATATATGCTCAGCAGTCCCGCATCCGCCACTCGCGATCACCGGGATAGACACTTTCTCCGAGACCAAGCGAGTTAACGGCAGATCGTAACCGCTCTCAGTTCCATCCTTATCTATCGATGTGAGAAGAATCTCGCCTGCACCCATCTTTTCAGCCTGCTTAGCCCAAGCCACCGCATCCAGCCCCGTCGGGCGGGAACCACCGTATGTATGGACTTCGAACCAGAAGCTTGACCCGTCCTCTTCGGTGGTGATGCGATCTTGAAGCGAGTCAAACCGCCGTTTCGCATCCACCGCGACTACGACGCATTGCCCTCCGAACTTATCTGACAGCCGTGTTACAAGTTCGGGATCTTTGACTGCTGCTGTGTTTACGGAAACCTTGTCAGCACCGTTTTGAAGCACAAGTCGAGCATCTTCAAGGCTGCTGATGCCGCCGCCGACTGTGAACGGTATATCTAGAACCATCGCAACCTTCTTGACCATTTTCTCAAGGATCTTGCGTTTCTCCGGAGAAGCAGTGATGTCGAGGAAGACCAGTTCATCAGCGCCTTCATCACAGTATCTCTTTGCTAATGGGGCGGGGTCGCCTGCATCCCGCAGGTTCTGGAAGTGAATACCTTTCACAACCTTTCCGTGATTTACATCAAGACAGGGAATGATTCGTTTCGCCAGAGGCAACTTCTAACTACCTACCTACCTTTCTTGATTCATACCTATTTGCTTGTCTATCATTTGTTGGTTGCCCGAACAGCGTCTTTCAGTGTGAGTTTCTTTTCGTATAGAGCTTTGCCGATTATGGCTCCGTAAACGCCTATCTCTTTGAGGTGAACCAGATCATGTAGGCTGCTGATGCCGCCGCTTGCGATGATTTTTACCGGCGAAGTGTTCAGTACGTTTCTGAGTGTGTGGTAGTCTGGCCCGATTAGGGTTCCGTCGCGTTCCACCGAGGTCATCAGGAAGATGTTGGCGCCTAGGTTCTGAAACTTTGTTACTGCATCTTGAATTGAGATACCTGTAGAGGTTGTCCAGCCTCGGACGACTACATTATCACCAACATAGTCTAGGGCTACTGCTACTTTTTCGTGCCCAAAGGAGTCCGTCATCTTCTTCACTACGGCAGGGTCCTTGAAGGCGAGGGTGCCTACTACTATTCGCGAGACGCCTTGTTTCAAGAGCGAGGAGGCGTATTGGAAGTCCCGGATTCCGCCACCTACCTGAATAGGTATGGTGACAGCTTCAGTTATCTTCGAAATGTATTCCCGGTTATTGGTTCCAGTCCCCAGCGCAGAGTCTAGATCCACGACATGTATAGCGTGTGCTCCTTCCTGTGCCCATTTTTCAGCGGTCTTCACCGGATCGTCGCTGTAGATTGTAGCGGTCTTCGGATCGCCTTTTACGAAACGGACAACTTTGCCTCCGTATAGATCGATAGAGGGAATAATCTCCATTCACATCATCAGCTTCTGCAGATTTCGATGAAGTTGTTCAGGATTACGGCGCCTACTGGTCCTGACTTTTCGGGGTGAAACTGGGTTCCGAAGATGTTCTTCTTAGCTATTACTGCTGGAAACTTGACTCCATAGTCGGAGATCGCGGCTACTGCTGCATTGTCGGTGGTCTTTGGATAGTAAGAGTGAACGAAGTACACCCATGAGTTATCCTCGACGTCCTTCAGAAGCTCGCCGCGCTTAGCGATCTCTAAGTTGTTCCAGCCCATGTGGGGAACCTTGACGGATTTGGGAAGCCGCACCACCTCGCCGTCGAGAAAAGCTAATCCTTCGCCCTCGTCCTCTTCGCTTCTCTTGAAGATTAGCTGCGCGCCTAGACAGATTCCGAGGAAGGGGAGCCCTGACTTGACTGCTGAAACCAGTTCTTCCTTTGAGGGTTCTAGTGTCTTGGTTGCGGCGCCGAAGTTTCCTACTCCGGGGAGAATTACGCCGTCGAAGTTCATCTGTTTTGAGAATTGGTCGGTTATCTCTACGACTACGCCGCGTCGCTCCAGACTTGTTTTCAGGCTGAAGAGGTTCCCTGCGCCATAATCGATTATACCGACTCTAGTCACGGGGTTACATCACGCCTTTTGCGCTTGGCGGGGTTTTTCTTCGCGGATCAACGGTGATGGCCTGTCGAAGGGATAGGGCGAGGGTTTTGAAGGCAGCTTCGACCTTGTGGTGATCGTCTTCTCCGTACTCGGCTCGTATGTGTAGGGTGGCTTCTAATGATTGCGTGAAGGATTGCAGGAAGTGCTGTATATCGTCATTCAACATATCTTCGATGCTTTCGTGCTGCAGTTTCAAATCGATTACGCTGTAGGGTCGTTTAACCAAGTCGAGGCTTACAGCTGCGAGTGCATCATCCATTGGAACAGAGGCGAAGCCGAATCTTACTATGCCTGCTCTGTCCTCAAGTGCTTTAGAGATAGTCTCTCCGAGGGTGATTGCTACGTCTTCGACTACGTGGTGCCGTAAATCTCCAGTGGCCTTTACGGTTAGGTCGATTAGGCTGTGTTTGGAGAGGGTGGTCAGCATGTGGTCTAGGTATTTGATTCCGGTCTCGCATAGGTTCCTTCCTTCACCGTCAAGGTTCACCTCTACGGTTATCGATGTTTCCAAGGTCTTCCGCTTTGTTTTGGCGGTTCTCAACTTACCTTACTTCGCCCTCACCAATCATCTTGAAGAGTCTATATAGATCATTCACCGATTCAGCTACTAAATATACATCATTATCCATGAATAGGTCTATCAGATCCGTTGGAGAGTTCGCGCAACCATAAACTCCGCTCGAGATGAACCTGTTAGATACCCGGTTCGCCCGCTCAACCATAAGCATATCCTCCTTCGAATCCCCGACGTATAGAATCAGACCTGATTTAGAAGCAGCCTTCTCAGCCTTCAACAGCCCGTAGGGACTTGGCTTCCCGAAATCTTTAGCCTGCTCCAGCTCCCCGTTTTTCAATGCGATCGAGATGTCATCCTCGACAAAGACAACTAGGTCAGAGTTGAAGCGTTTCAACCGTGTGCCCAAAGTGTACTCGGCGGTCAGCTGAGAACGCCCTGACACTATGCCTAAGGCTAACTTGCCGAACCGCTCCGTCAGAAGCTGCAGAGTTTCTTCGCTTACCACAGGCTTCTCGTCAGCAACAAGCCCGACACCTTCCGTGATAAAGCGGGGCTGAAGACCGTATTTTCGACGAAAGAGATCAGGGCCAAGAAACAACTCTTCGAATACGGTTGTGACTAAACTTACTCCAACAGCGGCGGGGTGCGACATTATCCATGAGAAACTCTTCAACGCATCAGTAGAGATTGTCTTAGAGAGAGATTCCTCGATTGAGACTAAACCTCGGCTGTCCGCCTTCTCCGCCAACATCAGGAGATCCTTCTCAATGCCAGCATCGTCCACAGACGCAGCATCTATAGGTTGAAGGCTACGACGAATCTCAGATGTCCGTTCGAACGCGTCAGCAACCAAGCTGCTTCCATCGACTTGTGATTCGGCTAGTGTTTGGATGTTGTTCAAGGCCTGTTGAGGAAGCTTTGTGTAGAGATAAAGGAGGATAGCGCAAGTAGCGTCCCAGTCGTTGTTGAAGCCACCGCTTTTTCGGAACGAGTAGATTACCTGTTCTGAGATCGCTTGTTCAGGTATAGGCATCTTGAGCAGGTTCTGGGATAGGTATGAGACGGTTCGACTGATAGATCGGTTGTAGGAGTTCCGCGCATCGATGAGTACGCCGTCGCAGTCGAAGATTAGTGTGGAGACCTCTTTTATTGGGGCTATGGCGCCCCGGCGAACGTAGGCTTTCCGCCCATCCATGTTGACGGCTAGATAGTTGTCACTGAGCATTAGGTTGATTCGCCTTTGAACCGTTCATTGATTGCTGAAGCGTGGTTTGAAAGCCCTTCGGACGAGGCTAAAAGAGAAGCTGCGCCGCGCAAAGCCTCAAGACCCTGTTTCGAGCAGTCCACAATATCCATTCGTCTAACGAAGTCCAGTGATGAGAGGCCGGAGCTCCGGCGAGCCGAGCCGCCGGTAGGAAGAACGTGATTCGTACCTACACAGTAATCGCTAGCGGCAACAGGCGTGTATTGTCCCAGTAGTACCAGTCCCGCGGAGGTGATTTGTTCAGCAGTTCTTGCCGGTTCTGCGGTCATAACTTCAAGGTGCTCAGGAGCAAACAGATTAGCGAACTCCACAACCTGATTCATGTTCTTGCAGAGAGCGATGAAACCACCTTTGCTTAGAGAGGCATCGACTATTTCTTGACGCTCAACCTTGTTGAGCAGTTTGCTCAGCAAATCAGAGACTTTTAGGGCTATATCTGGTGACTCGGTCGCTACGCCACAGATGCTGTCCGGTCCATGCTCAGCCTGCGAGAGCAGGTCTCGAACCACAAAGTCTGGATTAGCCGAGGAGTCAGCCAGTATCAGGATCTCGCTTGGACCTGCTGGTAGATCAGTTGCAACTACGCTGGAGACCAGTTGTTTTGCAGCCGTAACGTAGATGTTTCCCGGCCCCACTATTTTCTCTACAGACTTCACAGTGTCGGTGCCGTAGGCTAAGGCAGCTATTGCCTGCGCTCCACCGGCCTTGTAGAACTCATTGACCCCGCAAATATCAGCAGCCACTAGGAGTAGAGGAGGTATTGCGCCGTCTTTGGTCGGGGGTGAAGTGACGACGATCCGTTTGACACCAGCTACTTTCGCAGGTATAACGGTCATGAGGAGGGAGCTTGGGTATGATGCGCGGCCGCCTGGAACGTAGCAGCCTACGCTGTCGATCGGGACTATCTTCTGCTTGATTTTTACTCCATCCTCGTTTATCTGCGGAGGTTTCACACTGTCCATCACGGCCCGTTCAAACTGTTCTACTCGTTGCTTTGCGAATCGAATTGCCGAGACCTGTTCCTTGGAGACTTTGAGGTACGCTACGCTAATCTCTTGGGGAGTTACTTTTAATGTGCCTGAGGTAAGTTCTGCTCCGTCGAGTTTGCTGGTGTAGCTTAGCAGTGCCGCGTCGCCTTGTGCTTCAACCTCTTTTAGGATGCGTTGAACTATTCTGGTTACCTTCAGAGGAATAGGTTGTTTGGAGCGAAGCTTGGAGACTGCTGTAGCAGTATCTGAGCTTCGTAGGTCGATTGTTTGCATCGGGCCTTTACGCTTCACCTTCGACACCCTTAGGAATCTCGTCTAGTGGAAGGATTTGCCGAGGTTCATGTACGACTAAGCCTTGAGCGAGCTTCCTAAGGACAGGTAGGAGCTGTAGGAACTGCTGCTTCTCTACGACCGTGTTGACTGAGAGCCAGCCTTCGTCGGAGAGTGGGGTGACCGTCGGCCGCTTAAGGGCCGGTAGCTCAGCGAGCAGCTGCTTCAGGTTCTCCTTCTTCACGTTCACGAAGATGTGTAGGTTCTTTCGGCCGCTGACGACTCCACGGAAGAGCGCTAATACATCGTAAATCTTCTCGCGTTTAATCGGATCGGCTAAGGCAGCTTTGTTGGCTATCAGCACCGCATGCGACTCCATTACTGTTTCAATGATCTTTATGTTGTTGGCTGAGAAAGTTGATCCTGTCTCAGTTACATCCATGATGAGGTCGGCCACCTCAGGAGGTTTAGCCTCGGTTGCGCCGAATGAGAGGAAGATGCTGACACTGGGATTCTGACCGATTCTCCACCAAGGTGTTACTATCATCGGATCCTGATCTCCGAACTTTTCACGGTACACCTGGTTTGACTTTACCCAGTCTGAGCAAATCTTCAGGTACTCAGTTGAGATTCGGATAGGCTGGTTTCTAGATAACAGGTAGTCTAGTAGAGTTGTAAGCGAGTCGACCGGCAAATCCTTCGGGACTCCAGCTACAAGCTTCACACGCCCATACTCAAGGTTGCATAATATCTGTACATCCGATTTAGTTTCTGATATCCAGTCTTCGCCGGTGATAGCTATATCCTCAATGCCTTCGGAGACGTAAGTAGGGATCTCCTGCGGCCTGAGCAGCTTTAGAGCAATGTCCTTGTCGTTAATTTGAGGCCGATAGGATCTTCCGCCGCCTGAGATAACGTACCCGGCTTGGGATAGGAATTGATAGGTAGCCTCCTCTAGGGAGCCTTTTGGTATTGCGAATTTGATTATAGCCATCTGTAACCACTTCTACCTGCGTCTTGTATGGCAACGCCACAACTGTTTAGTGTAAAAGCCTTTACCAAACTGGACACGGAAAACTGAACAGGCCTTAAGCGAGAATCGATGATAGAGATGATGAATAACTCCACCCTTTATGAAGAATATCCCTCATTATCATCACTGTACCAAACTGTATAACGGCCCAATATATCTATCTTCTGCATAGCGATGCAAGAGAGAATCCATCTACATGATGAGTTAAGCAGCCTTTGGAAAAATCAGTCTATGGCGCGGGTGGAGCAGACTGGGTGGTAACGGTTCTGTTTCGGTAACGCTCCATCGCCTTCTGGAAACTCTTAAGCTCAGCCTCTAAGAGGTTGATATCGTATTGAAGCGCTCGTATCTCCTTACTGTGGTTGCTTTCCAGCTTTGTTAGCTGTTGAATCTTGGATTCTCGTTCACTTATGAGACGCTTCAACTCAACTTCGTAGGGTGAAGTCATACGCAACATTACTGGCGCTGGCTTTTAAAAGTATTTCAATGAATAGTAACTGGAGTAATGCTCACCGAGGTTTAACTGCTTGACCCAAGAAGAAGAGCTTCTGAGAAAGGCTGATGCACCTAACCGTGTCGCCAACAAATACCATGAGTTCTATCAGGGAAAGATGCAGACTGTCCCCAAGTGCGCTGTCAGATCATTCGATGACTTTGCCATCTGGTATACTCCAGGTGTAGCCGAGGCTTGCAAGGCCATTCGGAAGAATCCTGAAAAGGTCTTTGACTACACTAACCGCGGCAACACAGTTGCTATTGTGAATGATGGAACAAGAGTATTGGGATTAGGCAACATAGGTCCAGAAGCTGGTCTGCCAGTGATGGAGGGAAAGGCCCTTCTATTCAAGTACCTAGGAGGAGTCGACGCATTCCCAATATCACTCAACACTCAAAACGCAGAGGATATAATCAACGTAGTCAAGTGGATACAGCCCTCCTTCGGCGGCATTAACCTTGAAGATATCGAGAAGCCAAAATGTTTCTACATCCTAGATCGTTTGGAGAAGGAGCTCGATATTCCCATCTGGCATGATGACAGAAGTGGAACCGCCACGGTCGTGACCACAGGGCTTGTCAACGCGTTGAAGGTTGTGGGAAAGAAGATCAACCAAGTCAACATCGCCATGATAGGGAGCGGAGCGGCGAACATAACAATCGCAGAAATGCTGATAGCAGCTGGTGTTAACCCGAAGAAGATTATCATGGTAGATAGCAAAGGTATTCTCAACCGACACAGAGAAGACGTCAAGGACGATCAGAAAAAGTGGCAGATCTGTCTTGAAACTAACGCTGAAGGACGACAGGGAGGTGCCGCAGAGGCAATTAAAGGTGCAGATGTAGTTATAGGGATGTCTACACCTGTCCCCGGAACAATCAAGAAGGAGTGGATCCGCACAATGCAGAACAATGCGATCGTCTTCGCCTGCGCAAACCCGTTGCCAGAGATTTGGCCGTGGGAGGCGACTGAAGCAGGAGCAAAAATCGTGGCGACCGGGCGCTCAGATTTTCCCAACCAAGTCAATAACTCGCTTGGGTTCCCAGCCATATTCCGCGGCGTCTTAGATGTTAGAGCCACAAAGATCACAAATGAAATGTGTCTCGCAGCAGCATTTGAACTGGCAAAGGTAGCTGAAGACAAGGGATTAAGCACCAACTATATCATCCCTAAGATGGATGAATGGGAAGTCTTCATTCGAGAAGCAGTTGTAGTCGGGCTGAAAGCTATGGAGCAAGGAGTCGCCAGAGTCAAGAGAAGCCGCGCCGAGCTTGAAGACATGAGCCGCAGCACCATCAAGAATGCTAGAGATACAACTCACGCTCTGATGGATAAAAAACTGATACCGCCTCCACCGAAGGATTAGCTAATCGTTAGGTATCTAGAAGCAACTAGAGTGCGGATAAGGAGCATAAGGCTTAGTGAGTCAGTTATGCCTAGGGTGTTGATAGTCGAGCGAAGCCACGGTGATCTGGCGCAGTGACTTTGTCAATCTCGAATTCGACTAGGTCAAGAAAGTCCTTTAGAAGACCGGAGGGTATTCTGGCGCCTGAAGCTTTTTTGTGTCCTCCACCTGAGCCACCTATCATTCCCGTAACCTGAGACACAATTTTACCAAGATCATACGGTGCATCATATGAGCCTCTAAGCGATACTTCGTACACGTCTTCGTCCTTCATGTATCGATATGCAATACCTACTGGAACCTCAAATGTTCCGACTAAGAGGTTAGCAACGGTCCCTGTTGATCCTTCTGTTACCTCCATGTGGGCGGTCTTATTGCCTTTCACTCCCTTCTCAGCTACTTCAAGCATAAGATTGGCCGTGGCTTCAAGTCCATTCCGCATAGCCTCAGTCACTCCGTTAATCTGATGCGGAAACTTGGTTTCGGAGAGATCTATGACAATCCGGTTTCGAAAATCATACTCGTCAGTGACAGCGGCCGCGCCGATTAGGGCATAGGTTAGCATAGTGGCTTCAAGTAGGACGAACTGCCGGTCGTAAAGCGCTATAATTTTCTTGGCGGTCGGCTGATCATCCGCGTAGTCGGTAATGGCGCCGTAGGCGGCGATGATGGCGGCTCCGCGTTTCAGTTGATCCTTGAATTTGGTGTAGGTTAGGACAGAGGTGCATTCTTCCTGTGAGTGGGTCAGGTCGACGCCTAGACTTGTAAGCGTGTCTTTCACTTTAGGGTCGAGCGGATGGTGATCGATGTAGTGTATAGTTGCGAACGTGCGGATTCGTTCGAGCTCTTTAACAAAGGGCGCTGCAAGATGCTCGTTCATGCCTAGATCGCAAATATAGAGATGACCGCAGCCGTTTACTTCGCTCAGCGTCTTCACGAGGTCGCCGTAGTCGGCTAAGATGATTTCTGCACCAGTAGCCATCTTGACTAGGGCGGCTGATGATAAGCCATCCACATCTTTTCTGTGAGATATACAGACGGCGGTACTAGTAGCGGTACTGTCGGTCGTTGTGGGCTCTGCCATGTATCTGCTCGCTTTGTTTGGGCGTGTGGGTGTTTGAAAGAGTTTCCCTTACGGGTTAGGTATCGCGTCGGCGCTGTAAACTTTAGCGGTATCACCTCCTAGAATTTAGTCAGTTCTCCAAACCTCAGGTGTTTCCTCCTTGTGTAGTGGATGTCGAGGAAGAGGTTGAGCCAGTTTTTGACATGGGCCAGGTCGCACTCGTTCTTCATGCAGGGATAGTTAGTAATCGTCGAACTCCTCTATCCTGTCCTAGAGGTACTGGTTAGCTCGTTCCATCAGGCTCTTCGAATAATCAGAATGTAATCGATGCCCAATTCCAGCGTCCTGCAAGCCTCAGGATACCATGTGCCTTCACCCGAGTAGACTGGATGCTTACCATACTTCTCCACCAAACTCTTCAGGAAGAGCTCTGCAACGAGGATGTTCTGATGCCTTGAGAGATAGACGCCCAAAATGTACCTGTGCACAGGCTCGACAGCAACCCATACCCACGCTTCAGATGCGCCTATCTTCACGTACGTCTCATCCACCAGAAAGACCTGCACCCTCCCCACATCGAATACCCTGTGAGGCTCACACCACTGAACCCACTTCCACACATACAGCCATAAGGCTCCTCCTGACGAACGGATCCAGCGCATACGATACGCCTCTGAAACTCAAACCCAAAAAATTAGGCAGAGACCGTACAATACAGCTTGGGACGGTGGATGTCCTCCCCCTTCGAATCTCAACATAACAAGGAGGGAGAACACCGTCCCGTTCGATATACACAGCAGAAGAAAAGACACTCTACACTACAGACAAAACCACGTTAAGTTTACAGCGCCAGAAAAAGTATTGCGATATGAGTTCAGTATATTCCAACTGGTGGCTTTGTCTGTCTGTTCAGTGTCTTGGTGATAAGTTTGTCGAGACTAATGTTTGGTTGCACCTTAATTTGGCCGCGAAGCCTATGTAGCCGATTCTGGTTGTTTCAGGTCTTCTTCATCAATATCAAGTTCTGCACGTACCCACATATTATTTTGAGAAAAAGGGACCGCGCCACCTTCTACACGAAAGCGTTTCAGTAATTGAAAGTAAACTATCATCATAGGCTTACGTAACGAGTGCGACAAGTTTGAGAAGAATATGGGATATCCTCTGCTTATCTATTTGGGCAGAACCCGAGCCGCTTCAAGATGCTTCGATTGTTCTTTGTTCATTGCTTCGTGTAGTGTCCTGAGCAGTTTCTCGGCTGTATACGGTTTTGGTAGCAATGCTTGCACAGTGTCTCTGACGTATGCGTTTCTATCCTTCTCCACCAGTCCGCTGACTGCGATGATCTTTACTTTTGGATTCATCTTGCGCAGTGCTTTGATGCTGGCCTCTCCATCCATTGATGGCATCATTAGATCCATGAGTACGACGTTGATTTTGCCTCTATTCTTCGTGTACGTGGCTACTGCTTCTACTCCGTCGCTAGCTGTGAGTACGTTGTACCCATATTTTTGCAGTGTTGATTTTGTTATTTCACGGATTGAGGTTTCATCCTCTACAACTAAGACTGTTTCATTATTTCCTGAAGGTATCTTTAGTTCCTCCGTTGTCTCTTGTGTTTTACCGGTCTCAATTGCGGGCAGGTAGACTTTGAATGACGATCCGTTCCCGACTTCGCTGTACGCATTCATGAAGCCGCCGTGACCCTTTACTATTGAGAGGGCTGTTGAGAGGCCGAGGCCGGTGCCTTTCCCGAACTGTTTGGTGGTGAAGAAGGGCTCGAACATCCTTTCCTGTATCTCTTGGGGGATGCCTGTTCCAGTGTCGGAGACGGTGATCACTACATATTGTCCGACTTTAGCTTCGATATTCGCTCTAGCATAGTTCTCGTCGACGTTGAAGTTTTCAGCGGAGATGCTCAGGATGCCTCCGTCAGGCATCATTGCGTCTCGCGCATTCACACATAGGTTCATCAAGACTTGGTGCAGCTGCGTCGAGTCTCCTAGGATGGTTGAGGGCTTCTTTGCTGCGTCAGTCTTGATCTCAATGTTTCGAGGAAATGTTTCTCGCATTATTTGTCCCACTTCAGAAATTATATGTGATATTTGCAGGGCTTCGTGTTCACCCTCAGCACCCAGTGTGAATGACTGGATCTGCTTTACGAGGTTGGCCGCTCTCTCACTGCTCTTCTCGAGCAGGTCAATCGTTTTCTGCCCTTCACCATCTGCCTTCACCTCGTCCCGGAGTAGTTCCAGTGAAATCATTATGGGTGAGAGAACGTTGTTGAGGTCGTGAGCTATACCATTGGCAAGCATACCTACACTTTCCAGTCTTTGAGAACGAAGTAGCCGCGCTTCAAGCTTCTTCTTCTCGGTGATGTCCGTATTGATGATAAGTATCGATTTTGGCTTGCCCTCATCATCGCGTACAAGTGTCCAGCGGCTCTCCACGATAATTTCTTGCCCATCTCGGGTTACTTGGTGCAGTTCACCGTTCCACTCTCCTATCTCCAAAACACTCTTTCTAGCCTCGCTGGATACAGATGGTTTTTTGTATATGAGATGGTCTGCATTTATGCCTACAGCTTCGTTTGCGTTCCAACCGTACTGATGTTCGGCGCCCCTGTTCCAGTATAGAATACGGTTTTCCAAGTCCCGAACAAGAACAGCGTCATGAGATTTATCGAGCAGTGCTGCCTGCTCCCGTATCTTCTCTTCAGCCTGTTTACGTTCTGTGATGTCTGTAAACATACCTAATATGCCGATGAAGTTGCCTTTCTCGTCTAAGAGCTGGCTGGTAGATACAATCGCCCAGAGGTCAGAACCATCTTTCCGGCGATAGTGGATATCGGAAACAACTTTGAGATCTTCTTTACCTTTTCTCCACCGTCTCTTCGCCCCTGCCCTATCAGAAGAATCAAGCATATCGATGGAGGAGCGGCCAACAAGCTCTTCTCGGGTATAACCGAGCATCTCAGCCATCCTCTGATTCACATACGTGGTCTTTGCTTCCGTGTCAACCACCCATACGCCCTCCTGAGCCGTGTCAATGAGTCTACGATACTGTTCCTCACTCTCCCTCAGAGACTTCTCCATCCGCCTACGCTCGACGATCTCTGCCCTGAGTGCCTTATTGACCTTCGTTAGTTCTGCAGTTCGCTCCTGAACACGTATCTCTAACTCATCGCGCGCTTTGCGCAAAGCTTCCTCAACCTGCTTACGTTCGTCTTCCGCGTTCACTTGATCGGTAATATCGCGGATGGCGGCAACATAACCCGCACGATCCCCAGCGGCGTCCTTGACTACAGAGATAGACGTCTCAACATGCATTATCTCGCCGCTTCTCTTGACATAAGTATTCCTTCCACGCCACAGGCCCGCTCGCGCCAGATAGTTCTTGAAGGCTTCTTCTTCTTCTTCTTCTTCTTCTGCTGCTGCTGCTTTTTTCCAGAGGTATACGTGCGCTTCTGTCAGGAGCCGCCCTAGAACTTCGCTCGCCTTGATTTCAAACAGCCTTTCTGCAGATTCGTTAAAGTAGGTTATTAGGTGGTTATTGTCAAAGCCTAGGATAGCATCACTCGCCTGAGATATAATATTCGCTTGGAGCGTTAATTGTTGTTCTGCTCGCTTGCGCTTAGTGATGTCTGAAAAGATCGAGATGAAATCGTATTTCTCATTGCTATATAGGTTGACTGAATACCAACGCTTCGACGTTGGTTCGAAATGCTCAAAACTGGTCTCTTCCCCTTTCATCACTGCGCTGCCATAAATCTTTAGAATGGCCTTGCCGAATCCTGGTATCGCCTCCGTAGCAGTCTTGCATATAATGTTCTCTTTTCTTAGGCCTGTGATTTTCTCGAAAGCGTCATTGACTTCAAGAAGAATATAATCAATAGGCTGATTTTTTTCATCAGTGACTACTCTGCCAAGCACCAATCCGTGTAGTTTATTGTTAAAAATTGCGAGGAATTTCTGTTCGTTCTCCTTCGCCGATTTCAATAGCTCGCTGTTGCGAAGAGCGACCGCCGCAATCTCAGCGAAGGCGGAAGCTATTCGAGCATCTTCATCGGTGAAACCGCTTGGCTTGTTAACAAGGCTGAGTAACCCGACAGCTTTTCCATCAATTTTAAGCGGGGCGAATAGGATATTGGCAAAGCCGCCGTCTCTTCCAAGCAGCAATTTTGTCGATCCGCTTTTGGACGACTCATTATGATACACTGTTTTACCGGTACGATATGCTTCCGCGTGCAGCCCCCTTATGGGAGTTGAGCCTGAAGAATCAGGCTTGTTGGGTAGTCCACCAGTGTCCAAGAAGAGAATTTTATCTCGGGTTTCGTCCTCACTTAACAGAGCAACGTATCCCCCCGTGGCTCCAATTAATTTCCGGCAGGAATCATTTATGGATCTGGCGGTATCCGCGAATTCCTGATACCTTAAGACTGATTGGGTGGCCTCAAGTAGCATTGAGGTTTCGGCTTTACCCTTCTTTGACGCTTCGCGGGCAATACGCTCAGGCTCGAGCAACATACGTTGCACCGCGGATCCAAGACGCTCAGGTCTGTCCTTGAGGATATAGTCCGATACTCCTGCTTTGAGCGTTTCTGACGCAAAGCTATCGTCGATTACTCCAGAGACCATAATGAACGGAATATTTGGATTATATTTTTTTGCAAGAGACAGAGCTGAAAGCCCATCAATCTCAGGCAATTTATAATCAGAAATAATGATATCTGGGGCAAAATTTTGGAGGCTGTCGATATATTCCGCTTTGGTGACCACCTGCTTCAGGTTCAGATCCAAGCCGGTTTTGCCTAATCTACGCTGAAGTAGCTCAAAATCTTCAGGGCTGTCTTCGAGAATCAGCACCTTAAATTGGGTCATCTCAGACAGCCCTTTTCAGCATTTTATCCGGATAGATGATTGATAAAAAGCCAGTATGCACCTGCTTTAGAAATTGACGACATGAAATCTTCTAGATTAAGAGGCTTCACAATGTAACTGTTCGCACCTATTGCGTAGCACTGATTGACGTCGTCGGTCTGATTAGAGGATGTAACGATCACGATCGGAATGCTCTTTGTCCGTACATTTGATTTTATTTTTTTTAGCACATCAATACCGCTGATTCTTGGAATCTTCAAATCGAGCATTATTACCTTAGGGCAGTTCTTAACACATTCATCTCCATGGTCATCTATGTTGAAGAGATAATCCAGTGCTTCCTTGCCATCTCTTACTGCATGCACTTGGTTGACTATGTTGACACTTTTCAGCGCGCGCAGTGTTAGTTCCATATCGTTCCGATTGTCTTCGACTAGAAGAAGTTCAGCGGCCATACCTGTCAACGCTCATTACATCTTAAGAGTTCCTCTCAGGCGGTAACTCAAAGTAAAAGGTCGCGCCCTCGTCAATCTTCGCTTCAGCCCATACTTTTCCTCCGTGTCGCGTGACGATCCGGTGAACAATCGCAAGACCAACTCCGCTGCCTTCATATTCCTCATCTATGTGTAACCTTTCAAAGACTTGGAACAGCTTATTCGCATACTCCATGCTGAAGCCAACTCCGTTGTCTTTAACGTAGAAGACATTTTGACCTTTATCGCGGATGGATCCAACTTCGATCCTTGCGTGGTCTTTTTTCGATGTGAATTTCAAGGCGTTGGATAAGAGATTTGTCCAAACCTGTCGGAATAAATTAGGATCCACCCTCACGCTGGGTAACTTATGGACTGTGAACTTTACCTCTCGCCCTGAGCTGTTTTGCTTTAATTCTTTGTATACGTCGTTTATCATATCCTCCATTTCAATATCTTGGATCTTCATCTCTGTGCGCCCCAGACGAGATAGAGCCAGCAGATCGTCGATTAGTTTTCCCATTTGCTGTGCGTTCTTCCGGATGATCGAAATTATCCGTTTGCCCTCATTGTCAAGATTTTCCGAGTTTTCATCTACGAGTATCTTCGAGAAGCTATCGATCGCTCGCAGCGGAGTGCGGAGATCGTGTGATACTGAATATGTGAAAGCCTCCAATTCCTTGTTAGAAGCCTCCAGCTGTTGGGATGCCTTCCTCTGGACGTTAACGTCACGTGCCGCGGCGAATACGCCAAGCACGTTTCCTTTATCGTCTCTGTATACGGATGCGTTGTATAATACGTCGGTCAGGGTTCCACCAGTTGACCTAATGCTGAGCGGATAGTCCTTGACGAAGCCTTCCTTAAAGACGCGCTGGTATCCCTCGCGAGCCTTTTCTGGTTCAGAGAAATAGTTCGAGAAGTCAGCACCTATGAGTTGTTGCCTAGGTACCCCGGTCACCCGCACCGTCGCCTCATTAACGTCAGTAATCTTTCCATCGGGGCTAATTGTGACCAGCGGGTCAAGACTTGCTTCTATCAAGCTTCTGGCATATTGAGATGCTTTCCTGCTTTCAGTTACATCACGCGCAGCAGCAAAGACTCCTCTTACCTTACCAACAGCATCGCGGTATACGGTTGCGTTGTAAAGTACATCTGTAATACGTCCGGAGGAATGGCGGATTGCAAGAGGGAAATCCTTCACGTATCCTTCCTTGAATGCCTTGCGGTATCCCTCCCGAGCCTTCCTTGGCTCCATGAAGTAGTTTGAGAAGTCAGTTCCAATCAGCCACTCTCGGGAGACACCGGTGATTAGTTCAGTTGAATGGTTAACGTCTGTAATTTTGCCTTCAGGACTGATGGTGACCAGCGGGTCAAGACTTGCTTCGATAAGACTGCGCGCATACGCGGAGGTAGCGTGCAGCTGATCCTCGACTTTCTTCCGTTCGGTGACGTCTCGTGCAGCAGCAAAGACACCGAGGACTTTTCCATCTGCACCCCTGTATACCGTTGCGTTGTACAGCACGTGGGTCACACCCCCCGAGACATGAAGAATAGCTAACGGATAGTCTTTAACGGATCCTTCCTTGAACGCCTGCTCGTATCCAAGCCTCGCTTCCTCTGGATCGCTAAAGTAGCTTGAAAAATCGCTGTCGATCAGTTTTTTGCGGGGCATACCAGTCACCTGCACCGTCGCTTCGTTAACGTCTGTAATTTTGCCTTCAGGACTGATGGTGACCAGCGGGTCAAGACTTACCTCGATTAAGCTTCTAGCATACTGTGAAGCCTGCTTTTGTGCGGTTATATCACGAGCCGCAGCGAATACACCGAGTACGTCTCCTTTTTTTATCCCTGTAAACTGTAGCGTTGTAAAGCACGTCCACAGTCTTTCCTGAGATATGTTGGATGGTAAGCGGGTAATCAGTCACCTTACCTTTTGATAAGACTTGCCGGTACCCTTCTCTTGCTTTTTCTGGCTCAATGAAATAGTTAGAGAAGTCGCTGTCGATCAGTTTTTTGCGGGGCATACCAGTCACCTGCACCGTCGCTTCGTTAACGTCTGTAATTTTGCCTTCAGTACTGATGGTGACCAGCGGGTCAAGACTTGCTTCGATTAAGCTTCTAGCATACTGTGAAGCCTGCTTCTGGCCTGAAATATCGCGGATAATCTTGGAGATGCCTATAACGTCGCCTACCGAGTCCCTTATTGCAGAAATACTTAATGAGACATCGAAGATAGTGCCATTCTTCCTCTTCCTCTCCGTCTCGAAGTGATCGATGCGCTGCCCGCTCTTTATTCTTTTGATTATATCCTGCAATTCATCCGGCCGGTCGACAGGATATATCCCGAGGACGGAGTGACCGATAACATCGCTAGCGTGAAAGCCGAACATCTTCTCGGCGCCGAGGTTCCAGCTTGTGATTACTCCGTCAAGAGTCAAACCGAGGATGGCGTCTTCAGAGGATTCGACGATCGCGGCTAGACGGAGACGCTCCTCATCCACCTTTCTACGCGCAGTAATATCACGAGCAATCGTCGAGGCGCCTATAATTTCTCCAGACGCATCTTTAATCGCAGAAATCGTAAGTGAGACATGGATGTTCTTCCCATCTTTCGTCATTCTGACCGTTTCATAATGGTCTATCGTTTCGCCTTTCTTGATTTTACTTAGGATTTCCGGTAACTCGTCTCGACGTCCAGGTGGAAGAAGGATGCTTATCGATTTGTCAACCGCTTCTTCCGCTGCATACCCGTAGACTCTTTCTGCACCTTGGTTCCAGCTGGTGATGATTCCCTTCAGATCCTTCCCGACGATTGCATCCTGTGACGATTGTACTATGGCGGCTAGACGGAGACGCTCCTCATCCACCTTTCTACGCGCAGTAATATCACGAGCAATCGTCGAGGCGCCTATAATTTCTCCAGACGCATCTTTAATCGCAGAAATCGTAAGTGAGACATAAATCTTCTTCCCCTCCTTCGTCATTCTGACCGTTTCATAATGGTCTATCATTTCGCCTTTCTTGATCTTCTGAATAATTTCAGGTAACTCGTCTCGACGTCCAGGTGGAACAAGGACGCTTATCGGTTTGCCAATCGCCTCCTTCGCAGAATATCCATAGATTTTTTCTGCACCTTTATTCCAACTAGTGATAATGCCATCCAGATCCTTCCCAATAATCGCATCCTGAGACGATTCCACTATAGCAGCTAGCATTGAATAATTCGGCACGATCTCTTTGCTTTCATCGGCGCCTAGTTGCTCGTTCTTACTCCGCTTAGTCTCCTTTACCATTCTAGTCACTTCCTTACAGTGATAACGTCAACTCAACGTGGGGAATACGCAGGCTGTTAGCGTTCATGGCAAGGGACTTGCCGGTGAACAAAAATTCTTCGCGTGAAACTCTATGCACTTCGCTCTTCATTAAGATGATTCTTGTCAAGAGTATTGGATAAATCTGCATTCCACAACCATATAAATCTTCACAAGAATGGGCCGGGTGGTGTTACCTTAATGGAGATGTTCGCTCTCAGATGCATATGTGGTGCATATGCTGGTCCGAGAGAGAACGCCCATTCTTGTTATTGTGTATGCGGTATATTTGGTCTTTGAAGGGTTTGTTTGAGCCTCAGGGCCTGTTCCAGAGCGATGAGTCCCTTTGCTAGGAGGAGTCACAAGTCGGTTTGGATGTATGTGGATGCAGGAGTTGGCTCCTCTTGATGGTTTGTTCAAGACTAGGCGTAGAGGGGGTGGCGAGGTTGTTTCTAATTGATGAGATGATGGTTAGGGTGAAGAGGTCTGATGCTTGGATCTGGGTGTGTATGTTACGAGCCGTTTCAGAAGCGGTTTCTCGGATTGTGGTTCTCTCTCCTTGACTAGGAGCAGCCTGACTGCCGAGCTGTTTCTGAAGTAGATGGTCAGGAAGTATGGGAAGCATTCAGTCTGGAGTGATGGAGCAACCGTCTATCCTGAAGCATGTTTGAGACTGGGTTTGAAGCATCAGGTCTATGCTCAAGGCGAATGGCTGTATGATATTATGGAGAGGGCAGTGCAGACTGTCAAGGACAGGACGGAGGGTTTCGACGACTACTTCCCCTGCAGAAAGAGAGGCTGCAGGCAACAGCATATCTGGAGCTGAATCAAACTCTTCCACCTACACAAACAACCAGAATATCAACAAACAATCAACACCTCAAAGAGGTGATCACCTTAAGGTAACATCACCCATCGCATCTTTACAAATAGTTAAATATAACGTATGTTATCTTAGCATGAGAGTAAATGCGACCAAAGACTATTCGCATCATCGAGAGCATCCATAGCAAGGGAGTGTTTGGACCCTGCTCATGTGGAGGCGAAGTGCTCTATTACACAGACCGAGGGGTCAGATGCTCCACATGCGGAAAGCTCTACGGCGTCTGGGCGAACAGACCAATAGCCCTGTTGAAGCGGGCTAAAGAAGTACTTGCACAGGAACCAACAACTAGAGAAGTGAAAGAGATAGTGGAGGAGACACAGGCGGTATCAGGCCGCGAGCGAATAGAGGAAGATTACAGGGAGTACGTAACAAAAGAGGAAGACCTTGAAGTAGAGATCGAACCTACTATCTAAAAGAAAAGACAACAAGCATTACAGAGACATCCGCTTCACCAGACGCACCCTTTTTTATTTTTCAACTCTTCATAGAGTAGTATAGCACACAGTAATGCATCTACAGTTCCAACCGTAGTCAAATTTCATAACGAGTATCAACAACAGAAGCACCGCAAACGGCTAGAAATCTAACGAGACAGAATGCCGATGGTAAGTCTGACAGATTGTGAAATATTTGTTTGAGTTTACTTTAAATCCTATGAACTTGATGTAGAGGAGGATCGTAATGTCATCTGCTGATCTAAGGATAAGAAAAGTCTTTGCTAGGGAAATCCTAGATTCCAGAGGCAACCCAACCGTCGAGGTTGATCTTCAAACTGCGAAAAGCAGCGGTAGAGCTGATGTTCCTTCAGGCGCCTCGACCGGTACTCACGAAGCTCTAGAGATTAGAGACGGTGATAAAGCAAGGTACAATGGAAAGGGCGTTTTGAAGGCTGTTCGAAACGTCTCTGAAGTAATTGGACCGAAGGTAATAGGACTCGATGCGACGAAACAGCAAGAAATTGATAGATTAATGATTAAGCTTGACGGGACACCTAACAAGACTAACCTCGGAGCAAACGCGATCCTCGGAGTATCGCTTGCCGCCGCAAAGGCAGCTGCAAACGGGTTGGGTGAACCGCTTTACAAATACCTAGGAGGAGGGGGCGCTCGAATTCTGCCGGTGCCAATGATGAACGTGATTAACGGCGGGAAGCACGCTGGAAGCGAACTGAGCATCCAAGAGTTCATGATTTTGCCGGTGGGAGCCGACCGGTTCAGCGAAGCGTTGAGAATCGGGGCGGAGGTTTATCAAAACCTGAAAAAGTTTCTCACCGAGAAGTACGGTCGAGGAGCGATTAACGTCGGAGATGAAGGTGGATTTGCACCTCCGATGAAGACGGTAAGAGAGGCGCTTGAAGCGCTCTCAAAGGCAGTGGACATGGCAGGCTACGAGTTAGGCGTCGACGTGGTGCTTGCTATGGATGCCGCAGCCTCAGAGTTCTTCGACGAGAAAAGTAAGACATACAGGATCGACGGTGACAGGCTTGACTCAGGGAAACTTATCGTGCTGTACAAAAAGTTAGTTGAAGAGTATCCAGTCAAGTCAATCGAAGATCCTCTGCAGGAAGAGGATTTCGCCGGTCTCGCCGCTATAACTAAGGAGATTGGAAAAACTGTGCAGATAGTTGGAGACGATATCTTCGTAACCAACGTTAAGAGACTTCAGCGCGGCATTGACCAGGGCGCCGCTAACGCATTGCTCCTAAAGGTGAATCAGATTGGAACCCTCACCGAAGCGATAGAGGCAGCTGAACTATGCTTCCGAAACAACTACCGTGTCGTTGTGAGCCACCGCTCCGGCGAAACCGAGGACACAACCATCGCCGATCTTGCGGTAGCGCTTGGAACCGGGCAGATCAAGACCGGAGCACCTGCTCGCGCCGAAAGAACAGCGAAATACAACCAACTCCTAAGGATCGAGGAGAACCTCGGCAGCTCAGCCAAGTATCTAGGGATAAAGGCCTTAGCAGGACAGTAAAAGACCAAAAAAATCGAGCAAATACAAAGATTCGGCACGAATCCGTTAAGGTACTGATTGGTGATTAAGCGAGACGAATGCAGTGCCGTTAATCTAAATTTAGCGGGTTTAGAAGCCTATTTTACTTATCACAATCGTGCGTTTCATTACATTCGTCGCAGAGGTTAGCGAGGCAATAAGGGCAGAACCAGACGGGACCAGAAGGAATGGGGTGAGAGCAATCGTCGCAAAGAAGATTCTGCTCCGTTTTAAGTTGAATAATTTCGGACATATGTTTAGCCAGTGCGTTGGGCATTATATTAACCCTACTCCGCTTGTCTGATAGCTTGGTTTCGCGCTGGAACTTTTGTTTTTCTCGTATCACACCGCTCAGTTACGCATCAGCCGCATTGGTTTTGACGCGTTATTGATGGTGACGGGGTTGTTAGGCAGGTTTCTGGAGTATCAGAATGGATTCGTAACGGATCATTCCGGCCATTGATTTCTCTAGCTCTCTTCTGATTAGCTTGTCCTCTCTAAATCCAATCTGGATGCCCATTTGCTTGATGACTTCGTCGTTTCTCACCTCAACATATTTGCCGTTAAGCTTGTAGTGGTTGTTTCCGATGATGATGACCGCTTTGCAACCGGTTTCGAGCACTCTATGCATCTCTTGAAGGGTTTTGCGCATATCTTTGAAGAAGCGGTAGGTGCGGAGAGCCTCTTTCTTCCGCTCAGCCTCCAGAAGCACGTTAACAATGCTCTTAGCGTTCTCCGGAAGCATTTGATAATCCGAGTCTCCACGCTGGATTTCCTGTAAGAGATTGTTTGGATACACGCGGGCATTCGGGTTGCCCATCATCTTCTGCTCTAACTGCTCAATATCAGCGAGCCCAAGAATTGTGAGTTGTGGATAATCATTCCGAATATAGTCAAGTGCGGTGCTGTAAGGAGGCGAGTTGACAATAGCCCTGATCTGACCATCACCAATCTTAACAGAGGCCCCGTTCAGCCTACGGCAGCTCCCGCTTATGTCCCGAGTATCACCTATGAAGGTCTCGGAGCTACCGAGATTAATCTTAAGCGCCTCGTTTAGCCTGTGGAAGAGGTAGATGCGGAGGTAGAGATCGTTCAGCCTATCCTCTAAGACAGTGAGGAAGTCGCTATTCCGGCGGCGAAGCATGTCTGAGATGGTGCCGCTTAGCCCTATGATCAGGAAGTTGCGCGTATCTTGATCTTCGATTCGCTCAATTAGCTGTCTCGCCAAAAGGAAGCTGTTGATGACCTCAGGGTCAGAGAACATCTTCAAGACCTTCTTTGGAATCTCATCTCGTCTGTGTCTAAGCATCCTAGCATCGTACTTCGCTACGACGGGCAGTTTCCTACCGGAGGCTAATTCATCGTCTGCCGGATTGATGTTTCGCAGAGTTTGGAGAAGCGCGTGGATTTCCTTTTTCAGTGCTGCTGGATCAAGGTTTAGGGAGTCGCATTTTACGTTTGACATTAATGCGGAAAGGGGGTTAATTTCGACGCCTCTGCTGTCCAGCCCCATCCAAGTTGCTTCCACGAGAAGAGTGCCGCAGCCAGCGAAGTTGTCCATCACGACTCCTTTATCCTCAGGGTGGATGTGGTTGAGGAGGGCGCGAACCATTTTGGGATGGAACTTTCCCTTGTACGGGTGCATGTAGTGTGTTAGGTGAAGTGAAGGCTCCTCTCTCGTAGCGAAATAGTCTTCGAGTCGTTTCCCAACCTGCATAGTTGAGGATGCGGGGATGCGGTTAATCTGCTTAGTCAGGAAGGTGAGGAGGGTCTCGACGTTGCTGTCAACCTCCTGCTCATCTCTACTCAGCTTCGAGATGTAGTGCGTTTTTTCCAGAAAATACTGGTTTGTGGTGAAGCGGAGAAGCGTCATCCTGCCTTCCTTGAAGATCTGAACGTTCTTACCGATCTCGCCGTTTGGAAAAGCCTGTTTCAAGACGTTTTCAGCATCGTCCTGTTCGACTGCGACAAAGAATTCACGGGTATAAGCGAGGCGCCGCACAAGTCTATCGACGTTAAGCCACTTGTTGGTTTCAGCGAAGAAGCCAACACACTCGCCGTACGGAAGCTCATGCGCCAAGTAGTCTTGGATCCTTGTCTTCTTGGTGAAGTTGTTGAAGGGTGTTTGCGATAAAGTGTCGTAGAAGTTCCTGATCCGTTTCACTTCACCGAAGAGGCTGGAGAGCTCAAGATCCGCGAAGTCAACCTCATGCTTCTCCTTAACGCTGTTAAAGAGTTTGAAGCACCAGTAAACGCGTTCCACGCCAGCCTCTAGCACGGTGTCTCCTCTAAATGCGTTTTAGCTGCGAGCGATTATTAATTGGGGAACTCAACACTTAAGTTAATGGCCGCCTGTTTCTATCGCGAATGACTATGTTGAAGGACTCCGCGGATCTTGCTCGAAGCGGAGAAAGGGCGTTGAGCGAGATTTTTGCGCGGAAAATTCTCGTGGCAGTTGACGGGTCTGAAGTGTCCTTCAAGGCACTTGGACATGCTTTGAGGATAGCCAAGTCAGAGCAGTCTGAGGTATTGGCTATCCATGTGATTCCGAAGCCGCCGTACAGCTTATCATCACAGATCTCTGATGATGAAGATAGACTGGTGGCCAGTTACTATGAAAGAGCGAGAAAGCAGTCTCAGAGGTGGCTAGGTGAGGTTGAGTATCTGGCTCGAAAGGCAGGAGTTAAAGCAAAGGTTGAGGTTCTCGTCGATGCTACTTCAATAGTTGAATCCATAACGACCTTCGCAGAGATGAATAACGTAGACCTGATCGTGACTGGAACTAAAGGCAGATCTAACTCAAAGAGGATTCTAATGGGAAGTGTGGCAAATGGAGTAGTCACCCATGCTCATTGCGCAGTCTTGGTTGTCAGATAGCCCATAGATGCCTTTCAGCTTAGGCGTAGGTGATTAAGCGAGTGGCTGTCTACAAACTGGTGAAGGTCACACTGATCATCCCGCGCTCAGATCTTAACAACATCGTTGTGCGACTCTGCATCTTCGGCAAATTCCATCCTTCCGATGATCCAGAGCTAACCGAGTTCTACGACCTCACACTACTAAAGTCTAAAGCCCATGAGCTATACAGTAACATCAACCAGATCATTAGTGAGCCTAAAGCTGAGGAGTGGCAACAGCAACAGGCAGCCCACCGCAGATTAGAGGCGCCTGAGCCAGCAGCGAAGGAGGAGAAAGAGGAAGAGGTGGTGCTGAAGGCTAACGGATTAGACGATCTGCTAGGTAAGATAGAGAATGAAGTAGCGGTGTATAGGGTTCGCCGCGCTGAGACCACGTTGACCAAGGACAGTGTACGACGCTTAGAAGTATACAGAGAATTAGCTCTCAGAATCTTTTCAGTTCTGAGGAGAATCAAGGGACGAGTTGATCTCCGCTGGTTCGCCGAGATCGAGGGGTACATCCCGGAAAACGAGCTATCTAGGTTCCGGGAGAGCTTCAAAGATGTGTTGCTCTTCGCCTCACCGGTTGCAAAACTTGGGGCTCCACCTTACGTGCCTACTCTGCTTAAGAATCCTAGGACAATCAAGTTGTTTGAACATGTGACTCTATCACTTGGCTCACCAAAGTACTCTGAGGTTGATCCTACACCCATTATCGCGTTCTTCTTCCCGATCTTCTATGGGATGATGTTTTCAGATTTAGGTCAAGGCGTGCTTATGTTTTTGCTAGGCCTGTTTCTGACAAGAAGGAAGGAGAGTAATTTTCGCTACTGGGGTTCCATACTAGCTATTTTCGGCGTCGCAGCCTCTGTGAGCGGTTTTCTCACCGGAGACTTCTTCGGGTTCGCGTTAGGGAGACCGTTTCCGCTCATACCGGTTTTGCGGCCGCAGACATTCGGAACTGAAAGCGTCATAGCTCTTCTTACGCTGGCGATAATCATCGGTACTTTCCATCTTGCATCAGGCTATGTCATAGCCCTAGTGAATCGGATTAACTCCCGAGATATGTTTGAAGCATCGCTAAACATTTTTCCCACTCTGCTGCTCTACTCTTCAGCGATACCGCTCTCGATGGCGTTAATCGGGGTGGGTCTTGACCCTCAGGATATCTTGAAAAGTGAGGAGGCCACGCCCATTTTGTCGGATTACCTAGGCGTCAGAGTACCTATTGCGACAGTCGCATTCATTACAATACCTTTAGTCGTAGGCTCGCTGCTAGTAATCGCGTTTGGAAGGGCTGTAGGCGCCTTAATTTCACCTAGGCTCGGTGTAGATCCTAGGTCGTCGTTAACTGATGGAATAGTGGATATGATCATAAGGCCTATTGAGCTCTTGGCTAACACCTTGAGCTATACTCGTCTCGGTATTCTGCTGATTGTGCACCTGCTCCTTATGGATCTTCTCAACCGGGCATGGGGAATAGGAGTAGCAGGTCTGCCGCTAGTAGTATTCGGGAACATTGGGGTGATGGCTATAGAGGGTTTGATTGTTTACATCCAGGATCTAAGGCTTCACCTATACGAGTGGTTCACAAAGTTCTATGAAGGCGCAGGAGTAGCATTCACCGCTTTATCATTGAAGATTAACGGAGCAACAATCAAATGGATATAACTAGGCGGCAAGCCAGTAACTTGCCCGATTACAGTCTAGCTTGTTTTGACCTTACTTTGCACTTAGCTTTTCCTTGATTGTGCTAAGTAGCTGTTGCGGCGCTATAGGTTTAATGAGGTAGGCGTCGGCTCCGCGGTTTATGGATCTGTCACGGTTTTCTTTTGATGCGAAGCCGGTCATCATTATTTTTGTCGTCCGCGGTGAGGTTCTGTTCATTATTAGCAGTAGATCTGTGCCCTCCATGTCTGGCAGCTTGATGTCCATTATGGCTACGTCGTAATACTGGTTTTTGACCTTCTCCAATGCTTCGCGGCTGGTCTCAGCTACATCGGTTTGGTACCCTGCTTTTTGCAGGAATTTTGTGAGAATCGACAGTATGATTTTATCATCATCCACTATGAGAATGCGTGATCCGTTCACCTGCATGTTGCTTCTTTACCTTTTCACCAGAGGCAGGTTGATTGTGAACTTGGTGCCTTTACCGACTTCGCTTTCAACGGTAATTGAGCCGTTGTAAGATTCTACGATGCGTCTGGAGGCGGCCAGCCCGAATCCCTGTCCCTTAGACTTAGTCGTGAAGAGTGGTTTAAAAATGTGAGGCTTGTGTTCATCGGGTATACCTACGCCGGTATCTTCAACATTGACAAGCACATCACCATTTTTTCTTGACGCGCTTATCGTCAGTTTTCCTCCTTTCGGCATAGCTTGAACAGCATTTGTGATTAGATTAATGAACACCCGTTTAATGAGGAAAGGATCTATCGTCATCTTCGGAAAATTATCTTCGATTAACACCGAGGATTGGATATATTCAGGTAAAGCAATGGCTCGAATTGAGTCATTGATGGTCTGTTTTAAATCAGTCTCCTCGCTGCGTAAAACCAAGGGTTCAGCGTAATCTTGGAGGTCTGAAACGATTTTGTTGATGTACTTTACCTGTTCATCTATTGTCTCAAGAAACTGCTTTAGATTGGTTTTGGCTTTACAGTCAGGTAGAGAACTCAGATCTTCCTCAGCTAAGTAGACCGCGATAACTATGGATTGAAGCGGGTTACGCATGTCGTGACCCACCATCCCCGCTGTTTCGCCGATGACAGCTAATCGCTCAGCATCTCTGAGTTGTTCAGTACGCTCATCAACCAATGTCTGCAGATCTTCGATACGATTCTTGAGGCTATCTTCTACATTCTTACGCTCCGTAATATCAAAGCTAACACCAATGATACGAATAAGATCGCCTTCTGAATTGTAAACTACTTTACCCCAGCTTAACAGCCAACGCATGCCAAGTGATGGATGATCTATACGATACTCTACTTTCCATATCTTTGCATGACGCATCTGCAACTCGTTTTGAAGGTCAGTTATACGGCTGCGATCCTCAGGGTGAACTAGAGACATTACCTGCTCATGGCTTACTGGTATATTTGGATCCAGTCCGTAGATAACGTATGTCTCGGGAGACCAGACAACGGTGTCTTCCGCTATGTTCCAATCCCATGCGCCGATGCCAGCAGCCCGTTGAATCATGGATAGACGCGTCTCGCTCTTTCGTAACTCCTCCTCAACTAGCTTGCATCTGGTTATGTCGCGATGAATAGTCAATAACCCGATTTTTTGCCCTGAAGTGCTCTTTAACACAGTAACTGTTGACTCAACATGTATTTCACCTGAGCCTCTCCTGCGGTGAATGCTCTCACCGTGCCAGTAACCAATCTTTTCCAGCGAACCACGCAGATTCTGCTCATCTTCTGGTCTGAGCCAAGTAATCTCGTATAGATCCGTTAGCTTTGATCCCAAGATGTTATTCACATCTACATTGTATTGTTTCGCAGCCGCGTGGTTCAGATAGGTAATGTTAGATCCATTATCAATAGCGATTACTGCGTCCATTATGTGATCGAGTGTGTCGTCCTGAAGCCTATAATTCATCTCATTATCACCTTCGCTAACTTTTGTAATTTTAACGAGATGAGTAGCTCTTCTCGCTACGTTTTCTGCGACTCAACTGTTTCAAGTAAGAATCTGCGTTTATCGGTGATTATAAAGATATCAGTTAGCTTGGAAGGATTAGAAGAGCAGTCTCTAAACGCACGTTCAAACGCAGTTTTGAAGCGTTCAATACTTCTTAAGAAAGAAAAGTGCAACAGCTGATCAATCATATTTGAATAGGTTGGATGAAAGATGAATGAACTTTTGAGCGACGTAAACGGTGCTTCGAAGATTAATAAGCGGCTCGCGCCTTGCTCTGCGTATGGGACCGATCCCGAAATACTTCTTTTTAACTAAAGGGGTTGGCAAACACAAAGAATAC
>JACPRH010000009.1 GCA_016190055.1 Nitrososphaerota archaeon | reverse complement strand
GACCAGCTGCTATCCAGAAGAGAGGTACTCTGGTGGAAGAGATCCCAGATGGTATGAGAGACTCGTGAAAGCACTTAAGCTCGAGTGGATATTACCTCTCCCTGCGGAAGGGGGATGACACATCCTCCTTGGTCCTACATTCATTTCAGGCTACAGGCTTGAGGCACTGCTTTATCTCAAAGGATTCAAGTATTTCTCTGCACCGGTTTCTGATCGTAACCTCAGTTACTTCTGCTACATCAGCTATCTCCCGCTGTGGAAGATGGGTGCCGAGCATAATAGAAGCCATATACACATAGGCCGCTGCTAGACCCGCTGGGGCCTTTCCGCTGGAGATCTTGCTGTCATTAGTTTCGCTTGCGAGGCGGAGAGCAACCCGCTCAACCTTAGTATCAATCCTCGCAAGATTCACCAGCTTCGAGATATACTTGCATATAGATGGTTGCGGCACATAATTGCGCTCAACCTCGTTCAACACGAGACGATAATACTTTGCGACTGTTCGCTTATCGATATGTGCAGCCCTAGAAATTTCTTTTAGGGATCTGCCGACACCGCATTTGCGACACGCCATATACACTGATGCAGCCGCCATGCCGGTGATAGACTTGCTCCGCGCAACCTTCATCTTAGCCGAGTCCCTATAGGTTTGTGCAGCAGTCTCCAAGACATTCTTGGGAAGATTGAGTGCATCAGATATCTCAGTGATCTTTGCAAGAACACTAGACAGGCTTCGCTCAGCAGTTGTGGTTCGCACCCGTCTCTGCCATTTCTGCAGCTTGTAGTACTGGTTTCTGGCCTCCCGATCCAAATAGTGTCCTTGAGAGTCACGCATACCTCTACCTATCTCGGTGGAGAGACCAAAGTCATGCAAAGCAATCATACGGGGTGAGCCGACTCTGACCTTCTTCGCCTTATCCTCAGGATCTATCGCTTTCCACTCAGGACCTGTATCCTCGATATGCTCATGAACTACGAAGCCGCAGGATGGGCAAATCGCTTCACCTTGGTAATGGTCACCGATTAACCATGTGCCGCAGGTTGGGCAACGACTATCGCTTGTATCTTCTACCTCTAGTTTTGCCAAATTTTTCACTCCGCGGAGAAGCATACACCTTCTGTTTCAGTATCCTAGTCATCCTGTCAGTCATAGGAACAGCTGAGAGGTAGGGAGCCTTTACGGGACCAAAGAGCTCAGCAACCTTAGCGACAGGCCGTCCCTTTTCATCGTAGAGGACTGCTCCCGGCCGAACATCAGATTCAGCCCTAAGAATCAATCGCCCACTCCCCGCTAAGTGTAGGGCAGTACCAACTACGAACATCTAGCAGCTCGTGATCGCTTAGATATCTTTAAGGATTCTTGACGAAAAGAGTTAACTGATAGGTCTATATTCGTCACCAGTAACCATATTCTTAACATTACAGGCAGACCTCTCGACGCAAAGCTCGCCTTGTCAACAGCAGCAGCATTATCCTAAGTCGAGCAAAACAGCTCTAGCGAAAACCATGGATGCCAGAACTCACGTTGCAACTGTGATGGCGATTGTAATCTTTGCACCGCCACTGAACCGCATTAATTGCTAGAATTGTTTTTGTTTAGTATCTCGACCTTAATGTCCACTTCAGCTGATTTGCATTGATCTTCGAAGATATTTATCATCTTTTGACTTAGCTTTTTGTCGCTCAGCTCAATTGCTAGGTTGAACTCTTGCGGGTTTAAGGGATTAACGATTTCAACGCCGCAGTTTTCTCCATCAACTACGATGAAGCTGTACTCTAAAGTGCTTCTCTTAATCCTAACTTTGGATGAGTTGAGTACTGCTTCTGCAAGCGATCTCGATTCAGGATTGTCTAAAGCAGCTCTTAATCGTGAAACAAGTGTGGCTCCACTTGGGTTTCCGTCCAAGATGTTGAGCGCGACACCTTCTTTAAACTTCTCCAGCAGCAGATTGCTTACATCAGGTTCAAAGTATCTTGACGCGATAAATATCTCGCTTTTGGCCGAACTGATAAGCCTTAGGGATTCTTTCACAAGATCGTCATAGGTGCTGACCACCGTGGCCGTGCGACGGCTCCCGTCAAGGTCACGCGCATTGACAAGATTCTTGTTTAGAATTATCTCGACAATTTTGTCTTGCTCCTGCTGTGGAATCACTTTTGATCTTTTCAGTTCATCAATTGCTAAGAGACTCCAGTAGTTAGTCAAGGCGTCCTCCAACGGTTTTAGCTGCGTGTTGATCACTAGGGCGCCCAGAGCTGTATACCTATAGAGACCGTTGTTTCTGCTGATTAACCCAAGTTTCACAAGCCGGTTGAGCCGTGTGTAATACTGTTTTTTGCTCAACCCTATGCTCTTGTGAGTAGAGGAGTCGCCTTTCAATCCAGCCGACGCCTGCATCAAAATCGTTATCGAGTGCTCATCAGACAATGCGGATAATATGTCCCCAAGCTCAGGCTTCATTGAAGACTGGTACTAAATACTCCATTATATATATCTTAACACGTCTGTTTTCCCTACTGAAGTTAAATGTCGTATAAATTGTTCAAAATAAGGAAACGGGAACGTGGGAAACAGAGTGACATTGTCAAGACCGGCTCTCACTCGGTAAAGGTGCTGCAGCTGGTGAAGTCGAGGTTCTCAAGAGCCTCAGTATACACTTGGGGCACCCTCGTAGCAGTCGTGTTGTCAACAAATGGACGACCTACTGTGCAGCTTGCATTACTAGCGCCTCTCTCGACCTTTTTAATGTCGCTAGCAGTCTACATCTTCAATGACTTGGCTGACCTGGAAGTCGACAAAATAAATGCCCCCGATAGGCCGTTGGTTCTACGGTCAGTGAGTAAGGCGGACACAGCAGTCTTGGTTTTGCTGCTGAACTTTGGAGGAATATCTATAGGTTATCTGTTGGGGTTTTACCCGTTCCTCATCACTGTTGGAGAGATGATTCTAGGATTCGCGTATTCAGTGAGACCGTTCAGCCTCAAGGATCGTTTCTTGGCCAAGACCCTTGCCATAGGCGCGGGGGGAATACTAGCCATTATCTTCGGCGGAGTTGCAGCAGGTAGCGTTAACAGCCTTGTAGTCTACGCTGCGCTGCTGTTCCTAATCTTCTTGTTCGTCACATCACCGATAAACGATTTAGCTGATTACGCGGGCGATTTGGCTGAGAGAAGAAAAACGATACCCATCAAGATTGGCCGCCAGAACACAGTCAGACTTGCACTACTAGTGGCAGTTCTTCCTCCAATCCCAACACTCATCTTGCTACCAGCAATTGGGCTAAACGTGTTGACGCCAACACTATTCCTGCTACTCACATGCAGATCAGTCCAACTCCTTACACCGCTTCTAACGAAATACTCAAGCCCAAAGATAGTCAGAACACATCATAAGCAGCTGATACCTATGCACTTTCTGCTTCAAGGCGCCTTAGCATTAGGGACACTTAACATCCACATATAATCTAGAGAGGTTCCCATCGATAGCGAATGATAGTATTGTTTGTCCGAAATGGGACAAACAATTTTATTTAACGTTTCCAGTATTTCCAGTATTCTGAACTAACCATGTCTATATATAAAACCGGCTTCAAAGACGCTCTAGAACTACTACAGAAACGTATACAGCAAAGACAGGTCTCAAATGTAGCTGACGTATTCACAGAGATAGAGTCAATGAGTGAACGCATCAGAGACCTCCGATACCACGACCTACAACTCTTAGAGATGCCTCAACCAGTGCTACACGCGCTATTCGGGGTCGTGCACCTAACAGTACCAATGAACAGCAACAGTAACGCCCGCCAAAGCAGCTAAAAAGCAGTCCACCAACATTAGCCATACAACAGCAAAAAGAAATCATTCAAAAAGTAGCAGAGTGAGACACTACAAATTTTGCAATGTAACCGCAATAGGCGCTATCGCTGCAAGCATCCAAAGGCATGGGCATACACTTATGTCGAGGGCATCATTATTGCCTCACTTGTCAAGCGATGTTAAGAAGCCGGGTTGAGATAGGTAAGAGAGAAAACGCGACTTTACACAGACACCCTTATTTGCTTGGCTTTTCTCTCAGTACGTTAAAGGCTAAATAATACTTCCCAGAAGCGCTGGTGTGACGTAGGAAATGCCTCAGCTCGCCCGAATTAAGCTTACAAGCACGAACATAGAGAACCTGACACAAGTATGTCAAGACATCAGGAGCATTACTGAGAAGACTGGGGTAAAGGTTAGAGGACCACAGCCGCTTCCAACCAAGAAGCTAAAGGTAGTGACCAGAAAAGCACCTTCAGGCCAAGGAACCAACACCTACGACCGATGGGAAATGCGGGTTCACCGCCGACTAATCGATCTCGACGCGGATGATCGAACGATGAGACAGCTTATGAGACTGCGAGTCCCTGAGGATGTCTTCATCGAAGTGAACCTCAGCATGCGTTAAGACCTTTTCAACATTCCTCATTATCTTTAGATTTTAGGTGCAATGCTAGTCGCAATGTCTAGGCAGTGCGCCCATCAGATTCGGAGTGATGATGATGCTCTTGGGGCTCAAAGTTAGCGGGACGAAGGTTTCCAAAGGCCGCTACCACCACCTCGCTCAGCGCAGGATGAATAGTCTGAGCCCGAGCTAACGGCATATAATCCTCGTCACCAGCGTTCATCAGGTAAACAACTTGTTGAACCAAAACAGGCGCCTCGGGCCCAATGATGTGGGCGCCAAGTATCTTCTGGGTCTCTGCGTCCACAACCACCTTCACGAACCCATCCTTCTCAGCCATTGCGTAGCCTTTCGCGACGTCCGCGTACTGCCCAACTCCGACGTATATCGGCCGGTTCTTCCCAGCCTCTGCTTCAGTTAAGCCGACGCTGCCAATCTGAGGGTAGGCGAATATCGCGTGAGGCACAGCATGTTCGTCAACCTGAACGTGCATGTTGAAGAGCGCGTTCTGAGCCACTACCTCAGATTCATAGTTGGCTGTGTGTCGATACTGGTATCTCCCGATAGCGTCACCGAGGGCCCAGACATTCTTCTTAGATGTCTCAAGATACTTGTTCACCTTGATCCAACCCTTTGCATCCACCTCAACCCCGGTTCGCTCAACCTTGAGAAGATCCGTGTTAGATCTGATGCCTGCAGCAACAAGAACCTCCTCAGCTGAAGCATCAAAGGTCTTTCCTGAATATCGATCCCGTATCGTTACCTGCTTCGAGCTGCCGCCGGTCTTCACCGTTATCGGCTCAGAGTTAGTTAGGACACGCATCTTCTCGGACATTTTACGCTTCAACAGACTTGATACTTCAGGCTCCTCGTGCGGAACAAGCTCAGGGTTCCGCCCCACGATCGTTACTGCTGTACCTATGCTTGAGAAGAAGTGACCCATCTCCGCTGCGATGTATCCGCCTCCGATAATGATGAGGCTAGCAGGCTGCTTCTTAATGGAAAAGACTGTCTCACTGGTAAGGTACCCGGCCTCGTTTAACCCGGGGATATCGGGGATAATTGGGCGGGCACCGGATGCTATCACAATTTTCTTCGCTGAAAAAATCTCATCCTTCACCTGCATTGTGTAATCAGATAGAAAGTAGCCGACGTCGTGGTAGAGCTTGACGCCAGAGTTCTGTCTAATCGCGTCCTCCATGTGATGCCTATCCTCTAAGACAGCGTCCCACATCCTTTTCATGATGAGGTCGAAGTCCACGCTCTCAATCTTCGCGTTGACACCAACCGCCTTAGCATCCTGCAGAAGCCGTATAACGTCAGCAGGATAAATCATGATCTTAGAGGGGATACACCCTCGATTCAGGCATGTTCCACCTAGCGGCCCTTTCTCTACAATGGCAACCTTCAAACCCTGTTCAAGAGCCGAGCTTGCTACATTCATCCCAGCACCTGAGCCGATCACGGCAAGATCATAATTATCCAAGTAAACCACAGGCGACTGTCAGAATCCATGCACGACCATATTAGCATATTGAATTCACTTGCGGTAGACCTGCTTAACCCGAAAACGGGAAGAGTTGCTCTACGGTATAAGGGCGGAGAATAGCGAGTCCATAAGGAGCGTTACGATATCTCCTAGCAACAGCATCGTGAAGAAGCCTAATGTCATGAACAGTAGGAACGGGATACCAGGTGTGCCCCAAACATCCTGTCCCTGCAGGAACTCTTCATCCTCGTTAAGCATCCGGAAGACGAATTTACGCTTACCATCCACCTTCTTCTCAAGAGTGAGGTAGAAATCATCCTCCGTAGCATACTTCATCCTATAGCCGAGGAAAACTACTGCAACCTTCCTCCACCAAGACTCATCTTCGAACCCTGCAAAAATAGCTTCGCCTCTAAGAAGCCTTGACAGGTTACGGAGCAGAAAGTAAACCGGGAGAATCAACACCCAGATAGTTGCGTTCGCAAGAACTACCACAAACGTAACTGGGTTAAACAACAGATACAGCGGATCATGATACATCGCCGGTAGAGCGTAGACAGGCGGAGCATACAGCGGCAAAACTACTGATAATGAGAGCAGCGCCAGAGCATCTGCGCCAGCGTAGAAACCCAGACGGTAAAGCAGCAGAACAATGCCTGCGGTGCCACCGATTATCAGGAGAATTGAAGCTAAACCTGCGACAGCGCCGGTCGTAACGAGCTCGTATACATATAGCAGGACACCGACTGAAGAAAAGCCTATCCAGAGCCGATCATCAATCTCACGGCTCCTCAGATCAAAATAGGCAGCTGAGAGCAGCATCGCCGCGGCTACGACGATGTGGTACTCAACAACAATCATCGATCCACGCAAGGTGTAGATGAAGAATATAAACGTAAAAAAGAAGAGAGGACACTGTTTAGACGGCTAGCTCTAGATCTTCTGTTTCGGAAAGGTAGAATGTAAGGCCGAGGGCCAGAGCCGCCGAAGCTATGTAGATTACGTAGAGCCATACGTAGATCTTGAATCCCTCCGCGAACAGCACCACCGGCGAGATGAATAGGGCTAGACCGGTGAAAACCTTGAGGTGAAGCTTCCGGTTTGTTGCCCCCCAAATGTACAGTATGCCGTTAGCGAACGCTGAGCCTAGGGCGACATCGCTCAGATAGACTGATGTTGAGATCAGCCAAGAAGGCAAGCTCACTAGGGGCCAGTCACCCCTGACGAAGAGGGTGGCGAGTATAGCGATGAAGTTGTTGAAGACAACGATTATGGAGACGGCCATTTGGCATAGCACAAGTATCTGAGAAACCTCGATGAACCGTTTCACCTTAGAGAATCTCAGGGTGAAATATATCACTAGAACAGCGAAGGAGGTATAGATTACAAGCTTAGCTAAAACCATCCCCATGAAGCCTAGCTGCCCGTACAGCATAACTGCGAATGGGTTAAGCTCGTTAATGATGCCGCCTGGAGTGTGCTGGATAAGCCACTGCGTAGAAACTATGTCTAGGACGACGAAGAAGAGAAAGAGAAATAGCAGGAGAGTAACGGTCTGAATGGTGAGGTCCCGGTGACCCCGAAACAACATATGCCAGCTGCCTCGACTGGATAATAATTACGCAGATGCTTCTATCTATATTTTACCTTGGGTAAACTCGTAGGCAGGTAAATTTTAGAGGATTAGATAATTTGGAAGGCCAGGAGCCTGACCTCTGAGAGAGCGTTACCTCCGATCCAGCTGTCCCAAACGAATATCTCTGCGGTGTAGGCGCCTCGATTTTCGAAACGCTGCCCAATAGTTTGACCTATGAAGCCGTTCACAGCAACTGAGGATGATTGGCTTCCCATGAAGACCAGATTCCCTGCGCTATCCTTGATCTGGATTATGAAGGTGAAGTTATGCGAGACAACATCGTCGTTAACAATTATTGCTCTAACTCGCACTGTTGAGCCGGAGTAGAGCCAAGGAGCAGGCTTATCGTTAATATCAAAGACACCTGCTGTTGTAATCCTCATTGTGGAGCTGCCAAGTCTACCAAGCGTAAAATTCGCATTGCTGCTCACACCCCAGTAGCTCGCCGAGACAGAGTAGTTCCCAACCTGATCACCTGGGAAGGGGATAGCCTGTATCGAAAAGGTTCCGTTTCCGCCCGGAGTAGCTGAATCTGTGAACCAGACGCTACCTGAAGGGTTCTTCACCACAACTGCGACTGGGCCGGAGATCAAGGGTGAAACTGTTCCAGAAATATTGACGTTGCGGCCTGGAACGTATTCATTACTGCCGATTGAAAGCGTAATTTTGACGCCAACGTAAACGTCAACAACAGTAGATGAAAAAGGACCGTATGTCGCGTTGATGAACCAATGTCCGTTATCGATAGATCTAACCTTGTAGAAGTTAGGAAGCACAAATGTGCCGTCAGACTTAGGAGTAATTTGGGCGACCGCGATATTGCATTCATCTGAGCAGGTTGCGTTGGTGCCTAGCCTTAAGGTGACCCGGTACCCCTCAATCAGCGGTGAAACCGCTCCAGCCACAAATATCGTTTCACCGACCAAGTACACCAGCTTACTGCTGTTAAGAGTGAGCCGTGAAGGCGTCTTAACCTGAAAAGCGGTTTGATTGCTTAAACCAAGATAGTGGACAGTTACTACGTAGGTTCCAGTGGAGTCTAAGGAGGAGACTGTTCCTACCGTCGCACCGAAATCTCCAGCCGGATCCAATGTTAAAGATACTGAGGACCAGTCTCCGCCTGAAGGATTCGCGACCGTAATCCGAACAGGTGCTGAAGTATCAGACGGTTCTGAAATCTTACCGAAGATATAGACGGAATCCCCGGCTACGTAAATCGGCTTATCAGCAGTGAGAGATATCTGCGAAAGAGCAGAGGTTAGAGGCATCTGCGGGAAAATAGTCAAGACTAGCGAAACTATGAGTATCGCCGCAGTAATCCGCCTCAAGGTACTCAACATGCGCCCTCGCTGAGGTATTTATCTTTAATAGAGCAGAGTTCGTCAACTCTTCGGGACATCGCGACATCCTTATATTCTGATTGTTGCTGCTATCGTCTGTTGCGAGCGACTAGATGTGTTTCTCAGTCGTACTCAGATAAGGCTCTTAATACACTTCTTAGTGAATGTTTGACTGTGACTTATAATGCGGTGCATTACGGGGAAGAAAACGGAATCAGCAACAGAAAGGGGATGAAGAGATTTTATCAGTCGCTTAAAGGGATAAACCTGCCATCCTACTACAAGGTCGGCGCAATAACGAGGGCCTGCGCAGTCCTCAAAAGCAGAAACAAGAGTGAGAAGAGAGGTGAAAAGGTGAGGATGATGAAGCATCCCAAGCCATTGAAGTCGATGGTCTGCATCCTTTCAGGGTTCATCATCACAGCGAAAGGGCGATTATTCATCCCTTTAAGACGTGACAAATACGTTGATGTTCAACTCAATCGATATATCTCTGCAAAACTTGGAGGACAAGGCAGGAAGATTAGGAGTCTCACAATCACCTCTAGCCTGCTCTCATTCTGCTACTCCGAAGAGGTCGAGACCGCACCCGTCAAGACGGTTTATGGTGTGGATAGGAATGAGAAGAACCTATCATTCGGAAACGAAGGAGGCGTCGTCCAGATAGACATGTCCAAGATAGTCAGGATCAAGCAGACTACGCGAGAGATATTAGCCTCATTCAAGCGTAACGACGTGAGAATAAGGAGGAAACTGGCCCGCAAATACTGGAGAAGAAGCAATAACCGGACGAACCAGATACTTCATGCAACTACGAACTTCATGGTCGAGACCGCTGCAAGAAACGGCGCAGCTCTTGCTTTCGAAGACTTGAAGGATATTAACAAGATGTACCGGAAAGGAAAAGGCAGTGGGAAAAAAGGAGCATATTACCGTTTCAGGTTGAATTCTTGGCCGCATTGGAAGGCTCGGCAAATGGTTGAGTACAAAGCTACTTGGAAGGGAGTACCCATCATTTCGCTTACAAAGTCTGAGACCAGAGGATCCTCGTCGACATGCTCGACGTGCGGGGAGAAGCTCCGCAAACCCGTGAAGAGCGATGTCGAGCACACGAGAATGCTGTGGAGTGAGACGTGTAGGAAGTGGATAGACCGGGATGTGAACGCAGTCCTGAATCTATCCGAGAGGGGGCTTGCAAGGTTCGTGAGCTCCCTTCCCCAGCCAGATGAGAAGTCGCTCGCAACAAGCATCTTTTCTTCCGAGGCTGGGGAGAAAGGGCTGACAGGTGAAGCAGTGAAGGGGGAACGGGAGAACACCCCTAATCCTCAGAGCAGATGCCAGCAAGTTAACACTAGGACGTGTCCCGAAGAGTTAGCAGAACCTAGAGCAGAAATACTATTACGATGCTTTGCAGAATAGCCTCTACAGCAGTAGTAAGTCTCACCTCATGGTGAGTTAGTTAGCCGGCGAGGGCTTGCTCGCTACTTGGATTGCTTCCGTTGGGAGGCTAGCCGCTCGACAGCTCGTTGTATCAGGGGTGTAGCGAAGAACATACCTACGACTACAATGCCTACGAGCGTGATTCCTCCGAAGACGGGGTGGATCCACCAAGATAGTGGGATTACAGCTATGCCGGCTAAGAGAACCAGACCGCCGTAGCCGCCGTTCCTTATAACCAGTAATCTCGATTGGCTTTTTGAGGGAGCTATCTGCACATATGAATCTACAGCCCGTTTTCCATCCAGCACTGCTCTGACCAAGAAATATATTGTGGCGACAAAGAAGATTGAGCTGACGATAGGCGTCAAACTCAGGGGGCTACTGACCAAGGACGAGAGCGGTATGAAAATAGCCAGTCCATAAAGCCACACTAGGAAGGTCATTAGAAGGTTGAGGATAAACGAAGGGAAGCTAGAGCGAAACTGCACGCCAAAGTTAGTTGAAGATTGCGTTCGCTTACTCATCTTGATTTCACCCAATTATCCTTCTAATTACTGGCGAAGCTACGAAATAGAACAGAGCTGAGGCAACTATGGCAGCATAGAGGAATGCCGTTAAGACAATTATTGCTACTAGGTTACTAGCCAAGTAACTGGGTAAAAGGCCGGATGCAGATGTACGTAGAAATGCTGCAGTAGCCGCTGGGGCTGCTGCGAAGTAAAGGACGAACAGTATATCGGGTATCAGTAGGAGAAAAAATATGAGGGTGAGGGTTGAAGCCCTCATTCACTTGATTCACTCCTCAGCCTAGTTGCTAGTGCATCAGTCCATTCTCTAGCATATTGGTCCACTAACGATGATAGCGCTCTGCCGCTTCTGAAGAGAGTTGCTACAGCCCATACTGTTACACCTAGGAGCACTATAGCGGCCAAGGCTGGATGTATGAAGTTGAGCTGCAGAGAGAAGAGCAGGAATGCTGCTGCTACCACGAGCACATATAGTAGTCCTCTGAATGCTGTCCTATAGCTGCCTACTTCGCCAGACGTAACCTGTCCGGCAGTTGTTCCCGCCTGATAAGCGGCGAAGCCTGCAGCTGCATCCGCCACATTTTTCAGTTCGTTGATAATGCTTACCACAAGCACGAACATGGCTATTAGGATGATGAGGCTTACTAGTTGTGTAACCGCGTACGCTTCAATGAATAGACCTCTAGATATAGGGATGAAGACGTAATTGCCGATCAGCCATATCAGCACTGCTATGCCGACGTTGATACCGATTTTGGGGGCATTATTACGAAGCTTCTCGACTGAAGAGATGTAGGTTTCTCGGCCCATATTCGCTGAGCGCTTGCTTGAAGGCTTATTTGTTGATGCCATCTCACGTTCATTGTATGTGAAGGATAGAAGTTTGTATTAAGATTTTCCTGTCTTCATCAAACATTATTAACATAAAATAGAATTCTTAAAGAGAATAGACCTTTCTTACTTTAATATACATTTTTTAGTGCAAAATTATCTATAGGCAAATCTCTCAGGTGGTTAACCTTCACCCAAGATATCACCTAGATCACCCTCCCCGAAACCTTCACCGTCACTACCTCCACTAGCACCACGGCGCCGTCTCCTAATCATAAAGAAGACAACAGCACCTACAGCCGCGACTGCAACTGCTATTATCCCTATGAGGACGAAGAAGTCCAAGCCGAAGAATGTGAATCCAGGCGACCCCGCAGAGGTTTGGGTCGTAGCGGTTTCTGCAGATGCCGTTGTGACGCTAATGGTAAATGAGGTTAATGTGGCGTTGTATCCCTCTCTGCTAGCGGTAACCTTGATTTCGACCGAGCCAGCGTCATTCGAGAAGAACACAGCCTTGCCGATACCGTCTGTTCCGGTTGCTCCTGCTTTACGGGCGAAGCTGCCGTGAGTCGCAGTCCAGTTCAGCGTCACGTTAGAGATAGGCGTGCTGCCGCTGAGCACAGTGGCGCTGATGTCGGTAGGTGCAGAGGCGAGTATAGATGGTGCTGAGGATAGAACCAAGCGAAGCGGGAGAGCCTTTGTTTTAATCGTGATTGAGTCGGAGGTAGTGAAGAAACCGGTCTTGCTGATCACCGCAGTCACTACGGCGGAGGTTGCGGCGTTGTTCCGGAACTCAGCTGTAGCGGTTCCAGACTCGTCAGTTGACTCATCGGCCTTGATTATGGTACCGTTTGTTGCCCTCCACAGGATTGTGGCGTCGGAGACAGGCACACCCGAGCTCTTGACTGAGAGGGTCAGAGGGACGGTGTTGGTAGCGTTAATCATAACCGCGTTTGTGGAGAGATCGGCGGTAAGCGGGTATTGGATTGTTGAGAGTTTTGCTGAGGAGCCTACAAAGCCTGAGGAGAGAGCGCTTATCGTGGTGGTTCCTAGGCGGCTGGAGGTGGTGAAGCCGGCTCGCACAAAGGATTCGCCCGCATGCAGCGTGACAATGCTGTCAGCTACGCCTACAGCTGGGTTTGAGGATGATATCGAGATTGGAATGTCCTTCCGAGCCTGAGCGGGAACACCGCTCGCATCCTGTATTTGAATCACTATAGCGTCATATCTTTGACTGTCAGCGGTGAGCACCGACGGGGAGACGATAACCGCCAAAGTCGATGGAGTGGGTTGAACCGTTTTCACATCAACAGACCCGGGGACGTAACCTGATGCGGAAGCAAATATCGTGGTGGTTCCTGCAACTAAGGTTGAGCGGAAGTCCACTATAGCCATCGGCTTGCCGGATTGCAGCACCACGGTTCCATCAGTGCCGCCGATGTCAGTTCTTGAGGAGGAAAGAGTAACTACGATATCTGTGGGGGCATTCACAGGCTCCCCATTATCGGCTTGAAGCTGAAGAACAAGAGAGTGGTGAACCTGCCCATCGGATGGAAGCTGGTTCGGCACGACATCCACACTTATTTTGGTCGGCACTGAACCCGCTACGTTCATCTTTGTTGAGGCGGTGCGAAAATCAGCTGCCGAAGCCGTTATTGTGGTGTTACCAGCTGCATGCGTAGAGTAGAAGGTTGCTACGCCATAGGTTGAGCCTGATGGGATTATCACATTGGAGTCAATCGAGCCGATGTCGGTGCTAGAAGACGCCAAGTGAACGGAGATATCTTGGCTTGCCCGCACCATCCTATCGTTAGCATCTCTTAGCTCAACATAGACGGCGCGGTGAGCACTGTCGTCTGGAAGAACAGCAGGTGGCACAATGTATATGGCGAGTCTGCCAGTGTCAGCCAGACCGGCCCTAACGACATTGACGTCTGTGAAGCCTGAACCGTACTTCTGAGCCGTCGCCGTGATTTGAGCGGTTCCAGCGAAGCGCCCATTAAAACGGGTCAAGCTGTCGGTGTCACCAGACTTTATCGTGACGACAGACTGCTCTGTCGATCCGACCGTCGTGTTGGATGAGGTAATCGCGACTCGGATATCATTGGGAGCCCTCACCGGCACACCATTAGCGTCCTGCAGCTGAACCACAATAGATGTGTTCGCGCCAGCTCTCTCAGGAATCTGAGGAGGAGCGCTGTAGACCGCGAGCTTCGCCGCAATGGATCCCTTAATGGTAAGAGTGTCGGAACCTATTGCGTATCCAGATGCGGATGCAGTGATTTTTGTGGTTCCTGGAGTGAACGCAGTGTAGAAGGAAGCCTGTCCAAAGCTCTGCCCAGCATCTATCGTGATTGAAGGATCGACCTTAGCGATAGATGGAATTAATGAGGAGAGCGACACAAGGATAGGATCAGTTGCGCGGGCTAGTATACCATTAGCGTCGCGAAGCTGAACTACAACTAGGCCGGTTGCATTAGTCTCCGGTGGCAGCTGTTTAGGTGACAACTGCACAACCAGCTTCATTGGGGAGCTGCTAGGGTCGATCGTTGTGATGGAGCTGGTTCCGACTGTAAAGCCTGTTGCAGCAGCCGTGACGGCGGTTACCCCGGGGGTGGTTGTTGACCGGAACTTTGCAATCGCAAAGCTAGCGCCCTTTGATATTGTGAGTGTAGACTCAACGCTTCCGACCTCTAACTTGGATGATGAGAGAATAATTGGGGTATCAGCAGGGGCTGGAACAGGGAAACCCGTGCTGTTCTGAATCTGCACCACCACAATGCCGTACTCGCCGCCGTTAGCAGGAACGGTACTAGGCGCAGGGTTGACCGCCAAAACTAGCGCATCAGATTTCTGCGGCGAAGCTTGAGGAATCAAAGGTAAAACGGTAAAGATAGAGAGAAGAAGCAGCGCAACGACTCCTGCTGCGAAGCATCGCCGTCTTAACATGTAACCTATAGATACCATATACTATCAGTCCAGCGTCCGTGTCTATCCACGCAGTAGCAACGGTACGAGTATTAAAGATGGCTTATCGCCCATTTAGTGCAACCAAGTCAAGTCTATAGTCAATATCAGTTAACAGCTAAGAAATCGCTGGATAACTTTTCTGCTTGTTGTTTTGAACTACGACTTTACCGGTGGGTAGAACACCGATGAAGAGGTAGCCGCTGTTGATTAGCCGCTCTGCTTCTTCTGCTGTCACTACCTCCTGGCTTCTTTAGCGGTCTTCACGTATTGAAGAACCTGTGCTAAAGCTTCTGGTGGCAAGGTATGCACTGCGGTCCCCGGGGATTCTACGCCTTACGGGCGGACAGTGTATACGAGAGGAGGTCTTCGTGATTCCAGTTTAGGTTAACAGGTATAGAAATAGAAAGAAGACCAGTCAATCATCTAATGCTTGGGGAATTACCGGTCAGTGCTTCCCGACCAATAGTCAGATTCACAGGCACCTGTAATCTTAACTTAACTCCAGTAGACCGCATTTCATTAGGATTTCTAGGAGCCTTAGAAGCTCCTCCTCAAACCCATGGTACCCGCCCTCGAGTTTGTCCTCAAGAATTCGTTTAACCTCCGCTAGAGTCGTTCCATTAGCTAAATTCCAAATAAAGGCTGTCGCTTCATCGACGACGAAAGCCTGATCCCTCCGGTTGACCAGCAGCAAGGCTCCTTCTTCGCTTCTGTCCATCAAACCAAGTTTTTCTAGTGTCTGTTCATCCAACATCTTCTTGCTTCTCTCCCATGAACATAAAGTATAGCAAGGCACATAGTGTCTTTCCATCCTCAATTTTTCTTTGAGAAACCTTGTTTCTGAGGTCTTTAATACTTTCTTTAACTATCTCTATAGACATTTCCTCATCCCCTTTCTGAAGGTTGTGGATCAAGTTTCTCGCCACGTAGACATGTACAACCTGTGTTGTGAATCTGGGGGCCCGGAAGAATGTGATTAGGTGTTTGAGCATGCCTGCTTGGTAACCGGTTTCCTCCTTGAGCTCACGCTGCGCTGCAGAAATAATGCTCTCATTCTCCAATATTCGCCCACCCGGCAGTTCCAGCAAATATTTGCTTGCTAAAGGCCTGTACTGCTTAATGAGAATTAGCGTCTGTTCATCGGTTGTGTAAACTTAACGATGTTTTGTCTGTAGTCAGGGGTGTCTTTTCTTCTGCGGTGTATATCGAGTGGAATTTTGGGTCTTTATGCGTCTGTTGCGCATAGATAACGAATCGCATTTCGGTCAATAGGCTTATGCACAACTAACGCACAAGAATCTGTCAAAGGAATCCTTAAGAACACTCGTGGCTCTTCCTATTTTGTGTTTCAATTGGTCTCCGAAACCCCATCCTTAACGCCGATTATCCTAGCTATCATCTTGTTGTTGTTCGTCTTAATCACCCTGTCCGCCTCGATTCGAATAGTGAAAGAGTACGAGCGGGCTGTAATGTTCCGGCTCGGCCGCCTGATTGGCGCCAAGGGCCCAGGCATTTTCCTACGAATACCCTTTATCGATATCTTCCGAGTGGTGGATCTGCGAGTCGCAACCTTCGACGTTCCAAAACAGCGTGTAATCACAAAGGACAATGTCACCGCCGATGTCGATGCAGTCGTCTACTACCGGGTTTACGATCCACAGAAGGCAGTAGTCTCGGTCGAGAACTACAACATTGCCACCGATCTCCTCGCCCAAGCTACACTCAGGGACATCTTGGGACAGGTGGATCTCGACGATCTTCTCTCCAAGCGGGAGGAGCTTAGCAAACGAATCACCGACATCCTAGACTCCTCGACCGATCCATGGGGAATCAAGGTCACCGCCCTAGCGATCAAAGACGTGGCGCTCCCGGATGTGATGCAGCGAGCAATAGCGAAGCAAGCTGAGGCGGAGCGCGAGAGACGAGCCCGAGTAATCATAGCAGATGGAGAGTATCAGGCCGCATTCAAGATGGCTGAAGCTGCGAAGAAGTACGCGGAGCAACCGATGGCAATGCGGCTCCGGGAACTCCAGACGATGACCGAGATTGCCCGTGAGAAGAACATGGTAGTAGTCACAACCACCGGCGCTCCCCAAGACTTGGCGACTATACTCGGTGTGACCCGGCAAGAGCGAACTAAGAGAGGATCAGAAGCTAGGTGATTAATGACTGTCACTTCGAAGCGTAGCCTTCTGCACTATCCCGCTGATCCTACTCCTATTAATCGGGTACGCCTCACCCCAGCAGCCTACCCTACTTCTTGTCAGTCTCGACGGCCCAATCACCCCTATGTCGGCCGAGCTTGTAAAAGAAGCCCTTGCAGCAGCCTCCATTTCGGAGACCCCGGTAATCATAACCATCAATACGCCTGGAGGCAACCTAGACGCTACATTCAGCATCATTGAATCAATTGAGCAGTCAAATGTCCCCGTCATCGGATATGTTTATCCAACTGGAGCTACTGCTTGGTCAGCCGGCACCTTCATCCTTCTCTCTACTCACGTGGCAGTGATGGCTCCCTTCACTCTGGTAGGATCTGCACAACCCGTCTCTGTTCAACCCCTAGGTGGAGCCCAGCCTATTGACGACCCTAAGATTCTGAATGCACTATCATCTTTCCTCGTCGAACGGGCTCGTATGCATCAAAGAAATGAGACTGCTGCCCGGCTCTTCGTGCTTGAGAACCTGAACCTCTCAGCCGAGGAGGCGTATCGAAATGGTGTCGTAGATCTTGTTGTTCCGTCTATCCCAGATCTTCAGACGAAACTTAACGGCACAGTCGTTGAAACGAACCGCGGGACTTACGTGCTGCATACACAGGGTGCAAATGTTGTTTCTTGGTCACCGAGCCTCCGCATAACAGTGCTCGAGATACTGTCCGAGCCGGTGCTGGCTTATTTGCTCTTCATCATCGGGATATACACACTAATTTATGCGCTCTCATCACCTGGGTACGGCGGCGAGGTTATTGGCGCCCTAATGCTGGTATTGGGTATCATTGGTCTCGGGATAGCGGGCGCAAATGTCGGCGCGTTTATCTTAATCGGAATAGGAGTGATTCTGCTGATCATGGAAATGTTCACGCCGGGTTTCGGCCTACCAGGTGTCGGCGGTTTCTTCAGCCTCATATTAGGGAGCGTCTTGCTTATCCCACCGGGTCCATGGATAGTCTCGACCGAGTGGCTAAACACCCTCCTCCTAACCGTTATACTTGTACCCACTGTAGTAGGCATCTTCCTAATCTTCGCAGCCTACAAGGCGCTCGAAGCTAGACGACGAAAACCATTCATAACCGGTATCGTCGGCGACATAGCTGAGACTATCGACGGCCTTTTCCCCGACACAGACGGCTACATAATTTATCAAGGTGAATACTGGAAGGCCAAAACCACCGTCCCTATTCGTCCAAAGAGCAAAGTGAGAATCGTCAGGAAAGAAGGACCACTGTTATATGTTGAGCCTCTTGAAGAGACAGAGGATAATAGGCGGGAGTCCTCACCAAAATGAGGATCTACCTCGACGACAGCTGAACGGGGCACTGTCAACTCTTCGGTTGCCACTCTGCGCAGATAATCGCTAAGCAACAGACAATTTTACAGACCCGATACAAGCATTTACTATTAGGCTGCCCGCACCAAAGTTATCCTAGTTTTTTCTATTGAACCCAACTTCATAGCATTTTGGTCGTGTGCAAGGACGGGTTAGTGTGTTGTGAGCGTCGGTGTTATGGTATGTGGGTGGATATATTGCTTCCAGATGGTTTCGTATGATTGTGTGTCGGTGTAGCGTGTTAGTAGGATCCAGAGCATGTTTTCGAGTCCTGATCGATTATGCACCATAAAATGTCAAGTTCGAAGATAAATGAAAGGGACTTGACACTTAATTGTGGTGGGCCGGGGCGGGCCCGCTTAGATTTATGGATACTAAGTTATTTACCCCGTTTTAAGAGACATGTACCTCACTGGTATTCAAGTCCGCCGGAACTTAAACCGATTATGATTAAAGTCTTCTGAGGTTGGGCCGCTGGTCTGATTAAGGCCACTTGTGGTGCAGGTCCGGTCTTTTTTCTACTTTGCTTCTGTTCCGAATTCTGGGTAGATTTCGATTGCGCCTTTTGCTATCATCTGTCCATCTTTGGTGAGGTAGTATCGTCCGTCTTTGGTTTTAGCGATGTGTTCTGCTTTTACAAGTTCTGATAATGTCTTGTCTTTGGTCATGTTTATTGCTTTATTGGGATTTACGGCGTCTTTGATGTAAAGGTGAACTAGAACTTCTTCGTCTCTGGAGACTGTGGGGAAATACGCTGTGCGAATCAGTAGATTCTGAATTTGTCCGGGTAGTCTGGCTAATCCGACAACAGGTTTTGCTCTGATGATTTGTATTTTGTTTATCCTTGAGATTTCTATCTGCGCTTTTTGGCAGAACGCTTCACTAATCTTTAGCAGCTTGATTGTCTTTGATACGGTGCGGGGGTTTAAGCCTGTCTCCTGGGCTAATCCTCTTAGCGTGTACTGCTGGCCATGCTTCAATGCGTTTACGACTTTTTCATACGCGGTCACTAGATCAGTGCGTTCCATGCGCTCCATTTCTCTTACACCGTGTACCTATACTGATGCGCAATCGTATATATGTTGTTGTGTAATTATACATGTGCTTATATAGTGCACAGTTGAGATTTCTAGTAGAGTTGAAGAAGCAGTCCGGAAGCACGTTGAAAGACTATGAGATAGCGGTTATCCTACGAATGTATGATGAGGGATTAATTGGTGGTGGATACCGGTCTCTTGAGGCTGTCCGGAAGGAGATTCGATGGAAGGACATTGAGAGAAAGTACAAGGTTAAGGGTGGCTTTGAAGAAGTTGCGAGGAGGCTAATTAAGAGAAAATTGCTCTCCGACGATGGGAAGAGCATGGCCGTGGTTTCTTTAGACAGACTTGGTGTTGCCTTCGCTCGTGCTTATCTAAAGACTAATCCTCGTGCAATGGATGACCTAGACGCACTTCGCTAACTGAGCCAACGGACCATCTTCTATCTGTTGCAACAGAGCCGTGCAGTCCAGATACCATCTATCTATCTATCCGGTGGACTCTCGGATGCGGCGGCCCTTCTTTACTTTTCTAGCTCGGTTCAAGTCTGCTCCTCTACGTGGATGAGTTTCTTTCGAGAATAGATAGCCCGACTTACTTGACTTTTCTAGTGGTGGTGAATGGATCATACAAACAATCTTGGCGTCAAAATAGCTTGATTAGTGTCTCAACCAAGCTCTCTTTCTGTTGGTACGCTCGCTCATTCAACAAGGCGATCAGCCTATTCGTCATCTGGCTGTAATAGCTATAGCCGCAGCAGCAGTACTAGTGATGCGAAAGAAGTAATGAATAGTAGACGATCTCCAAGGAGAGATCGTCTCTCCTCTCTTTTTTGGGCATAACGTATCGCGCTGAATGTAATGCTCCATACGCGTGGAGGTGGGGTTGTGACGGCCCGGATGACAGGCTGGTTAATATTTTCCCCACAGGGCGCAGGAGCCACATGCCTGCACCTATCCACAACCGCCCCGTATCTTAATCCAAATTAGGAATATACCCTTCTTGCTAAGAGGTTAGTATCCCGAGTCTCCATCCTAAAGAAATATTATGAGTCGCAAAAAAAGAGAGGAGGGTGCTTATGGCAGCCGGCACCTGTCGGCTGGAAGGATTAGTTATCCAGCGAAAACCAACTAGTCAATATCAGTTAACCCTAGGATTATTCAGATACACAGGATGCAAAGTGGGTCAATGTACGACGAAGTCAGCCACAAGAGGCTTCGAGGCCCAGCGTTCACCGTCCTCGGAAGCTTCGTACTAGTCTACAGCACCTCGCTGATGCTCTCCTACAAAGGAAACCCCAGCTACCTAGCCATAGCACTAGCATCCCTAGGAGTAGTCACCGTAGCAGATATAGGCATCAGAAGCAGTAAAACACTTCACAGCTCACTCTTCCTCTCAATAAGCGGAGGCCTATTAGCTGCTGAAGCAACAGTGATTATGATAGCATTCCCAGAATGGTTCTCAATCTCATTCACAATGATAGCCATCGCAGGAAGCCTACTAGTCCTAAGAGGAATACACGACGTCCAAAACGTAAAACACCTCCTAAACCGAGAACGCCCAACCCCAAACATAACACAGCCCTAGAAAACAAGGGCCCGTGAACTCTTAAATAGTGAATCCAGTAGCTGCAAGCCGATCAACCGGCTTGTCCGACATCCTGATGGAAACAACAAGACTCTCCGAAAAAGGGCAGATAGTCATCCCGAAGGACTTTCGCGAAAAGATGGGGCTGAAGCCGGGAAGCCGCTTCCTCGTCATAGCTGTCGAAGACTCGATTATCCTTCAACAAATAGAGATAGTCAAGAAGAAGATGGCGGTAGATGATATCCTAAGTAAGGCCAAGAGTCTAGCAGATAACCTCGCTGCGGACAAGACTTAGGGAGCTTGAAAACTCCGTTCATAGATGTTCCCACGCTCTGTCGCAATCCGGATTATATAGGTAGCTTCGTTGACCCAACCCGAGGTGCGCGCTAAAATTGGCTCTGCCGACCTTGCGACCACAATGGTTTCGCTGGCGTTGCCTACCTTGCCATCCACATAGACTTGTGCTACCTTCATGGGAATATCTGCGAAGTTCCTCGCGTAGACTGTTAGGGTGCCATTAGCGTTGAACTTCACGTCATCGATTGAGATTCCCTCGCTAGCCTGAGCGTTACTTTGGAAGATAGCGGTCGAATATGAGGACTGCGCGCCGCCTTGGAACGATAAGGCCCAGTAGAGTACAACTGTCGCCATCATTACAGAAGCCGAGAGCATTAGGAGGTTTCCGATGACTATTGACGAGCCTCGTCTTTTATCTTTCCGTATCCAATGCGAGATCATGGTATGTTCACTGCGATGAATGGAATGCTCTGGCCGAAGGGATCATCTGGATCATCGTTATATGTGCCTATTAGGGCTATGAAGCTCGCCCAAGTGCCTGATACGCCGGTTGACTGCTGGTTCTGCCCGCCAGAAGAGGTGGCGCCGAAGTAAAGTGTAACCGTCTGACCCGGTGCGATCTCGACCGGATCGGCTGTACCATCATTGCCATCGCTGTTTACGCCGTTATACTGATAAACTCGTCCCTGAGGCGGCGGGAGCTTTGGATATTCGATAATGTAGAAGATCTTCACTGTTCCAGTGTCGGTATTCATTAATGAAAGTGCAGAGCCTTCATCCAGCCAAATGGTCTTCGTAAGGTGAGTATTAGTTGCTTCGACCTTCCAAACGGTATTGGTGTTGCTGGGAACTGAGAAGCCTGTGCTCCAGTTTACGCCGTTGTCCTGCGACCATCGAAATGATGATATTTGGATGCGGAGTGACCCAAGTACCTCATTAATAGCCTCCTCTTGGTTGCGGCCGAAGGGAGTCACAACTTCAACAGTTTCAGTTGCAAAGGTAAGTGCGCCTGTATACCGACCCTTGAAAGTAAAGGTTTCACCAGGGCCTGCGTCAATGATTGTATACTTCCAAGTAAAGGCAACGGTTTCGCCTGATCGAATGGAGGCGATATTAGCAATCGAAGGCGGGGTTAGGGTGATGTTTTCGCCAGTTCCACTATAGGTATAATTAATATCGTCAGTAGAATTCTTGTTGATGACTACGGCATCAATCTTCAGGTCATAGAGAGCATTGTATTGGGTGTTGTCATTAAAGACCAAGAGTGTGATACCTACATCATGACTGCCTATCACTGTCGGCGGGCTGGCGTCAATGGTCATCCTCAGATTCGGGATTTCTGATGCAGGAGCAATCCTGTAGGAGACTCGACTCCCTAGCTCCGAGATTAGCCTTAAAGTCAGACGAGATCCGTACGGGGCAGTCCCGCTCACGACTCCGGCACCACCGCTCGGAATGAAGACGTTTACGTCATAGCGTGAATGAGTATTCGGAGTAACGCTTTCGTTGATTACCCAGAGGCCCACTATGTGAGCAGTAGAGCCGCCGCCGTTCACAACCGTCACGGTCAAATCGTCTGTGGGCGAGACGGAGGCGGACGATATAGTGAAATCCTCACCCCGCCGCTTGTTATCAAGTTCAAACATGCGGTCGGCCACGGCATTGTAATCATCCAGCTGACCCAGATACCACACATATAGCTGACCCATAGTGAAGATTAAAATAAAGATGAAAACAATCGTTGCTATGACAGTGCCGATCCCGCGGCGCCGTCTAGTCTTAAAGGTCCCAGTAATCAGTGGCAGACGACCCCCTAGTTGTCGCGACAGTTATAAGGGCCAAATCACCAGATGTCATGCCCGAAGGATTTGGATTGGTAATGTTGATAGTTGCTCTTTCCCGAACCCCAAGACTCAGCTTGTTTGGTATAAGGTTCAAGGTATGGTTAACGTAGACCACATCAGCTACTATCCCAATGCTACCTACATTTCGAATAGAGACTCTTAGCGTATTGGAGACACTATCAAAGTGCGCATCTTCCACCACTAGACGTTCTTGAGCACGCTCCATTCGAGACCGAATTGCAGAGGAGAAGCTGTCTCGACTGGTTCCGACCTCGGTCATGCCCCAGAGAAGAACGACACCAGCCATGCTTGTCGTAATCAGTGTCATAACTACGACAGATAGAATGTAGCTTAGCGCCCTCCGGTGTCTACGCCTCATCTCGCCCGGATTTCCTCGCGGTCTCCTAAAAGGCTTCTTCATGGAGGAACTTCACTTCACCCATTCAAGAAATGATAGTAGGCTGGATTACTAGCGTAAAGACAAGCACAGATAAGATAAGCAGAGCAAGAACATGTCTCAGACCGGCCACTAGTACACCTTCGCTCATCTTGCCGGCGATGAACCCTGCCAGTATTGATTCTATTACCGACATGTGGAAGAACCAGATGTAGTAGACTTGAGGGTTGATGTTGCTGCCGAAGGGTGCACCCGCCTTGATGACAGCCTGTATCTGGCTGAAGAAGGTTAGGAAAAGCACGATCACTACGAAGATGTAGACACCGAACGAGGCGTAGATAACCATCACATAAGGACTCATCTGACGCATCCGGTCACGCTCCATATCCTGAACTTCACGGATATGTGAGTAGATGCCGTCAAGTATCTCATGCAGGTTACCGCCCGAATGACCCACCTCGCTCAGAAGAGCAACTGTTCTGTAAACCAATGGAGTATCAATCCGCTTCGCCATCTCATCGAGCGCTTCAGTATACGGATGCCCCCACGTCATCAAAGCAACTACTCGCCTAAGCTCCTTGGAGAGCAGGCCGTACTCAAGCCTTGCAGAATGCTCAATCGCCTTTGTGAAGGCCATACCGGTTTTCTGAGAATCAGCAATATCTCTGATGAACTCGGGAAGCTTAGAGTCGACCGCTCGTTTCCACCGGCGGTTCATCATATCCAAGATCGATGGTGGAATAAGCATGATGATGAGTGAAAGTACAAGCATGTTGTCGAAGTCAGGGTGCGAGTTGTAGCCTGGCCAGACAAAGGTAGACATTAGAACTAGCGCTAACCCAATAAGGACTGAGAGACCGTAAGCCAGTACTAGAATTCGCCTATTGACATGTAAAGCAAGCATTTGAATCACTTTTGGGATATTGAGTCTATCATCAGTATGACTGCGACGCCAGCGCCGGGTACTAGTCCGTAAATTATTAGTGGAACAAGTGTTGCTGGGCTGGTGCCTCCTATATCGCCTCCACCTATGGAAGACATCACTACCAGCATCACAATCATGATGAGGGGAAACGCAACCAGCACAGCCATGTAGATTTCTGAAACCATTACAAGCGTATCAATGAACTCCTTCATAATTGAACGCCTCAACCTCATAAGACTGCGAGACTCCTCCTCAAGATACCCAGTCAGAGCCCCACCGCCCTTAACAGTCGAAATTACGCCTTCCAACACACCGGAAAAGAGCGGAGAGATGTTCCTTCTAGCAACAGACCTCAGAGCCGAGATCATATCTTCACCTAGAACCTCCATATCACGATAGATCGTCTTTCCCTCGCCGCCGAGACCGACTTCCTGCTCTTGCTCCAAGAGAGCTATCATCTTGAATATCCGTTTTGGAGGCACGCCTGCGCTTGAAAGGATGCTCATGAAACTCAAGGTGAAGGGAAGACCCTCGTCGATCATTCTACGCTTCTTCCCCGCCACCGTCGAAGGATAGAGGTAGAAGATGGCGAAAACTATCATCGACCCAGCTATTCCTATCCCAATGCTCAAAACCACCGAAAAGATCAGATTATGCGCAAGGACGTATGACAGAACAAAGACGTTTAGTGCAACCCCGAAGAAGGCTATGAGCGCCACCATTACAATCATGCTCACATAGGCTTCCACAGGCAGCATAAGCCCCGCTCGGTCCAGAACCTCTTGTAGGCTCTGGAAGCGGCTGTTGATACGCTTGACATGCTTACCGAAGAGCCGCTGCGAGAAGATGGCTAGTTCCAGTATCAATATGCTTCAATCCGGATATCATTCATAAGATCGTCAGCATCAGCATAATACCTACGCACAATGTCAGTTACATTCGTGTATTTGCGGATGTTCTTCTTCAACATCCATTCAAGCACTATCTTCCGGTTCTCGAGCTCTGAGTTAAGCTTCTCGACGCTGTAGCCTTTTGCCTTGGCGATCTTTTCCATAATGTAAGATCGTCCAGCATACTTGAATGTGTCAGAAGGCTGGTCGTATAGGAAGACGTTATTTGTTATAAACTCGGTTGTCCGAGTATCTAAACCTAGTATCTCAGTCATAGACATTATACGTCTAGTCGGTTTTCCGGCGATGGTTATTCGTGATTGATGCAGAATATAGTTCACTGAGGGAACGAGCATCCTAGGGATACTCATCGGCGATGAAGTTAACCTGTTGAAGACTGCTTGAACCGAGTCAGCGTGAACTGAGCTAAGACCAGCGTGACCTGTCGAAATAGCTTGGAACAGGGTTGAGGCTTCAGCTCCTCTGACCTCACCTACAATGATGAAGTCAGGTCTCTGTCTCAAAGCCGCCTTTAACAGGTCGTAAAGCGAAACCTCACCTACACCTGCGACCCCAGTTCTGGATATTGATTGAATCCAGTTCTTATGCGCCAAGTTGATCTCTGGGGTATCTTCGATACTGACAATCTTCGCCTCAGGTCGAATAAACATGGAGAGGCAGTTAATTGTCGTAGTCTTACCTGAAGCGGTTCCTCCGGCTAGAAGAATTGAGGATTTGTTCTCAAGCGCGAGCCAAACCATTGCAGCCATCTCGCTGCTGAGCGTACCGAAGCGTAAGAGATCTACAACGCTGAACGGATCCTCTTTGAACTTTCTAATCGTGAAGGTTGAGCCCTTCTTAGTTACCTCAGTGCCGTACGTCATTTGTATTCTGCTTCCATCGGGAAGAGCCGCGTCGATAAGGGGCGCAGCGACCGAGACATGCTTGCCTGAGAAGTAGGCCATTCTGAGGATGAACTTGTCAAGCTCCTCTGCACTATGGAACATCAATGTGGTCGGTATCGACTCGTATTCTCGATGCCAGATATAGATAGGTATCTTAACTCCGTCACAGCTGATATCCTCAATCATAGGATCCTTCATCAGCGGATCAATGATGTAGTATCCCAGCAGATCTCGGTTCAAATAATACATTATTTTGTCGAAGGTGCTTTTAGGCATCTTTACGTCAAAACGCTTCAGAATCTCAATGACCTTGTTCTTTAGGTACGAGTCAACGCTCTTGGTCTTCTCAAGGGTCCGAACATCGATCTCAAGCGCAATTTTTAACAGTTCTTTAACCCGTTTAAGAAGCTCCTGTTCCTTTGGGATTAGAACCGGTTCAATTACCGAGTAAATCATTGTACTGCTTTCAGGGTTCTGAGTGATTCCTACGTATACGTAAGGCTCAAAGATTGGGTAGGTCTCAACGAATGTTGTTGACTCTAAAGATGTCTCGGGCGCGGGTGGCGTATCGGGAGTAGTAGATTGCTCGAGCTGTTTAGCTGGTTTAGGCTCTTTTTTCCGTCTAAGAAAGCTCAAGGCTCTCGCTCTATCCTATTTACGAACGGATAAGGGTAGCTGTTTAAGATTAAAAAGGCTATTCCTCTTCTAACAACAGATAAGCCAACCTGAAACGTCTTGCAGCGCACCTAGTTTGAGAGCTGCTACCCTCAAATCACCATAAGTGCGGTTGGCCTGAGGAAAACAATATAGTCCAACCGTTACTGCAACCTTACCTGCATGAGGAAAATCACTGCGCTCCTCACGATAGCATCGATCATCATCTACATCTTCACCGCGCTAGTGTCAGCGCAGATTGATGAGAAGCTAGGTACGATTGCGGCGAGGAAGAGTGTGGTGAAGGTGACCGATGACGGGTGGATACTGACGCAGCTGGAGGTGAAGAACAACGGCTCAGTTCCAGTTTTCAAGATCGAGATATATGAGTACTACAACCCCGCGTTCACTCTAGGAAAGAACGTCACAATCGAATACAACGGTATAGAGCGCGTTCAAAGCATACCAGCCGCTTCTGGCGGCCAGTTCATACTTGAGATTAACGAGCCAAGTAAGATAGAGCCTGGCCAATCTTTTACCATCCATTACTGGAGCCGCTCAGAGAAAAGCGGCGATTTCCAGATCCCTACCAGCATCGTCTGGTACAGCTTCACCTTCAAAGAAAACCTTCTTCGGCAGAACATATTTTCGAACGGTCTCCTAACGCATGTGAAGGGGCAGTTGGAGCAAGCTATTGATCAGATCCTGCCTTACGCAGTCTCTATTGCAGCCTTCACGGCTACTCTGCTAGTCCTAGATTATATGCGGAGAAATCTACGGAAGCCATCTCAGCGAATAAAGGATAAGCGGCTTTTCCGGTAAGTAGATGATCTAATTAGATTGACTTGATCTGCTTTACAACGGATGGTCGTGTCTTTTTCAGTATTCGGTATCCGCAGATGCACTTTATCTCGGGTAGTTGAGCGAGTTGTGCAGAGGTTACTCTGGTGCCGCACCGTACACACTCATACTCGACCTCGCCAAAAGCCTTATCTTCAGATTCGCCCATCGAAAACCACTATCTAATCAACGGTTTTCAATCACTATATTTGTCTTTCCCACTTCTTAGTTGCCTGAGCATCTTTCCGAGCCACGCCTTTAAGGGACATTCTGATTATTGATCTGGCAAACCTAAAGACTTCTCGGATGGAGAGCTTTGCTTTTCCAGCGCGGCGCGACTCAAACGTGAATGGAACCTCCACTATTTTTAACCCCAGTTTTTCGAAGACTACTAGGCACTCGACTTGGTAGGAGTAGCCTCGGCTGTTCAAACTGTAGCTCATTAGCTTCTCTACTGCTCGTCGGTTCATAGCTCTGAATCCCCCAGTTATGTCTCGAACAGATATTCCTAGCAGAAGATGAGCGAGGAAGTTTGCGCCTTTGCTGATCAGTCTGCGATGCCAAGGCCAGCGGCTTGAGCCCCCACCTTCGACGTATCTCGACGCTAAAGCTACGTCTGAACCTTCCTCTACAGCAGCGACTAGCCGCACAATATCTTGTGGAGGATGCGAAAAGTCGGCGTCCATTTGGACGAGAACATCGAAACGCAGGTTTGACAGAGCCCATGCGAAGCCCTCTACATAGGCTGAGCCGAGCCCCATCTTTCCTGGTCGCTTAAGGAGATGCACCCGTTTGTCGCTTCTTTGTATCTCCGATACTGCTTTGGCTGTTCCGTCTGGGCTGTTATCATCTACTATGAGGATTTGGTAGCTGTAGCTGCTATTAGTCAAAATGCGTCGGATGTCTGGGATGAGTTTGGTGATATTGTTTAGCTCATTGTATGTTGGGATAACGACCAAGACATCTGTCAGTTGCCTTCACCGGTTTGAGGGATTAGGATTCAAGTGCGTTGCGCACGGTTGAGGCTACTGTCTTGATATCGTCTTGAGATACACGTGGGTGAACAGGCAGTGATAGGACGTGTCGAGACGCCCATTCGGTTCTAGGAAGAGCAACCCGCCCAATCTCAGTCTCAGAGTAAAGAGGTGTGCGGTGAACGGGTGGGTCGTAGTAGACTGCGGCGCCTATGCCGTTTGAGGCGAGATAATCCTTGACTTTGTCCCGGTTCTCAGGCAGAGCCACGGTGTAGAGTGACCAGTTTGCTTCACATTCGCCGCCTTCACTGGGAAGAATAACCTGCTCCAACCCTTCGAGAAGCCCCGTCAGGGCTACGGCGTTTCTCCGCCTAGCCTCAAGAAAAGACGGGAGCTTAGCCATCTGGACAGAGGCTATGGCGGCCTCCATCTCCGGTAGCCGAAGGTTAGCACCCAGTACAGCGCTATCGTACCCGTGAATCATCCCGTGGTTCCTAACCATCTTCAGGCGTGCGGCGAGAGCATCATCACTGGTAGTTAGAAAGCCGCCTTCACCTGAGGTGATGACTTTAGAAGCGTAGAGGCTGAAGCAGCCGATATCGCCGATGGTGCCGGTAGCGCGGCCGCGATAGTTTGCACCTAGAGATTGAGCCGCATCCTCGATGATTGAGAGTGATTTTTTCTCAGCTATCTCGGCTATCTGATCCATCTGAGCAGGATGGCCATACAGGTGGACAGGCATCACCGCGCGGCTTCTATCGGTAATCTTCTTTTCAAGATCTTCAGTATCCATTGTGTAGTGTGTAGTCTCAATGTCCACGAAGACTGGCTTCGCGCCTGCGAGGAGAACAGTGTTAGCGGTTGCTAGAAAGGTGAATGAGGGAACAAGGACCTCGTCGCCAGCCTTTACACCTAGGGCTAGGAGAGCCGCGTAGAGGGCTGACGTACCAGAGTTAACAGCCACTGCGTATCTGGCGCTGGTAAAGGATTCAACACTTTTCTGGAAACGCCTAACATACTCTCCCCCCTCAGCTGATGCGCTGGTCAGAGCACCGCTTTCCAGAACCTTCATGACCTCGGCCCGCTCCTCCTCCCCGATTATTGGGCTGTTGATCGGTATCGCAGGTTTAGTGGTGGTCATCTTTCTTGCATACACCTCAGCGACGGTAGACTTAGGCTTTACGCCTCCTTTTCGTAAATCTTTAGAAGATCGGCTCGTCCTCTGAAATGATCCCGGACGGGCTGAACTATCTTGTTAACTGATTCTGCTACAGCTAGCTTAAGATCTGCTGGGTGAAGCTTCTTACCCAGGTAGGTTGCTTCAAGCTCCTGATAACTATTGAATACCAATGGGCCGCCGAATTTGCTTGGACGATCCACGTTTAGCTCAGTGGACTGGTGAAATATGATGTGCTTCGCTATTTCTAGGACGGGGTTATTCTCAACCAATCCTTCAGGGCACCAAGCCTTCTTCAACTTCGCCTTAATCTCCTCCTCACTGTCGTGGATAAATATGCAGGTCCACGGCTTAGACTTGCTCATCTTGCTAGATATTACCTCATCAGTCTTCGAGTCCTCATCCAGCCCGAGATGCACAGGCTCAGCCAGTCCAGGAAGAAGATGATGATGCACCGCTATTGGAGTTCTCCAGCCGAGCTTAGGAAAGGTTTCTCGGGCAAGCATGTGAACCTTCCGCTGATCCATGCCTGCGTGAGCAATATCGACATCAAGCGCCTTAATGTCAACCGCCTGCATCGGTGGGTACAGGTATTGGGCGAACTGAAGACCGTCTCGCTCACTCCTACCCATAATTGTAAGGCATCGAGTGTCTCGCGCTAAAGTAATCATCTTCGAAAAGCGAATGAAGTTCTCCCAGTAATTCTTGTCTTCAGCGTAGAGATCCGACCCATGAACAACTTCGACACCGGGGCAGAAGAACCTGAAGGCCTCCTTGTAATACTCGGCGGCGATCTTGATCTTGTCCCAGTCGCCGTTGAACTTGTTGTTGATGTAGCTGTGCCAGTCAGCGAGAAAGACCCTGCTTCTGACACCTGCCTCGACGAAGTCGTTAATCTTGAAGCCTGTTACAATCAAGCTCCCAAGATGGAGAAGCCCAGATATCTCCAGCCCGATGTAATGGTTTGGGTGAGGATTAGTCTCAAAGAGGTTTCTGATATCCTGCATAGTAATTATCTCCTCCGTCGGAGGCCGAGCGACAAGAGCAATCTTCTCGTCAACGTCCACGTGTATCCGCCGTTTCGGCTCTCTCGGCACCTTATTTATAAGTTGAAGCGGGTTCAGACAAACTACAATAGTAGAATACACTACCGTAATACCAAATGAATAACCAACCGCAAAAGACGGAGGAAAGCCCTCTTCGCCCGCTTCACTCAATTAATCTCATCATGTTGTTTTCAAAGCATCCAAACTGTGACGTTACATCAGGCGTCTCAGCAAGACTCTACAGTGATGCTACACCCAAATCTACAAGCAGAAAACTAACAAGTCATACAGGCTCTGTAACCCAGAGCAATACATCGAGCAATCCTAACATAAAGCCAGAAGAAAACATTGGGGGATAATCTTGCAGCCGAAAACAACGCTTCTGGCAAGCATTGCAGATCCGGAGATTCGATCCAAGCAGATCCATTAGAACCGTAATTGGATTCTTATGCTTATTTCATTAGTATATGTAGTCCTCACTAGGCCTATAGCAGCACGCGTAATAG
>JACPRH010000045.1 GCA_016190055.1 Nitrososphaerota archaeon | reverse complement strand
GTCGGCAGGGCTCGGCTGATGTCTAGGTAGAGGGGGTTGCCTGTTAAGCTGTTTGCTACTGTGAGGAATGGGACGAGTATCAGGGAGGTTATGAAGGTGGAGCTGGCGACAAGGTACGCTAGTCCAGGGGCTCTTAGTGTTTCTCCGGCTGCGAACCCTATTGAGAAGAAGACCATTGTAGACAGAACTATTGTGAGGTAGATTACCGGCGCATACTCTACGTATTGCTGCGCTCCGAATAGGCTTGTGGATAGGATGACTGCTAGCAGCGTTGTAAGCAGGGCTATGAAGGAGAAGAGCGTAAAGCCGCCTAGGAACTTCCCCAGCAGGTAAGATGTTCTTGAAAGAGGCTTTGCGAGTATCAGGTCAGCTGTACCCTGCTCATACTCCTCCGCCGTTGAGCCTGACCCGATTAGCAGAGCTACGAACTGCAGGAAAAATGAGTGAGGAGTAACTACCCCCACCAGCCACATTAAACCGGTTACGTCACGAAGGAAGTTCGGTATAGGTAGCAGTGTGAGGACTGCGAAGGGGAGAACCTCGACAAGTATTGTAAAGATGATTAGGAGAAAGACCTTCTTACGAGCCAAAGCTCTTCTCCACTCATATTGACCTACCGCGAAAACGCTCTGAATACTGCTCACTATTCACTCACCCCTCCTCAATGTTTCAATAAACGCCTCTTCAAGCGAGGCCTTGTGCAGTGACAGCCCCTGCAGCCTTCCTCCGCTTTTGATTATGTCTTCAGCGAGATCGGCTCGAAGATCCTTCTTCTCGTTGAGCGTTACGTAGAGCTTACCTGTCTCCACCTCGACGTTTTTCACGTAACCGAGATTCTTGATCTTTTCAACGACATTATCATCGATCATCTCAAGCTCCACCTCAATCAGGTACTCCTTAGCAAACGCGCTGAGAATATTATCGGTGGTTCCTTGGAAGACTATGTGTCCTCGATTAATCATTCCTACGTGGGTGGCGAGCCTCTGAACCTCGTCGAGCTGGTGTGAAGAGATGAATAGTGTTCTGCCTTCACCTGCCAGCTTCTTGAACAAATCTCTGAAGTAAATGTTAGCAGCCGGATCCATGCCTAGTGTAGGTTCATCCATTATGAGGAGCTTGGGATCGTTCATCAGAGCTTGAGCGACTGATAGTCGCTGAACCATTCCTTTACTGTACTTCCCGATCTTCTTGCTAGCGTGGTCGCCAAGCCCCACCATGTCGATAAGCTCCTTTGATCTTCTCGTCCGCTTGGATAAGCTCATACCGTGCAGCTTACCTGTAAAGTCAAGCAGTGCTTCACCGGTGAAGAAGGTCTGGAAGTTTGGGAGCTCCGCGGCGTAACCTACGCTGCTAAGCGCCTTCACAGGGTTTTTGAACGGATCCTCCCCAAAAATCTTCACGGAACCTTTGTTAGGTCGTATTAGTCCAAGTACCATCCGTATAGTGGTAGTCTTACCTGCACCGTTTGGGCCTAGGAAGCCGAATATCCAGCCTTTCTCCACCTTAAGTGACACTGGGCCTACTGCGGTGAAGCTGCTGTAATGCTTCACTAGACCTTGGGTTGACAGCGGGTATTCAGGCTCAGACACAGGTGACCGCCGACGGCTCTAGCTAGTTAATGAACCCAGTGAAGAGGCTTTTCCTCTGAGGAACCTGTTCTTCGCCCTTTACGCAGACCTCTGATAGACAGGGCAGATACTAGTGCAACTACTCCGACCAAGCTAGCTATGAGAACGTAGTAGTAAGTGGGGGTGGTGGAGGCTCCAACTGAACCGGCTGAAGCTGGGCTGTTCAACGCACCGGATCCCAGGAGACGTCCACCGATGCTAAGCATTGAAGCTGAGTCGGGTGATGATGATAAGCCGCTGAATGATGCCAATCCCATGCCTAGGCTCGCGAACCCGCCTACTCCAGATAGCATGGTCATGTTGAACACTGGCTTCACGTTAAGATCGAGGTTGGTGTCAGTTAAGGTGATTGACAACTGTGTCATGTTACCTCCTAACTTCACACTGCTATTGAAGCTGTAGAAGAGGCCTGACTTAGCGAACACCTTTAGGTCTCCAGTAAGAGTTACGCTCATACTCGTCTCGTTCTGTGTGCCTACCGCTGTGATACTTACCTTAGACACGTTCAAAACCCAAGTAGATCCTTGAAAATCCACTTCCTCATCAGCAACCCTTGTCACGCTTGTTATGATGGTGACGTTCTCTTGCTCCATAGTTTGATTATTAATCTCAGGTACAGCAGGCACATACGGGAAGTGGAAGCTCCCCTCCGCGACATTGTGCTTAATCGAAAGATCTGTATTGTTCATCGAAGCTGAAAACTCGGTTCTCAAAGTCCCGTTACCGAAATTCTCCAACACCGTTAACCTAAGATCCCCCGAAGCCGACTCTGAGCCGACGGAGAAGGAGTATGCGACAAAATCGCCGCTGGCACTTTGAGCATAGACATACGCAGGAGTTACCGTAATGGCTGAGATCAAGAACAGGCAGATAAGAGGATACACCGAAGCTAATCTCATATTAAATCATGAAATACAGCTTCATGGCCACTTATAACCCTGATGCATCTACAGTAAGGCACCGATACCTCAAAATCAAACAGGTAAACCATCAAGAAAAGGATCACTAACACAAGGAAGTCCTCCTTTCACCCCTCCGATCCTCGACTAACCACCTGCGCTTGTATCCCAAGCACCCAAAATGTAACCATCCATCACCCTAATCAGATCCACCGACGATACAGCCAAACTACCAGCAGAAAGCTAATCGATTATACGAGCCCTGCAATACAGAACAGCACCTCTAGAAATTCTAACAAAAATCAAAAGAAATCCTTCGGGGATAATCCTGCAACCAGGATCAGTGCTTTCAACAAGCATTGCAAGGCCAGAGATTCCATCCAAGCAGATTGCTCAGAACAGCAATTGGATTTTTATGCTGCTTTCATCGCTATTTATAGCCCCCGTATAGCAATGGCAGCAGTGGTGCCGGCGCACGTTAGGTTTGGAATCAGTTAACTTGTTTGCGTTAAGATATTTTAGCCGCGAGCGCGATCTGACCTCGAATAAAGAGGAATGAAGGCGATTGTAGTCACGCCCGGGGAGAAGGGCCATGTTGCACTGGTCGAGCGACGATTAGAAGAACGTGCAGGACACAAAGGCCTCTTCAACAAGTCTTGGAGTAGAGTTAGTCGACATCCCAACAACTCAAGACCAGCAGGGACCCATCAAATTCACCTTCCTCTGGACCAAGAGCAACAAATTGGAAGGGCATGACTACGAAGTCACAATCAAGTCGACAACCAGTGCCGAGCACAACTTACAATCCACGCATCACATTACGATAACAGAACATTATATCAAGCGGATTGATGAGTGTTTAGCTGGCGAAGAGAGTCGAGAAGAAGACTAATCATCGGTGCAATTATCGCAGTAGTAGCGATAATTACTATTGTTGCTGGCGCACTGCTAATTGCAGAAAATCCAAGACATAGTACCGACTCCGCAGAACCCGCTAAAGAAGCTCAGGTCGTTGTGAATGATAAGGCGATGCAGGTGGAGATTGCAGACACCCCTGATAAGCGGAGTCTCGGACTATCTCTCAGAGATTCGATGCCCAGAGACCGCGGTATGCTTTTCGTCTTTGATGAGGAAGGTGTTCACGCATTCTGGATGAAGAACATGGAGTTCAATCTCGACATCATCTGGATTAACAGCACAGGAACGGTGGTGCAAGTCGAGAAAAACCTAAAGCCCTGCCTCGATATCTGTCCATCCTACGAGTCGGGAAAGCCTGCACTGTTCGTCTTGGAAGTGAACGCAGGTGTATCTGATGAGCTCGGCATCCGAGAAGGGACAACAGTCAAGATAGTTTTCAACAAGTGATCTATTGTATGCCTGACGAAGATCAAACCGACGGCCAAATTAACAACGCGTCTGTAGAACCGCATTACCTCTACAGCCGGTTGAGTGAATCTAACCTACACATATTGCTTAAGCAGATAGCACTTTACGAGCTTATGAGAGATGGGTTTGAGGTCATTATTGAACCTGATTTCCCGCCTGACCACGTAATCTCTTGGAGAGGATATAGGCCGGATCTGCTTGGGGTACGCGAGCAGTCTAACGGAAGATGCTACGCTGTTGTGGAGTGCGAAACGCATCCGGATAAGACAAGGTTCGCGAAAAAGAATTGGCGTGAAATTGCGTTGCAGAGCCGCCTCTTCGAGGAGGCTAACTTCACATTCATTCTAGCCGTTCCAGTAGGAAAAATCTCGAAGGTCACCCGGTTCAGAGACGTCTGGGAAATCTGGCAAATAGACGTACACAGCAAAGCAATATGGAAAATCCCACGAATCGACACCGCAGCAACGGTCAAGACTCAGCAGCATGAAAAGGAAATCACCGTCGAAAAGCCAAAGATGAAGAAGACGAGTAAAGAACAGTAGAGAAGGAGCTTCTCTTCCGCTCCCCTGACTTGGTCTTTCTTATCTTATTTTTCTCGTGCTCTGCCGGAGATTTCGGTGATCTCGCTGAACTGTGTTAATGCGACGCTGTCAAGCTGCTCCGCGGTGACTCGCCACTCCCAGTTGCCAGACGATTTAGCAGGGTGATTCATCCGCGCCTCTGCGCCCAGCGATAGGATGTCCTGCATCGGGATGATGCTGAGGCGTCCAACCGACAGTAAGACGAGCCGGATGAGCGCCCAAGGAACCTGATCCGCCGTCAATTGTCTTCCCAAGTAATTGTACAGGGTTTCCCGCGCCTCAGGCGAGGCGTCTTCAGTGAACCAGCCTTTAGCTGTGTTATTATCGTGTGTTCCGGTCATCACGACGTTTCTGCCGATGTAGTTGTGGGGTAGGTGAATGTTGTCAGGTGAGTCGTCGAATGCGAACAGTATCACCTTTATCCCTGGAAGATCGTATCGGTTCATAGCTTCAGTTACATCCGCTGTCACTACCCCTAGATCCTCCGCGATAAGAGGCAGATTCGGGAATCTTCTGAACAATGTGTCGAAGAAGTCGCCGAACGGGGTTTGCACCCATTTGCCTCTCGCCGCAGTCTTTGAGCCCGCTGGAACCGCCCAGTAGGCGAGCAGACCTCTGAAGTGATCTAGCCGCATCATGTCGAATAGCTTGGAGCTATGCTCGATTCTCTGCATCCACCATTCGAACTGGCTAGTGGCGAGCTGATCCCAGTCGTAAACAGGGTTGCCCCAGAGCTGCCCGGTTTTGCTGAAGTAGTCAGGTGGGACACCGCTGACCAAACGCGGCTTCTTGCTGCTAAACTCTAGGCTGAAGAGCTCAGGGTGGGCCCAGATGTCGGCGCTATCATAGTTCACGTAGAACGGCAGATCACCGATGAAGTGGATGCCCAGGCTTTGGCAGTATCTCTTCAAATCGCTCCACTGCTTGAAGAACAGGAACTGGGTGAACTGCTCCATCTCTACGCGATTAGCGAGCCTTTTCTTCTGCTCAACCAGTGCGCCCGTCTCCCGGTCACGGATGGGGCGAGACCACCTGTACCAGGGTTTACCGGTTGTCTCCTTCAACGCCACGTAGAGCGCATAGTCATCAAGCCAGTGCGAGTTATCGCGCCAAAAAGCGTCGTACTCATCACTGTAGTCCTCTATGTTCTGTTTGAAGTGAGCATAAGCTGTCTTGAGCAGTTCACTCTTCATCTTTGTAACTTTAGGGTAATCCACTTGGTTTAACGGGAACGGGTCGCGTGGACTGATTAACGCGTCTGACAGGAGACCTTCTTCAACCAACTTCTCCAAGCTGATGAGCAGAGGGTTGCCGGCGAAGACGGATTCGGCGCTGTACGGAGAGTTACCGTATCTGATGCTGGTGGGTGTTAACGGCAGTATCTGCCAGTAGCTCTGCTTAGTCTTGTGGAGCAGCTCTGCGAACCTGAAGGCAGTAGATCCAAGATCACCAATGCCGTATTTTGAGGGAAGCGAAGTAATGTGGAGAAGCATGCCGCTGCTGCGTTTCCGCATAAACATCCTAGCATTCACTCCTTGATATTAAAAAAACAACGGCTATGCATGTTAGAGACGAACCTTAATCTTCAGATACTCACTCAAGCGTTTAAACGCAGCGATCCAGCGGATTGACTCTTCATTAGCTATGCTGCTCCTAGCCTTGATCTGATGATAATGCTGCTTCGCCAGCAGATAGAATATGTTCTGTGCACGCCAAAGATCCATGTGAACAGGCAGCTCATTCATCAACCCTACAAGCCGCTCAACCCGTTCAAGCAGAGCCACATCTTCAGGAGCATCTATCATTTTACCGAGCTCAGAGACTATGCGGCTGCTGGCCTCAAGCCCTACGGAGGCGCCGTCCACCCTGATCGAGAAGAGTTTAGCGTCTTTAACCAGCTTCTCCAGCCGGTTGAGATTCATCTCCTTGGAGGACAGAATACTTCGGATCTCTGAGCTGATAGTGACCTCTGCAGCGGCGATTAACACTTTAGGCTGATCCATCCCGACATCGTTGAGGAACCGCATAACCGGGTAGCGGCTCTCGAATATCTGACGGTAATTCGGCTCCAAGTCCTTAAATGCGGTTTGGAGGATGTGCCCGATTATCCGGTGCTGCTCATCCTTGAAGAGATCCTCAAGCGAACAGATGTTTGGTGCAAACGCCTTATCAATAGATTTGATCAGCCGCCGCGTGTCTCCACGCTCCAAATCGGTCACCATCTCTACGCGATTGACTGGAATAGGCTCGTCTTCACCCTTCAGCTGCTGGAAGCCTCCGAAGACGTTTTGATCACCCATCCAAATCACCGTAAAGCCTATGACAGATTCATCCCAAGTGACGTCAGATGTTATCCGCGACTTTCCGATGGCTAAGCGAATCTTTCCGGATTGAAAGACATTGTAGGTGATGTCCTCAACTGTGTAGCAGTACACTCTTGAGACTCCAGACTCGCCTCGCTCAAAGAGGGAAGAGATCGCGTAGTGAACACCTACGCCCGCCAGATCTACCGCTAAAGGCTTCACCATCTGCTCGAAAACATCTGCTCCAGTCTTGAACTCGGCTGAGCTGCTTGGAGCTTTCCTAAGCAGCTCAAGATAGCCGGGTTCGAGATCTACGCCGAAGGTTTCACGGGCAAGCTGAATAGCGCGGGCAGCGTACTGCATCACCTGAACTGTTCCTATCTCGGATATCTCGTCGAAGAACCAGCCGCAGCTCGTATAGGCCAAGAGGATGTGCCGCTGCATCTCCAGCAGCTTCAAAGCGATGCTTTTCTCTCGCTTTGAGAGGCTCTTAGTAGCATGTTTAGCTAGGAAAGCCTCAACGTTTGAGGGGGAGCGGTCTAGGATGACGTCGATGTATGCGTCTCGTGCCAGCCAAGGATCTTTAAGATATTTCGAGCCCTCCTTCTCGAAGAGAGGAGTTAGCTGATCCCTCAACCAATCCATTGCTTCTCTTAGAGGGCGTCGCCACCTCTGGTTCCAGCTGGGTTTAGATCCTGTGTTACAGCCGCAGTTGCTTCTCCACCGCTCGACTCCGTGGCTGCAGCTCCAAGAGGTGTTCTCAACTATCTTAACTTCGTACTCGGGTGAGAACCGTCCTAGAAACTCGCCGTAGTTCGTTAAGCCAGCCTGCCGATTCATTTCAACGGTGTGGAGGCAGTAAGCAAGCGCCATATCACCGAAGTGGTGGTGATGCCCGTAGGTCTCGCCGTCCGTTGCAACGTTAACCAGCCTCGACCCGTGATCAGTATGTGTGGCTACGTCGAGCAGCCTTTTCCCGAACCGGTCGCCGCTGCGGAGAAGATCTCCGAACGCTACATCATGAGATATCGATTGATCGTAGAAGAAGAGAGTCAAAGATCTTCCAGAAGGGAGAAGGCAGAGATACGGTCGTCGAGCATCTATCCGGCCGCCTGCGACATCAATCCATTCAGCGTCACCACCACTACCTATTCTCCTGATTTTTGAGGCTTGATGAGGAGCTAAGATGGTGAACTTCACACCCAGCTCAACCAGTATTTCCAGCGTTTCGGTGTCAACAGCGGTTTCAGGAAGCCACATCCCTTCAGGGGGACGGCGGAAACGCTTCTCAAAATCTCTGACACCCCACTTCGCTTGAGTGTACTTGTCCCGCCTGTTCGCCAGAGGCATAATCATGTGATTATAGACCTGAGCCAACGCCGAGCCGTGGCCTGAGAACCGTTGGCTACTTGTCAAATCAGCCTCTAGAACGGCGTGGTAGGCATCAGAGGCATGCCGCTCCATCCATGATAGAAGAGTCGGACCGAAGTTGAAGCTAATCTTCATGTAGTTATTTACAATCTCGACAATCATGCCGTCCGGCTCCATGACGCGTGACGCCATGTTCGGAGCATAGCTTTCACGGGTGACCCGCTCATTCCAGTCGTGGTACGGCGCAGCTGACTCTTGCATCTCAACCTCCTCAAGCCACGGGTTCTCCCTAGGAGGCTGGTAGAAGTGACCGTGAACACAAATGAACTTATCCATTGCTTTTTTTACCTGCTTAGCTGTTTACCTACTGCCAGCCCATCTACTCATCCGTCCATCCATCTATTTGCTCATCGATCCTCGATTTGGGAGATGACTTAGGTTGATTATCTGCATAGTTACTGGTCACCTTTGCTTTTCAGGAAGGTTACACCTAGTGGGGGAATAGTGATTGAGAGTGAGCAGAAGCGGCCGTGTGATGGTATCTTTTCAGCCTTCACTTGTTTAGGATTAACTTGGCCGCTTCCTCCGTACTTTTCCGCGTCGCTGTTCAGAACTTCTGTCCAGACTCCTTCCCGCGGAACCCCCATTCGATAGTTAACCCTTGAGACGGGAGTGAAGTTGCAGGCGACTAAGAGTATATCGTCAGTTGTGTCTCCGCGACGCAGGAAGCTGATAACGCTGCCCTCCCAGTCTTCAGTCACTATCCACTCGAAGCCTTTAGGATCGAAATCCAACTCATGCAGCGCTGGCTCCTTCGCGTATAGATGGTTAAGATCGCGCACCCACCGCTGCACCGCTTGGTGAGGAGTGTACTCCAGCAGATGCCAGTCGAGGCTCTTATCATGGTTCCACTCAGCCCACTGCCCAAACTCTCCGCCCATGAATAACAGCTTCTTACCGGGGTGACCATACATGTATCCTAGGAGGAGGCGTAGGTTGGCGAACTTCTGCCAGTCGTCTCCGGGCATCTTGCTGAGAAGCGAACCTTTCCCGTAAACGGTTTCGTCGTGTGAAAGGGAGAGGATGAAGTTTTCAGTGAAGGCGTACAGTAGACTGAAGAGCAGCTGGCCATGATGATACTTTCGGTGTACCGGTTCTCGGGTGAAGTAGTAAAGCGTGTCATGCATCCATCCCATGTTCCATTTCATCCCGAAGCCCAGACCGCCCACGAAAGTTGGTCTTGAAACCATAGGCCAAGCGGTTGACTCCTCAGCAATCATCTGAACATCCGGGTAAGCCTTGTAAACCGCTTCGTTCAGAGAGCGAATGAACTCGACGGCTTCGAGATTCTCACGCCCCCCGAACTGGTTAGGAGCCCACTGCCCAGATTTACGTGAATAGTCAAGGTAGAGCATTGAGGCTACGCCGTCCATCCTGAGCCCGTCGGCATGATACTTGTCAAGCCAGAAGAGGGCGTTGCTGATCAGGAATGACTTCACCTCATGTCTCCCGTAGTCGAAGACGTAGCTGTTCCAGTCTGGATTGTGTCTTTTACGAGGATCCCCGTACTCGAACAGATATGTGCCATCGAAGTACACTAACCCATGCTCGTCGGTCGGAAAGTGAGAGGGAACCCAGTCCAAGAAAACACCGATACCCTTCTTATGCATCGCTTCAATCAGAAACATGAGATCCTGCGGTGAACCGTATCGACTTGTTGCAGCGAAGTAACCGGTTATCTGGTACCCCCAAGAGCCGTAGAAGGGATGCTCCATCACCGGCATAAACTCGCTGTGGGTAAACCCGAGGTTCCCCAAGTATTCACCGAGATGCTTTGCGGTCTCCCGATAGCTTAACCATCGGTTACCCTCCTCAGGGTTTCTTCTCCAAGAACCAAGGTGAACCTCGTAAATAGAGATGGGGGACTTGAGCAATTGACGGTTTCGCCGCGCTTTCATCCAGTCATCATCACTCCACCTGAAGTCAAGCTGCCAAACTACTGAAGCAGTTTTAGGAGGAGTCTCCATTCGAAACGCAAACGGATCCGCTTTATCCACCTGATAACCGTTGTAACGCGAAGCGATATGATACTTGTAGAGACTGCCGTTAGTCACCTGAGGAATGAAGCCTTCCCATATCCCTGACTCATCGCTCCGGGCGATCAGCGTATGTGAACCCGGCTGCCAACCGTTGAAGTCACCGATGACCGATACGTTATCTGCGTTAGGCGCCCAGACCCCGAAGTATGTACCTTCCACCCCGTCAACCTGAGTTGGATGAGAGCCAAGCTTCTCATAGATCCGGTAGTGCCGCCCCTGTTTGAAGAGATAAACATCGTAGTCACTCAGGAGGCTATACTCGATAACACCGCCTTTAGCTGCATCTTTAGTTTTAATTCGACTTTTCACAATAAGCACCTAATCAATCTCTACCGGCTTAATGAAACTTCTTCTGGTTTGAAGTATTGTAATCAGACGGCTTTTAAAAGGATGGTGGACGTCAATGCTGAGGAATTGTTCTGTAGACAGAGACCGCCTTCGCAGCAGCGTTCACCTGCGGTATTTGACGAATCCAAAAAACAAAAAGACTAATTAATCGTGGTACAGATAATTAATTTTGAGTACAGATATTCATGAGTCCCCCGTCTAGCAGGAAAAGACAAGGAGACGACTGCAAAGTCGTTATCCTGGCAGGCGGTGAAGGAACTAGGCTACGACCATTGACGCTGACACGCCCAAAAGCAATGATGCCGTTAGGCTCCAAACCGGTCATCGAGCACATAATCAGCGAGACAGCAAAGTCCGGGTTCACTGACTTTATCGTAACAGTAAACTATGAGAAGGAGCAGGTTATGCGGTACATTGGCCGCGGCACCAAGCTGGGTGTAAAGGTTGATTACGCGATTGAACCTGAAGGAATTTACTTGGGAACCGCGGGAAGCGTGAAGCTCGCCAGCCACCTTCTCGACGGAACCTTCATCGTAACACAGGGCGACGCGTTCACAACCATTGATCTTCGCAGGGCACTTGAATTTCACCGGCAGACTCAGGCCGATGCAACCATCATACTGAAGCAGGTGCCTGATCCATGGCTTTACGGTACAGTCATCCTTGGATCGGACATGAGAATAACCGCGTTTCAGGAAAAGCCTCCTAGAGGACAGGAGAAGAGCAACCTAGTCAGCACCGGAATCTACATTTTAGAGCCTGAGGTTCTCGACTTTACCACACCGATTGAGTGCGACTTCGCTAAAGATGTTTTCCCACATCTCGTTAATGAAGGCAAGAGGCTCTTCGGATTTGTCGGTGAAGGCTTCTGGGTGGACATAGGGAGCCTTAATGGATATCTTGAGGGAACCCGAAAGGTCCTTGAAACCCATCTCAAAGAAGGTCAGAAGAACAGTGAGGCGGTATTGATAGGTCAAAAAGTTATAATTGATGACTCTGTTATCTTGGACGGTCCGGTGCTGATAGAGGACAGGGTTTCGGTTGGAAAGGGTTCGCAGATTGGACCTTACGCGGTCATTAAGGCCGGCTCGAAGATCGGTTCGAACACAGTGATCGAGAACTCAGCTATCTTTGAACGGGTAAAACTTGGGTCTAACTGCCAGATACGTAAGAGCGTTATAGGGGAACGAGCAACAATCTCGCATCAAACTATAATCGACGGATCAATAATTGGCCCGGGAAGCCGGCTTGAAAGATTGGTGCAGGTTAAGAACGGAGGCAGAGTATGGCCAAGCATCACAGTGCATGACAACACGTTAGTCGAAGGAACATTAGCGCTGCCGACTGATCGACCGTTTCTCCTTCATTCAGGCGTGGGCCAGTACACTGGGTTCACAGCTAACACCATTGAGGAGTTAGCTGGTCTTCTCAACAGGGTTGAAGTGAAGTCGATCGAGTATCATCTTTACAGGCGGGACTTTGAACGCTGGGTCAGAGAAACCTTCCAAGCTAATCTCCTAGCTCGACAGATCAGTGATTTGAGAAAGCAGGGTCTTAGAGGTCGAAGGCTCAGGAGAGAACTTCAGGGAACGATTAAGGAGTGGCTGAACTATTCAACCGAGTTTGACAACCAAAGGTTAAAGATTACCGCAACCACCTCCCCGTAATATACGGCGGGTGCTGCTCGATGAGAATATTCATGTTGAGCTGGGAGTTTCCTCCACGGATAATCGGCGGAATCTCCAGACATGTGGAAGGGTTAAGCCAAGCGCTCGCCAAAGTTGGAAACGAGGTTCACGTTATAACACTGGACTTCCCGAACACTGCGCCTTACGAATATCTTGACGGATACCATATACACAGAGTGCCTGTTGAGGTTCCTTCACCTACCTTTCACACTTGGGTACTGCTCTTCAACAACGCCTTTGAAAGGAAGATAGGGGATATTAGCCGCAAATTCGGAAAACCTGATATTATTCACAGCCATGATTGGCTCACCGTCCCAGCGGGCATCGCGTCAAAGCATCTGCTGAGAACACCTATGGTGATGACTTTTCACAGCACGGAGAGGATGCGTTCATCCGGCTCAACCGCACCTGAGTCGGTGATGGTGCACAGCCTTGAGTGGTGGGGAGCATTCGAGTCCACCTACGTTATCACCGTAAGCAAATTCATGAAGAGCCACGTCGTCCCAACCTTCAACCTGCCGTCCAACAAGGTTCGAACAATCTACAACGCGATAGACCTGTCAAAGTTTGATCAAAGCATAGACAAAGGTGATGTAAGAAAAAGATGGGGCGTCGGGGTTGACGAGAAGCTCGTAACAACCGTAGGAAGACTTACTTGGCAGAAAGGGTTCGACAACCTAATCAAAGCCTTCCCGACAGTTTTGAAGGAGAAACCTAACAGCAGACTGATGATAATCGGGGACGGATACATGAGGTTGGAGCTAGAAAACCTGACTCATACACTAGGTATCCGTGACAAAGTAATCTTCACCGGCTTCGTTAACGACACCGAGCTCCTCGCCAATATGAAGGCAGCCGATTTAATGGTGATACCGTCTAGATTCGAGCCCTTCGGAATGGTAGCGTTAGAGGGAATGGCTTCAGGTGTTCCAGTGGTTGTGTCAGGCATTGAGGGGCTCTCCGAGATTGTAGAGCAGGGAGTTGACGGTCTCTACGTCAACCAGAACGATGTTAACGATATATCGCAGGTTGTTATTAAGGCGCTCTCTGATGACTCGCTGCGGGAGAGGCTGGCGTCTAACGCTAAGGAGAGGGTGAAACAGTTCAGCTGGGACGCAATATCTCGCAAGACATTGACCACCTACCAAGGAGTCATTGAGGATGTGAAGTTTGAGTGAGCGAATCTGTGAAGCAAATCCTGCTATCGCTCTTGATGGTTGGGGCGCAGAGCAGAAAATCAGCTATCGAGAAGAAGAACCTAGCTGAGCGATCCAAGCTGGAAGAGAAGGAGCTAAACACCAAGATTGACAGCCTAATCGAGGAAGGATACATAAAAGTAGAGAGGAGTAAGGACAACGAGTCCTGGATATATCTTACGCCACGCGGAGTAGTCGCCGCGTCATCAATATACTCCTAAAGAAAGGTACAAAATAGAAGCTATGCGAATTATCTCGTGAATACCTAGCGCATGTTAGATTTGAGTGAATGACTAGCCGGGTGCAGCGACTATGTAGGTGGATGCTGTGTAGGTTGAGTTGCTGGCGGTATCCTTCACTATGACAAGAACCAAGTAGCGTGATGAAGTTTTTGCCCCACTTGCAGTGCAAGACAATGTTGCAGAGCCTTCTGGCGCAATGCTCTTCGGAAGGTTCATGCATGTGAGCGATACCAAGCTTATCTGGACGGAGCTAACATCCAGTTTTGTTGCGCCGTCGTTATTGATGCTGGCGGAAAGTCTTGAGCCTACAAGACTGACCTCGCTCAACTTGGCGTGGAGGCCTTGGGAACTTGATTGAATCGTGTTCTTAGACTGGAACGAGTAGACTGCACCCAAACCTATCATAGCTATAACAGCAATTACTATAACGATAGTTTTCAGGTTTCTTTTCTTTACCGGCGCTTCGTCATCCGATTGCGACATCGCTAATATTTTGCGAGGCTAACAATATATTTATTGTGCTTAAGCTTCTCATTAAGAGTATTCTGAATCCTCATATACAGATAATCTTCTGGCCTTGAAGATGATAATCAGCGTTACACCTGAGCTTGCGCTTGACGAAGGATACACTTACGCTGGTGGACTAGGTGTTCTTGAAGGCGACAAGTTCTACTGCGCAGCTAAGCTCGGGATACCATACAAGACATTTACACTTTTTTACCGTGAAGGATACGTAGATTACGAGTTCGACGAGAGAGGAAATCCGAGAGCTAAGCCTCAGACTCAGCCACCTGAATTCCTGAAGAAGCTAAGTCGAGAACAGGAAACATTGACGATTCGGCTGAGGGGCGAAGAGGTGAAGGCGGAGGTACACAAATACAAGGTAGGCGGCGCTGAGGCTGTCTTCTTCAGAATCACAGAGCCTCAGTGGGCGGTTAAACTGTTGAACCGCGTCTACCTCTGGGAGAACGAGGAGGACAAGTTCCTAACCTACGCCTTCCTCGCAAAGGCAACGGCAGAATACATCAAGAATTACGTAGGGGTAGCTCAGATTGATTACCTTGATCTGCAGGAAGCCTACGCCTGTATGCTTCCACTTGAGCTTAAGATACCGGGTAAGTATCGTGTTGTTGTTCATACAGCCGGCTCCTGGGGTCACCCGTCCTTCCCTCGATCATATTTTGAAAGAGAGTTTGGGTACAAGTTCATCAGCCACGAGGTTTCTTTAACTGAAATCGGACTATCTACAGCACGAGAAGCATTCACGGTCTCAGCGAAGCACTTCGATGTCATGTCCAACGTTATTCCACACCACATGGATAAGCTCCGCTACATTACCAACGGTATCGAGATTGACCGATGGATGAATCCGGATCTTAAAGCTGGGTTTGAGAAAGGAAACCTCACCACAGATCTACTCGCAAACGTGAAGGAGGCGAATAGAAAGAGGTTCATCAAATTCCTCAAGCAGTACAAGGATGTAGACATCGGCGACAGACCCATCGTCACATGGAGCAGGCGGATAGTGCCGTACAAACGACCTGAATTCGTCCTGAAAGCTATCAACGAGATACCGAGCGACCAAGTTTTCTTCGTACTCGGAGGAAAAGTTCACCCACAGGACATGAGCGGACTAGAATACATGAAGTCCTTCCGGAGAATGCATCAAGAACACGAAAACGTAGTGTACGTACCGAACTACGACGTCACCGCAGCAAAGCAGGTGCTCACAGCGTCAGATCTCCTACTGTTCACACCGTTCTCAGGATGGGAGGCCTGCGGAACAAGCTACATGAAGTCTGGAGTAAACGGCGTACCCATATTATCATCGCATGACGGTGGAGCAGTCGAACTCATAGTTGACGGCGTGAACAGCTGGTTCTTCGGAAGAAAACTCAAAGGCTTAGTCGAATTGGGCGGTAAAACAGCAGACGACATCAACGCCTACGACTATACCGACTTCAAGAAGCAGTTGGTGAACATCATCTCAATGTACAGGAACGATCCTGAGAAGTACTACAAGGTCGCGTTAAACGCTGTAACCACCTTCACCCTAAGAGTAGACATGCAGAGAACCCTGAGAGAATACTATCCAGACATCGTCAAAACACGCCACCAAGCAATGTGAACTACCCGCGCCTGAAAAGTGGCTCAAAACTATCCATTAAGATCACCGTTTCTCCTCAATTCTGTTGCGGAGAAGAAGAGGAAGAGGAAGGGGAAGAAGATGTTGATCGCATCGCATGCATCATCATTATGAAGAACGCTAGCACCGCGACCAGTATCAGCAGTCCGGAGTAGCCGATTACTGCGGCGAGGTCGAAGTAGAACGGTTTCACCAGATCACCGGCCACTCTGATGAGGTTGCCTAATGTGAGGAGTAGGAGTGGAATTAGGCTCAGTGTTTTGTTGATCATTGGTCTTTTCAGAATAGCTGGGAGAATTATGGGGCCGTGCGCCAGTATCATTGTGCCTACATACCCGACTCCGATTGAGTGAATGAAGGCGTCGTAGAGAAACGGGTTGCTTGTCCAGACGAGCCTGAGAAGCAGCAGAGCCAGTCCCACGGTTATCCAGTAATATGCGGTTGTCGTGTGAATTGTTACGTATCTGTTGATCGGATAGCGAATTGTTGATAGGCGGCGTAGACTCATAGATTCGACTCGGTAGGTGATGCCTATCACTGCGAGATAGCATATAGCGGCGCCGCCCAGCAGCAGAATACTGGGGAACAGAACGGTGTCTATGATTAGGAGTATTAAGCCGGTGGAGGCGACTACAAGCGCGGTTTTGAAGTTGCGGCGCCCCGATCTGCCTGAGCCGAACCTTGTCAGCTCCACCCGTTCACCGATAATAAACAGCATAGGGTAACTTAGAAGAAGCAGCGCGAAACCGTATTGATCCCAAGTTACGATGTGTGTGGAAACGAGGCTTGCGATGGTGAGGGCGGCGACTCCTAGAAGCATGAAGTACATCGCGAGGTGATCTCCGCGGAAGAACAGCCACCAAACAACATATGCGAAGAGCAGGGATCCTACAGCCATCAAAACACCGCCTAACACCACCACCGCATCGCTCTGCAAAACGCTTCCGGCGAGGTAGAGAAGAAAACCGGCGGCAAAAATTGGTATCATCGGTTTAACAGTGATAGGTCTACGATCTTTCGGTAGAATCTCCACCCCGATTACTCGTTCAAACATTATGAGGATGCCGAGGAAGCCGAAGACAATAAGTTCTGAGTGCAGCACATAAAACCGTTCAAGCGGAGGAAAACGGATGACAACACCGTTAACTAACATCAGCCGCAGAACTCCGACGACGAGACCCAGCAGCATAAAGACTAATGCTACAAACATAGGAAGAAGCCGAATTTTAGACTGCACGCTTGCGGCTTCACTCATCTCTCTGCAACGCCACCTATCCTCAAACTGAGAATGTAGTTAACATCAGTCGTGTTTCCGCTTACAGACGTCTAGCAAGTCGGTTAGGGAGTTAACTGTAGAAGCCTAGGGCTTTTCGGCCTTCGTCGGTCATTCGATCCGGTGTCCAAGGTGGCGTGTCAACTATTTCTACGTCAACGTGCCGGATGTCCTTAAGCTTCATCACAGTCTGCTTCACCTGCTCAACGATGTAGAGTCCCATTGGGCAGCCGGGAGCAGTTAACGCCATCTTCACAGAAACATCACCGTCTTTGATGTTTAGATTGTAGATTAATCCGAGGTCCACGATGTTTACTGGGATCTCGGGGTCGTAGCAGCCTTTCAGCGCTTCTAAGACTGTTTCACGTGTAGGTTCGCCCACGGTTATATCACACGTTAATCAATGAAAAATGCGGGTCTAATATCTATTATGCTTCACATTATCATAGAACATCTGATACGGAAAGAACAAGTTAGAAGTTGATAGAGCTAGTTCAATGGTGTCCTACTTCATGGTAGATGCACACCCTCACATGCAGCTCTATCTTCAAGTCTTATGTGCGCTATGAATATTTGGATTTAGAAACAAGTTGCAATACAAGCAGCCTTACGCTGCTCTGCTTTGCTAGACAGATTTGCAATGCTTCGAGATGCACGCACGCCTGCTGCCGACCTAGGGTGGAGGATCTAAATACTAATGAAATAGGCATAAGAATACAATTACGGTTCTAAGCGATCTGCTTGGATCAGATCTCTGGCTTCGCAGTGCTTATTGTTAGCGTTGATCCTGCTTGCAAGATTATCCCCGAAGTTTTTGACTTGAAAGTATGTTAGAATTGCATGTAGTGTTAGATTGGTTACTGTTTGCTGTACTGGATTGATTGAGTTTTTGCAGAGCGGGACAGGTAGGCTTGGGTGGTTTGTTCTCGGTTAAGGTGGCGGTTGATTGAGCGTGAAATCTATTCAACATCAGCCCATAACTTGGCAGCTTGGTGAAGCCCGTTAAATCATTGGAATAGAAGAACTTGCAGACCCACGGATGATGCTTTAGCGTTCATATCACGTTACAGTTTAGACACTATCAAGAGGATAAAGGAGTTCTCAAAGTTGAGGACAGAGTCGCCTGTGACGGTTATATGCGGTGACTCACGTAAAGTCAAGCTTCCAAAGTTCGACGCGGTCGTAACCTCTCCGCCTTATGTGGGCCTGATCGATTACCATGAACAGCACCGTTATGCGTATGAGCTGCTTGGTCTGCCTGACAAAAAGGACCTAGAGATCGGCGCTGCATCCAACGGCAACTCGAAGAAGGCGAGAGCAGACTACGTGAAAGGAATCGGCGAAGCGTTCGCGAATGTGCGGAACAACATAAAGGATAACGGCGTGGTGGTTGTAGTGGTGCACGACAAGGATAAGCTATTTCTGGACATGGCGAGCAATATCGGTTTCAAAACAGAAGAGGTCTTGGTGAGGAATGTTAACCGCAGAACAGGCAGAAGGGGCTCAGACTTTTTCGAGCAAATCCTGATTTGGAGAGCGGCGTAAAGGGGACTTAAGCCAGAAACCCGATATTGTTTAGACTATATATAGTCTACCCTATATATCATACCGAATCGGTAGTTATGGTGAGATAGTCACGCAGAACTTTTTCTTTGACGGAGTAGCCGTCCTTGCTTTTGGCAACCAGATCGTAGCTTATTAGTTGCTGAAGATACCAGGGAAGGCTTGTTAAAACGATCTTTGTTTGCTTTGAGATCTCTGATACCGGCATCGTTCTGTCTCCTAGGGTGTGAAGGATTTTGAGGAAGCGTGACTGCCGGGCCTTGGCGTGGCTTCCAAGGTCCTCCGCAATGATGTACCGGGCGTAGAGGTTAAAGGCACCTGTTGGCTCCGATAACAGCCGTTGATAGGTATCGCGAGGCGTTTCATCCCCATGCTTGTTCTCAGCCAGAGTGAGAAGGTAGAACGGGTGGCCGCCGACCAGTTCATAGACTAAACGTGCTTCTTCCAATGAGGCGTTCTTCCTAGCTTTCATGTATAGTTCGCACGTGTATTTTTCTTCGAGTTCTCCTACTGGAATTATTGTGAACCGGCCGAAGAGCGGGCTTTTGCCGTCGCTGAGGATGTGGGTGAGGAAGTGGATCCGGGAGCCGCTTACAATGTAGCTGACATTATTTCCTCTTTCGTCCAAAGTATGCCGGAAAATCTCCATGATGCTTTTGAGGCCTGGATAAGAGGCAAAGTCAGCCAAGTATTGGAACTCGTCGATTATCACAACCACCTGTGTACGCGACTCCTCTGCTATTTTGGTGGCGTAGGCAAATGCCAGTTCAACCAGCTCCTTCTTGTTAACCCTTTTTTCTTCAGCAAGTTCAGGTTTAATAGAGATCTGCGGTTTCCCCTGCTCATCAGCCTCGATAACGATAGAAAATCTCAGGCGTTGAATATCTTTCAGCATCTGGAAAATGCTTGAGATGTGTGAAAGCGCTCTCTTTCTTCCTCCGACTCTCTTCGCATACTCATCTGTTAGCGACTGGATTAGAGCGCTGGAGAAGTCTTCTGGAGAGTACCTGTTGACGGAGAAGTCGAGACGCACAACGATTGCTTTTTCCCCTACTCTTCTGGCGAACTCACGGAGTATTCGGGTCTTCCCTATCTGCCTTGATCCTATAAGCGCGTAGCATACATTCCTGTCCTGAACGGAATTGACAAGGCGAGACATTATTTCGTCTCTATCTATAAATTCAACTGTTGCTGAGGTCATGTTATTATTGGCTACACTATATATTGGCTAGCCTATATAAGGCTGTTCCCGTCCAGACTTTTTGATGCGGGTACTCTGCCAGAGACGGCTGTCCCACCTGATCCGCTAGTTTTGCAGAAATACAGTTCGTACTTTGCATGACTAATATGTGTAGAGTGTTCCGTATGGTCTTGAGGAGACTGGGATTAGTTTCTTGAAGCTGCCTTCGCCCACGTCTTTGACACCTACGTTGAAGTGTTTTGTGTAGTCTTTTAGTAGTCCTTCGATGAAGCGGCGATCTTCCTCGGTGGTGTCGAGAATAGCTACTTCTCGACCGATGCCTCTGACCTCGCCTCTTAGATAAATGACGCCCCCGTGCATGCCGGTACCAACGAAATCAGCCTGATGTACTCCTCCTTCAAGTCCTAGTCCAAGCAGCAGAACTACTCCGCCGGCCATATACTCGCCTAGGTAGTCGCCCGCTGAACCGCCTATCACGATTATGGGCCTTGAGCCTTGAAACTCCTTCATATGAACCCCGGTTCGGTAGCCGGCGTTGCCTCGAACAAAGATTCGTCCGCCGCGCGCCGAGAGCCCGGTGATATCGCCAACATCGCCGTGAACAACTATTTCGCCGCTGTTCATCGTGTTCCCGCAGCCGTCCTGAGCGTTCCCGTGGACACGGATAGTCGGCCCGTCCATGAAGGCGCCTATATCGTTTCCTGGCGTGCCGTGGATGTCGATTTGGAGATCGCCTTGCAGACCTGCCGCAATATATCGTTGTCCTGTGACGTTTAGCAGTTCTATTTCGCGGTGACCGTTATTCACGCTTTTTCGTACTGCTTGGTTTAGGTGTCTGGTGTCGAGCCCCTGTGCGTCTATGGTGTATACTTCGCTTGAGCTGGCATGCATCGTTGGCATTGTTCTGCTCAACTAACTTCCGACCATTCTTATTCCGAGTATTTCAAGCTCCCGCTCGGTTAATCCTACGCCGCGTAGCTGATGTCGGTTTCCGCGTAGACTTTCGACTGAGTTGATGCCCATTCCGCCCAGCATCTCCTTGATCTCTAGACTCCAAGCTCTGATCAGGTTCTCTACTCGTTTAGCTGCGATGTCGGGGTTGAGGCGTCTGCTTATCACTGGATCCATTGTGGTGATGCCCCATGGGCATTTTCCGGTGTAGCATTTCTGGCAGACTGTGCAGCCCATAGCTATGAGAGCAGCGGTTGCGATGTAGCAGGCGTCTGCGCCTAACGCAATGGCCTTAACGACGTCGCTGCTGCTCCTGATGCCTCCGCCTGCGATTAGAGAGACGCGGTTCCTGATTCCTTCCTGGTTCAGCCGGGAGTCTACGCTAGCTATGGCCATCTCTATTGGGATTCCGACGTTGTCCCGGATCACTTGAGGCGCTGCGCCTGTTGAACCTCTCATTCCGTCGATCGCAATGATGTCTGCACCGGCCCTGACGATGCCGCTCGCAATAGCTGCGGAGTTGTGTACTGCGGCGATCTTAACGATAACAGGCTTGGAGTAATCAGTCGCTTCCTTGATGACGGATATCAGCTGTGACAGGTCTTCGATGGAGTAGATGTCGTGGTGCGGTGCAGGTGAGATGGCGTCGGTTCCCTTCGGGATCATTCTCGTGGCGGAGACCTCTTCAGTTACTTTTTCTCCGGGTAGGTGGCCGCCGATACCGGGTTTCGCGCCCTGACCTATCTTGATTTCTATTGCTGCGCCGGCGTCCAGATACTTCTTGTGGACTCCGAAGCGGCCGGATGCTACCTGTAGAACAAGGTGATCCGCATATTTGTTGAGCCGCGGGTTTAGGCCACCTTCACCTACGTTGAAGTAGGTGCCGCTTGAGACGGCGGTTCTTGCAAGCGCCTCCTGCACGTTTAGGTTGACTGAGCCGAAGGACATAGCTGAGAAGATTATGGGGGTTTCGACTTGGAGCTGCGGCGACGCTAGGGAGATGTCGGTCCAAGACTCGCCTGTGGAGGTGAGGTTCACTAGGCTTGGTTTCGAGCCGAGGTAGGTGCGTAGCTCCATTGGTTCTCGAATAGGGTCTATTGAAGGGTTAGTTACCTGACTTGCGTTCAGGAGTAGGCGGTCGAAGAAGGTGAAATCTGGTTTGTCGCAGCCCATGCCTGTGAGCAGGATGCCGCCGGCCTCAGCCTGCTTTACGATGTTTCGGATGTTCTCTCGGTCCCAAGAGGCGTTCTGTTTGTACTGGATTGGAGTAGGAGCTACTGTTATTGAGTTCTCAGGGCAGAATGTAATGCAACGTTGGCAGTCGACGCACTTGTTCGCGTCGATGTCGATGCGGTTCTTCTCCTTGTTGAAGGAGTAGACGTTGAAGGTGCACTGGATTACGCAGCCGCGGCAAACGGTGCATGTTTCTCGGTCGATAGTTACCTTGTAGTCAGGTAGGAGGTGGCTCTTCAAGAGGACATCACTAAGACGGTATTGGTCGAAGCCGGAATATTACCGCAGCTAGCCACCACCGGTTCACCGCCCCGAGGATGCCACACCCGGTCCAGATCAGCCTGGACGCATCTAATCGCAGACTCCTCTGATGCGAGGAAGAAGACGTCCTTCTTCTTAGCCGCAATCAAGGGTCGCAGCTTAATCCGGTCGGTAAGCCCGACCATCAAGCCGTGTCGAGCGAAGATTATGGAGAACGGCCCATTCATCAATAGACCACCGTACACCATTCTGAGGCCGCGGAGAAGATTGCGTTGCTGAGGAGGCATCGCATCAATATCTTTCCATAACGGAGGCGCAAAGATGTTTGCTACAACTTCGACCGGTAGGTGGCGGCGCCTCAGCAGGTAGTCTAGGGCAAGCGAGAAGATCTCGGTGTCGGTTTGGAAGGTGCATTGGTAACCGAGCATCTCCAGGAAACGCCTGTTTGTGCCGTATGATGAGATTTCGCCGTTGTGGACAACTGATTGATCCAGTAGAGAGAATGGGTGCGCTCCACCCCACCAGCCGGGTGTGTTTGTGGGGAAACGGCCGTGAGCCGTCCAGAGATATCCGCGGTATTCGTCTAGGTGGAAGGTGTCGGCGATTTCCTGAGGCCAACCGACTCCTTTGAAGACACCCATGTCTTTGCCGCTTGAAACTACGTAAGCCCCTTTCTCGGAAGTGTTGATCGAGAAGCATCTTTGAACCACGAAATCTTCTTCACCGGTTCCATTCAACCGGTCAGGATTCACGTCTACAAAGTATCGCCACATAATCGGGGCATCTGCTTTGCAGTGGCTCCGATCCATCGGTATCTCCTCATCGTGGATAACCTTGAACTCAGAGTCGATGAAGCCTGATCCCCACTCCAACGCCTTCCTGTCATCGTACATGACGTGAAGCGCATACTGGTCACGATGCTTTGGGTAAAGCCCGTAAACAGCGTAACCGGAGCCTAGACCGTTTGTACGCTCATTCATATTCGTCATAGCTTCGACAACATCTCGTCCGGCCATAGATCTTCCTTGCTGATCCATCATGCCGAAGATTGAGCAGGCGTCGATTACTTTGTCGTCGCCGTAAGGGTTGTTGCGACCCTTTACGCCGATAGGCGTCTTCATTTTTAGGTCAGCAAGCTAGAGTAAATGCTATGAATATATACTTTGTCCACATTCTTTGTCACATTTATGACAAATAAGCGGGAAGGAGTCAACAACAGGTTCAACATGATCTGCAATGACCGCTTTTACAGAAAACATCAGCAGGAGACGTGGAAAATATTAGATAAAGAAGTGGATGGGCTGGAGCTTGCTTATCTTAGCTAGCCCAGCCTTTCTCAGTTCAGCTTATAGGATGTCTAGGTATCGTTTGAGTTCCCAGTCTGTGACTCTGATGCGGTACTCATCCCACTCAGCTAGCTTCGCGTTGATGTACTCTTCGTAGGTGTGTTTGCCGAGGGCGTCCTTCATTATCTTGCTCTGCTGCATCTCCGTGATGGCTTCGTAGAGGGATCCTGGGAGCGTATCTATGTAGAGCTCCTTCAGACGCTTGTCGTCGAACTCGTATACATCCTCTTCCACCGGCGCTGGAGGCGTCATGTTATTCTTCACTCCATCTAGACCTGCTGCCAGCATCACTGCGAAGGTGAGGTAGGGGTTGCAGCTTGGATCTGGGCATCTCAGCTCCGCACGCGTCGCCTTCTCTCTTCCTGGAGAGTATGAAGGTACCCGGATTAGTGCTGAGCGGTTCTTTCGAGCCCATGAGATGTATACCGGGGCTTCGTAGCCTGGGACAAGCCGTTTGTATGAGTTGACTGTTGGAGCAAGTACTGCGCTCATCTCCCTCACGTGGGCAAGTTGGCCTGCGATGAAGCTCTTCGCAACCTTGGACAGCTTGTACTCATCTTTGGCGTCGAAGAACACGTTCTCACCTTTGCTGTTGAAGAAGCTCTGGTGGACGTGCATTCCGGAGCCGTTTATTCCGAAGACAGGTTTCGGCATGAAGGTCGCGTAGATGTCATGCTTATTCGCGATTGCCTTGACGGTGTGTTTGAGAGTTATCGCGTTATCAGCTGTTCTCAATGCGCCGCCGTAGCGGAAGTCGATTTCATGCTGACCGAAGGCTACCTCGTGGTGACCCATTTCAACGGTCATACCGAAGGCGCCTAGCGCCTTGATTATGTTCTCCCTTACGTGAGAGGCCTTGTCTTGGGGTGAGAAGTCGAAGTATGATGCGACGTCGTGAGGGATTGGTATAAGATCGGTTCCGTTTTTAGGTTGGAAGAGGAAGAACTCGAGCTCCGGCCCTGTGTTGTAATCGAAGCCCATGTCCGACGCGTTTTTCAAAGCCCGCTTCAGAATGTAACGAGGATCTCCTTCAAACGGCTTACCGTCAGGCATGTAGACATCGCAGATAATCCTGGCCACTTCAGTCTCCCACGGGATAACCGCGTATGTAGATGGGTCGGGGCGCAGATACATATCAGACTCGTAAATACGGGTGAAGCCCGCTATTGATGAGCCGTCGAACCATGTTCCGATGTTCAGCGAGTCTTCAAGCTGAGCAGCAGGAATGGTGGTTGATTTTAATCCACCGTGAATATCAGTAAACTGCAGGTTGATGAACGAGATTCCTCGCTCCTGAACATCCTTCAGGACACTCCTAGATAGCTCCTCACTCATCTACGCTACAACTCCACAGCGTTCAGTTTTCAGACCGAAAGATCGAATAGTTCTCTGGAATCCCATAACTGCACGCATCAGAAAGCGCATTTATATGCTTTTATCCAAAAATACTAGACAAGTGTGCAAAGGCATTACTAGAGTCACCATTGTTCGTTCACGAGCCCCCTGAAAAGCGCCGCCCAAACCCGACGCGTGCTGATCATTTCACCGATAAAACAGTCTCACATTTTTCACGGTTCATAGCAGGCATGGTAATAGCCCTCATTATGCGCCGATATATCTTGACAGTATATATGCGTCCACGAATTTGTTTTACGATCCGACATTTTTCCATATCTTCTATTGAATTTAAGGATGCTCGAAGAGCGTTGTCACGGCTTTTACATTTTCAGAGAGGTTGGTACAATGACAGATTGAGCCAGTGAAAATAACGCCAGTCGAGGTGCTGCCAAGTCTTCGGTAGTCAATGCACGAAGATCATCTACTAGCAACCGACAACTTTACAGAGCCCATCTTCAAGACACCGAATTCTTTTTATGGATCCGAAACGTGAATGGAATCAAAGGCTGGGGGCAAGCTAAAGTTGCTTGGTGAAAGAAACCCAGAAACATGTACGTAAAAAGACATGTTTCAGGATTTCAAAAGTAGCTCAAGCAGCTAGGCTCAGACCAGCCTTCTGCGCGCGTTTAGGATATTTTTCCTCACCAAACCAACTATTTTCACTAAATTCTCGTGAGCATTTCGTGGAAACGCTAGACAAATGTTCTGCTTCACCATTAGTTGGGTGACGATGCTGGACAGACGAGTTTGTATGACCTAGAAATGAAGTAGAGCGAAAAAGGTAGATTGCGGTTCTGATGCTCGACGGGAAAAGAGATAATTTCTGGGAAGCACCATCTATAGCTAGAAATTAGATGATGGATGTTTTCGAAGCCGCTACAAAAAGAATGGAGGTTAAGGATTACAAAGACAAGCCTGTTCCTACTGAGATTATTCAGAAGATCCTTGAGGCTGGGAGACTATCTCCTAGCGCTATGAACATGCAGCCGTGGAGCTTCATAGTGGTCAGAGACAGAAACGCACTTAGGATGATTGGTGAACTCAGTCCCACTGGGAAATACATAGCTGGCGCCGCGTTTGCAATCGCTATCGCAGTCAACCCGGATGATAAGTGGTATCAGGTTGATACGGCGCGAGCTGCGCAAAGCATGATGCTTGTAGCTTGGAGCCTAGGTGTAGGCTCACGGTGGGTGGGCGGTATCGAGCGGGACGAGGTTAAGAAGCTCCTCAAAATACCTGAGCGACTGCAGCTTCTAACAGTTCTGCCGTTCGGCTACCCGAAACACTCAGCCAAGGGAGTTAAGAACCGGAAACCGCTGCAGCAGGTCGCGTTCCTTGAAAAATACGGGGAACCATGGTCGAAGCAAACCGAACAGACATCCCAGACACTCTGATACCATTGATCTAAATTAGATGATAGATTCGATGTGTAGCAGAAGCTTCTGGTACGACTCCGGATCTATCTCACGAGTCTTTACATCGTCAATATCGATGAGAGTGATGCTCTGCAGGTTAGCCTCCCGTATCTGCTTAGCGGAGATAGGGGGGCTTGAGTAGTACAGATCGCAGAGCCGCTTGATCTCCGACACCTCCTCTTCAATTCGGTAACGCGGTGGCCTGCTGAATACGGCTGGAATCTGGAGAACATTGTAGTTCGGGGTAGCTAGACCGAACTTGTTGGCGAAAACGCTGTACCTCGCGATTTTGCTAGATATCCTAGCCCTATTGTAGGTGTAGGGGTCGAGCGCATGGTTAGGCGGCGTGTAACCGGTTTCAACCTCAACGATAAGGACACCTTCACCCTTGACAGCGTAGATATCGCAGATTAAGCCGGAGTCAAGCGGATACTCCAGCTTTACATCATAACCCTTGAGAAGAAGATCCTTAGAGCAGATCAGCTCCATGACAGAGTGATTAATCTTAACCAGCCTGTGCCGATACAGCTCAGTCAACCGCTCCCCCAGCACCGAAAGACCTTTCTTGGCACCAAGATCAACATCTACGCTAAGCCTCTCAAGCAGAGAACTAATGTCTGCCTCGAACTGAGTATACCGAATATTTTCAGCGGCGTCAGTCAAAGACAATTTGGAACACCCTCACAACTAGATTAATATGTTGCATGCTTGCCAAGAGCGAAACCTCATCCAAGCGAACAACACTCCGTATACTCGTAAAAGAAACGTAAAGGCAACAAGCTCCACTAACTTTTACGAACACCCCAGATATAATCAGCTCGCCCTCAACTACTCTAACCACAGCTGCGCCGCCACACAGCAAACAGCCTTCCAGCCTCACTACAAATTAGCTCGACTCAAAACTGAGCTTATCTTAATAGCAAGTGAAGAATGATAACCGAACAATTTTTAAGGATCGAGCTTGTTAATAGATTTGAAGGCTGGGGGCAGGCTCAAGTTGCCTGAGCGAAAGAAACCCCAGAAACCTGCACAAGCAGGTAAACCTGTTGAAAGACAGGTGAACCGACGCTAGTGCAAGTCTCTGGAGTCTCACGAGTAACTCAGGCAACTAGGCTCAGACCGGCCTTCCACCTTATTTTCCAACTAATACCGTCCAGTAAGAGCTTTCGCTAATCTCTGCTCGCTCTAAATGAAAAAGACGCTTCTTTCTTTTCAGATATTCTCTGTGTTGGCTCTATCTTGGAGGCATCGGAGTGGGTGTAGATGGAGGATAGTTACCGTTTGAGTATTCTTGATCTATCATTTGACGAATGTCATAGGGTTGAGATCCGTCCCTCAGCTTTGACCATACAGTCGTAGCAATATCTACGCAGGTGCTGCATCCCGCTCCATGCTGGTTCCAATCGCCTGAGGGATCAATGAAGCAGTCGTGGAGGGTCTTATGCGGCATCGGACGACCGGATGTGCCGCAGCCGCAGTAGCAGGGCATATACTCGAACACGGTAGACAGCCTCTTTGATGCCACGTAGGCTTGCGTGACCCGATCGTTTGTGTAAGCGTACTTTGGGAGTTCGATGTCGCCGGTGTCAACTTGGCTTCTTGTAGCGGTTACATAGAATATTGCTGCACCTACCGCGACCAAGACAATTACGAAGATTATTCCAAGCAAGTTGCTGCCGCTCTTTTCTTTCTTTTTATATTTGAAGTTAGGTTTAGGCATATTCACAACATCTACTAGTAAGTATCTTTACGTGCTTGCTACTTGATCCGGATTACCGAATTAGCCTCTATAAAAACTCTCCAAGAGCAATCGGTTAATTGTTAACTATTAATTGGTCGGATCAATTAGACGGTTTGCCGATACTGCTCCATAAAGATCTGAGTAGCTGTAAACGCATCATCATGAGATACCTGCGAGATCAGTAAATAGACGACGCGGTTCTTTTCAGCCCAAAAGGTGTTCACACCACCAGCACCGTCACTCACATAGACATCCATACCGTTCAAGGGATGCTTCTCCGGCGCCGAGAAGCCCATCTCCGGATACTTCTTTATCCCTTCCACCATTTCAAGAAGAGTTGTCGTGGCAACCTCATTATCTTCGAAGTCAGCGACCCAGAGCTGAACCTTCCGACCTGACGTGTCTTTGTACGTGGCGATTACAGCTCCTTTCATATCTCCAGGTGAACCTATATGCATCTTCTCAACACTGCTTAACGCTTCTTGACCGGTGATAGTTCCGGTTAGCTGGAAGTCCCCGAATCGACGAGGAACATCATTTAGCCGACTTGGGGTGGCCCCATTTTCAGGGATAAAATAGACGGCTAAAGCGACGCCGAGAAGCACCACTGCCAATACCGGAACATACCAGCCGAAACGCTTCATCATCTTAAACGCTCCAACTTAGGCAGTTGATACATAAGGCTATCTCTTACCATTTGCAAAATCGCATAGAATAGAAAGAAGAGAGTGGTAACCGAAGAAAGTGATTACCTTGCGTACCCTACTGGCTACTACTCGTTGTCGATGAACTCGTCGGGTCTCGGCGGCTCAGGGTTCAGGCCCTTACGTTTCCTGATTTCTGTTACTATATTCAGAAGTAGAGACTTTGGGACTGGTGACCAAGATTTGAAGTGGGTGTTCCAGATGGCTTTGCCTGCTGTTGCGCCTCGCATTGTTTCAGAGAGGTCGAAGGTTTCCGAGGCAGGGACTTCTCCATCGACGATTGAGAGGATGCCTTTCTGGGTGACGTTCAACATTTTGCCTCGCTTTGAAGATATTACACCTGCGACTGCACCGATTTGCTCGGATGGGCATTTTACCTCGATTCCGAGGATAGGTTCCAGCAGAATTGGGTTTGCTGTGAGCGCTGCTCCTAGTATTGCTCGTCGTGTAGCAGGCATCAGTTGTGCGTATGTGCGGTGAGCTGGATCTTCGTGTGGAACGTAGTGGGTGAGTATGATCTTGAAGCCTCTGCAGTACTCGTAGGCGAGTGGTCCGTTGTTCATTACGTCGTTGAAGCCCGCCAGCATCGAGTCAAGTGATTCTTGGAGGAACTGGACACCTTTTGTCGCATCGACAAACATGTTTCCACGGCTTTCCACCTGCACGACGCGACGTGACTCATCGGTATCCCAACCGTGCTCCCTTAGAATCTTCGCCATCTCTTTTGGATCCATGTTATCGTTGATATGGTTCGTCCGTATCAGCTCGATCACTTCAGGTGAAAGTGGCTCAATTTTGACGAAGACCTTGTTATGTCTGTTCGGTGACTTCGCCATGACAGGACCCGCCTTGCCTAGGATGGTCTCACGGTAGCTGGTAAGCGGCTCCGATGTTACGATTTCTAGTCCCTGTTGCTGCAGGAGTGTGGTTGCGATCTCTAGGTGGAGGACACCCATTCCTGCCAACAGCATCTCTCCGCTCTCCTCATTGATCCTGATCACTAGATTCGGATCCTCGATGCTCATCCGTCTCAGAGCTTCGACGAGCTTGGGGAGATCACGCGGATGCTTAGCCTCCATCGCTATGGTGATAACCGGTTCTGAGACATAGTGGATTCCTTCGAAGGCATGAACGTCTTTAACTGTTGAAATTGTCTCGCCGGCTCGAGCATGCTCGAGTCCCAGCAGAGCAGGGATGTTGCCTGCAGTAATCTTGTCTATGATTTCGCGGTGTGGCCCCATGAACATGTTGACGGATTGGACCCGTTCCGCCCGCTTCTCGTTGATCAGGTTAACGGTCACTCCGCTCGTTATTGTTCCAGAGAAGAGACGCCCAACGGCGACGATACCCGCCTGAGGATCCACCACGATGGTGGTGATCATCATAACTACTGGACCGTTATCATCGCACTTCAAAAGAGCCTGCCCTACCTCTGAGTTAAGATCACCCTTCCAGATGGCTGGAATACGGTAAGCCTGCGCCACATGAGGTGGCGGGTGATGCTTTATCACCATGCTGAGAACAGCGTCGTGCAGTGGACACTTAGCTGCCAGCTCAGCTACCTTATCGTGAGTATAGGCTTCGTAGATATCGCTGAACTTAACACCGCTCTTCTTGGATAGATCGAATGTGAAGCCCCACCTGTCTTTCGCGGAGCCGAAGGCGACGCTGCTGTCTTGGATGCTGACCTTCCACTTTTCTCTAAACTCTGGTTCGGCATATATCGATATAAGTCGGTTGAAATCGCTGATAATGTTTGACAGCCACTCCTGCATCTTATCAGGAGTCAAACGGAGCTCCTTCACTAGTCTGTCGATCTTGTTGATGAATAGGACTGGGCGAACCCTCTCTTCAAGCGCTTGACGGGTCACCGTCTCGGTCTGAGTCATGATGCCTTCTACTGAGTCGCTGACAACTACAGCGCCATCAATTGCTCGTAGACTGCGAGTAACCCTGCCTGTGAAATCGATGTGACCAGGGGTATCAATCATGTTCATGACGTAGGCTTCACCCTCAGTCTCGTAGTACAGGGTGACGTTGGCTGCCTTAATGGTCATCTGCCTAGTCTGCTCAAGCTCCATATAGTCTAGAGCTAAAGCTTGTCCAGCTACGGACGGAGAAAGCATACCGCACGCTGCCAGAAGAGAATCTGACATCGTGGTTTTTCCGTGGTCTACGTGGGCGATAACCCCGAAACACAGGCTGCAGATCGTCTGGATCCTACAGTTTCCTGATTCGGTTCTTATCGCTGATGACCTTCATTGCTTCAGTCGTACTCTTGTAACGCGGCATCTACCCTAATGCACCAGCAAACACACGGGGGAAAAATCATAGTTATTAATCTTTTAAGCGGGCAGCTTAAACAACATCTCAAAACTGTTTTCACAGCGTTGCTACTTACGTTTTTGAACAAATCTCTCGAAGATACAGAATAGTAGCAGCGCCGCGGTTCTTCTCGAACTAAGCAATCTTCAGCGCTATGGCTTAAGGCTTGACTTCAACCGTGCCTATTTCAGAGGAATGGTTGACTGCTTGATTAATCTGCACGCCACGGTAGTCCGTCCAAGTGTAGTTCTCCTCGGGCCTCGGATCTATGAATTTGAACGTGCCTGCTTTCGTAGGGGTGAAAGTTAGGCTGTAGGAGTTGAACGGTTTGAGCGGAGGCGTGGTAACGTTGAATGCAGGTATTGAGAATTGGTGAACCTCAATGTCGTCGTTGCTTACTATTGCTATGGTGTTGGGCACACCTAGCCTTAGCTGAATGTTGTCTGGAGTCCAGTGCCTCTGTTCAAGAGGGGTTGCAACCATGTCGTTTTTGCCCGAAGGGTTGTACGTAACCATTCTTACAACTACTGCTTGAGGAGCAGATGCGAATGCGAAGTAGGCTACGCTAATCGTGATTACTGCGCCAGCCACTATTGCTGAAATTAAGATGCTCTTCTTGTTCATCAGCTAGTAAAGCAGCATTATCCTCAATTTAATAACGTTTATGTTTTGCAACCCGCAACAGCATACCAAATCCGCAAAAATGTCAAGAAGTCTAGCTCGCCAACAACCTCAAAACTACTTGAAGCCGCCTGTAGAGAAATCCCTGCTTTCTACTCGCTATTACGTAGAAGGACTATTTTCTTCGGTTCAACGCCGCGTTTAAGCAGATAGCAGAGCTACTCAACGCCGTATGCGGGTAGGCTGTCGAAAAGTTTCCGAGTGCTTCCCCCTTTTCTTGAGTTAATCTCTTCGGAGTAAAGACCAGCTGGTTTACGCGTCTCATCAGCCGTTCCAGCAGATCTTCAGCCTCGTCTAAACGCCTCAGCTGCGTTAAGCATTCGACGAGCCAGAAGCTGCATATGAAAAAAGTCCCTTGGCACCCTCTAAGTTGTCGTAAATCTTGCACCGCTTGACGAAGCCATCGCGGTAAGGATCGTTAAAAGAACCCAGTATACAATAATATTCAGCGAACTGAAGATTTAACGTCGATGCAACCTTAGGCGAGTAACATTCTAACAGCACTAAACCCGATAAATCAGCCGAGCCTAAGCAAGCCAACCTGCCTTACGCCACATTACTTTAACGGGAGTTCTACAAAGACCTCTTCAGGGCGGGTCTCTATGCGGAAGCCCAGTTTCTCGCTGAGCTGAATCATCCGTCGGTTCTCAGGTAAGATTATGCCGTATATGCTCTCAAGACCCTTCTCTTCAGCCCAGTTAATCAGCATATCAACCAGTTTTGTTCCCAAGCCCTTGTCCTGATACTTGTCAGCTACAACAACCGCGAATTCACCGCGTCTCCTATTCTGCTGAAGAACCAGCCGTCCCACACCGATTTCGACCCGTCGACCATCCTCCTTTGTTTCAGCGATGAATGCCATCTCGCGATCATAATCTATGTTGGAGAAGCGTACGAGTGACTCATGCTTTAGATTCTTTATGATGCGGAAGAACCGGGCACGACTAGACTCATCCGATAAGCTTCTGACAAACTCCAGCTCAAGAGGTTCATCCTCAGGCCTAACCGGCCGAAGAATCACATCAGTACCATCAGTTAACCGCCAAGGAGTAACCCATTTCGTAGGATAAGGAACTATAGCCAAATGCGGATAGGACTCACCGCGTTTACTCAGTGCTTCAGGATCTAGGATTATCCTAGCGTCAAGCGCATAGAGCTTCCCATCTGAGACTGCCAGCGGGTTTATGTCAACATCAGCGATCTCCGGGAAATCAATAATCATGTTTGAGAAGCGAACCATAACTTCCTCCAGCATCTTAAGGTCAGCCGGGGGACGGTTCCTCATACCTTTAGAGAGCACTCTGTAGACCTTCGTTTCCTCCATAAGCCGCCTCGCAAGAACCTGGTTCAATGGAGGTAAACCTATCGAGAAGTCCTTGAAAATTTCGACGCTTATGCCTCCGAGCCCGAATAGGATTACGGAGCCGAAGTCATGATCTTTCTTGGAGCCTAGAATAAGCTCATAATCGATCTTCTCCACCATCTTCTGCACATAGACCCCGTCGATTTTGGCGTCAGGCCTAGCCTCTTTCACCCTGCTGAGAAGCTGCTCATACTCTAGTTTCAGCTGCGGCCCTGACTCTACGCCTGCAACTACACCGTTGATGTCGGTCTTATGCGGAATATCCGGCGACATAATCTTAAGCACAACCGGATACCCAATGTTCGAAGCGACTATCAAGGCCGCCTCAGCGCTTCTCGCCAAATCACCTTTGACCCGTGGGATCCCGTACGCGTCAAGAAACTTATCCGCATCCTCCTGGTTTAGAAGAGTCCTGCCATCCTTAATCATCCTCTGAATCAGGAGCTTGAGGTGACTTTTAGGAGGCGAAAGGTCTACTGGAAGCTCTTCAGGGGTCTGGTAAAGAGTATCCAAGTTTCGCTGGTAACGATACATATACATGTACGTCCTCACTGCATCCTCTGGGGTCGAGTAGGTGGGAATATCGGCGGCGTAACACGCGGCCCGAGCCTCTCTTACGATATCTTCACCCATCAGAACAGTCAGCAACGGCTTATGGCGACCCGCAGCGACCTTCACAACCATTTCAGCCAAGTCTTTAGCTGGTGCTGCCCCTTGAGGAGTGTATATGACTAGAAGCCCGTCGACATCTGGATCACCTAGAGCAGTCCGAATCGCAACTTCGTAACGCCCGACATCGGCATCACCCAGAATATCTATTGGGTTCCCGTGACTCCAGTAACGAGGCAGATGATCATCCAAGACGTGGATGGACTCCTGTGAGAGCTTCGCAATTTCTCCACCGTAATCCATCACTGCATCTGAGGCGATGACAGCCGGACCTCCGGCATTAGTAACAACGGCGAGCCTTGGGCCGGCGGGCAGAAACCTTGAGTCAAGAACGCTTGCGCAGTTGAACAGATCAGAAATCTCGTCGACCCTGATGACACCCACACGTTTGAAGGCCGCCTCATAGACTTGGAAGTCACCCGCCAAGGCGCCGGTATGTGAACGTGCCGCGTGGGCGCCGGCAGGATACTTCCCAGCCTTCAAAACAATGATGGGTTTACTTCGAGCAAAACCTCTCGCCGCGCTCATAAACTTCTTTGCGTTACCGATGCTCTCCATGTAGATGATAATGCTGCGGGTCGCAGGATCTTCTCCGAGATAATCGATAATATCACCGTAATCAATGTCAAGCATCGAGCCTAGCGAAACGAATAGGCTGAAGCCGATTTTAGTGCTGATAGCCCAGTTTAGAATAGCGGAGCCTAATGCGCCGCTCTGCGAAACAAAAGCGATTTGACCGGGTGCGGGCGTCTCCTTGAGAAAGCTCGCGTTAAGCCCAATATCAGGCCTAATGAAGCCTAGACAATTTGGTCCTAAAATCCGGATATCAGACTCAGACTGCACATGTTTAACAGCTTCCTCCAGCTTCATGCCCTCCTCACCTATTTCGCGGAAACCGGCGGAAATCACAACAACCCCTTCAACCCCAGCGTCCGCACACTCCTTGACCACGCCGGGAACCGTGTTCGCAGGAGTCGCTACTATCGCGAGATCAACATGCTCCGGGATCTTGGAGATGCTCGGATAGCACTGAAGCCCCATCACAGTATCCCGCTTAGGGTTCACCGGGTAGATAGATCTCTGCTCCTTGCCCTGCAGAAGATTCTCCAGAATATCCCGGCCTACGGAGCCTTCACGATCAGTCGCGCCGATAAGCGCAACGGATCCCGGTCGGAACACCTTGTCAACACCAGCCATGCTCGATTAGTAATGGAGATTGAAGGGGTAGCAAATAAGCACTACTAGCCAATGAAGAAAAACCGGCGGCAAATCATCGAAGCGCAATAGCGTCAAAGGAGCAGGCATCTACACAGTCGCCGCAGGCGGTGCAGAACCGCGTCTCAACGAACGGAGGACTATCTGGTTCAAGATGAGTAATCGCTTTTGCAGTGCAGACGCGCAGAGCATGGCATACAGGACATAACGCGCACTTCTTCGGATCGACGAAGACATAAGTCAACTATTGGCTACTCGCGTCCTAACGGGTCGCATCCTACCTTCATTGGTTTAACTTGTTCTAGTCCATTACTGTTTATGAAACTTCGGTATTGCTTTTGCCGATATCAGGTCGTCGATTCTCAGCATAAGCACAGCCACATCGTAGGCGCGCTGTATGACTGAGCTTTTGACGCGAACAGAATCTTCGACCTCCGCACGCGTCATATCATCGCATCCTTGTTCACATATGCCGAATGAGGTGAAACCCTTTGCGTGACTGCTGCGGAGCTGAATCATTGCGTCCAACGGGTTAAACCCGTTGTTCCGGGCTAGGCATTGAGGAATATGCTCCAACGAGTCAGCGAAGTACTGGATAGCGAGCTGCTCCTTCCCCTTAAATTTCAGCGAGTGCTGCCGCAGCTCCTGAGACATCACCATCTCAACCGCTCCACCCCCGACGACTACCCGCCTATCGTCAAGAGCCTCTTTGAGAACCGTTACACTGTTGCTAACCATCTTCTCCAGATCATCGAGAACCTGAGAGGTGTTCCCTCGAAGCAGTAGGGTAGCACCATCGCAGCCGGACAGAATAGCGATCTTCTCCGGCTCGATCTTGTCAACCGTGAGCTTCGCCGCCGAGCCGAGAGCATCTTCAGAAAGATCCTCGATGTCCCCAACTATACGGGCCCCAGTAGCAGCCGACACCGCGTCCATATCATCTTGATCGAGGCTCATCAATGCGAAGATACCTGCACGAGCAAGACCGCCTTTAATCTCATCACGGATGGTCTGACGGCATAACAGCACGTTTGCGCCGCTTCGTTTTATCCGCTCCAAAATCTCCAAGTTTATCCGAGCCTCCTCTTCTTTGAACGCCCTCATTTTGCCCGGGTCATCAATTTCCAGACTAATCGGGAACCTGCCTTCTCCCTTCATCTTCACTTCAAGCCTCTTGAGCCCGACGTTCTCACTGATCAACGCTATCCGCGGCTTCTCCACGCTATCAGGCATGCTGGAATGGACCTTCCCTTTCTTCACAACTATGCCTCTGATTAGCTTCGAGTCACTGGTGCTCCCACCGGTCTTCTTCACTATCCTTACAAGTTTCTTATCCAACTTCCCATCCTTAACAGCGAGCTTGGAGGCCTCAACGATGCTTCTGCACAGATCGCTTCTCAACAAGCCTCGGCCACAATCAACAGTCTTCAACAGCCGCTCAAACAACTCATCGTCACTCTCGACTCTCCGCGCAGTCTTACTGAGAACCTTCAAAGATTCCTTAGCAGCCTCGTTGTAGCCGCTTATCACAATGTTAGGATGAACACCCTTAGCGAGCAGCTGCTCAGCGCCTTGCAGAAGCCCGGTTAGAAGCAGGACGAAAGAGGACGCACCGTCCCCAACCTCTGTTCGCTGCATCTTAACCGCCTCCGAGATTATCTTGATTCCCGGATACTCTATACCGAGCTCCTCCAATATCTCAACAGAGTCCTTCGTCACCTTAACCACCTTCTCCGGGCCACGATTGTAAGACAGCATCACATACCCCCCTTTAGGGCCAAGTGTGCCGCTTACCTTACCAGCAGCCAAGGCCGCTAAATGCAGATTCGCTCGCCACGCGTCACGCCCCTCTACGCGCCCAAAGTTCGGCGAAATAACGCTCTTCAAACACCAGTCATTCTCCTCAGAGATACTGCAGCAGCACATCCGACTAGTATGGCAAGGGCACCGGTTCCGGAATTATATGTAGACAAGCAAAACTCACTCATTCATACTTCGCTTTCTTACTTAAGCATGTCTAGGAGATCCTTGACTGAACGAGTATTAACGATGTCGTCACGAGTCGCCCAGCCTCGCCGAGCAGTAGCTACACCAAACTCCCGGAAGTGAAGCTGCCACCTCGCATGAGCGTCTGTGTCGATGGACAGTTTGACACCGGCTTCAACACATCGACGCACATAATCGTCCTTCAAATCGAGACGGTTAGGGTAAGAATCAATCTCAAGGATGGTGTCTGTGTCTTTAGCAGCCTGAATAATTCTGTAGAAGTCAAGCTGAATCGGCGGTCTCTTCCCGATTTCACGGGAGGTTGGATGAATAATAAAATCGACGTTATCATTCGCCATAACCTTGATCAGCCGCTCAGTCTGCTCAGCCTCAGGGAGAGTCCAGTAGCTGTGAACCGCTGCGCCAACAATATCAAGATCAGCCAGCGCCGAGTCTTCAATATCTAGGCTGCCGTCTCTCCGTATATTTACTTCACAACCCTTCAAAATCTGAATGCCGGACAAGGATCGGTTCAGCTTATCTATCTCCCGCATCTGCGTTCTAATCCGCGCCTCGTCAAGCCCATGAACCACCGTGAGACCCTTAGTGTGATCAGTTATCGCAATATACTCCAGACCGGTTTTAAGAGCCTCATCAGCCATAGATGCTATCGAGTTTGTCCCATCAGTCCATGTTGTGTGAACCTGTAGATCACCTTTCACATCACTGTACTCGACTAGATGGGGAAGCTTGCCCTGCTGCGCCGCCTCAATCTCACCCTTGTTTTCCCTGAGCTCTGGAGGTATCCACTGCAACCCAAGCTTCCCGTAAACATCCACCTCGGTTGCACCGGCTACTTGCTCTCTGCCTTCGAAGAGCCCGTACTCATTTAGCTTCCAACCTCTAGCAATAGCGATTCGTCTCAACGCAATGTTGTGAGGTTTGCTTCCCGTGAAGTACTGCAGCGCAGCGCCGAAGCTCTGCTCAGGAATCACGCGAATATCCGCATTCATATTCGACTTCAACCTGACAGAAGATCTGGTGACCCCGTGGCTGTGAACACTAGCCACCTGAGGCAGCGAAACAAAAACATCCATAACTTTAGCAGGCTGATCCGAGATCACCAGGAAATCGACGTCTCCAACAGTCTCCTTCCAACGCCTAACAGATCCGCTGACCTCAATCGCCTTAACCTCACTCATGCTCTCGAATCGATGAAGAATAGATCTGACAGTAGTCAGAACATCACCTAGCAGAAAACGACCACGGCTACTCTTCAACGCATCAATTGATCGCAGAATGTTCGCTTCACGCTTCACACCGAAGCCGGGGATACCCCTTATCCGCCCGCTCCTAGCAGCCGCCTCCAAATCCTCCAACGTCTTAACCCCGAGCTGCAGGTAAAGCTCCTTAATCGTCTTCGGACCAAGCCCTTCAACTGAAGCTAACGACTCAATGTTAACCGGAACCTGCCTCTTAAGATCCTCGTAATACTTGAGATGCCCAGTCTTCAGCAACTCCTCAATCTTCTTCGCAATCGACTCCCCAACCCCGGGAATCTCCATAAGCGCATCCAACCCACCCTCCACATAAATCTCTTCCACATCCCGGTCAAGCGACTCAATAGCGCGAGCAGCATTCTCATACGCACGCGGCTTAAACTTAACACCTTCCATATCCAGCAAAACCGCAATATCCATCAAAACCTCCGCAACCTCAGAGTTACTCACAACAGCAGAACTTTCCATAAGTAGCCGAAGATAACTATCCCACAAGAAACTAATAACTCGTACCCTCTTCCTCTTCCCTGACAACAACCGGTCAACCCGACCAGACCCAACACCAAAGCTACAGCCAAACCACCAATAGCGATATAGATTGCAATGCAGGCTCTGCAACGCCTAACCGCACCGCAAGCAATTCTAACATTGAAGCAGAAGAAAACATCGGGGGATAATCTTGCAAGCAGAACAGACGCTTCTAACAAGCACTGCAAGCCCAGAGATTCAATCCAAGCAGATCGCTTAGAACAGCAATTGGATTCTTATGCACATTTCAAGAGTATATGAAGACCCCCCCTAGGCCGAGGCAAGCCAGCGTAATAGTCTACAGCGTGAAGGAATGCAAGCCAGATATCTATTTGATGCAGCGATACCAGAGTTCATTAAAGATTCATGAGAGGATAAGTTACTTTCATTGCAGGCGGTGTTTTTGATCGAATCCTTAACTAAGGCCATCTGATGCGTTCGTCCGATTACGGTTGATTAGTCAGGATCTGTTTGGCCTTGCTAGGCAGATTGATGTAGAGCTGCAGGTTTCGTCTGAGGAGCAGGCTAGGGATATATTAGGTAAGATTAGGATTAGCGATGTTGACGGTTTGGCTGCGGCGGTCGGTGTTTCTCGGAAGAAGGCCGCGCGGCTTATCCAATTGTTTAACGAGAGTAAATCAGGTGTTAAGGAGCGAAGGATTCTTCCTACAATTGACTCAAAGCGGTTGAAGCAGGATCTCTTGACCCTCTTCGCGGCTGAAGCGTCATCTAGAAACGGTAAGAACAGGATACTCTCGCTTACACCAACTCTTGACAAAGAAGCTATTCGCAGCGGTCTAGAAGCCTGCAGAAACGGATACCGCGTCTTTGAACAGTTAAAGAAAGATGGGAAGCTAGAAGAAGTCAAGAACACCCTCAGAGCAACCGACCCGAAGCCCACAACAGCATCTAAGAAGAAGGCTGAACCAGCATCTGAAACAATACGGTTCTTCACTTCACGTGCACCGATGATTACAGCAGTCCGAGACCTCATAGAGATATGCGGCGACAAACAGCATCTAACCTCAGTCTTCCTCAACAACAACATCGACATGAAGAGTCTAGATCAAATCATAAAGACACTCAAAGAGATTGAGGGCTCTGAGATCCTGGACGCGGAAGCAGTCATCTCCGACGCAGAGGTTCTGATAAACGAAGAGCTACGGAAGGGCCGTGGTATAGACGAGACGAGGGCGCGTCAAATTGTAGAGGACAACGTCGCCGAAGTAGTGTCAACGTTGAAGATGGACTGGAAGGAGGAGGCCAGTCTCAGGGAGGCGGCGCTTGAAAGACTGTCGATACCGTTCGAGTTTGACCGAGTCGGCGTCAACAAGACAGTCAAGAGATGGAGGGAGAGACAGGTTGAGGAGAAGGCTTCCAAGACAGCTAAGGTCGAGACCATATTGAAAGGCCGTATGAGCCTCGTTGAAGAGGCTGTGGAGAAGCTGATCCTTCTCGATCAAGCTTTGGCGGTGGCCTCGATGATGGAGAAGTACTCGTTAACAATACCGGAGATTGGAAGCGAAGGCATCGGCTTCATCAACGGTCAAAACCTGTTCCTGCTGAAGGAGCAGTCGGAAGGAAGAAGCAGAAAGGTGCAGCCGGTCAGCTACAGCCTCGGAAAAACCCAGAGCCTAGAAGCAGTAGCGCCCCCTCAAAACGTCTCGATGCTCACCGGCGCGAACAGCGGAGGAAAAACCACACTCCTCACAACCCTCGCCACCATCCACATCCTAACCCTCCTAGCACTACCCGTCCCCAGCGAAAAAGCAGAGGTAACACCGATGCCCATCTACTTCTTCAGACGCAGAATGACCAAGAAAATAGGAAGCCTCGAACAGGCGCTCAGCTCCCTAATCCCAGTCTTCGCCGACCGACACCGAAAACTCATCCTAATGGACGAATTCGAAGCCCTAACCGAACCAGGAGCCGCAGGAAGAATCATCGCCACCATAATGAACCGATCAGCAACCAGCAGCAGCCTACTCCTCCTCGTAACACACCTAGCCCGAGAAACCATACCTCACGTAAAACTACCCATCCGCATCGACGGCATCGAAGCGGAGGGGCTAGACGAACACGGAGAACTCGCCGTGAACCGGCAGCCAAAATTCGGCCACATAGGATCAAGCACCCCCAAGTTCATCGTCAAAAAACTCTCAAAAGCCACACGAAAGAAAAGAGTCAAAGCCCTCTACGAAGAAGTCCTGAAATCCCTCGAAGGCGAAACCACCACTTCCTTCCAAGCCCCACTAGACCTACCCTGGATTAGCAAGAAAGAACCAGCCAGAAAATAAGAAGACAGGACAACCAACTGCTGCACAGATAACTCCTGAAGGCGGCCTCGGCTTCGTGATATAGCAGCGGTAGAGATCCCAGCTCTGAGGTTAATTAGATAACTTCTATTGTAGAGGTAAAAATTAAAAGCAACGTCAGGACAGGCCGGTCTGGGAAGATATTACATGAAGGAACACAGGTTCTCGGAGGACATGCTTGACTGCGCAAACGTGATGACTCAGTTCTCGAAGAACTTTCCGAGCATACTGGAGACGCAGCGCGACAAGATCGATAAGATTTACGACATGATAGAGAGCTGCTCCGCCATACATGTGTACGGTAAGGGTCGCTCAGGCGCCATAGCCGTCTGCTTCTCACTCCGCCTAAGCCACTTCGACTTCAAACCCGTGTTCTTCCTAGGCGATGTAATCAAGAAGGTCATCGCCAACAACGACCTAGTATTCCTGTTATCCGGCTCCGGAGACACCTCCGAAGTCATAGAGGTCGCGAAGAAGGCCCGAAAAATCGGCGCCAAAGTCGTCGCATTAACATCCTACACAGAGTCCGAGCTCGCCAGAACCGCCGACCTGCTCGTGCTCCTCCCAGGTGGCATGGAGAAGAGAAAAGGATGGAGCTACCTCGAAGCACAGCTCAACGAACGCCCCTCATTCTACGGAGGAGGCGAATTCGAGTTTTACAGCTACCTATTCCAAGAAACACTGCTCTCAGCCATAGGATCCCACAGAGGAATCGGAGGCGGCATAATCGCCAAAACACACGAACGAGACGAAGTCCTCAAAGAATAAACAACTACTGAAACGCAACCAGCCGACGCCGGGAAACGCAGAAAAAATCGGTTTAATGAGATGGTCAGCGTGGCTGTTAAAGCAGGGTTAGGAAGAGGTAAGCAGCTAAACCTGTCAGTAGGACACTTGAGGCTGCAACCACAGTATCTGCTGATCTCATTGACAGTATGTAGAGGCTGGTAGGCTTCTTAACTGCGCCGTAGGCTCTTGACTCCATCGCCTCAGCGAGTTCACCGCTCCTAATCACCGCATCCACGACCAGTGGGATAAGGATGGGAATGAACCGTCTCAGCCTAGAGATGATGTTCCCTTTCTGCAGCTCAAGACCTCGTGACTTTTGAGCATCCATAATTTGGAGAGCGTCAAGCATCAACACAGGGACAAACCTAACTGCGGTGACGAAGGCGAATACAATGTCTCTTGGAATACGAAACCACCGCATCACCAGCTCAAGCTCATCCGGAGGCGTGGTGAGGAAGAACACGGAGGTAGCGCCCACAATAGCGATGAACCTCGTAGCTATAACAATTGACTCAATGAGCGGGTAACCTACAACTAGGTTGATAACGAATATCATCACCGCGAAAATCAACGTATACGTAAGACTCCGGCTCATCCGCCGCAAAATCTTGGCTACGCCGGCCAGAGTGAAAACCCCGGCTACTGCGATGACGACTTGAACCGGTGAAGAAACTAGGAGGGCCAGTGCAAACAGCTCAATTGAGATGAGGAGCTTAACGCGGGGGTCAAGCCGGTGGAACGGGGATGAAACACGTCTGAAGATGAAGCCCTGCGCTATCCACTGCATCCACCTAAGCCCTCCCTAAACGATGCGTCAACCAGCGCTTCGCCTCATAAACATCGGAGAAGGCGCCAGCCTCTATCCCCAGCCGCTGAGAGAGATCCAGCAGCTGCGGCTTCAACAACCTAGCCTTCTCCAGAACAGCGTCGTCACGAAAGATCTCTTTAGCAGGCCCGTCAGCCAAGATTCGCCCGCCGGCCATCACGACCGTTCGCGGCTGAAGAGGCCAGATGAACTCAATATCGTGCGATAC
>JACPRH010000044.1 GCA_016190055.1 Nitrososphaerota archaeon | reverse complement strand
TCTTCCTGACGTATGGCGGCTCATTCCTTAATATCTGCCTGTCCTCTTCGGACAGGTACACCTCTCCTTGTGCGATTATCGTTGTTTGAATCACTTCGATTGTCGCGCAAGGGGGGTGTCATATCTCCCTTGGTTCTACAGTCCAGAGCTTGAAGCCTACATACGCATAGATTAGAGTTGGGGCTAACAGGATGTATAGTACCCCTATGGATAAACTAGTGCTATAAGTGTACGTCGAGAAAAAAATTGCGGTGTATAGTGCAAATAGAGCAACTTGGAGCAGTAAGAATAAGCCAAAACCGCGTGTGAATCCAATTCCAAAGCCCAGTTTGAGCTTGTAAAGAATACTTATCGAGACAGCAGATATGAATGCGCCTATGATATTGTTCTGGAATGCATACAGGAAAGGCGGATTATCTTGGCATACATACCCAGATATACTATTCATGGGGATGCAGATCCATTCCCGTTTTCCGAAGAACGCTAAAAGATAACCTACGCCTAAGAAGAATAAAGATATTGCAAGAAGAATCCTACGCTTCCGATTATCAAGTTCCCAACGCAATATTTTAGTCAATTATGCCAAACTGAGATTCATATTCTTCTAACATATATTGCGTTCTTTACTTGGCAAGGCTTTTCTTTAGCAGACTCATCCATGTCTCTCGGTCTAACCCAGCTTTCTCTGATGGGGTTTGACCGTCTAAGGCTGAGTGCGGCTTGATGAAATTGTAATTGATTCTAGCTCCCTCTGCTAGTGGTGTGCTCATCGTTTTCCAGCATCTCTGAACTTTAACTCTCTCGTAGAGTGCCGTTCATTCGCTCTATTCGGTTGTTTGTTGCAACTGAGTATTGTCAAATGAGAAGGCTTATGCTTTACTTCTGGTAAATTGCAGTTAGTCTCGTGATTGTGTTTGAGTAAGATTTCGGTTTCTCACGGTGCTGGTGGCTTGGTTATGCAGAGCTTGGTGAAGCAACATATTGTCAGGTATCTTGGTGGAAGCGGCGCTGAGGTTCCACTTGAGGCTCTGGATGACGCCGCTGTCGTTGACGGCACCGTTTTGAAGTCGGATTCTCACACAGTGAAGCCTCTTTTCTTCCCGGGAGGAGATATTGGTAGGCTATCAATTTCAGGCACTGTTAACGATATTGCAGTGATGGGCGCAGAGCCTTTTGCGTTAGCTGCAGGCTTCATCATTGAGGAGGGCCTTGAAATCTCGGATTTGGACAGAATCCTGCAGAGTATGACTGACACCTGTCGTGAGGCTGGGGTGTTTGTGGTTACGGGGGACACGAAGGTTATGGAGAGAGGGAAGATTGAGCGATTCGTCGTCAACACCTCAGGAGTCGGGCGGAGAACTAGCCTACTTGAGCAAAACCTGCAAGAAGTCAGACGACACCGCGAGCTCAACTCCCGATGGCTACTGGACAGTAACCTCAGGCGGGGCGACAAGATAATTCTCTCCGGCGCCGTCGGCGATCATGGTGTTGCAGTTCTCGCCTCCCGTGAAGGCTACGGGTTCGCCAGCAACATCACCTCAGATGTCCGGCCGCTGAACAAAGTCATAGCAAGCATTCTGGAAATCGGTGGAATAGTCAGCATGAAAGATCCCACCCGAGGAGGACTTTCCAACGCGATTAACGAGTGGAGCGAAAAATCACGTGTCGGAATACTCTTACAGGAAGAGTGCATCCCAATTCATGAAGGTGTTAGATCAGCCTGTGAAATGCTCGGCATCGACCCGCTTGACATCGGGAACGAGGGGAAAATCATTATCGGCGTAGTACCGGAGAAGGCTGAAGAGTGTCTCAACCGGCTTCGAGAAACCGAGGCGGGGCGAGAAGCAGAGATCATCGGGGAGGTTACTGAGGATTTCAAAGAGGTTGTTCTTGAGACAGGCGTAGGTGGAAGACGCATATTACCGCCGCCCGCTGGAGACCCAGTCCCCAGAATCTGCTGAATACCGTTCTAGTGTATCCGTCCGCCGTATTTGTATTCGATGTTGCAGGAGCCTTCAGCCGAAACCATACAGGGACCCACAGGATTTTCAGGTGTGCACGCTCTGCCGAAGAGTGGACATTCCTGCGGGTAGATTATTCCTCTTAGAATTTCGTCGCATCTGCACCCTGCAGGCTTAGCTTCACCTTTAACGGCGGCCTTTAACTCCTCTTTGTAGACCTGTCTCGCATCGTGGCTTTGGAACTCCTGCTTCAACGCCATCCCTGACTTCGGGATGACTCCGAATCCGCGCCAAGACGAGTCAACCGGTTCAAACACCTTATCCATCATTTCAATAGCCTTCAGGTTCCCGTCATACTTTACGGTGCGGCTGTACTCATTCTCAACACGCGCTTCACCCCTCTGGATTTGACGCGCAAGAAGATAGACAGCCATCAACATGTCAACCGGCTCAAAACCCGCCACTATCTGCGGAACCCCGTATCTTCTCAGAATCTCCTCATAAGGCTTCACCCCAATTATAGTGGAAACGTGCCCAGGCTCAATCAACCCATCCAGATCCACTTCACCCATCTCAAGCAACGCGTGAAGCGCAGGTGGAACATACCGGTGGCAATCCAAAATCAGAAGGTTCTCAGGCAACCCTCGCAGCAACATAGACGCGGTGCTAGGTGCAGTAGTCTCGAAGCCTAAAGCCATAAACACCACCGGGTTACTGACCCGCTCAGCCATCTTAACAGCGTCCTCAATACTGTACACGATACGCACATCATATCCTTCAGTTCGAGCATCAGCCAGAGAACCGGTTACTCCGCGCACCTTCAAAGCATCACCGTAAACAGCGACCGTGGCACCCTGCCTAGCAAGTAGCACCCCTTCTTCGAACTCTTCAGGAGGAGTGATACAGATAGGGCAGCCTGGCCCCTGCCGCATCTCGACGCCGCACTCCTTCAGGAGGATGTCAAGCCCATGTCTCACAATGGTGTCCTGCTGGGTTCCACAGACATGCATGACCCGGATATCTAGCCGCATTTCCTTCAGCTTGCTCACTATTTTCTGGGTTGTCGCTTTATCTCTGAACCTGAACACTTCTACTAAACCTCCATCCTGATTTTCGTCACCATGCATTCTCGCCCAGCAACTATTTTCGCAGTGTTGCCGCACCGAGGGCAGCAGAGGCTTGGAATGATGAAGAGAAAAGACGCATCACTAAACGTGTTGAGTGGGCCACGGTAGCCGCATCCATCGCACTCCACAACACCCTCATTCTCTTTGACGATGAGACGTGAACCTTCAACAGGAGTGCCTTTTGCAATAAGGTCGTAGGAACTTTGCAGCTGTTCAGTCGAGAGAAAGGTCAGATTACCGATGACCAGATGGACTTCAGTTACGGATTTAGTGCTTCGCCGCGCAGCCTCTCGAAGAACAGTCTCAACAAGCAGACGAGCCGTCGCATACTCATGCATCCTTACACTACCTCTTACTTAGACACCTAGTGATTCAATGACCGTGTTGATCCCGACTCCGTCCCTGCAAATGGCCTTCACTACCGTGGCGTTACTGTTCACATGCTTAACATCCTCTTCAAGACGATCGGCATCAACCTTCATCGCCTCAGCCAAATCCAGCTTGTTGATCACAACGGTATCGGCATCCATGAAGATACGTGAATGCTTCACCACCATGTAGGGGCCTTCAGTCACGCTGATCACGACCAGCCGTTTCTCAGCCCCAAGCTGAAAATCCGCAGGGCAGATCAAGTTACCAACATTCTCGATAAGTAGAAGATCTATGCTGCCTAGATCGATTTTCGCAAGCGCCTTTCTAACAAGATTGGCGTCTAAGTGACACTCCTTTCCCGTGTTTATCTGGACGGTCTCAACGCCGTGCCTAGCAATGATGTCAGTGTCAATAGTAGTGGTGAGATCGCCTTTGAAGACCGCTATGCGCCGTCTACCTTTAAGCTGGCCGACCAGTTGATGAATTAAAGTGGTTTTTCCGGAGCCGATGCAGCCCATAATGTCGATCGCCTCTACACCGCACCTTGCTAGGAGCCGCCGGTTCTCCTCAGCCAAGTCGCGGTTGGCCTGAAGCAGATCCTCCTCCAGCTCAACATCGTATATCTCGGTCGGCTCAGCCTCAACTATCTTCCTTCTCCGCTCACTCATGCTTCCTGTTTTGCCTCCTTCTCCTTTTCCAAGCCCAAGATGTCTTGCCAGAGATTCATCGACCGCTCAGCATCAGCCTGATCCAGCACTTGGATAGCGAAGCCAGCGTGAACTATCACGTATTGGCCTACTTCGACATCAACTAGAGATACGTTCACCTGTCTCGATGTGCCTGCTCCGAAATCAACTTTGGCATGATCCTGCGCCAGTTCAACGACTCTGCCGGGAATTGCGAGACACATACCTATCCAACTACTACTTACTTCGACTGCGGTGAACCCTGAACCGAGCTTTTCCTCTGACCATCGATTTCAGAACTGGCCAGTTAGCCGGAACCATTCCTAGATACGCGTGAACAATAGTTGTGACTACGAAGTAGTAGAGCAGCAGGTAGTGGATCGCTCTTACTCCAGCCATGCCGCCAAGCGTGAGCCAGTCGAAGATGGTTATTACCGGTGCAAAGGCGGTGGGCGAATACATCGCGAGCCCGGTTAGACCAACCACTATCAGCGCGATAATGTCGCCTAGGAAGAGTATTTTCTGCCCAGGATTATACTTCCGATACCATCTATGAGCGTGCACATCGTAGGTGGAGTGTTCAGGATAAGTTGGGCTGCGACCGACGAAATTCTTCACATTATCCATCTGCCACTTCATATCACCTCTTCCGAGGAGAATGTTTCGAAGATCCCCGATGGCGGCCAAGTAGTACAGTAGGACTGGAAGAGCCCAGAAGCCGATGAAGAGCGATAAGAGAAGATGCAGCGCTCTAGCATCATGGTAGCTGCCTAAGATATTCCAGTAAGGTGCGCCCGCGTAGATCTCTAGGCCGGTAAGAATGATGAAGATGCCTATGATGAAGGTTGTCCAGTGCCAGAACCTGAAGAACGGAGGGTGCCTTTCAACTACAACGTAATCCTCATGGGATGTTGCGGCAGTGGTTCTTTTCGCGCGCACTACTCTTCTTCGTTTACTCATTTTGACGAGTCCTCCACTGTTAAGGGAACTCCAAGACAGCCTCGCTTCCATTCGCATCTATCGCGTGAACCGTGCATGCTAGGCAGAGGTCGAAGGATCTCACCACCCACGCGACTTTTCTGAGATACATGTTTCCTAGAGCAGGATCCTTAGCGTCCTTGTCGATAGGAGTACCTACAAGCGCCTTCTCAAGAGGCCCGTCAGGATGAACGTTCCAGGTTGTAGGTGCAACGACCTGATAATTGTCTGTTTTCGCGCCTTTAATGCGGATCCAGTGGAACAGAGAGCCTCTAGGAGCCTCCCACAGCCCGACGCCCTCACCGTCGGAAGGAACATTGATCTTTGCGTACGCAGGCGCTCCCGGATCTAGGCTCAGAATCCACTTCTCAGCTAACCCATTGTACTTTTCAGTTTTAAGGCCAAGTGCAGTCAACACATCTACAAGTGAGAGGTTGAGAGGCGTACCTAACACCTCCAGATTCTTAGTTGTATTGTCTGACCCGGTTAGCGCCACCAGCTCAAGCGCTCGAGCAACGGTTCTGTCGAAGACGGAGCCCATAGGATTTAACGGCAAACCGGGTACTTCAGGAACAATGCCGTGTATGACCTCACCTAGCTTCTGATAGATACCTGCAGCTAGAACTCTTGACAGCGGCCCAACTTCGCACGACTGTCCTTTATATAGCGGTGACTTTGCCCAAGTATATGCTCCAGACTTGCTCATGTCCGGCTTCGGTGGAGCCTCATCGAACACAGACTGGGTGCCGGCCTGATCATACCATGATTTGTCAACATTCTCAGTAATGTTGCGCGGATCGAAGGGTTCTATGGCTCCGAGTTTCTGCGGTGAGCTGTTCAGGATTACGCCGCGACTGAAGACGTACGGCATCTTTGAGGTGCCGCTGCTGGTGGTTGGGTCAGGCTGCATCCCTAGTGAGAGGAAGTTGCCGGTTCCAGCGCCTAGGCTGGCTAGAACCAGAGCCCGTGAAGTGACAAAGTTCCAGATAACAGGAGCAGCAATATCAGTAATTTTTCTTAGCTCACGAAAACGCTCCAGTGTCCTAGCTATTACGGCTATATCCGGTCTAACTGGGGTTCCTCCAGGGATAGCTCCTCTCTGATGGGGGGTCTTGCCGCCTAGAAGAGTGATGGTCTGATGCATAAACTGCTGAGCTGGAATAATTACTCGCTTCAGAAGATCAGCATAGTTGTTTACGACCAGTGACTTGCTCAGAGCATCAAGCAAACCATACAGCTTGAAGTCGGGCCCAGCTAGAACAAAAATGTGAGCGGCGTGCGAGTAAAGCGTGTTCGCAGCCTGTACGATGTTCCGGTTCAGAGCCGCGTTCAGAGGAAGATCCGTTTTATCATTAACGTACCCATCAATATACTGTAATGCACCAGACGCGTTCTCCACTGCGCGCACCGAGTTTAGATGATGATCAGTATGGCAGACTCCGCAGATGGCTGAGAGAATAGGGGCGCAGTCACGAGGATCCCTTCCTTGAACAATGTTCTCGAAGCCACGGTACATTGTAGCGGTGTTCTTCGCGGTTTTTACGCTGTTACCTTCGACTTCAAGCTCAATCTTCATGTGCCCCTCGATACGCGTAACCGGATCGATTACGATTTTGGCGCTCATTCGCGCTCAACCTCCACCACATCATGCTCCTCAGGCGGAGGTCGACCTCCTTTTCGCCTCACGGCATGTGCAGCGATACCGATAGCGGCGCCACCAGCCAACGCTAGGGCAGCGGTGTTCACGTTTATTCCTAGGAGCGAAGGAGCTGCTTCAATCTCGTTGAAGAAGGAGCCTGGTACTGGTTGTGTCGGGTCTCCTCCAGCAGGTGAATCTGGGAAGTTGGGATGCATGCATCCCCAGCACATAGGCCCCTGCTGGGTGCAGAACCCTACCCCATTATTCCAACGTGTTATGGCGCAGTGCGAGACAGTAATAGGACCTCGGCAACCGAGCTTCCAGAGGCATTGGGGATCGTCGTAGTTTACAGCGAACTCGCCTTTGTCGTAATATCCGCGTCTCGGACATCCATCATGGATAAACTGGTTGAAGAAAGCTCTTGGGCGACCCAGTTCGTCGAGATCTGGGTTGAAGCCCTGCAGCACCGAGGCGAGCGTTAGAAGCATCCAGTCCGGGTGGCCGGGGCAACCTGCGATGCTGATGACCGGTTTCTTAGAGTCATACACGTTCGCTGTCTTCAGCGAGTTAACTAGCGACATCGATCCCGTGAGATTACCTTTTGCGGATGGGATATTACCAAAGGCGGAGCATTGACCATACGCAACAGTGTAAGCTGCTTTCTGGTACAGTTTCTGAGCGGCCTCCCACATTGTTACCGGTCGACCCTCATGCTCAGCTAGAACGCAGTATTCGCCTGGCGCACCCCCTTTCGGTGTGCCCGTCTGGACTGTTCCTTCGACGATGAGAGCGTCGACAGGAGCGTTCCCGAAAACAGCGTTAATCAACGGAACATTTGATGTGTCTTCGGATCGGTATCCTGCGCTCCACCACCCGAAATCGTAGCGCGGATCTTCCTCTGGAGTCATAACGGTTGTCCAGTAATCTGCGGCCAGCTTGAAGTCTATGACCGCGTCTATCAGATCTGGATGAGCCGCTTGAAGTATTGAAATGGTGCAGCCTGAGTCTGATCCGCCTTGAAGCCAGATAACGTGCTTCTTTTGGGCTGCTTGACCAAGGACCTGGCTGATTTCACCGTTGTAGAGGTTTAGTACTGTTCCTACACCCAACATTGTACATAATTTTAGGAAATCACGCCTTCTTGTCAACAATTATAATATATGTCCTACCCAATATATAAATGTGCATTAATATACTGATTTTATTTGAAAATCGTTTCGGTAATTATTTGCCGCCTTATTGTGCGAACCCTATTTCATCCAAAACCATCCTCACAGCAGCCTGAACAGACCCCTTAACCTCATCAGAAAGATCCAGACCCAAAGAAACATCCTTCGGCTCAACCCCCACAACAACAATCCGATCAGGCAAACGCACCATTCCCCTACCCAAGCTCAACGTAGCCAACACACCGACCTGATGCATACTCTGCAACTCCTCAGTATCCTCCAGCTTAGACTGATCGATAAGGAACCTCGAAACAACACCCGGCGACTTACCCGACCTAACCGCATCCACAATCACCGCGCAATCCGAGCCATCCAAGTAATCCAAAATCTGCAGACCCAAAGTACCACACTCGTAAACAGACACCCATTCACCATCACTAGTAGCAACCTCATCCTCCAACGCCCGCACAACATGAACCCCTATACCGTCATCCCTAAGCAGAATATTCCCGACCCCAATAACCACAACATGTTTCCCCAAAGCCTATCCCTAGCCTCAGGCCGCCAAAACAGCCGCCACAGCCTGCCCAAAAGAAAGCCCGCCGTCACCCGGCGGAACCTGAGCATTAGCCACAAACCTAAGCCCAGACCGCTCAACTGTGCGTCTAATCGTAGAGGTGATCTGCCCGTTGTATGCTACACCACCCGAAAAACCAATAGTCTTGCAGCCAAGCTTCTGAGCGGTCTCCACGGCAAGAGCAGCTAGTCCTCTAGCCAAATACAACTGAGCTGAACAGGCCAGATCCGCCTTAGCAGCTCGTTGCATCTCGTCAAAAACCGTCTCCAACAAACACTTTGTATTCAGAATGCCTCCGTCAAGATTCGGCGTTAAGTGAAGAACGTCTTCACCTGAGACCGCTAATGCCTCCAGCTTCATCGCAGGCTCACCCTCATACGTTCTCACACAGCACACATCCAGCAGCGCCGACACCGCGTCCAAGACTCTACCGCAGCTAGAAGTCTCAACATATCTTTCTCGCTTCAGCTGGGTCAGCACAAGCTCGACCTCCTCCTCACCGTGAGGAAACATCTTCTTCTTCGAGCGGAGCCACTCCTCCATCTCACCCATCCCTGACAAAATGCCTGCAACCATCCGCAACGGGTACTTTGAAGCAAGATCTCCACCAACCATAGGATGCGTCTGAAGATGCCCGCTGCGCACGAAACCGCCTCCAGAGCATTCAAGAACCTCTCCACCCCATATGCCCCCGTCCAAACCGTATCCTACCCCGTCGCATACAATGCCGACCATCTCACGCAGCCCATGCTCACCCATTACAGACGCCGCGTGCGCATAATGATGCTGAACAGGAGTCGCATGCCAACCGAACACCTCCTCAATTTCCCCGGCTAGCCTTGTGGTTTGAAACCCAGGATGCATATCGTGAGCAGTCATCTGAACCGGGCTTTTAGTCAGCCTCACAAGATGCCCCACAGCCTCCCTGAGGAAACTAAGCATCTCAACAGACTCAATATCACCGATATGCTGAGACAAAAAAGCTCGCTCACCCAGAAGAGAACAGACGGTCACATTCAAATCGCCACCCAACCCTAGAACACAGCCCTGACCGCGACCCGCAAGGCTGAGATTAATCTGAAGAGGCTCAGGAGCATAACCTCTAGATCGACGAACAAGGAGGCTCTGCTGACCATCCACAATCTTCACCACAGAATCATCACACCGCTGAACAACCTCCCGATTATGAACAAGAAAATAGTCAGCGTATGAACCTAGATGCTTCCGAGCCTCCTCCTCATCCTTGACTATCGGTTCACCGGAAGAGTTACCGCTAGTCATTATCAACGCGGGCTCCGCACCAACGCTGTCAAGTAGGAGCACATGTAGACCGCTGTAAGGAAGCATCACCCCAATACTGTTCAAGCTGGGCGCAATCTCCTCAGCCAAGTAATAACCGGCGCTCTTCTGAAGCAGCACAATAGGCCCCCGGTAGGATGTAAGCAGCTCAGATTCAACATCAGATACTTGGGCGAAGCTGCGCACTGCCTGAATGTTTTGAGCCATAACTGCGAACGGCTTCTGCGACCTGTGCTTAGCCTGTCTCAGCCGATTCACGGGTTCAGAAAAGGTGGTGGCGCCTGCCAAGTGAAATCCGCCGTTCCCCTTCACTGCGACAATGTAGCCCTCGCTCAGAAGTCTACCGGCCTCCTGTATCGGGTTTCTGCAATCTACAGGCTCGCCTTTCGCGGTGGTTAACTGGATCTTTGGGCCGCAGTCTGGGCAGGCGATTGTCTGTGCGTGGAACCGCCTGTCCAACGGGTCGCTGTATTCGTTTTCACAGCGTTTACACATTTGAAACTGCTTCATAGTCGTGTCCACCCGGTCGTAAGGAGTTTCGAGAACAGTGGTGTACCTTGGGCCGCAGTCGGTGCAGGTGTTGAAGAAGTAGTTGAACCGCCGATTGCGAGGATCCTTCATCTCCCTAAGGCACTCATCACAGATAGCGACATCAGCAGGAATTACGGAGCCGGATGCCTCCCCCTCCATTACGCTGTCGAGAATCCTGAAGCCCTCAAACTGGACTTCACTACCACCGTCATAGCGAACTGTTAATTCGTGAATTCTGGCGAGCGGCGGCTTTTTCTCCTGAAGATCTTCTATGAACCTTTGGATAATGTCTTTCTCCCCGTCGATAGTGATGTTGACCGTGGCGTCGCCTAGGTTGCGGACATACCCCTTCAACCCCTTCTCAACTGCGCACCGGTAAACAAACGGTCGGAAACCGACTCCCTGAACTATTCCCCGGACAGCAATATCGGCGCGCAACTTCTTTCTCTGGATGGTTTAGCCTCGCCGAGTGAGATAAGCCTGTGTTATCTTTGGAACCAGTTTTTCTGTTCTTCTTCTTGTTTCTGAGCGATATTTTTAATGTAGAAGATGTGCCTCTAAGTGGCGGTAAAGAAGCTGGAGGCTTGTTGTTAGTTGACTGTTGCGATGGATGCACGTGAGCTTTTTGAACAGGTTCTGAACGGGATTAGGCAGGACGTTAAGATGCTTCAGGAGAATCGTGGTGTTACACCCGGTCTCGCAGCGCTTCTCGTCGGAGACGACCCTGTCTCACAGACCTATGTGTCATTAAAGGAGAAGGATTGCGGCAAAGTCGGATTTGTATCAAGAGTCTACAAGATGTTCGATTATCCTCCTGAAACCAGAGAGAAGGAGGTTCTCAACCTGCTCAGGAACCTGAACAACGATCCGGACATCCACGGCATCCTCATCCAGCTTCCCTTCCCGGACTTTGTCAACCGGGAAAAGGTGTTTGAGACCCTTTCACCTAAGAAGGACGCAGACGGCCTCACACCATACAACCTAGGAAAACTCCTACTTGGCGAATATATGTTTGAGGAGAGCCTCCTACCCTGCACACCGAAAGGAGCAATGAAAATCCTCGAACACTTCAATGTCCCCCTTGCTGGACAAAACGCGGTCATTGTGGGCAGAAGCGCCCTCGTAGGTGAACCTCTAAGAAAGCTGCTTCAAGACCGAGACGCAACAGCCACCTGCACCCACAGACACACGAAAGATCTGTACAAGAGACTGAAAGAGGCGGATATCATCGTGGCCGCATCAGGTAGACCGCCTGAGCTCTATCAGAAGGACTCGTTCAGACTAACCAGCGACATGGTGAAGGAGGGCGTAGCGGTGGTCAGCATCGGTGTCCGAAGAGATCCCGCTACAGGGAAACTCGTGTTTGACGTGGACTTCGAGGACGTTAAAGAGAAGGCTGGATACATTACGCCTAACACTGGAGCCACAGGCATAATGACAAGAGCAATGCTTCTGAAGAACACGATCGAGGCTGCGAAGAGGCTTACTGCCGCTCAGAAACTGTAGAGCGGATTCTTCTTCCGCCTAATCTCCACAATCTCGTTCAGCACTTCAGCCTCATCCGGCAACAACCGGGAAGCGAACTTCCCGAGGAGAAGCTTCACTTCCTCACTCCTAGGAACTGTGAGAAGCCGGTCGCCTTCATTGATCTGTCTGCCGACCATCGGCCCATCTATGGAAACCGCGACCTGAGTGCCGATAGTGGCCTCGTCAATGGTTTTGCTCTCCTCCTGAATCTGCCTGATAGTCCCAACGGTCTTTCCTTCCTCATCCATCACGTCGGATTTCTGTTTCAACCGGCCCTTCAAGATTTCGACGCCGACGACAGCCGGGTCGCTTCGCCTGAAGACGTAGCCTTTCAATATGCGGAAGCTGCAGGGAGGTGTTATTGAGCTGAACTCGCGCCGCTCAATAGCATCCCGCTCATCTTCAACCCATTGAAGATAGTCGCCGATTAAGCTGTAGATCACTGGGTTGGAGAAGACCCGGATGTTCCGCCGCTCAATCTCCTCCTGCGCATCTGGGAGAACCTTAACGTTAAAGGCGAGAATTACACCGTGATACCTATCCTTCTCAGCAACCATCTCAGCCTCAACAACATCGCGTCTCGTCACCGGCCCGATATCCGCAGTTCGGATTAACACGCTGCGCCGCCTCAGCATCTCGACAAGCGCTTCAAGAGAGCCGAGCGTATCTGACCTTAACACTATTCCTGTTTGATCCGCCTTGATGAAGGCGCGGCTAACCTCTTCATACACAGTCTTCTTGACCTCGTCAACATTGTCGTTGGGCAGGAGACCTATGAGCGGGGAGCCCGCTAAGGTGCCCTCCAAATCCGGAGTGAGAAGCTTGAGACCGGCTGATGCGCCGACCTTCTCAACTGAGGTGAAGCGGTCTCGAGGATCACGTATCTCGTCAAGCGGCTTAGGCATGAATATTGCTCTCACATGCGTAACAATAGCCTCATCACGCTTACCGACTACGATGTGATCCCCGGTTTTCAGGACACCGTCAAGCAGAATCACATTCGCGGTGGTGCCAAGACCCGGCTCATCCTTAATCTCCAGCACAATCCCTTTGGGGCGATCTCCAGTAACGACGAGACGCTTACGCAGATACTGCTGAGCCAACCCGACCAGAACCATAATTAGCTCCGGGATGCCCTCACCGGTTCTTGCGCTAACCGGGACAATAGCAACCTCCTTAGTAAAGTCCGTGACACGGTAGAAAACCTCTGACCCGAAGCCGAGCCGGGACAGCGAGCCCATCACGTTGTAGACGCGGTTATCCACCTCATCCTGAACCGGTTTAGACTGTATCTTCAGCGAGTTGCTGAGAAACATGTTCGGACCCCGCCGCCACCCAGTAATCATGTCAATCTTGTTGAGCGCAATAACGAAAGGCACCTTCCGGCTCTTCAAGATGTCAATGCTCTCATTAGTCTGGATCTCGAAGCCCTTCGACGAATCCACCACCACAATAGAGATATCAGCAGCCGAGCCGCCGCGGCTCCTCAGGTTAGTGAACACCTCGTGCCCCGGCGTATCGATAACCAGCAGACCGGGAACCGCGATCGCGCCTCCGAGCTGCTTTAGCAACGGGCCACAAATATCCTTCAAAGTCTCAGGAGGAAAGAAACTAGCCCCAATATGTTGCGTAATACCACCAGCCTCATGAGCCTGAACCGCCGTACCCCGAATCTTGTCTAAGAGAGAAGTCTTTCCTGAGTCAACATGACCCAGCACGACTACAACCGGCTGCCTAATCTCCTCGCTCATACTTACTGCACCTAACTTTGCTCCTTGAAGAGGTAGTGATACAAGCAAGGTACCCAAAGATATGGATTAAACCTTTAGCTGAAAATAACTCCGCTAACTGTGCCTAGTTATCGGCAGAAACGACTTTTAGATATTTTCTCTGCACTACTGCTGAAAGTTTAGAATACGATTTTTGATTCTCGCTTGAAGTTTTCAGCGGAGTCTGATGCGTGGATAACGTTGTCTTCGAGGCCGAGTGAGAAGTCTCCTCTGATGGTGCCTGCGGCGGCTTCGTAGGATTTTGTTGCGCCGATCATTGATCGTACCACGCTTACAGCGTCCACGCCGGTTCTTCCTTCTAGAACTACTGCGACGACTGGGCCTGAGGTGATGAATTTGACTAGGCCTGGGAAGAAGGGTTTCTCTTTGTGGGGACTGTAGAAGTTTTCAGCCTGTGCAGTTGTGAAGGTGAGCATTTTCATCTTTTGGATGGTGAAGCCGCGGTTCTCGAAGCGCGAGAGTACTGCCCCAACGATCTTTCGCTGCACTCCATCAGGCTTGATGACGATGAGTGTCTGCTCAACCATCTACGTATCTACCGTTTGCCTTGTGATTGGTACTTCTCGGTCCACTTGTATTTTCTTGGGTCTCGTTTTAGCTTAAGCGCGTTTTTCCGGCATTTCGAGGAGCAGAAGTTTAGGACTGCACCGTCGTTCCGGATGTAGGCTTGCCCTCGGGCGGGGATGATGTCGCCGCCGCAGAAGAAACATTTCTTTACACTGAGCATTGCTGGTCACACACCTTCCTTTTGCGTCCTACTTGATCTTCCGAGCCTCTCGCTCAGTCTCCCTTAACATAAGGGTATCGCCGAGCTGAATAGGTCCCTTTACGTTTCTAGTCAGGATACGGCCTTTATCAGCGCCTTCAAGGAGTTTTACTCTAACCTGAGTAATCTCGCCTGCTACGCCGGTTCTCCCAACGATCTGAATAACCTCGGCGGGAGTCGTGACCTCCTCAGCCATCTCCAGAAATCACCTCTCCTAACGAGCCTAAGACTTGAGTTTCTGCAAGGCGTTGACGATCTGATCGACCAGTCCCTGCGCCTCACCCGGCTCGACTATACAGGCTGCCGCCGTTCCAACATCAATTCCTAACGCAGGGCCCATCTGAGCCTTGGTGGGAACAAAGATGTACGGAACCTTCCGTTCATCACAGAGCAAAGGAAGATGCGCCACCACCTCTGGAGGCTCAACATCCTCAGCTATGATAACGAGCTTCGCCTGACTCCGCTCAATAGCCTTAGTGGTCTCATTAGTGCCTTTCCGGATTTTACCGGTTTGGCGAGCCTGTCTAAGAGCTTCGTAGCCAGCCTCAGCTAACTCCTTCGGCGTTTCAAACTTCACGAAATATGGTTTTGCCATTAAACAACAGCCCCTACATGATTGTGGGCTTCTATTATCTGTGGGTTCATCTAACTATCGCCCTTCGAGGTTCCGTAAATCCGAAGTAATTAAACCTTTTTCGAACCCGGAGCAGGTTATCTTAGGCGAGCCTAACAGCTAACGCTAAACTTGTTTCAAATAAAAAATAAGGAGAGGCGATCTCCTAAGGAGATCGTCTACTACTTCTTTCGCATTACTAGTACTGCTGCTGCAGCTATAGCTATTACAGCTACACCGATTGCAGCGTATGTGACTTCTGCGGGTAGTCCTGATGAAACTTCAACGGTGCTTACTGCGGTGCTTATGCTTGTGACTGTTGAGGTTGTTGCGGTAGTGACTGTGCTTGTTGATGCTGCGGCCGCCTTATCATCTAGACCTATTGCTACCAGAGTACCTGGTACTTCTGGGCCTATGCTGTTGAAGCCTGCTCCACCGTATGCGCCAACTATGCTAGTTGAGCCTGCGATGAGGAAGATCTTCTGGTTGCCGTCAGCGTCTGCACCTATTGTTGGAGCTACCACTACGGCTGTACCCAAGTTAATTGTGTTGAGCAGTGTTCCCTTGTCCTTGTCGAGGAACTTTACTGTTCCGTCAGTGAAGCCGGTGAACACCATTCCTCCAGATACCACTAGAGCTGAGCGCTGTGCACTGGTCTTGTAGAAGTAGGTCCAGTTGATCTTGCCGGTTGCTGCGTCTCTGGCGATGATTGTGGCGTTGGCAAGTGGATTGACAGCTTGTCCTCCGCCCATGTCGTTACCGTTTGGTGTGACAGGAAGTGATCTGTATGAGGTCATTATTGCGTTTGCATAGTGGATTACTGCTTGTGAGTCAGGGTCGTATGACAGGTCTGTGGCGAAGATTCCGTTGAGGTATGATGGATAGAGTATTGTTGGTGAAGGAGCGTACTTTCCGTTGTCAGGCCATCCCCATTCCCTCAAGTCATATTCGCTGAGTGGATCTGTAAGGTGGTATCTGACACCGCCTTGATAGGGCTCCTTGAGAGCTGCTGAGGTGATTTGTCCCAAGTTGATCTGATCTTGGATTACGTCTATTCTCTGCAGAGGCTTACCGGTCTCGGCGTCAAGGACGTTAAGAATACCTTCCTTGCATCCCTTCATGTAGACCTTGCCTAGTCCTTTGACGTCCGCAAGTATTCCGTTCCAGTTGCAGTCATAGTCGTAAGGATCATGCGGGAATGGCTGCATCCACCATATGCGCTTGCCTGCGTTCAGGTCAATAGCCATGATGGTTGAACCGTAGAGTCTTGGGCCAGGAGTCGTGGAGACGTTCGTGTATGGTCCTTGGTTACCTGTGTTTGTGTAAAGGATACCAGTCTCCTCGTCAACTATTTGTTGACCCCAGTTAGCTGTGACTCCGCCGTATGGGCTTGGTTTTTCACCGGGCTGAGCCCAGTCCCATTCGAGCCCCTTCGGGTTCTTCTCAGCTACTTCTTTGCATGTGTAGGTTTGGAAGTATCCAATATCACATTCTTGTGTTGCCCAATCCTTGGTGGGAACGTCTTGAGGTGGGTAGCTGAAGATTCTCCAGACTATCTGCTTGGTATCCGTGTTGATGCCCAAGGTGACGTGGCGTGCGTCTCCGTACCAAGTTGTAGAGTGCATCATACCAGGTACGACTGTGATGAGCATCTTACCCTTCTCGTATGTTCCGATTGAGGATGTGTCTGTTGGTGTTGGTCTGTACTTGTATAAGTTGCCTGGGACATCTTTGCAGAGATCTTCGATGCGGAATGATTCTTTGCCGGTCTTGGCGTCTATAGCGTAGACGTCACATGCCATTCCGTTGAGCAGAAGGGCGTTTCCACCTTCCCAGTATCTGAAGCCGTGCAGGTGTGAGCCGAGCATACCGAATGTCCATGGTAGTCTGCTTTCAGTTGCTTTAGGATCAAATGTGTAGTCGTATGTCCAGACCTGCTTACCGGACTTCGCATCGATTGCGTATGTCTTGAGGAAGTTGGTTGTGATGTATACTACGCCGCTCTTAACGATCGGAGGTGTTTGTGCACCTTCAGTCAGAGCCAGTGTTTGTAGTGCTGCTGGTGCAAGTGTCTTGCTCCCAACAGGGAAGACCCATTTCACCTCTAGATTCTTCACGTTGTCCTTTGTGATCTGTGTCTGAGGGCTATAGTTCCAGCCCCAACTGTTACCGTTCACGTACTCCCAGTCTTTGCCGTTGTTGGCAAGAGGCGCTGCGTATGCTAGCGCGGGGACGATTGTACTGAACGACAGTATTACGAGTAATGACAGTATAGTTACCTTTGATTTGGTTGGTAACATTATTTTCAGATTGATGGACTGGACATATAATATAAACCTTACCTATTATGTCTATATAGTTATAAATATTCACATTGATGTGAATAATTTTTTGATATTATTTTAAAGGCTTCAAGCCTCAAATGCTTCCGGAAAATGTACTGAAACAGATCGTTACAGAGCCGTTATGCGCCACGGAGACCATTGTGCCAACAGAAATACATCCACACAGGCTGAGAGTCAGCCGCATAGGCGCAGCTACACAGCGTGCTTCAACTGAACAGCCAGCAGAGGAACCAGCATCTCATCTTCAGAGAGACCGCCATGCCCACCTTTCAGCAGCGTCTCTTCCTTATGCTGCTTATACGAGTAGAAGAGAGAGTAGCCTTCACGCGGGAAGGCGATTAAGTCACCGATCCTATCCCGCAGGTCCTCAGCAACCTCTCCGAGCCCAAACAGCCCTCGCTTCAACCCCTCCTCAGATTCAAGAAGAGTGAAGCTGTCGCCGAAAGTATCGGTGAAGTAGCTACGAACAGAATCCATGTGGCCGGCCTTTGGATACAGGTAGGGTGCCCGCGAGGTGCCGGTGGGCGGGATCTGGAGATGCTTGAGTAGCTCAGGTTGATCGGAAGCTCTGATTGTCTGATCCTCAAGCAGAGTATGACCACCGTGATCGCTGGTAATCAGCAGAAGCGTATCTTTGGCCGCTGCGTGGCTTAAACGGTCTAGGAGCTCAGTCTTCATTGAGTATAGGAGGCTACGCATCTCCGCCTCAGCTTCTTCAGAGAACGGGCCGTAAACATGTGAAGCGACGTCAAGAGTATCCCAGTACGCGAAGATGTACTGCTCCTCACCGGGCTTCGCTTCAAGAAACCGCCTCAAAGTAATGAACATATCTGGAGTATCGACGTAAGGCTCAATCTTTGCGCCCCGGTGGACGATGCTGGTGAACGCGGTGTTACGGAAGAACCAGCGGGTAACGACGCGTGATGGATACCCCGCATCAGTAAGCGCTTCATAGATTGTCCGTCCACTCATGAATCTAGCCGGATCCAAACCGAGATCCAGCAGCATGTCACGCCGGTTTTCCACGGCCGGGCTGAAGTTAACCATGTTAGCCACTAAGCCGAACTGCTTCAGGTAGAGCGAGTAGCCGGCTATCGCGTGCTGCTGAGGAGTTAACCCTGTGTTCAACGAGGTCAGCGCAGTAGGTGTCGTGGAGGGAAAGGTAGAGGTTAATGGAAGAAGAAGTGATTCACTCGGCAACCTGCGGAGAGCAGAGTCTTTTGCACCCAACATCTTCAGGAGAACATGGTAGCCGAGCGAGTCGATTAGAAGCAGTATTACTCGCCGTCCACCCTCGTAAAGCGGCTTCACGGTCTCAGCGGAGAGAGGGTGACCATGCTCAGGAGCAACGTTGAAAATTTTGGAGAGCGTCGCCGGGATGTTAGAGATACCATACTCCTCGTAATCAGGAGTTACGAAACCATCTAGCCAACTCTTACCGAGTATTCGTCGCCTAACCTCGTCAGCTTGAGATAAGAGCCGCTTCACCACGAAAACCTCATCCCACCTAGTTGTTTAGCCGTCTTCATTCATCTATCTGTGAGTCAGGATCGCTAGTCCAGGTGAGTCGATGCGGCAGAAGCCGAACCGTATGAACTGCACCTTATCATCCGGCTTCAGATCACCGCATGCTGCTTCAGCGAAGCCTTTCACAATCTTCAAGCTCTCCTTGTTGAACTCGTTATCCACAATAAGCGGCAGAGTAACCCAGACTGTGAACTCCCTGTAACTATCGGCTGACACCCATTGAATCTTAGGCAGACCCTCCCTCAAATCTTCACCGGCATACCGGCCCTTCAGCAGCAGCCCTTCCTCGGAGGCGGGTAGGGAGTGTTCAATCTCCACGTTGTAGAGACCTAGAAGCCTCAGTGAATCTCCTTGCTTCAGCTTCTCAGCGTCCTCCCTTGGGATGTAGAAGGCGCCGCGGGTCTCAATCACCCTTTCCCCGAAGTTCTTCTCAGGGTGAAGCTTCAGAATAGCCTTCACCTCAGGAGCACCGGCCACCTCAAGCCGCACAGGATCAGGTACGAAGAAGTAGCGGCGAACAAGCGGATCAAGCATCTTCCTGTTCACGCTCTCAAGAAGAGCCCAGTCAGGCTCAGACTCAGCCTTACTAACGCCTAGGCTAAGCACAAACTCACGCACAGCCTCCGGGAGAAAACCTCTTCGCCGCAGAGCAGTAAGCGTGGGGAGACGAGGATCATCCCAACCCTCAACCAGCCCGTCACGAATCAACGGCTGCAGCTTACGTTTCGAAACAGTTGTGCCCCTTAGCTCAAGTCGAGAGAACTCTATCAGCTCAGGCAGCCGCAGACCAAGAGTTTTGAGAATGAGGAAGTAGAGGGCGTCTCTGAGCTCATACTCCTTGGTTCGAAGCGCATGAGTAACCCCGTCGATGCTGTCCTCGATGGGACCCGCGAAGTCATAGGTGGGCCACACTCGGTACTTTTTGTCCTTCAATGGGTGCGCAGCCTCAATGATGCGGAAGAGCGTCGGATCCCGCAGAGCAGTGTTGAGGCTCTGCATGTCGCCTTTCACTCTGAGGAATGCTTCGTTCATCTTGTATCCTTGAGCGTCAAGCATTCTACGCCACCGCTGAAGATGCTCGTCAGGTGAGAGGCTTCGGCAGGCGCACTCTTTTCCTTCGGATCGGTTCTGCTTGACAACGTCAGGCTGACAGGTGCAGGCATACGCGTGCCCGCTGCTTATCATCTGCTCAGCGTAGCCGTAGAAACGCGCCATATCATCCGAGGAGTTCTTCACCAGATCAGGCTTAACGCCCAGCCAGTCCAAACCGTCCTTGATGGCTTTGTAGTAGTCCAGCTGCTCCTTCGCAGGGTTGGTATCATCGAAACGCAGAATGAGACGCCCATTGTACATCCTCGCATAAGTCTCATCGATAACGGCCGCCTTCGCATGACCAATATGCGGATAACCGTTAGGCTCAGGTGGAAACCGAGTTACCACCTTACCCTCCACAGCGTTCGAGAGAGCAGGAAGCCTACGCTCCTCCACCCGCTTCTCCTGCACCTCTAAAATATCTGGAAACAAATCCTCGATTTGAAGCTGCTGCTCAGCAGGAGACATGCGGTTAACCTCCTGAACAACCACCTTCGCTGCAGGCATAACTTCCCGTATCTTTGATCGTATATCAGGCTGCTCCGCAATAATCTTGCTAACTACTGCACCGAGATCGGCCTTCCCCTCATGCCGATAGGCGTTTGCAAGCGCATGTTTCCGAATCAGGTTTTCAATAGCAGCGTCTGTCAAAGCAAGCCAAAAGGATACGAAAATAGCGGCTATTAAAGAGTTGAAGAAGCTACGACACATTGAACTTGTAAGTAACCGAACTTGTTCCGCCTGCCCATATGCTGTATTCGGTGCCGTCGTTTAGTAGTGTGCTGCTTGAACTGGTCACCTTCACATCCTTGACTCCTGACGAGTACAGGTTCTGTTTGAACGTGATGATGTTAGCGCCTGAGACCACGTACTTGGAGATGTCGAGTGAGAAGCTCATCCACACATTGTTGTTCTGATAAGATTCAACCGTAGGGAGTGAAACTACCACTTGGTTGTTCACTAGTACAGTGACTTCGCCCTTGTTATCGTAATCATATCCTTGGAAGGTAATCGAGTATGAGGTGCTGGTAGAGGTTGTCGAAGTAGTTGTTGTCGTCGTGGTAGTGGTAGTCATAGTGGTTGTGGTAGTACTGGTGGAAGAGGTGCTGAACTTGTAGGTAGCCGAGTTGGTGCCGCCTGCCCATAGGCTGTTATATGAGCTGTCGCGTAATAGCTCACCACTTGGCCCAGTCACCCTGACATCCTGCACTCCTGACGAATACAAATTCTGCTTGAAGACTATGGTGTTGCTACTGCTGCCCGCTACAACATACTTCGAGATGTCCAGTGAGAAGCTCTTGAACACATTATTGTTCGCAGAGGACTCACTCGCAGGAAGAGAAGCCACAACTTGATTGTTAACAAGTATTGATGACTCTCCTTTGTTGTCGTAGTCGTAGCCTTGGAAGGACAAGGTGTATTGGTCGCTAGGAAGAGGACCCGTCGAAGAAGTAGTGGTAGTCGTAGTTGTGGTTGTCGAGGTGGTAGTGGTAGTGGTGCTTCCGTTGGGCGAATTGAACTTGTATGTAACGGACGCGCTACTGCCGCCACCAGCCCATATGTTATACTGGGTGGCATTGCTGTAGATTATTGTTGTTGTGTCTGAGTTCTTGACAACGAGGTTCTTTACACCGGAGGAGTAGAGGTTCTGTTTGAAGGTTATAGTGTTTGAGCCTGAGACAACGTACTTGGAGATGTCGAGTGAGAAGCTAGTGAATATGTTATTATTCTGAGAAGACTCGCTAACAGGTAGATTTGCCACCGGCTGGTTGTTGACGAGTATTGAGGCCTCACCCGTGTTATCATAGTCGTATCCTTGGAAGGATAAGGTATAGGCGGCAGGGGTGGTGGAGGTAACGTTTATGGTGTAGGGGAAGACGTATTCGTTCTCCTGATCTCGTAATCCGGTTTTCGGGGTCCAGTTTGAAACCCAATCTGTTACTGCAGCAACACTCTTGACGTAGAATGTGAAGAGACCTGTTTCGGTGGGTGTTACGCTGAGTTTCAGGTGATGAGTTTCGTCTTTCACCCAGTCTGTTGAGAAACCTTCCACCAAGTAGGTTTTGAGAGTCACGTCGCTCGTGGAGTAAGTTGACTTGATTGTTTCACCGGCAGGATAAACCTTGTAGCAGGAGCTGCACAGGTCGCCGCCCACTATCTTCACGTCACTCACTGGTTGATCAGCAGGGAATGAGACTGAAATCGTCTGCCACTGTGCTGTTCCGCCGTCGTTTGTAGCTGTAACATCAATAGTCGCGGGCTCCCCGAACCCGGTAGATCTAGGATAATCTACTGACGAAATGGTCGGAAGGGGTTGCTGTCCCTGTGACTCCATTTCCCAGTACCAAATATCGTTGTTAATGTTATTAGAATAGGTTTCAACATATGTGGGAACCTGTCCAAGGTAAACTAGCCTGTACCAGTGGGCGGGTATCTGATCACCGACCCTGGTTTGAAAATAGGGGATCCCCGTTAGAAAGCTGCTTGTGGCGTATGTTTCTACTGCGCTAGCGGGCGAGAAGATGTTACGATCGTATAGGATGTCAAGGCTCGGCACAGTCCATTGCCAGACACTATTTGACCAAGTCTCGCCAGTTGTAAGATCGGTAATTGTGAAAGTTACGGTGTTGGTGCCGGACGTGGTCAGCGAATATTGATACTCATGCCCAGGTACATAAGCAAGACCTATAGATGTTGCATCGTAATCTTGATCGGTTGTTCCAGGGCATCTAACATCCCAAATGAACCACTCGACAGCGTCCGGGCCGATTGTTATAGCGGGGTTTGCGAATTGGACATCGAACTGGAACCAAACACAATTAGTATTTGATGTACCGTAGGCTACGTTTAAAGGAATATACATCACTGCATCGAACCAATTGCTACTAAAGTCCAAGCCGAACTGAAGCCCCTGTATAGTATTGTCCACCGCAACAAAACTGCCGCTCATCTCGGAGGGCATCTTAGTGCCGTATGGATCTGTCCAGTAATCAATCATCCACCAATGGTTCGGAAACGCATGTGACGCCGATGTCTGGGGCTGCCTAGAGATGGCACCCTTGTGGCCTACAATAGGGGTTGATCTTGGAGTAGGGGTAGAGGACGACTGGTTTTCCACCTGCTTATAGATCTTAATTTGATCGTCTCCAGTGGGGACTGATTTGTCCGACTGCTGCGGGTTAGCAGTAGATGTCTGAGATAGAGCAAGCATTTGGAAAGTGAGGATTAGAAGTAGCATAATGCTCAAGGATTGCTTTTTCAATGCAGCGCAGTCCAAGTTTACGCTGCTGTCACTGCCGTTTACTGCAAACCTGTTCCGTGATTGCTGGCTAAGCGTTTTGAATGTGAAGCCCTTTTTGATAGATGCGGCTTCCTTGCATAACCTAGTTTTATGTAAAATGATTAGTAATAATACCATTTGTATGTTCAATGTACATCGTACTTCGGAACTATCGAAGTATGTTTCTGATATTTATTTGCGATGATTATAAATTAATGGATTGTGCCCTAACTGAGGTTGCTTCTTCACAACCGATACGGAAACAGCAACGCAAAAAGATGATTCACGGTCTGATCCGTTACCAGTCGCGACATATCATAAAGTCAATTAGGTCTTCAAGGAGTCTGCGTGACTCTGAGGATGGCGCGTCTTGAAAGATTTTGTTGAACAGTTTCTTAGCTTCTTCCGCGTATGACTCGGCCGTTGCCTTAGCGTACTTGATTGAGTCGTACTTCTCCATCATCTTGAGAACTTCTTCTACATCGGATGTAGTTCTATCACATCTGTTCTTACTCATTATCGAAAGTACCTTTCTGCGATCAGCAGAGTTAGCCTTGTTAAGCAGATGAATCAGTATGAGGCTTCTCTTTCCCTCCAGGATGTCGCCACCGCATTCTTTGCCGTACTTCTGCTCATCTCCCTTCAAGTTCAGGATGTCATCCTGGATTTGGAAGGCGATGCCGAGGCGTGATCCGAAGGGGATGAAGGCATCCTGTTTCTTGGCTGATGCTCCGGCGATTGTGGCGCCTAGCCGGCATGGGGTGATGCAGGTGTACCAGGAGGTTTTCTTGTTGCATAGAAGGAAGTAGTCATCCTCGTTGAGATCCCACTTGTTGTGTTCAACCCACGCTAGCTCGATTGTCTGGCCCTCGGTTGTTTCGTTGATCATTCTTAGGAACTCGTCGATGATGCTTATCGTCTTGGTGGGGCCTAGGGTTTTCTGGTTCTGCATTAGGAGCTCCCACATCTTGGCGTGAAGCGCATCGCCTGTGTTGATGGCTAATGGGATACCGTATTTCCTGTTGAGAACAGGCTCGCCTCGCCTCAGCTCAGAGTAGTCCTCAATGTCGTCGTGTATCAAAATCCAGTTCTGAAAAACCTCTAGTGCAGCAGCTGTTCTAAGTGCCTTATCCAAATTGCCCCCTAAGGCTTCACTGGTGAGGATGCAGAGGGATGAGCGGAGACCTTTACTTGGACGAGACGGGTAGTCTCGCATCATATCGAACAGCATCTGTATCTCTTTGATGTCTGAGTGCTTGGGTAGAAAATCGAGGATGAACTGGTCTACAGCATCCTTGTTGATCTTCAACCGCTGCGTCAGAGACGAGACGTCCAACAGGACTCTGTCGAAGCATCACATTTTTATCAGTATCGAATTTCCTCTTGCGACATCTTCTTCCAGTCGGACAGCCGTCCTGTAACAAGATACCTAACTTTCCCAAGCGCCTTGATGTCTCGCGCACCGGTTACCAGCATAGTAGCCTTCAGCTGATCCACAGCCCTTTGAAGGTATCCAGCAACGCCCTTGTCTGACTCCATAGCCGCTGCGAGAACAGGTTGAGCCATACCGGTAATGCTCGCGCCTAGAGCGATGCATTTAGCCATATCCAGCCCGGTTCTAACTCCGCCTGAAGCGACAATAGGCAGCCTCACAGCCTTTTTCACCTCGATGATTGAGGCGGCTGTTGGGATACCCCAGTCCCAGAAGAGCTCACCAAGCAGAGCCTTCTCGCTTAGGTTCCGCTTCAACGCCCTGAAATGCTCAACAGCAGCCCAACTGGTTCCACCAACACCTGCAACATCAATAGCCGAGACACCGGCAATCTCAAGCTTCGTAGCCACTTCACGTGAAATACCGCAGCCCACCTCCTTCACAATAACCGGGGTACCGACCTCGCGGGAGATCTGGCTGATGCGGTCCCAGACGCCTCGGAACCTAGGTTCACCCTCAGGCTGAACCAGCTCCTGAAGCGGGTTCAAGTGGATTGCGAGCGCATCCGCCTTAATCATATCGATGAGCCGCCGGATCTCCTCAATCTTGAGGTCTCTAAGCTGCGCACCACCGATGTTCGCGACTAGAAAGGCGTTTGGAGCATTCTTCCTCGCGATGCTGTATGTCTCAGCGGCTGCTTCAGAGTCAAGAGCAGCCCGCTGGCTCCCTACACCCATCCCGAGACCTAACGCCTCAGCTGCAGTTGCCAAGTTACCGTTGATTTTTCCAGCCTCTTTGGTGCCGCCGGTCATGGCTTCGATGAGGAGGGGCGCTGAGAACTTGTGGTTTAGAAAGGTGGTTTCGGTGTTAATGTCTTCTAGGTTTAGCTCGGGTAGCGAGTTGTTGATGAGCGTCACATCTTCTAGCAGAGTGGTGGCGCCGCGAGCCTGCACGTTCTCTTTAAGCGTAATTTGAATACCGTCAAGCTTTCGATCTTCAATTTGAGAGGTCTTTTTCGGCAAAAACTAACACCAGAGGTACCTTCTGCACGACGCCGCTTTTAATACTTTCACGGTTTACCTGTTAGAAATACGGATCTCTGTGCCTACCCCAGTTTCGCCTCGAAGCGCAGATTCAAGCAACCCAGGTTTAGCAGCGTTCAAAATCACGCTTTCAACACCACGCTCCTCAGCCAACTTTAGCAGAGACTCAACCTTGCTACGCATCCCACCGGTAACGTCAACAGTTCCGGCGCCTTGAAGAGAAGCTGATATCCGCTTCAAATCCCGCGGAGTAATAACGTCAAACTTCGCGCCACTGCCCGCTCTATCTAGAACACCATCCACATCAGAGCCTATCACAACCCTTTCAACCGGTAAATGGGCAGCCAAATACAGGAAAAGATCCTCGGTGGAAGCTATGCTCCACCCCTGCGCAGTATCCATAACCACATCACCGTGAACAACCGGAAGCAAACCAGCATCCAGCATCGCCTCCAAGGCTCCAGTATCCCACGAAACTATTCTTGAAGCATCCGCTAAAACCGAAGCGGACGGCTGCACAGAAACCGCGTCCTCACCCGCCTTAATGAGAGCCGCCACCACCAGCCTATTCAGACGAGCAGCGGCATCCTGAACCAAAGCAACACCGTGAGGAGACGAGCCACCAGCAACCCGCCCCTCCTTAACTCTGAACTTGGCTGCTGGAGTATGTGGATACGAGCCGCCACCATGCCCCACAATCAGCCTGAGACCGAGTTCTCGCCTAGCTGAGTGAATTTCGCCTGCAAGCCTCTTTATCGCATCCTTCCGCTCAGTAAAGGGCCTCGTCTTATCAGTGATCACGCTTCCACCCAGCTTCACCAAGACTATCCGAGCGTCTGAAGACCTTCTTTGACCCCTCAACCTAATCGCCTGACCTCCACACCTTGACGCCCGCCTGAGGAATTTTGGATATCCAAGCCTCGGCCGCTGAGCGTCTCAGCAGCGTTAGAGAAGTGTCTGCGCGGTCAGCTGGGGGAAGAGCGATTATGCATCCTCCGCCTCCGCCTCCAGTTAACTTGGCTCCGAGGCACCCCGCGTCCAGAGCCGCCTCAACTAAGCTGTCTAGAGCGGGTGATGAGACTCCGAGGGATGAGAGAATGGCGTGATTGAAGTTCATTATAGCGGCGAGGCTGTTTAGATCGCCTTCGCTCAACGCTTTAGCCGCGTTCTCAGCGAATACGGATGAGGATCTGACCAGCGCTCTGAAGGTTGAGGGGTGAGAGGTTTGAGACTCGGAGAAACGGTGAATCATCTTAGAAGTGCTGCGATCTACGCCGCTGAAACCGATGATAAAGCCCGTGGGCTTTTTGATCTGAACAGGCTTATGCGGAGCTCCTCTGCTGAACAGCATCACGCCACCGTATGTAGCTACAGCGGGATCTATGCCGGAGGGGTTGCCGTGTATCATCCTCTCCGAGACCATCGCCAAATCAAAGATTTCGTTGGGCTTCAAGCTGTAGCCAAGCGCAGCTGAAGCTGCAGCCACTAAGGCGACTGAGCCGGCGGCAGAGGAGCCTAATCCAGCAGATATCGGAATATTGCTCTCAAGCTCGCATTTAACCCCGCGAGACTCATTCAACCAGCCCAAAGTAGCAGTCAGGGTTTTAGCGAGAGGCCTCAACCTATCCGGAACCTTGCCGTCCAGATCCGCTACGAGACCCAGACTCTTAGACACGATCACAGGGTGGCTTGAAGGCGACGCATGAACAGTCGAGCCGCGATCTATCGCTGCAGCCAAAGCATAGGAGCCGTGAACAACAAAGTGCTCACCAGCTATGATAATCTTCCCAGGAGCCGTTGCTGTAAAGGACATCTCCAATGGTCTACCACTCACTTACTTCTTACTCGAAGACTATGGAGGAATACCCTACAACCGAAGAGTAATCCCCCGTTACGTCGCCGCTTGTCCCATATTTTAAGAGACGCCCATCAGCCGCACCTAACTCCTTAACAGCAGCCATAACCGCTGCAATCGCACCGTAGCCGCAGGCGGATATGTTAAGCCGCTCAAGAATCCGGTAGAACTTCGGAACATCAAGCGAAAGTATCATGTCGATCAGCCTCGAATCCTTATCCAAAGCCTCCATACGCGGCTCGTAATGCGTAAAGTCCGATGAAGCAATCAGCAGAGTGGACTGCCGCTTCGCCAGCGACGCTAACGCTCGCCCAATCTCAGTTGCAGTAGTGTAATCCTGAAGAACCAGAATAACTGGAAGAATCTTGAAGCCACGCCCATAGATATACTGCAGGAAAGGCAGCTGAACCTCTATGCAGTGATCCTGCCTATGCGCTGAAGCGTCGAGATCCGCAATACTGGAGGTTTCAGCCAAGTACTTCGCTGCCGCCGAGTCAATCTCAACTCTGCCGAGCGGAGTATCCCAAGCGCCCTCCGGATAAACTGAGACGGAGCTCCCTATGCCCCAGTGGTTTGGCCCGAGAATCACGACCAAATCGGGTCTGTGCATACCTGAAAGAGCATAGTAGGCGTGAGCCGCGATTGGGCCGGAGTAGGTGTAGCCTGCGTGAGGCACAACTGCGCCGAAGTAATCCAGCCGGTCATGTGAAGGTGTGAGCTGACCTGGGCCTAAAGAATGTAGAAAACAGCCTTCTAGAGCATCGTGTAAATCGGTCATTGATAGAGGGTAAAATTGACCGGCTGCGGCAGGTCGCCGTATCTCCATCCGGCACTACCACCATCCTCTTGGTGGAGAGACCTGCCTTTAAGCGTACTTTACTGTTATGTTAGACCTTTTCTTCGATTAGCTTGGTCTCGAAGTCCTCTATTGAGTACTTCATAGGCTGCTCGGCGGTGAGAGATCCTTGGTGGATGAGTATTGATCGGGCTAGTAGCCAGAACACAGCGGCTAAGGCTCTTCGACCCCGGTTGTTCGCTGGGATGACGAGATCCACGTTTGAGGTCACGTTGTCAGTATCGCATAGAGCAACTACAGGTATGCCTATTTTCAAGGCTTCGTCAACCGCTTGGTTGTCCATAGCAGGATCAGTCACCACAAGCACCTCAGGATCAATGTGATCAGGGTAGAGGGGGTTGGTGAAGGTTCCGGGCATAAATCTACCGGTTAGATGAACGGCGCTGGTCAGCTCACAGAACTTCTCAACAGGGTTCCGAGCGTATTCTCTAGCAGAGTAAACTACTACGCGGCTAGGCTCGAACCGTGCAAGGAAGCGTCCCGTGGTCTCGATTCTGGAAAGAGTTTTCCCAACGTCGATTACGTGAAGACCGTCTGATCTTGTCCGTTGAATGAAGGGGGCCATTGACTTCGTCTTAACTTGGGTTCCGACGCGAATCCCGGTTGAGAGAAGTGCCTTCTCGGTAATCTGGGTGGTCCGCTGAGTCTCCTCAGATAAGCCGCCTGTTTCCTGAATACTTTCATCTGTTTCTTCTGCCAAGCATTAACACCGTTTTGTTTCGTTTACTCCTTGACGCGCCTGTCTCCGAACAGAGCATTATTTTAAACCTTTAAGCCGCCCCGTAACCTACATCGTATCTGACTCGAACTCAGCGTGCCTCTGAGCTAGAAACTCATAGTACGGCAGAGTCTGGTCAATAATGTCGACGTTCGCGAGAACCATTCTTCTGCAGCAGTACCGCTTCAAACCTAGGCTGTCTAGTACCTGACTAGGGTCGCTTCCAGCCTTAACACGCTCAGCAAAGATATCGTACTTGTCACCTACGAGTGAGCCGCAGGTGAAACATCTAATAGGCTTTAACATGCAGTGAATCTAACCTTTCACTTTAGACCTCGGATAAACTAACCATTAAAAGTTTGCTGAAGAATCCACTGTAGAGACCACCTATCCGGGGAGTATCCTATACAGATACTACATCAATTATTGAAAAACGACCGAAGAGCCTGTCTAGATGTAGTAGGTCTGGGCGCCACGAGCAATATCGAGGAAAGACGCTAGGCCCATTACCTGATCCACCTCATCTACAAGCTCAGCCCTCGACACGTTCAGCACACCCATCGCGTGCACACAGGCGTAGACGTTAAGCCCGAGCTTCTTCGCCTCCTTCAAATCGTCAGATATCTTCCCCATCCTCCCCTTAGCTAAGTTGAGTTCAACCTGTTGACGAACCAAGGCATCAGGGATATCGCCGAGATCATCTGTACGTCCCTTAATCAGCCGCGCTAAACCACCGTAGGTGAAGATGGCGTGCACCTCCATCCCTAGCGCAAGCGCAATCTTAGCAATCGAGAGCGCATAGTTAACCCGGTCGTACTCGCCGCTGTTCACGACCATCGCGATTTTCTCAATCTCAAGCTGAGACATATCACTACATCACCATGAAAGATGATTGAACATAGACACATAAATCTATCCACTCGGTGAAAAAGAAGAGAAAATTAGTTACTGAGGATTAACCGAGTTCTTAATACACGATGTCGGCTAGGCGGTCTGCAGCTATGGCGTGCCGGATTTCCCGAGATATTCTCCGCCCCATCGACATAGGCTCATCATATGTGAACTGTGAGTACTGGGAGCCGCCTGCGTAGACGTTGGTGCCCGCCACGATTCTCGCCGAGATCTCGAAGACGACGAAGCCGCGGCTTGGATGATAAATCGTCTCAAGGCAGAAGGAGCCCACGATACCAGGCGGGAACAGCTTAATTGAAGCGTCAACGGTGCCTACGCCGAACTGCAGGATTTCAGGTAGCAAACTCTCCCTCACCACCACCGGCTGGTTGCCTGTTACAGTGTAGTCGAAGAACTCAGGAGGCACATCCGGCAGACCCCGGTACGCCTCATCAATAGGCTCGATGCGCCTATCGATACCGAGTATCTGAACTCTGCCTGACCCGGCGGGCGCACCAGCCTCTTCAAACAGAGTGTAGAAGTAGTGCGGATAATACCTGACCCCTAGCAGAAACTCTTGAATTCCAATACGTGGAAGATCACTGGCTTTGATAATGCCCTGCTTCACACGCTGCTTCACCTGAATGTAAAACTCCCTCTCAGAGTTGACGGTGAAGAAGCCTTTTCCACCTTTAGCGCCAGGGAACTTTACGAAGACCTTGCTGTCAATCTCTGAAGGATCCTTGTATCTGCGGGGCACAATCAACCCGGCGGCCTCAATCCACTGTCGCTGAAGTCCCCTATCACTCTCCCACTCCAGCGAGCGGCGGTTACCGAACATCGGCACCGCAAACTCCTCAGAGATACGTTCAGGCCCAATATACTCAACGAAGGAGCCGTGCGGAATAAGAATGGCGTTGTTCTCCCTCAGCCTATCCTGAAACTCCGGAGTAAGAACATCACTGTAATCATCAACAACAATCAGCTCATCAGCCTTCGCCAGCGGAAAAGAGCGGTAGAGAGGAAGCCTATCCTTCTTGCAGATACCGATTGTCCGGAAGCCTTCCTGCCGCGCTCCGTGGAAGATCTGAAGAGCTGTGTGGGAGCAGATGGTGCTTATCGCAATATTCTCTGTATCATACTGATCCAGAACCGCCTTGATGTCATACTGCGAAATCATTAGCTGACTATCTCCTCCAACCTGTTATCCTCAACAGCTGCTCGAATCTCCATCGCGATACGGCGCCCGGTGCTCACCGGGTTACCCCATAGGCACTCGCTGTAGTGAGTCGCCTTGGTGCCGGGTGACCCGGGAACCCTGAGGCTGACATCGAATATCACTATATCCTCCTCAGGAGGTCCTGGGACAACCGCGCCCTGAAGAGCAAAAGGACCTATTATTCCCGGCTGATACTCAGCCTTTGTGGTGTCGACGAAACGCTCCCCGATCTGGAAGACCTTCTCCAACAGAGATTCACGGAGAGTCGCAGCGAAGTGACCCACCTCAATATTTCGCACCTCAATTGAGCCCAAGATCTTCAGCTGCTCATCCGCAGGTAGCCGAAGCAGCCCGTCAAGATTGGTTTGACGCCTCGCATCGGTTCCCAGAAGCTCAAGCTCACCTAGAAGCGGAGAGTAGAAGTAGTTGAAGTTGTACTGCGCACCAACAACGAACTCCTCTATCCGCGCCTTATCCAACGCATTCTGAGTAATGAGCCCGCTGCGGATAAGCTCGGTCGACCGCTCCTCGAACTGCTTAGGAGTAGAGGCGTAGAAGAAGGCCCGCTCATAGGTCCTCTTAGCCTCAGCCACCTTAACAACGACAAGCCGGTCAATATCGGTGTAGTTCTTGAACATTCGAGGTGTTCTGATCCCGGCTTTCTCAAGGAGATAATGCTGGTTTCGCTCAGCGTCCCGCTCCTCAGCCCTGAGAAGACTTCTGGCGCCGAAGATAGGTATGTGGAAGGAGCCTTCGATGCCGTCGTAAGGCACGTAAACGGTGAAGGAGCGGTGGGGCACAAAGATAGTGTTCATCGAAGCAAGCCGGCGCTGGATAGCAGGGGTTAGTATCTCGTTGAACTTGTTCAGCAGGATTGTCTCGTCGACGACGCCGCATACTCTGCCGAAGGATTTTCTGACCCGGTAGTAACGGTCGTAGGTTTCTTCACGACCTTTCTTGCAGACCGTGACTGTGCGGAACCCTTCGTCCTTAGCGCCTTTGCAGATGTCTAGGGCTGAATGGCTTCCCAATGTGCCGACTGTGATTGCGTCAGAGTCGTATCTGGCTAAGACCTCCGATATCTGCTGCGACGTTATGAGGCTTACCATTTCTAGACGACTCTCAAGCCCCTTATTTTAACCGTTGCCTAATTGATACTCTTTCTTAACTATTGAGGATACTCTGACAGGAGAATCCTAAATAGCGTCTAACGGTAGGACTTTTGTTTGCGCCGTCTTGCACCAGGGCCGCCGAACTTCTTCGGCTCCTTCTGCCTCGCGTCACCTGACAAGAGGTGTTTATCGTACTGCGTGATAACGCCCTTGAGCTCATCGTTCTTTGTCCAGCCGACGAGTGCACGGGAGATTGAGACTGCAGTAGCCTCAGCCTGACCCATGAAGCCGCCTCCCTGAACATCTACGACAATATCGACCTTGTCACGTAGTGTGCCAGCGAGTTCCAAGGGAACAAGAATGCGTTCTCTGCTCAATCTAGGCTCAATTATCTCAACAGGCACATTGTTGACTGTAACTCTGCCTGTGCCGTTAGATATTGTAGCGGTTGCTTTAGCGTGCTTCCTTGCTCCTGAGAAGAGCTTTATTTTACGAGTGGTCATAACTATTCATTCACCTATTAACTATCTTCGCTTACTTACTTCCTTGCTTCCATCCTATCGCTGATGCTACTTCACCCATTGTCATATACATTGGGAGAGGCTTCGTAGCCTTAGCATTTTCGAACACCGTTTTCTCCACCGATTCGTATGACTCTGGTGTGCCGATGTAGGCTCGTAGCCGTTTCATCGCAGCTATTCCGCTCGGCTTCTTCCTCGGGATCATCCCCCTAATCATTCGGTGAAGCATCTTATTCGGCTCCCTGTAACGGTGAGGGTTGTACTTTGGGTTAACGACACTGCCGATTTCAAGCCGCTTCAACTGTTTTGTAACTATGTTTTTTCTGCTGCCTGAAACCAACGCCTTCTCAGAGTTCACGATAACTACACGGTGACCGTTGAGAAGAAGTTTTGCGACGTTTGAAGCCATCCGGCCCACTATCAGATTAGTCGCGTCTACTACTATGGGGGCTTCCTGCTTAGCCTTAACTTTGACCGTTTCAACCGCCAATTAGTGTTACACCCGCTCCAGATGGGAACCGTTCCAGAAATTTCGGGATAGTTAAAGCTTCGCCGCCCGCCTCAACAATCTTCTTGCGAGCAGTAGCAGTGTAGGAGTAAGCACCCACTACGATTGGATGCGACAATGCTCCGCTACCCAGAACCTTACCCGGCACCAAGATAACGCTGTCCTTCCCAGCAACTCGGTCGATCTTACCTACATTGACAGTGGGCTTTCGAGACCGTGATCCAGAGAGGTATCTGGACGCGTCAAGCCACACCGCGGCTCCTGACGATTTAGACGCCCGCTTCAACGCTGATAATGTGCTGTCAAGCACGGGATTTCCTATCTTACTCATTTGCTCAAGCTCCTAGCTTTCTCAGTAAATGACTCCAGCTTCTCATTGAGGATTTCAACAGCCTTTACAAATATTTCGCTCGCCGGCAAGGAGCCGACTGACTCTATCTCCAAGATGTAGTCATCCTCAGTGTCCGTCTCAGTGGGGGTTGTTAGGATCGAGATTGCGGCTGGCCTCCACTTCGCATGCTCTTTTCCGCGACCGAGACGAGCATAAGCCTCAACCTTGACCTTCTGACTAGGAGCCAGCTTCACAATAGGGATGCTCGGGCTAATCGGAACGGTGGTTCCATCCTCAGACCGGATGTCGCCTGAAACAACCTCTTTCACCGAGTCCTTCGCCTCAGCGTCCAAGACAAGCAGAACTCTACACTTCGGGCATCCAAGCGGATTATTGCAGTCACAGTTCTCCGGCAGAACATACTGCGAAAGATCCGTCTTCAGAGGAATAAGCCCCAACCGGTGAGCAAGAAGCTCATCATACATCACCGATGAGTTCTCCAAAATCACAACGTCATCAACAGCCATGCAGGGCACCTCGCTCAAAGCAATCCTACGGATAGCGTTAGCATAAGCACGGCTAACACCGCCGAGATGAACCCTTATTTTCTCATCACTCTTTTCTAATACTTCTATCTTCACAGCAACACTAGCCTCTCTATCTATCTGTTTAAAACAGGAGCAGCCTCACACGTAATCAGGGGTGCTAAACCCCTCGCTTTAAATATTTACCGTCCCCAAAGAATTAAAGTATTCGCCGGATAAAAACGGCCACACCAATTTTAACAAAACTAGACACAACACAACAAACCCCAGAAAAAATTTGCAGACAACAATAGCAAGGAGCACCCAACCCACCACAACTTCGCAGAACCGCACTCAGCGTTAGACGATCAAACACCAGTTCAGAAAGCTAGTATAGGTTCACAGGAAAAAGAGACATGGTTAAGCCTACTGGAGAAAAGCCTCGCTAACCAGAATTGAAGTAGCTCGAATATTACTCTACGGAAGCAATATTTAGAACCCACATTAGAAGTGCTGGCACCATTGAAGTACAAGGTCAGCACCAGCATCTATGCATATGCTTTAGGGCTTTCAGAGAAAAAGTATGTAGGGTTTATTTTTCGCTATTTGATTCCGATTCTTCCCAATAGGACATTTGTCTGCTACTGTCAGATTGAATTAGAGGAAGGCGATACACTACCATCGGGCTTGAAGCATAAACCGAGGATAACAGAAGATGGAAGGTACTGGTGGGATAAAACGGAAGAGACACATGACGCTAAAGGATTTGGGTGTAGCAGTAAGTGGACTGCTAGAATCTCTGGATCCCATGAGTTTAGGATGTACCTCCCAGATTTGGATGGTAACGCAGAATTACATGATGAGTATGGATACAACCTAGTATCTTGCGAAGGTTCTACTCGATATTATTTCAAGCCGTTTAAGGTTCACAGTTTACAAGAAATTTCGTTACTTCTAGCCGCTGTCATTGCGGCAGTAGCTTCAGTCCTTTCTCTATTCCTTCTTGCATAAGCACAATTCTACCACGCGTTTTGAAACACGCGAGTGAAACACGCGAAGATGAAACAGAACCAAATATTTCGTCATCTTTTAAACTCCCTCGCGAGGTACAAGCAAACTGGCGAATGTATCCGCGCCATGTGCCTCTAATGAGAATTGACCTTTCATGGATTGCCTAGTTTAGACTAGCATGACATACAGTTGTTTCGTTTGTTTAGCTGACGCTGATCAGTTACGCTGCGTCTATCTACGCTCTGCGGCCTCTGCGGCCACCGGCCTTTCGTGTTGTATCGTGTGGTATTGGTGTGACGTCTTCGATTCTGCCTATTTTGAAGCCTGCTCTCGCGATTGCTCGGATAGCTGCTTGGGCTCCGGGTCCGGGTGTTCTTGGTCCGGTTCCACCTACTGCTCTGACCTTGATGTGTAGCGCTGAGATGCCCTTTGATTTTGCGCCATCCGCGACAGCTGAAGCTGATTTCATTGCTGCGTATGGTGAGGATTCGAAGCGGTCGGCTTTTACGTGTCTGCCGCCTGAGCTCATTGAAATGGTCTCGGCGCCGGTGAGATCAGTCATGTGTACGATTGTGTTGTTGTAGCTGCTGTAGATGTGAACTACGCCCCACTTATCTTTTGAAACATCTGCTTCTGACATCATTAATCACCTAATTGCTTACTGGGCAGGCGCCTCCGGCTGCGCTGCCGCCGCTGCCGCTATGCGGCTTCCTTCTCTGACACGCACGGTAGGTTCCTCTTCATTCATAACTAGATAACCGGGGATTGTGATTACTCGATCTCTAACCTTGATGTGGCCATGAGTGACTATTTGCCTAGCCTTGTGGATTGTAGGCGCTAAACCCTTGTTCTTCACCATTGATTGCAGGCGTCTATCTAAAAGGTTCTCAACTGTGAGTCCTAGAATATCGTCAAGGGTGGCTGCTTCGCCGATTATGCCTTTGCGGCTCAGCGACTTCAAAAGCTTAGTCTCAGCGCCCATTCGCTCTTCAACAGGTTGTGCTAGAAGTTCACGAGCCTGCTTTCGAATTCTTGAGAGCTCAGTCTCAGTTCTCCAAAGCTCCCTTTTGTTTCTAAGACCAAAGGTTCCCATCAAGTGGAGCTCGCGTGAGAGCTGGTCAGACTGCCACGGGTTCTTAGGGGTGCTGAACTTCTTACGTGACTTTTTAGGATCTCCCATATCACATCATCTCTTTTACTCTATTTAGCGGGTGCCGGTCCAGCTTCTGCCGCTGGCGCCGCTGCTGGTGCTGCTGCCATGGGTTTCAACGTGCTCTTCTTGACACCAACGCTTCTACCCTTTCGTCCAGTGCATCTGGTTCGCTGACCTCTTACCTTCAGGCCCAGCGAGTATCTGACTCCACGCCAACTCATAACGCCCTTCTCTCTGTCGCTGTCTCGTTTAAGCGACATCTGGAGATCTGCGCCGACGAAATGTGTGTCTGAGCCGGTGTCGATGTCCTTTCTCCGGTTTAACGCCCAGCTCGGGATACCGAGCTTGTCGAGGTTCTTCAAACTGGCCTCGATTTTTGATATCTGATCCTCGTTAAGTGCGCCTAATCTTAACCTGCCATCAATGTTTAGTGAATGAAGCATCATGCTTGAAAGATTCACTCCCACTCCTTTCAAATCGGCTAGCGCTACAGCTGCCTTCTTCTTACCGTCGATGTCTTTACCCGCAATTCGGATTAGATGCCTAAACTCGGACATTATTCTAAAGCCTCAACACACTTACTCGTGCTTTGTAGTCTCAACGTCTCCGCCTTCCACTTAATATATCTTCTCAATGCGTCATGAGATAAATAGTGATCACCATTATATATCTGCTAATCTTCATCTCTCTCAGGCAATGCGCGACCTCGAAACCGCTGAAGCAAGGCTGACCGCAGACAACGTCTCAATAGTCTTCGTAAAAGACGGACAAACCATCTTCAGCAGCGGCAAAACTGGACTTAGACCCCTCGTTGAGGCTATCCAGATACAAGACGAAACGCTTGAAGGCTCATCAATGGCCGATAAGGTTGTGGGCCGGGCTGCAGCGCTCCTCGCAATCTACGCTAAGGTAAGATCAGTCTACGCCTCCACCATCGCTTCAGGAGCAGCCCAACTTCTCGATCAACACGCTATCCCCTACAGATATGGAAGCATGGTTAAGCATATCCTGAACCGAGACGGCACAGACATCTGCCCCTTCGAAAAATCAGTTCGCGACACAGACAACCCGGAAGAGGCGTTACAGCAGATAGTCGAAACTATAAGCCACCTCTCCAGCAAAGCAAAGATAGGCTAAGCTATGCTATCTAAGAGACTACTTCAACTGAATCGATCTTTCCGTCCCCGTCCATGTCGAAGCCTCTAACCGCTACGGCCCATGTGTCTTCACCCTTGTAGTCTCTGAGAATTACGTTCCAGAACTGTGTGAAGGCGATGACAGCTGCTTTTGTGCCGATATGCCGGTTTCCAGCCAGCAAAATAATACGTTTCGAGGGGTCTGCTGGGTTAGGGATCTTCGCGACTACACCGTCTCGATCATAGCTGAAGACTTTGCCTTGACTATCTGAGAGACCAGCCCAGTAGTTCTGCTCGTTAAACCTGATTGGGAGGCTATCGTTAACTGCGGTGCTGATCAGGTTTGTTCCAGGCCCGCCTATCAGTATCATGTTGTTCGCCTCAGCCTTCTCAGTCTTCACATCAACGTCGAGCTTCACTACGAAGTCGTTCGGTGCTTGGCAGTACTGACCTAGAAACAGCGCCAGCGGAACGGCGTAGTGGCCGTCTCTAGCTATGGTTTTATGCGGGCCATGAGGCTCCGGTGAACCTACTACGATCAGCCCGTCAAAGACTCCGGATCTTACCGCAGGGCTGCAGAACTGCTCGAGCTTCGGATCCATTCGATTGAGGCTCTTCGCGGTTGTCTCTTCGCCGAAGGGTAGTTCGACGCCGAAGGCGGGGTGTGAGGTTGTGTAGTATTTCGCTAGGCCGCCTTTGACATCGATGACCTTTGTCGCTTTGATGAAGCCTGCTTTTTCGAGGCGCTGCGCGTGGTAGTAGACTTTCTGCCGGTATAGGTTGAGTTCTCTCGCTATTTGCGCGGGGTACTTGGGTTCCTTCGCTAGGGAGAGCATTATTTTCCAGCCTAGCGGGTGGAGCAGGGGGTTGAGTGGCTCAGGCCTGTCAAAGAGTAGTATGTCTTTGGACACTGCATCTTTGTTGTTTTCCTTTACTATGTAGCTCTTCATTCTTCGGCATGCCATGGCAACCAGTAATAAATAATCTTTACAGGTAAGTTATCAGGGTTTCCAGTCTTTTTATGCGCAGAACCTGATTACCAAGATGTCGTAGGCACATGTGCGGAATTACCGGTTATGTAGGAGAAGAAGAAGCAGCACCTTTGCTTTACAACGGTCTAAAACGAATGGAGTACCGGGGATATGACTCAGCAGGCATAGCCACCATCTCTGGAAACCAGTTAGTTGTGAAGAAGGATGCTGGAAAGGTCGCAGAGATCAACAACTACCTTGACTTCCTAAGCATGAGGGGAAAGATAGGTATCGCCCACACTAGATGGGCGACCCACGGAGGCGTGACGAAGGAGAACGCTCATCCACACGTCTCATGCAAAATTGATGTCGCAGTTATCCATAACGGAATCATAGAAAACCATCAGCAGCTGAAAGAAGCACTAAAGGCTGATGGACACATCTTCAACAGCGAAACCGATACCGAGGTTATTGCGCACCTTCTCGAAAAACACGCTGAGAAGCACAAGGACTCGAAACGCATCGTTCTTGAAACAGTTAAGGATCTGAAAGGCTCATTTGCATTCCTCGCAATCTTCGCGTCAGACCCTGAAACCTTGATTGGGGCCCGAAAAGACGCGCCTCTCGCAATCGGCATCACCAGACGAGGAAACTTCATCGCCAGCGACATACTCGCCTTCATTGACTATACAGACCGAGTAATTTTCCTTGACAACCGTGAAATCGCAGTCGTAAAACAGGATAAAGTGCAGATTTACAACTTCGCCGGCCGCCCCGTTCAAAAGCAGATCACCCAAGTAGCATGGGAGGCCAAAGACACATCCAAAGCTGAGTTTGCCCACTACACCACAAAAGAGATTCACGAGCAGCCTCAGACGCTGAAAGCCGCACTATACCAAGATCAAGACAAAATCAAGAGATTCGTCGAGGCGGTGAAGCAGTCTGAACACGTCAACATCACAGCCTGCGGAACAAGCTATCACGCAGGCCTCGTCCTAAGAAACCTTCTCGCCAGACTAGCTAAAATCAGATCCGGCATCACATTGTCAAGCGAGTTTGCACACGACGCTGAACTAATCGGGCCTGATAGCTTGCTAATCGGGCTTTCGCAGAGCGGTGAGACCGCGGATCTTCTTTCAGCAGTGGCTGATGCTAAGAAGAAGGGTGCAGAGGTATTCTCGATACTTAACGTAGTAGGTTCCACTCTGGACAGAGAGAGTGCGCTGAGTCTCTCCATTAACTGTGGACCAGAGATCGGGGTTGCCGCTACGAAGAGCTTCACAGGTCAGCTAGCTATAGCGTATCTGCTCGCCTTCTCAGTCGTGGATGACATGAGGAGGCTGAGCGAGCTCCGCAACATCTGGAAGGCGGTTGAAGAGGTGCTGAAGCAGGAGGACAAGGTAGTTGACGTGGCTGACAAATACAAGGACTGCAACGACTTTTACTTCGTCGGCAGAGGACTCCACCTACCGATTGCGCTTGAGGGCGCTTTGAAGCTGAAGGAGCTGGCGTACAACCATGCTGAAGGAATGGCCGGAGGCGAATTGAAGCATGGGACGCTTGCACTGATCGAGGAGGGAACACCCGTAGTCGTTCTGAACCCTGAGGATGAAACCTACGATGAGATGCTGAGCAACGCCTCTGAAATGAAGGCAAGAGGTGCCAGAATAATCGGTGTCTCGAACAAGCCTAACCAGATTTACGACGAGTTCATCGAGATCCCCAAGGTTGACAAACTTCTCTACCCACTCATAGAGGTGATACCGCTTCAGATGCTGGCCTACCACGCCGCAGTCCTAAGGAAGAAAGACCCCGATTACCCTAGGAACCTAGCCAAATCAGTCACCGTCAAGTAAGCAACTACCGGCCTGCGCAAGCAGGTTGGCGGGTAGACAGGCGGGAAAGACAGCGTAGGACACTGTCAGAATAGTAGCTAAGCAAATGATGCCTTGATGTGGATGGAGACCTGATTTTGTATAAACGTAAGCAGCTTAGATGAATTTGCCATCGAAAACGTTTATTAGACATACATTTCAGTTTTGAGAGATCGGTTATGTCGGAGCCACGTGGTGCTGATGACATCGTCGGGATAAGCTTGCTCTCCATAGAGCAGTGGCTCACACGACACGGATACTCTGTTGAGAAAAACATCAAGATAACCGGTAAAGCGGGAATAACCCATGAAATAGGGTTCTACGCAGAAAACCCTAGTGAAGGACGACTAATAGTGGTTCAACGACCTCTAGGAGCTACAGTGTCTGAAGATGACATAGTACGGCTCTTCGCAATCTGCCTAGACGTAGATGCATCAGGCATCTTAATCACAGCACAGCCGAACATAACTAAGTACGCCGCTAGACTAGCCAACCTCTACAGGATCGGCCTCATAGACGCCAGCAGCCAAAGCATGCAGGTTAACGTCGTCCAAGAACTGCTGGTGCGTAATAAGCACTCTAAGGGGCCACAATCGCTTGTTTAAGCTGTTTAACACCGCGCTTCACGGATATCTCCTGCGAAAGCCGTTGAATCTTCTCTGAAGAGCCTTTCACAGCTACAATTTGCAGACAATCCTCGCTGCCCAAGTGAAGGTGCAGGGTTGAGTTAATTATAGGCGCATAGTGGTGCTGAATATCAGTGAGCTGCTCATCTAATCGACTTGTCTCATGATCATAGATGAAGATCACCGCTCCAGCAACAGTCTTCGCCTTGCTCCGCGTCCACTTGTGCTCAGTGATGAAGTTCTTCATCGCCTGTTGAACAGCTTTAGAGCGGTCGTAACCCATCTGCGCCACTACCGCATCAAACTCTTCAAGGAGAGGTCTAGGCGTCGAAACGCTCATCCTCGCCACTTTTGGAACCATTCTACAGAGATGCAGAAGATACTCAATGATAAGTCTTAACCAGCCCATTCTTGACAACGCCCTAATGTAGTAGACAATGGTTGAGTAAGCAGGAAGCAGATGGACAAGAGAGGTTTGCTTGAGCGTTACTCCTCTGTCTCGGGCAGATAGTCAGGTCTAGACGGCTCTGGTTTTTTGATGCGGCTTCGAGCGACTATTTGCGCTTCTATTCTCCTTATTCGCTGGTGAAGATCTTCATCTTGTAGGCGGTAGAATGAGAGCATTAGCTGGAGACCCTTTGTCTCAGCTGACGGGTCATCTGCTCTTCCGAGATACTGCTCAAGCTTCTGCCCTTCTTCATATCGCCAGAAGTAGAGGAAGATGGTGTCAGCCTTTTGGTTGTGTTTGCGGCTCAGTCCGCAGCCAGACTTCATACGTTATCCCTGATTAGGGATAATTAGATAATAAGATTGTGTAGGTTAGTTGCGCTTAAGCAACCGAATAGTATTTATGATATATGGCTGGATACTCCAGCCATGATAAAGCGGTACATTGCTATCGTATCGGTGTTTTCAGCCCTAGCAGTCGCATCAAACTATGCGATGTTTCCCTTATTCCAAGTCAAGCTAATGGATTCACTTGTCTTCATAGCGGCTTATCTCTTCGGACTCAGAGTAGGCGTCAGCGTAGCCTCTATCACTTGGCTTGTATATGGAAGCCTAAACCCGCTAGGTGCCGCCGGCTTTCCTCTATTACTAATTCTGATGGTGGGGGAGATGGTGTACGCAGTTTCAGGAGCACTCCTAGGAAGAGTCTGGCACCGATCAACTAGTTTCGGCGGTGGACGAAGATACCTTAACCGCAGCCTAATCCTTGGGGTAACTGGTCTCCTCTCAGCCTTCACTTACGATATCTGGACTAACGCGGTTGACGGAATGCTGATCTATCGTTCGATGCAGGGTGCGCTAATCCGAATAACCACAGGCGCTTACTTCGCGCTTGTCCATGAGACGGCTGATTTTCTCTTCTTCGCTTTAGCAGTACCGGCGCTCATAGTTTCAATCAGCAGAGTGGGCAGCCTTAAGACTCAAGAATCAGCTCCGATGGAGGTGAAGACTCAATGAGCGAAAACTCCTGGAAGACGACCAGCTTCGTACTACTAGCAGTGTTAATCATAGTTGGAATGGCGGCTTTAGTCCTCTATACGCGGCTCGGCGACAGCGAACAGAGGTATCAAGACACGGTAAAATCACTCAACGGTGTAACCTATAGCATTAATCTTCAGATGAATTACGGAAACGGGACAAAGGTTTGGCTAAACAACACCCGTATCCCAGTCGGCTTCAACCTCCTCAACGAGACTATGCTAATCACCAACGGAAGAATGAAGACCACCTACTATCCGCAGTACCAAGCATACTACATAAACTCGATTAACGGAGTCGGAGGAGACCCGACGAAGCCGAGCTGGGCCTGGATTACTTGGCACTACAATGAACAGACAGGAAAATGGGAGACATATGAAGCCGGCGCAGATCGCGTATACCCGAAGAATGGTGATATCATCGCATGGTACTACGAAGACACATCGAACTACCCGAACTACTCACCGCCAAGCTAAGAGTAACCTTTCAAACACAATCTCAATCAATAATGATGACTGAGCTGGTCCGGGAAATGAAACTTTCGGAAGACCAGATTAGGTAACGACAAGATTTACGTCATTGGTCAGGATTAGGCGCCGAAATAAGAGCCAGCCTCAGGACAGGCCGCACGATTATTATTTTCAAATGAAAACATTTATTAAAAAAAGGTGTATCTAGTGCAATGGGATACCGCGAGATCTCAGGGCGGCCAACCCACCAGGGAGTTTGCTCTCTGGGTGATCCACGCGGTATCTCCTAAACTAATCTTCTAGAATAGGAAAACTAAGATAAAAACACATAAGGTAATTTAACCGCAAAAATACCTTAATTACTGCAACAAACCTTGTACATGAACGTTTTCGTTGTTTGAGTGGAGATTGCCGCCTATTTTCTTAGAGCTTCATGCGCTTGAACGAGAGGTTACCGAGGATAGTGGTACCGAGGGCGAAGAGCAGCAGGACAGCTAGGTCGAAGAGTATTGGGAATCTACTGGTTCCCAGAAGAATACTGCGTAATGCATCTACGCAATAGGTTAATGGATCAGCATATGTGAATGGAGCCAGCCAAGATGGAAGATTCTCTATTGGGAAAAGGGCGCCTGAGAGGAGGAAGAGTGGGAAGACGATGAAGCTGCTGATAAGCTGAAAGCCTTCAGGCCGCTCCATAAGCGAGCCTAGAATCAGCCCTATCCCAACTAGTCCAACGGCGGTGATGAACATTATGAAGAGGGCCGCCGGCAGACCCCACAGGTTAATCTTGATGCCGATGAGAAGCCCGATAATGAGGAGAATCGATCCTTGAATCATCGCTTCAGTTACGCCCCCGAGAACTTTGCCGAGGAAGATGGTTGTTCGAGACAGAGGCGCCACGAGCACCTCTTTCAGGAAATCTATCATCTTGTCCCAGACAATGTAGACACCGTAGAAGATTGAGGTGAACAGCATCGCCATCGAGATAATCCCTGGATAGATGAACGTCTGGTAAGTCACATCTTGCACCTCTACACTCGACCCGAGACCAGCTCCGAAGATAACTAGAAAGAGCAGAGGATTCACAACAGAGGATATCACACGGGCCTTCTCACGTGTAAAAACCTTGAACTCACGATACCAAATCGCCAAAAGACCACTGAACTCACTCAAGCCTTGCTGCACCTACCGCCTACGGTTTACCTGCCCGACCTGACTGTTGCTACTCGTTCGTAAAACCCGCCTTCAGGAGCGTTCTCCCTGATCTCTCGTCCAGTATAGTGTAGAAACACATCGTTAAGCGTCGGCGACCTCATTTCAACAGACTCCACATCCCCGATGACGCTGAGTATCTGTTGAAGATGACGACCAGCATCCTCAACCATCAACGTGACAATGTCGTTCTTAACATCGACGCTCTTCACGTAACTCAGGTTGTTTAGCTGATCCAGCTTCGGGCGTTGAATCTTCAGTCGAATAATGTCGCCGCCGATCACTTTCTTCAACTGACTCGGTGAATCCAGTACCACAATTCGGCCTGAGTCAATGATCCCGACTCGGTCGCACAGCATATCCGCCTCCTCCATATAGTGAGTCGTCAGGATAACTGTAACATGCTCCTCAGACACCATCCGCTTGATGTAGCCCCAGATGTTGACACGGCTCTGAGGATCGAGCCCAAGGGTCGGCTCATCCAGGAACAGAACTTTAGGTCGGTGAATTAAGCCGCGAGCTAGCTCAAGCCTCCGCCGCATTCCTCCTGAATAAGTTTTGACAAGATCGTTTCGTCTATTGGAGAGATCAACTATCTTCAGAAGCTCCTCCATCCGCTCCTTAGCTACGCTCCACGGAACCCCGTACAGCATCGCGTGTAGACGGAGATTCTCATAACCGGTCAAAATATCGTCTGAGCTCGGCTCCTGAAATACGAGACCTATGGATCGCCTCACATCACCAGCCTGCTTCACAATGTCGAAGCCGTTCACCGACGCGGTTCCAGAGGAGGGTCTGAGAAGCGTAGCGAGCATATGGATGGTTGTAGTCTTACCCGCGCCGTTCGGGCCAAGGAGACCGAAGATCTCGCCCTCCTCAATCTCGAGGTTTAACCCATCCACGGCTTTCAATGCGCCGTACCGCTTACTTAGATTCACTGTTCTAATAATGCTCAATGACCTGCAGTTAACCCTCTGTCTATTTGGCTATACCGATGTTTTAATTCCTTACTTTGGATTAATGTAACCGGACAATCAGTCGATGCCTTTCTTTGTTAATTAGTAAAAAAAAGGGGGAGGTTTCGCGGGTTACTTTCGTCTACTGGCTGCGATGGCTATCGCGGCGATAATTACGATTACGATAATGCCTATCGCGGCGTAGGTTAATTCGGCTGATAACCCAGCTATTCCACCCGGTGCGGCGGTCTCCGTAGTATTTGTTGTTGTAGTTGTTGTTGTGTTAGTCGGGAAAAGTGGAGTTGTTGTTGTCGTCGTATTTGTTGTTGTAGTTGTGGTGTTGGTTGGACTAGTTGTGGTTGTGAGGTTCGTTGTTGTAGTTGTGGTGGTAGTAGTGTTAAACGGGGAGGTAGTTGTGGTTGTATTTGTTGGTGAAGTCGTTGTAGTCGTATTTGTTGTTGTAGTTGTGGTGTTGGTTGTAGTGGTAGTGGTTGTGGTATTTCCGCCTGGGGGTAGCACACCACCGATAGTTATTGTTACGTTTGCTGTTTTGTTAACTTTGGCATCGGTGACGCCTATAGCGAAAATGTTCAATGTTATGTTGCCCGTCGGCGCAGTAGAGGCCACTGTTACCTGCATTGACGAGTTTGCTTGTGTAAATGCTTGAACATTAACAGGGTTCGGGCTGAATGTCGCATTTATACCGGTTGGAGGGCTGGTAACATTTAGCCAAACCTCACCTTCAAAGCCTTCCTGTGGGGTCAAGCTGATGGTGAAGTTACCTGATCCACCTGGTGGGATAGTTTGTGACTCCGGTGAAACTTGTAAAAAGATGTTTGGTTCGCCTGGTGCCAGTCCCCAAGCGGTCAATGTAGTCAGCATGAGAAGTGCTGTTAGGATAGCGGTGCTCGTCTTCAGTGCTAGATTCATCTTAGTTCGACGTATAGATAGGAAAAGTTCCTTAAAAGAACTCCGCCAAATAAAATGATTCATACAGCTATGTTACATATTATATAAACTGTTGCCTTTTACGTAAGTTTAATCAAAAAATAATATACCGCTGAATCGGCCAGCTACAGCACAAACCTACATTAACCTAGAACCAGACTAAGGATTTTTGACGGTATGAAAAACCAGATTATTAGGACGACACCGGCAGCTCAATCTCCTCGGTGAGATGCCACCCAACTGCCCCAGCATTCTCATCCACATGCTCGATGCGAGCAGCCTTCGGGATAGCTATAACGCCTTCCTTAGAAATCAGCCAGTTCAACGCTACCTGCATAGGTGTCTTACCGTATCTGCCTCCAATCTCACGTAGTCTCCGACCAATTTCGCCTTGCAAGATGTAGCCTCTAGCTATTGGTGTATAGGCTATGATGGTTATTTTCTCCTGCTGGCAGTACGGTAGAAGATCTCGCTCAATACTTCGCTCCAGAAGACTGTACTCAACCTGATTTGAGGCAAGCGTAGTCTCGGATAATGCCTGCTGAGCTTCACGAGTTTCCTTTACAGAGAAGTTGCTTACACCTACATATCTTATCTTTCCTTCGCCTACTAGGTGCTCCATTGCTTGCATCGTTTCCTGAATCGGCACCCATGGATTTGGGAAGTGGATCTGATAGAGATCGATGTATCTGGTGCCTAGCCGCTGAAGACTCTTCTCAGCCGAGCGTAGCACACGGTCGTAGGATAGGTTCTCAGGGCTAACCTTTGTGGCTAGGAAGACTCGGTCTCGCAGACCCTTGATAGCTTCGCCGACTATCTCCTCAGAACGCCCCGCACCGTAAGATTCAGCAGTGTCGATGAGAGTCATACCGAGATCTATTCCCCGTCTGAGCGCAGCTACACCGTTAGACAATGAACCCCCGAAGCTGAAACCAGATCCGTAGGTGCCTTGACCTAGGACGGGGACCTGCACCCCGGTTCGGCCTAGTTCCTTATACTCCACAGTATGAATTCTGAGTTCGCTGAATAAATCCTTTGACGGAGTAGAGTGTGGCTGCCTATTCTGGGAATTCAGTCTCGACTTTGTGCATAACCTTCAGGAGGACGTTAAAGGTGGTCAGTGATTTGGCGGAGAAGGATGGATTAGCATAGATTCGTGTGAATGGTTTTACCTTGAAGGCGCGTCTAACGAAGGCGGATGCGAGGTTCATTTCACCTAGGAAGATGCTCTTAGCGGTACCGTATCCGCTCTCGACTGTGAAGTTGGGGTCTTTTCCGTTAGGTATGTCTTTTGCTGCGGTGAAGCGTTTTAGCACTCCTTCTTCCAGCTCGACGTAGATTGCGACTCGGTCGCAGTCGTATATCTGCTGTAGTCGCTTCGGTAGATTGCTGATTACGTAGGCGACGCTTAGACTGAACTCTGATGCCAGAGACTTTACTTCGGGGTCTGTTGCCTTTGCCTTTTCTATTGCCGTACCCATTCGTCGCACCCATTCCTCTGAGAGGAATAGGCAGGATGATGTTGACAGGTTCATCTGCGCTCCACTTCTTATGATTATAACAGCGTTATATAATGCTTGTTTTAGCTCTACAAACCGCCCTAAACCATAACCATGGTTATATAACAGCGTTTTATTATGTAGGGTGTGGTAACCCGATGACCGAGTTAGACACGATAAAAGAAATGAGCGACGACCACAAAATCGTCCGAGACACCCTGCTCGAAATGGTCGACACCATCAAAAAGAAGGACGTTACAAAAGCGTTCGAACTACTAATCAACCTAGACAAAATAGGCGGCCCCCACTTCCGCGCAGAAGAAGAAACAATGTATCCAGAGCTGAAACAGTTCTTTGGCGACCAATATTACGAAAAGATTCTAACAGAACATGACACCGTAATTAACGCTGCAAAAAAGATCGCCGAAACACTTGGGAAAGGCTCGCTAACCAACGAAGACTCACAGCAACTCGTCAAAATCATCCAAAACGAGATTATGCCTCATCCCATCACCTGCAGCGGACTAGAAATTCTGTTGGAACGGCTCTCAGCAAGCGAACTGGAAACAATATCCAAGAACCTAGAAGCCTCAAGAAAAGCCGACATACCTCTACTCGAATGGGCTGACAGCATCAGAGCACGCAAAGCCTAACTGAATTACAGAGTAAAGTATTGTATTAAAGATGGTCTTTGCTCGAAAAGGTGTTACTGGTCGGCTTCAAACCTGCCTCCAGATACACCCCCGTTATCTTTTTAATCAAAACACCTAGTTTGAGATCTTCAGCACAGAGAAGATGACCCGGGCATTCGCTGCAGTCACTTGAACCGAACCTCAGAACAGTGCACTCTGCGCCGAACCTAGACAGCAGCAGCCCATTTACACGGCACTCCATCCTGTTGAGACACTCAGCCCTGACAAGAGCCAATACATTCACTTGTTGATTAACGGTGAGATAGTCGATATGCCAGAAAACTCGCTTCTCCTTGCTGAGATGCCGGGCGACTCTGCTATCAAGCCCACCGGGGCCCAACGCCGATCCTGTGTAGAGATACTGCCCAGCCGCTAGGTTTACGCGGCCGAGAGAGCCGATGTTTAAGGAAAGCTGCTCCTTGACTTGAAGAATAAGGGTGTAGACGCCGGGACTTTTGGTTGCATGGTAGTTGCGGTGGAGGTAACCCATTATCCTTCGGAGTTAACGATATATCTGGAAAAGTTAAGGCTTGCTCAGCTGGTTAAAAGGCGGTTTACGGTATAGATGCGTTCCAAACAGCTTCGCAGTTGTTTTGGTAAGTGGCAGCTAACGCTGGATCTTGTATAATTATGAGGTTCTCACGGTTGCGTTCCTCTGCAGCGTTACTCCAGTTATAGGAGCCTGTAATCACGATTTTTCCATCGATCACCGCGACCTTGTTATGCATAAGACCGCTCCGCTCATCCACCCGTGTTGGGATACTGTTGTTTAGAAGTGTCTGATACTCGCTGCCGCTGACGGTATGTTGCTGCTTATCCATTGAGATTTTGATGTCAACGCCTCTCTGCCGAGCACGGATGAACGCGGCGGCTATGTCATCGTTCGTGAAGCTGTAAATCATGGCGCAGACCGATTTGTTGCTCCTGTCAAGCCAGTAGATTAGACGGTTGGCTGCTCCTCCGTCTGGGGAGAAGTAGACTTCCCAAGGATTAATCCCGAGAACGGTTCTACTGGTCACTGTAACCGTAGCGGTAGTGTTCTTGGTGACCGTGGTTGTAGTGATGGCGGTCGCATGCGATTCATCAGTTGACAGGAGTCCCACAGCATAGCCGAGTGCCGCGGCCAAGACAGCCACAACAATTACGACGGCAACTAGAGTTTTTGTGTCCACCAAACCTTAACGTTTGACGTACTGACCCAAATAAGTCTTAACTGTGAATGCGTACTTGGTATTTCGCGGATCTTTTCACTCGTTTAACTGACCTAAGCTTGGAACTGCAATAGACGATTTGTGATCGGCAAGTTATAATATGAAATATGGTTACCGTGGTATGGAGCAGTACAGCAAGTGAGGAGCGTCTACATGGATTATGCGGCTACGACGCCGCTTGATCCCCAAGTGTTTGAGGCAATGAAGCCGTACTTTACACGGATCTACGGTAACGCTGAGTCGGTTAACACATTCGGGCTTGAGGCCCGCGGCGCAGTTGAGGAGTCGCGGAAGAAGTTGGCTGGGGCGATGAACGCTGAGTTCAGCGAAGTGATCTTCACAGGCAATGCGACTGAAGCTAACAACATGGTGGTGAAGGGGCATGCCTTCCGCGAGGGAATGGGGCGGACTCACATAGCTATTTCGACGATTGAGCATAGTTGCGTCTTGAAGGCTACTAAATGGTTGGAGGAGAAAGGCTACAAGGTTACCTACCTTCCGGTTGACAGTTTAGGCGACTTAGACTTGGAGAGGCTGGAGGAAGCGCTTCGAAGCGGAGTCACAATAGTATCGGTGATTCACGGTAGCAACGAGATTGGTACAGTTCAGCATATTGACAAGATAGGTAGATTATGCCGTGAACACGGTGCCCTCTTTCACACCGATGCTGCTCAAACCTTCGGCAAGATCCCGGTTGACGTGAAATCGATGAATATTGATTTGCTGACTGTAAATGCTCACAAGCTTTACGGGCCGAAGGGCATTGGAGCATTATACATTCGTCGCGGAGTAGATCTGGATCCGTTGCTTCACGGCGGCGAGCATGAGTTTGGCCTCAGAGCTGGGACGCATAATGTTCCAGGTATCGTCGGCTTCGCTAAGGCTATTGAGCTTCGTGCAGCGGAGATGGTGGAGGAGGCTGAGAGGCTGAGTCGGCTCCGTGATCGGTTGATCAAAGGTATTCTTGAGATTGAAGATACTCGGCTTAACGGCCATCCGGTGAAACGGCTCCCGAACAATGTGAACATCTGCTTCAAGTACGTGGAGGGTGAGTCTCTCGTTCTTCATCTTGACACCGAAGGGATCGCGGCTTCAAGCGGATCAGCTTGCTCAGCTAGATCTGAGGAGGCGAGCCACGTTCTCAGAGCTATAGGGGTGGATCCGGTTGATGCTAAGGGAAGTCTGAGGCTTTCTCTCGGCAAGTATAACACAGGCGAGGATGTGGATTACGTTCTTGAGGCTCTGCCCCGTATTGTGAAGCAGTTGAGACACATCTCACCGCTCTCACCCGGCGGAGTTAGAGCGAACTAAGTGAACTACCCACGCCTGAAGGCTGTGGGCTTCCTGCTTCCTTGACTGAACTTGCCTATCCGTATAATAGGTATTGGTTCTGTCTCAGCATGGGCCTGTTCCAGGCCCAGATTTAAGATGTTTCGTGCGGCATTCACGTCTCTATCCAGGATG
>JACPRH010000008.1 GCA_016190055.1 Nitrososphaerota archaeon | reverse complement strand
TGGAGTTAAATCTTATATTACCGATTTGAGCGGCCGTTTGGTAACAGAACTAGAAAGTAAGTGAGGCCTTGAAGATTCAAATTAATGAGGAGTTCTGCATTGGTTGTAGGCTCTGTGAGGTTCATTGTCTTGTTGAGCATTCTAGGTCTAAGGATATTGTGAAGGCCTTCAAGAGGGAGTCTCCTAGGGCTTTAGCTAGGGTTCATGTGGAGGAGAAGGGCCCGGTTTCTTTTGCGCTTCAATGTCGTCACTGCACTACCCCTAGCTGCGTTTACGCCTGTTTGACGGGTGCTATGTATAGGGATGAGAGGGGTGTTGTGCTTCATGATGCTGAGAAGTGCATCGGTTGCTGGAGCTGCATAATGGTCTGCCCCTTCGGCGCCATTACGAGGGATGAGCGTGGCCGGAAGGTGGCTTCTAAATGTGATTTGTGCCCCGGCAGAACTACCCCTAGCTGTGTAGAACACTGTCCAAATGAAGCTTTAACGCTTGTTGTGGAGGCCTAAGTAAGTTTGAGTTACAAGTATCTGATTATCGGGAACTCTGCTGGGGGAATAGGTGCTGCTGAGGCTATTCGCAGCGTTGACTCGGAGGGCTCCTTAGCGATACTTTCGGATGAGCCGTATGTGGCGTATTCGAGGCCGATGATTACTCATCTCTTAACGGGGCAGGCTTCATTCAACAACATGGTTTACCGGTCAAGCGACTTTTACACCGAGAACCGCATCGAAACCCTGCTCGGGAAGAAGGTGGCTAAGCTTCAGCCCAGCGAGAACAAGGTTACCTTGGACAGCGGAGAGGAGCTAACGTATGAGAAGCTTCTCCTCGCCACCGGCGGAACACCGTTCATCCCGAAGATGAATGGGCTTCAGAAGAAGGGCGTCCACACTTTCACCACCATAAGAGACGCTGAGGAGATCCGGGGAAAGATTGAGCAGCAGAAGATTAGCGAGGTTGTGGTGTTAGGCGGTGGACTCATCGGGCTGCTCACTGCGGAGGCGCTGGTCACAATGGGGTTGAAGGTTACTGTGGTTGAGCTGCTGGATCGGGTTCTCGGGCCCCTTTTGGATCCGAAGGCTTCGGCGATGGTGAGGGAGGTGGTTGAGCGCAACGGCATACAGGTGATTACCGGGCACACCGTAACCGAGGTTTTGGGTAAGGAGGAGGTTACCGGGGTGCAGCTTGATGACGGTCGGTGGTTGCCCTGCAAGCTGTTTGTTGTAGCTGTTGGTGTGGCGCCTAACGCTGGTCTCGCGAGAGAGGCGGGGTTGAAGGTCAACCGGGGCATAGCGGTTAACACGCGTATGGAGACCAGTGTCCCGAACATCTACGCCTGCGGTGACTGCGCGGAGCTCCTTGATTTTCTCGCTGGCAACAGTCGGGCTATTCCTATCTGGCCTGCGGCCTATGTGAGCGGGATGGTTGCAGGGTCGAATATGGCTGAGTCGCCTAAGGAGTATGATGGAGGAGTTGGGATGAACTCGCTGCATCTCTTCGGCTTCCCAGTTATCTCCTTCGGCAAAGTTAATCCTACAGACGCTGAAGGCTGCGAAGTCCTATCGAGGCTAGATGAGGGGAGGGGGGTTTATAGGAAGATTGTTCTCTCCGGGAACCAGGTTGTAGGCGCTGTACTTGTTGAAGATATTGATCGGGCGGGGATTCTGCTCGGGTTGATGCGGAGAAAGGTTGATGTCTCAGGCGTTAAGGAAGCCCTGGTACAGGAAGACCTCGGGCTGGTTAATCTGCCCAAAGCGGTGAGAAGCAGAATGTTCGAAATGTCGGTGAAGAACAACATTGCAAAGTAAGAAGAATGAGCGATTAGCGAACCCGTATAACGATGACAAGGTTATCGCAGCCTGCTCGCTGTTCGGATGCCTCGACATAACTGGAAGAAACTTCTCAGGCGAAGGAGTAGTCCAGGCTATAGCGAATATGCATAATCGAGGCAACGGCTTAGGAGGCGGCTTCGCTGTATACGGGCTCTACCCTGAGCATAAGGATCACTACGCTTTCCACATCATGTATCAGAGCCGTGACGTGAAGGCTGAAACCGACGTTTTCCTAGAGGAGCACTTCGACATAATCGAGGACGAAGAGATGCCGACGAAGCATCATCACCCGATAACTAATCCGCCGCTGCTGTGGCGATACTTCCTGCTCCCAAGGACAGAACCTGAGTTTCACGACAACCACGTTGTGGATAAGGTGTTGGAGATCAACAAGGAGAGTAAAGGCGCCTACGTGTTCTCCAGCGGCAAAAACATGGGTGTCTTCAAAGGAGTCGGATACCCTGAAGACATTGCGCGCTTCTTCAAACTAGACGATTACAAAGGATACTTGTGGACTGCTCACGGCCGCTTCCCCACAAACACGCCGGGCTGGTGGGGTGGAGCGCACCCGTTCAACCTGCTCGACTGGACTGTAGTGCACAACGGCGAAATCTCCTCCTACGGCATCAACCGCAGATACCTAGAGGCGCACGGATACCCCTGCACCCTCCAAACAGACACCGAAGTAATGGCCTACGCGGTGGATCTGCTGATGCGAAAGCACAGGCTACCGGTTGAAACAGCCTGCAAAATCTTCGCACCACCCTTCTGGAGCCAGATAGACCAGATGGGCCCAGAGGAGCAAAACATGTACCGGACGATAAGACAAGTTTACCCCAGCCTCCTGATGAACGGCCCCTTCACCGTGATAATCGCGCGTCACGGCGAGATGCTTGGGCTAACCGACAGAATCAGGCTGCGACCTTTAACCGCCGCTACACGAGGCAACCTGCTCTACCTCTCCTCGGAGGAAGCGGCAATCCGCCTGATTAGTCCCGATCTGGATCGGGTCTGGACACCTAACGGAGGCGAACCGATCATCGGGAGAGTAGGTGCGCAGGCTAGGGCTCAGCCGGCTGAAGGCCCCTTCACAGAAGTTAGGAGAAAGTAACAGCGATGAAGAGCTACAGCCTCCCAGATTTCCTAATCGAGCGAGATGACAGCCGCTGCATCCGCTGCCGAGTATGTGAAAGGCAGTGCGGCTGGAACGTTCACTCCTACGACGCTGAGGAGGACAAGATGGTTCACAATGAGCAGGACTGCGCAGGCTGCCAGAGATGCGCTGTTTTCTGCCCCACCAAGGCGCTCATAGTGAGGCCTCACCCGTACGGCTACAGGCCGAATGCGAACTGGACCAAGGATTACCTTTCAGACTTGAAGAAGCAGGCTGAAACCGGAAGCATACTGTTAACAGGAATGGGTAACGACAAGAGTTTCCCAATTTACTGGGATCATTTGGTCCTCAACGCTTCACAGGTTACAAACCCCTCGATAGACCCGTTGAGAGAGCCGATGGAGCTCAGAACCTACTTGGGCCGGAAGCCTGATCGGATAGAGGTTTTGGAGGACGGTACCCTCAAAACGGTCTTGGCGCCTCAGATCAAGCTTGAAACCCCGATACTGTTCTCAGCGATGTCTTACGGCGCCATCAGCTTCCAAGCGATGGAGTCCCTAGCTAGGGCTGCGACTGAGTTCGGAACCATGTTCAACACCGGTGAAGGCGGCTTACCGAGGAGCCTAAGAAAATACGGTAAGAACGCGGTTGTCCAATGCGCCTCCGGACGCTTCGGCGTAGATCTTGAGTACCTGAACACCGGAGCCGTAGTCGAAATCAAGATAGGTCAGGGTGCGAAACCCGGTATCGGCGGTCACCTCCCCGGAAAGAAGGTGACTGACGCTATATCTGAGACAAGAATGATTCCTGCGGGAACAGACGCGTTATCTCCTGCACCCCACCACGACATCTACTCAATCGAGGATCTGTCGATGCTGATACATGCGCTTAAGGAAGCTACAAACTACGAGAAACCAATCTCCGTGAAGATTGCGGCAGTGCACAATGCTGCGGCCATCGCCAGCGGAATAGTGCGGGCTGGAGCGGACATTGTAGCGATAGATGGGTTGAGGGGCTCAACAGGCGCTGCACCGAAAAGCATCAGAGACAACGTCGGTATCCCGATTGAGCTCGCGTTAGCCGCGGTGGATACACGGTTGAGGCAGGAAGGTATCCGGAACCAAGCCTCCATTATTGCGGCGGGCGGCTTCAGGTGCAGCAGCGATATCGTGAAGGCTATTGCGCTGGGTGCTGACGCGGTCTACATCGGGACTCCTGCGTTGATAGCTATGGGTTGCACGGTCTGCCAGAAATGCTACAGCGGCATCTGCAACTGGGGTATCTGCACCACAAATCCCTATCTCAGCAAGCGGCTTAACCCGAACATCGCCAGCCGAAGATTAACCAATCTGTTGAATGCTTGGAGCCATGAGATGAAGGAGATGCTGGGCGGAATGGGCGTCAACGCCATCGAGAGCTTACGTGGGAACAGGCTTCACCTGCGCGGTGTAGGTCTGCAGGAATGGGAGCTCGAGGTATTAGGAGTCAGAGGAGCAGGAAGGTAACTCATCTTGGTTAGATCAGGATCAGGTGAAGTGGGTCAGAGCCTGTTCGAGATTGACGCTAAGGGTCTTCCCTACGTCGATCTAAACGCCAAAGTCAGGGCTGCAGCGGCTTCAGGCGCGAAGAAGATTATTCTTCAGAATGTCTGTGGCCAAAGATACATTGGGACGAGGGTGTATCCGTATGGGCCAGTTGAGATTGAGGTTTACGGTACGCCGGGGAACGATTTAGGCGCCTTTATCGACGGACACCGCATCACTGTTTACGGGAATGCTCAGGACGGCACCGGTAACACGATGAACAGCGGTGAAATCGTGGTGCACGGTAGAGCGGGTGATATCTTGGGGATGTCTATGCGCGGCGGCGAGATCTATGTGCGAGACAGCGTCGGCTACCGGGTTGGTATACACATGAAGGAGTTCGGCTCGAAATGCCCTGTGCTCGTAATAGGCGGAACCGCCCAGGACTTTCTCGGAGAGTACGCTGCAGGCGGCATCGTAATCCTCCTCGGACTACACCAAGACAGCACCTCGCCGGAGCATAAGATGAACTTCGTAGGCACAGGAATGCACGGCGGCACCCTCTACATTAGAGGTGAACTGCGGCCGCAGCAGCTCGGCAAACAGGTAACAATATCCGAAGTCGATGAGCAGGATCAGCAGACCCTAGACAGGTACATCAGCAAATACGCAGCTCACTTCAACTTACCCAAAAAGCAGCTAGCGGACAGCGGAAACTTCAAGAAAATCCAACCTACCACAAAACGACCCTACGGCCACCTATACACACACTAACTAAGACGCTAACGTCTCCTCGCATCGATGATGCCTGGAGCCCATATGGTGAGAATAATCAGTAGGGACAGTGTTGCATTATTTGTCATAGGTGGAGGTTTCTGGCATATACAGGCTTTGTCAAGTCTTCGGCAGCTGAGTTATGTCTTTTCCTTAGCAGATGTTGAAGAGTTAACAAAGCTGTCGCGGGTCAATCCTGGTTGTTAGGATTATATTACGTTTTCATAATTCGTAATATTTATAACGTCAAGGAACGGTAGGAACAAAAGATGATAAGTAACTCGAGCCCACTTATTCACTTGACCAGGCTGGGTAAAATGGGATATCTAATGAAGGCCTATCCTTCACTCACGATACCGGATGCGGTTAGATCCGAGACTATCGAGAAGGGGAAAAACGGAGGTTACAGTGACGCCCTTATCCTGGAAAGACTTGAGACTGAGGGGTGGCTCGAAACTGTGACGCTTTCAAGCGTTCAATCAACTAGGACTGCGAGAGATTTGGGCAAGGAAATAGGAAAAGGCGAGGCTGAGGCAATAGCCTTGGCTCTGGAAAAGAAGGAAAGATTGCTAATGGATGACCAGAAAGGCAGACAGGTGGCGGATCTCTACGGAATTGAGACAACGACGACGCTAGGAATTATGTTCGAACTACTCATGGATGGCGTGCTCACGAAGGAAGACTATAGGAGAAACGTTAAGAATTATTCTTCTCAAGGCTGGATAACCGCAGAGATAGTACAAGAGTTCCTAGAGCAAGGTGAACGAGTAAATTATGAGTGAACGAATATCCCTAGTCATACCTCGACGCTTAAGAAAGGCCATAAGAGAGCTTCAGGAACTAACCGGAGAAGACCAGTCAACCCTTCTGAGAAGACTCCTAGACAAAGGATTAGCTGAAGTAAAAATGGAAATTGCAGTTGATAACTATGTGAAAGGAAAAACATCACTGGAGAAATCCTCAGAGACAGCAGGAGTTTCGCTCTGGAGCTTCCTCGACGAACTGAGAAAACGAAACATCTCCCTAAAATACTCGATAGCAGACGCCGAGAACGAAATACAGAAGATAATAGGAAAAAAGAAGGAAGGAAGGCAAGCAAGAAAAATCTGACAACTCAGGAGGATACTGGATGGGTATAAAGGAATACTTGAAGCGGAAGGCAGTAGACGATTATAGGAAAGGCCAGTTATCCATAGGTAAAGCCGCTGAAACGGCTGATGTATCGGTCTCGGAGTTCTACAAGATTCTCGAAGGAATACCTGTCAAGATTGATGCGGGTCTACTGAAGGATAGCTTAGAGTGAGCAAATGAACGAGTGAATGTTGCGGCTAGGTGAAGAGATTGAGTATTTTTCAAGAAGGCCGTAGCAGACACATCGAGCTAATTCATGCTGCCAAGGTATCAAGATTCCGGAACATTTTGTCTAGTTTAAGGGAAAGGGTTCCAGTGTGACGTATCTGTCGATGGTGTTAAGGGTCGGCTAAACGTTTATATTTTTTGGGATGAATAGTGGGGTGGGATTGTTGATGGGTAAAACCTACATGGATCGGCGTGGGAGATTGGTTATTCCGAAGGAGTTGAGAGAGAAACTGGATCTAAAACCTGAGCAAGGGGTTTCGATAGAGATAAGGGATGGGGAGATTGTGTTGAAACCGGTGTTGAAGGTTGAGGAGTTTGCAGCGGAGCTACGAGGTTGCGTACACGGCTCACGGATCAAGCCTGGCGAACTAAAGGAGATATGGGGCGTCGAGCATGCTCATCATCATTGACTCGAATATCTGGGCGTACTATTTTGATGGAGACGCCCCCGAACATCCACTAGTCGTAGATGAGGTGGAGAAGCTACTAAAGTCAGAGAAGATCGCTATCAACACAGTCATCATAATGGAGGTGGCTCATTTCTTAGTGAAGAACCTGGGACCAGTTCTCGGCAAAGAGAAGGTTGACATCTTCCTTCAATCCCCGTTCACAATAGTTGACCTTGACCATAATCTAATGTTGAAATCAATCGAGTACCTCACCAAGTACTCCCACCAAGGCATCGGAGGACGAGATGCAACAATCTTAGCTACCGCAAACACCCTCAGATCAAAACGCATCATGACACACGACGAAGCGTTCAAGAGAATAGACAAAATAGAGGTCATAGACCCAATTTCAAAACAAGAGGACTAAACTGTATTCGTTTTTGAAAAGGTTATACCGGATTTTGGCAAACTGTGGTCTGACTTGATATGGTTGCGCGACCTGAAACTAAGCGTCTAACTGCGAGGATTAATCGAAAGCAGTCGGAGCAGGTAGATGCGATTTCGAGAGAAGAGAATATTGATTGTTCAGCAGCTCTTCGGAAGATATTGGATATGGGTATAAGGGAATACTTGAAGCGGAAGGCAGTGGATGAATATAGGAGATGCCGGGTCTCCATAGGTAAGGCCGCTGAAACAGCTGATGTGTCAATTGCAGAGTTCTACAAGATTCTCAAAGACGAAGGCGTACCTGTAAGGATAGATGTAAGTTTGCTGAAGGATTAGGGGTTCTTTTGTTATTTGTGGTGGCTTCCTGTGAGCGTCTTGTTCAGTTTCTCTTATGACTTGATTTAGCCAATGAACCTTATCTGTGGATTTAAACCGTTAATGCGCCTAGTTTGCTGAGGTGTAGGGTTAATGTTCTTGGGTGGTTTTCAGATACTGACCGCTCCACTACATCGAACATCTTTGACACGTTGTCGGGCATGTTTGTCTCTTTGATCTCTTTGGGTGATTCCTTCTTTCTAACTAAGTATTGATGTGCGAACGATCTGCTTATGGTGCGCACTCCTGTAAAGTCTATCACAATGATAGGTGCATCCATCGCGTTAATTTTATTGAAAAATGAATTGGCGATGTCTCTGAGCATCAGATTTGGAGCTATAGAATTGACTATAAGTATAGTCTCCGATTTTCTGCTCATATGTTTCTTGAGAAACTGATATGTATTTAACTTTATACGAAATGTGATATTGAGTAGATTATTCGATGTAGTCATAAATGTTAATTTTCTTACGTGTATCACGCACTCGTAACGTAATTAATGTCCCGTTCAACATATTCTTTCGTTTAAGTCTGAGATTAAGCGCGTCTTTGCTGTTCAAATATACTGCGCCACAACCAGACACTACCAATGCTTCTCCATCTAATGCTTTGAAGAGATTCATAGAACTGCTAAGACCGTATCCTCTCTGGGTGCCTTCTTTAGTTGATAATCCGCTTAAAGCGTCGATTATTGCTTGATAGTGTGATGGTTCATCGTAGGATAGACCGTGTTTGTTGAAGCAACCGGGTATAGTGATGCCATCATCTATGAAGCCTATTTCTAAGAAACCTAAGTGTTTGTAGTTTTGTGCCATTACAAAGGCGCTGTTGAACAGGGAGTGCTGGTAGACGTTATCGACCATTTCTCCGATTACGTACATAAACGCATTTTCGTTCTCGCTGAAGAGTACGCTGTCTTGACCGAGCTTGCGTATCCTTTCTATTACTGAAACGCAGCTAGTTTGCTCCTTTGGGAGCGCCACAATAGGCACATATGATTTGGAAGAAGACTTTTCCAGATCGGTGAGTATCACTGTGGATAGATATTTACGCACGCTTGAGCTGTTTGGCCAAACAATAGATTTAGTGTGCGCCGCCATTAAAGGAAGGAGCGGCAAAAGTGTAGAAGGAAAGAAGAAATCTGCGCCACTTAGGTCTATTTTTCCAGTCTTTTCATGTCCTAGACGATAACTGCTAAACTGAACATAATTTTGGATTAGCTCTGGAAGATCCGTTCAGGACACCTGACTATCTTCAATACATCTCACCGATCGTCTATTATGTATTGCTCTAAGCGTTCTAAGTGCGGCTATGCATAATGCCTAGGCTACCACAAAAGACAACAGTGTTTGCCTGCCGTAAGACTAATAATCTGATGTGGCGTCGTCGTATGCTTGAACGGGAAAGGGTGCTGCGGACGGGTCGTCTATCTATGGATCATTTGAGATGTATTGAGTGCGGTGCCACGTACAGTGTAGACGAGGTCATCTATCAGTGTCGTAAGTGCAGCGGTATTCTTGAGGTGGTTATGGATCTTGAGGCTGTGAAGGAGCGGATTGGTAACGGGGAGTGGCGGAGCAAGTCTCTTGGGGTGTGGCGTTACGCTGATTTTCTCCCGATTAAGGATCGGTTGAAGGTTGTTACTTTGAATGAGGGGGGGACTGGTCTTCACCGCTGCAGGAGGCTTGGTGAGAAGCTTGGGTTGAAGAATTTGTATGTGAAGTTTGAGGGTGAGAATCCTACGGGTTCTTTCAAGGATCGTGGGATGACTGTTGGTATTAGTAAGGCGCGGGAGCTCGGGGTTAATTCGGTGGTTTGCGCTTCGACCGGTAATACTTCTGCGTCTTTGGCGGCTTATGCGGCTAAGGCTGGGATGCAGTGTATTGTGCTTTTGCCGGCTGGGAAGATTGCGCTTGGGAAGCTTGGGCAGGCTATTGCTCATGGGGCGAGGATTGTTCAGGTGAAGGGGAATTTTGATGATGCTTTGCAGATGGTTTTTCAGCTCTGCGAGCGGAATAAGGACATTTACCTGTTGAACTCGATTAACCCGTTTCGCATCGAGGGGCAGAAAACACTTGCCTTCGAGGTGTCGGAGCAGCTCGGTGTCCCCCCGGACTGCATGGTGATGCCTGTCGGCAACGCCGGGAACATCAGTGCGGCCTGGAAAGGCTACAGCGAGTTCGAAACCCTCGGGTTAACCAAGACGAAGCCTCGGATGATCGGGATACAGGCTGAAGGCGCCTCGCCTATTGTTGATGCGTACCGCAGCAGAAAACAGAGCATAAACCCTGTGGACGCGCCTGAAACTGTTGCCACCGCGATCCGCATCGGCAACCCTGTGAGCTGGCGTAAAGCCCTCAACGCGATTTACAACTCTGGCGGCTACGCTGAGACCGTGACGGATCAGGAGATATTGGATGCTCAGCGTCTGATGGCGCAGACCGAAGGCATCTTCGCGGAGCCGGCTAGCTCAGCCCCAGTAGCTTCGCTCAAGAAGCTGTTGGAGCAGAAGGTCATTGACCCGTCTGAGACCGTTGTGTGCGTCGCGACTGGGCATGGGCTGAAAGACGTAGACATCATTACGCGGGTCTTCGGGAAACCTGTTGAGGTGGATGCGAATATCGAGGCGATTGAGAAGTTCCTCAGCCGCATCCTAGAGTATGATAGGCTGCTTCAACAACCATCACCTGCGCCGCATTAGGTTGGTTTCTTCTGGGTTTCTCTGCGGAGCAGAAGCCTTGGGCTAAATATCTGTAAAAGATATGTGAATTTCCCTAGTTGATTATCTATTTGTGTTGCTTTAAAATAGTTTTTAATATATTACGTTAGTTTGTACTCCATGTTGATAAATGGTTGGAAATCTATTATATCCGTCTTGACTGAAAGTGAAAAATGATTCTGCTAAGAAGGTTATGAGCGTTATTATTCTTTGTTTGCTGACCTTAAGCCCGCTCAACGTTTTCGCGGCTACCCCCCTAATCATTAGATCATCATTCACCCTATCCTTCCAAGGCTATGATTATGATAACAAGGGGGAGGTTGTTATTCTGATCAACAGTAAGGTTGCAGCTTCTCTGCCTGTAGCCGAATCTCCTAGCAACAGCGGTGTGTGGAAGAGCTTCTCGCTGGATATCACGAAGTATGTGGTTTCAGGCTCCAACACGCTCGCCTTCAAAGAGAACAGCTCTCACGCTTCAGGAATGAAGAATGTGAAGGTCACAGGGTCAGGTGGAACCACCATGTACAGCAACAGCACCAGCTACACGTTGTCAAGCAACGGCAGAACTCAGGTAACGTACAGGTTCAGCGCCATCGCTGCACCTATCATCGGTACTCTATCAGTTACTACTCCTGTGGATGGGCAGGTCTTCGTGGACGGTGTATCATGGGGTTTCGCTCCAGTTAGCAAATTCCTATCTCCAGGATCGCATACCGTCTCATTTGGCGCAATATTCGGCTACACAAAGCCGGTTGATGTCACAGTTTCGATAACCACAGGGTCAACATCATCGGTAACAGGAACCTATACTGAAATATCTACACCAATCAGTAGCAGGTATACTCTGAGCTTCCAAGGCTATGATTACGACAACGAAGACGAAGTATCTATACTCGTCAACAATCAATTGGCCGGTTCACTACCTGTCGTTGAGACTTCTACAAACGATCACGTATTCAGAAGCTTCTCTCTAGACATATCCAAGTATGTTGTATCTGGAAGCAACACTGTAGTGTTCAGGCAGAACATTTACTCCTCAGGAGTCAAGGACGTGAAGGTTACTGGGACAGGCGGCAGTATATTGCTGGGTGATGGCACCTACCACGACATGTGGGTGGGCGGCACAAGTTCGGTTACCTACGAGTTCGCTACAGGCGGGGAGTATTCTCCACCGACTGTTGATGTCTACACCTTCAATGTTCACAACGGCCGGCAGATGATCTTCAACTCCACTGATGTGGTTCGGATCGGAGCCAAGATTAGCGGAGGCCAATCAAGCATCTCGCAGGTTATGCTCTCGATAACTGGTCCAGCCGGTTTTACCAGCCTCGACGGGATTCTGATGGAGTCACCTTCCTCTGAGCAGCTCTACGACTACTTCTACGACTACGCCTTACCAAGTCCACCTGTAGGAGCCTACTTCGCAACGGTCTCGGTGGAGTTCAGCGACGGCTCCTCTGAACTGTCGTACAACTGGTTCAAATCTATGCGACAGACGATTACGGACAACGGGCCTTGGACAACCACTGCAGGCGGCACAGCGCAGCTATCATTCAGCCTGTCGTCATTAGGCTCCGAGTCTCACGACACTAGCCTGTTCATTGATCTGCCTAACTCAGCAGCAGCCACATCAGCTACTCTTGACGGTCAACCGTGGACACTTAAGGCAGGTACAGGCGCACCAACAGGGTACACAAGATACTATATGCCCTACATCTACATCGACATAGGGGCGACGATCACAGTCAACTTCAACGTCAAGATATCATCTTCAGCTGCTCTAGGGGGGTACGCGGTAAACTACTTCTCGGAGTGGAAGACATATGAAGGGTATCGTTACTCAACTAAGTCAGCTTCACAGCCTACGGAATGGATACCAAATACAGTGCCTTCTGGGCACTATGCGCGTCTTCAGCGTATAGATACTTCTTTCGGTGACGGGTGGTCTGTCGATACTCAAGGTAGCCCAGATTACATCTACTACTTTATGGGCTGGACCAGTGAGACCATCTGGACGGTTCCAAGTGACGGCAAGATAACGGTAAGTGGAGCATTTCTAAAATCCGATACCTTTGACGTATCATCTCTGGAACATCCCGAATGGCCTCGCAGCTTCATGCAAGTCTACGTCTTGAACTCAGATGGAACACGCATCTTAGGATCAGCTTATGCTGTTAACCTAGATGATCAAACAAATGTTTGGTATAGGCGCACTGTCACAATCACCGGATTAACTCCCGGGGAGATTATCAGTATCGGAATAGGTAGAAGGGATGAATGGATTTCTGACTGGGCGCTCTACGCTAAATGGGCAAACATTCATGTGCTCACTGATGCAGGTACATTGACAATCAAATGACGTAAATTTGCTGTTGAGATAGCTCGTTCCTTGTGCACCTTAGTTAACTCATATCGAAGACAACTTATGTGATGCGAGTGTTGGGTCTGCTCGTCTTGTCTCTTTCTTCGGCGGTATTTTCTCTAGGACGAAGAAGTGGTGGTATTGATTTAGTGTTGGCCTGACTTCTTTTAAAACTGAAAACTTATTTTCCAAGAGGTGTGTGAAGTTTTGCATTGGATGGCTTTTTCTGCCGATTTCCCAGTGGTGTCCCTCTTTTAGGGTCTTGAAGTCTCGGATTGGTACCGGTACTCTGAAGAATAGGTCAATTGAATCTTTCTTGAAGATTTTTCTCATCAGCGGGAACTTTAGCACGAGCTCGAAATGGTGAGCGACGTGTGGGACTGAGCAGACAACATATCTCTTTGTTGTTCTCTGTATCTCTTCTAGGGCTTTGTTGACGTCGCTCCACGGCAGGTGTTCGAGTACCTCAAATACTATTACTGCGTCGAAAGTGTCATCTTCAAATGGTAGCTGTCTGATGTCTGCTACGTAATTCGGTTCCTTATCGCCGTCTATGTCGCAGGTGGTTACCTCCAGTCCAGATCGTCTCAGGTAATCTGAGGTTGTCTTATTCCCTACTCCTACCTCTAGCACCTTCTTCGGCTTCAAATCCAGTACCAAGCTTGTCTGGTAGAAGTAAGAAATGAATTGTGGAAAGTCCTCCAAATATTTCACCTTTCAGCATGAGTTCTGCGAAAGCTCACGGCATCTTTCTACACCTATGTCAGTTAACCTTTTCCAGGTCATGTGATAACTAGACACGCAGCTTAAGTGAGTTATGTCACGGGTAAAGACGAATTATCTCACGTATTGTGATTATCAATGATTCTGTTCATCCCTCGGGTGTTGAAAATAGATTAAAGTCAGTCTATACTTTGGCGAAAGTCTTGGTTGCATCCTGTTCAACTTCTCGAATAGTCACTGGATGATTTCCGCCAAAGGATAGATTGACTTTAAGAAATCAATTGAAGATGATATAGAACCAAAACCTAATTTATCGAAATAATGTTTTTAGGTAGTGTCCCCGTTTAGTTAGTTGTGTTTCCATCTTAGGATTTCCTTCCAGGTTAGTGGTTTGGATGTGAGTTCTTGTGCCATTGCTGGTGTTCTGTGGATGTGCTTCCCCTCTTCTTCTTTTTTGATGGTTAGTCCTTT
>JACPRH010000040.1 GCA_016190055.1 Nitrososphaerota archaeon | reverse complement strand
GTCTCCTCGACGGTTGTCAGGGCAACATCCTCGCTTGCTGACACTATCTCAGGAGCAAGTGCCTCTGAAATCTGTTCGCAGGGTACATCGGTGCCTGTCTCAATAGTCTCCTCGACGGTTGTCAGGGCAACATCCTCGCTTGCTGACACTATCTCAGGAGCAAGTGCCTCTGAAATCTGTTCGCAGGGTACATCGGTGCCTGTCTCAATAGTCTCCTCGAGAACTGGAGTATCCATCTGCGTATCGGTGGTTGGCACCTCAACTGAAATGGTTTCCTGTACTGGTTCAGGCTCTTGCAGCGTTAAGCTGTTTAGGATTGATGAGATATCGTTAGCCTCTCTGTCGTTGCGTTGAAGGATGGTGTCAAGATGCTCGGAGGTGGATTGATATGTGGAGTCGTCGATTTCCTGCATCCGGTGTTGCAGTTTTAGAATACCGAAGAAGGCTGCGATGATGCTCTTCTCGTTTTGGATGACGGCAGTCTTCTCGTTAAGGCTGGCTACTGCATCGTCGCAGTTTTTCAGGCATAGGTCGAATTGAGCCTTGTTGCGGCTGACGAGTTGCTCGTAGATCGCTTGGCTGATTTCGCCTTCTTTGCGGAGATCTTCGAGGGCTTGGATACGCTTCTGGGCTGCGCCGCTGGTCTTGATGAGGCTTTCCGCTTTAAACTTCCAGTTTGATACTAGGACAGGGTTATCATCCATAAAGGTGATTTGATTGACACTGATGGTCTGGAAGCCGTGGCATCCAGCGTCGACACCAATGGAGCAAACACTGCCAGACTCGTCGGTGTTAATCCCGACGATGGTTCCGAAGTATCGTCCATACGAATCGCTAAGCTGCTTTCCAATGAGGTTATCCGATGAAGGAAGGGTCATACTTTCATCTCTAAGCCACCGAGCGAGATGATCTAATATTATTTGGAAAAGTGAAAATCGTTGCCGTATAAACTCAACAATATCTAACACAGTGACAACTACTGAAAAAGGGCTAGAAATACGGCTATATCACAATTAAGAGGAGAATAATACTCAAAAAACCAATCTCGACGATATCTAACCTCCGCTTTCGCTGTTGCTGCAGCAGGGCGCACTTGTGCAGTCTGGATTGACCGATTTCTATCTGTTTAAAATCTCTTGGTGAAGCGGTGGCAGTACGGAGTGCCGCCGGTCTTCAGGTAGTAGTCTTGATGGTGGTCTTCAGCCTTCCAGAAGCTGCCTGCTTTGGTGAGTTTTGTTGCCACCCGGTATCCTTTCGCTTTTAGCTCCTGTATCAGTTTCTCAGCTATCTTCTTCTGCTCATCGTTCAGGTAGAAGATTTCAGAGCGGTACTGTTCACCGACATCCGGTCCCTGCCGGTTAACTTGTGTTGGATCGTGAATTTCGAAGAAGAGCTTCGCGATGTCTTCGTAGGTGGTCACGGTCGGGTCGTAGGTTACCTCGATTGCCTCTGCGTGGCCGGTGTCGTCGTAGCTAACCTCTTGATAGGTTGGATTATCCTTGTGTCCCCCAGTGTAGCCTACACTAGTGGATAAGACTCCTTTCGCCCGTTTGAAGTAGTACTCTACTCCCCAGAAGCAGCCACCGGCGAAGATTGCTCGCTCAACCGTCATTTGGTTGATCAGTGGTTCTCCGCAGGTATAAACTTCAGCGATACCGAGTTCACGCAGTGCCGGACGTTTTTCTCAGTTAGCCGTTCACCTTTGAAGGCATGTCCTAGATGTGCACCGCAGTTGGCGCAGACTATTTCGGTGCGGGCGCCATCCGGATCCGGTACTCGTTTAACTGCTTCAGGTATCTCTTCGTCGAAGCTCGGCCAGCCGCAGTAGGCTTCAAACTTGCTCTCCGAGCGGTACAACGGTGCTTCGCAGCGTTTGCATAGGTATGTTCCTTTTCCCCAGAAGTTCTCATACTCGCCTGTGAACGGGTGTTCGGTTCCCTTGTGAACTATGACCGCTTCTTCTTCGGGCGTCAACCGGTTGTACTTTACGGTCTTCATTGATCTGATCGAGAAATTCGTATCTTAAAAATATGGGGCAGGATCTTCGTTAACACAGATTTGTCCAATTTATTTTTCGACTTCTAGCTGCACAGTCTTCCAGTCTTCAACGCCGCGCAGCGTTCCGACCAATGCATCGACTACTCTAGAGAAAACTAGGTCTACATAGGGGTTAGTCTCAACAGGCTTCCCGTTGACAAGCAGCTTGACCTTCATTTGCCTCGTGTAAGCCGAAGCCATTTGAACTATAAACCTATTGTCAGGAGAGTGGAATCTAGTTTCCTTCGGGTTAACCTAAGCAGCGTCTCAACTTGGCCGCTTCGAGGAGGAAGCGCCTCGCCTCATTGTCCTCCTGCTCGATGTAGGAGATGAGGAAGTTGTTGGTGAAGTTCTCATGCTTCCGCTCAGTAGGAGTCTGGGAGCCGAGTTTAATTCCCAGTTGATCCTCGATGGCGTCCAAGCCGCCCATAATCTGCGTGATTGCGTTGTTTAGATTTGCTATGTTTATGTTGGATCTCTTCGCGACATCCTCACGCATCTCCATCATCATATTCATGTTTTCCCAAGAAAGGAGACCACTGACTGTGCGGAGATCATTCGTCAGGCTACCGTAGTGTTCGCGGAGAACATCCCACTCTTCGTCGTCGAGATTAGCCAGAGCCTTGCCGCCGATGAATTCAGGAGGAAGCCCTAGCGAGTAGAAGGCGGCTGCAAAGGTTATTGCCCGCGGGAGACTAATGCCTCGAAGGCTTCGGCTGTAGCCGAAAAGCCCGATGTGAAGCCGTCTAGCGCGTCTTGACGGAACGTATGATGCTATGCTGTTCACCAGCGGGGCGAGTGCTTCCACTGTTCCCTCGTACTCCATTTGACACTTGTGCAGTATCTGCAGGAGTATCTTCTCATCGTGAGGCTCTATTGGAGTTGGTTCTCCGTTAGGTAGTCGCTCGTTGAGACGATCTACAGCCCGCTTGGCTTCGTGGAGAGGATAATCGTAACGCATGGCTGATTGAACCGTGACGGTTGATAATCCGCGGTGCTCATCTAGGAAGCGGTCGACATTCGGAGGAGATAGATGCCCCCGGAAAGGCAGGGTCCCTACCCCAATAATGGGGTGAATAGGTATTTGCATCTTCGCTTCCAAGGCCTTCAGCTTTGAGAGGGCTATTTTGGAGAGAATGACGGCGCATACTAGCCCGTAGTTTAGGGCAGGGTCTGAGCGGGCGATAAAGACCCTGAGATGCTTCGGCTTAGCGGTCTTGAGGTAAGGCTTCACGATTTTGTCGACCGTTAAGAGGCTGTTGAAGTCTTCAACCAGAGGTATGACCTGTATCCGCTCTGGTTTGAAGGTGCCCACCCAGTCGCTGACTCGGGTTGAACGGTCAAGACTGATTTTTTCTGTTGATGAGATTGCTTTACGGTAGTAGTTGTAGAGCCAGAGAGGTTCTCTTGCATCGGTTGTGAAGGGTAGAATAACTTCGAAAATCGGGGCGATTTTCTTCTCGTAGAAGGTGGATGCGACATCGTAGGAGATCGGGATGTTTTGAAGTGTCTCAACCACGATCTTTCGCTCGACTCCTTCAATCCGTGGATTCGGGATGCGGTAGGTGAGGAAGACATCCTCGCCCATTGTGTGCTTCTTGAAGAAATCACTATATTTTGTCAGGAGCTTTCGCGCCACTCTGGTATCTACGTCCTTCCCCTCAGCATCCCACATCACTTCTTGGCAGCCGAGGGTCTCGTAGGCGAAGTACGCTTCGTAAACCTCGTTTTCACCGTCGATTACATCTCCGTTGCACCATTCAGGGACAGCCGCGTTGTCAGGGTGCTGAGTAGACATAGTCGCTGGAATCTTTTGGTTTTGGTTCGCCTTCGATCTTCTGCTCATAGCCCGTGTATCAACAGCAAACGTGGCTCTACTATCTATTATTACTGTTTCTCGTTGAACGGTTCTTTACGAGACTCGTAGAGTTGCACATAACACTACGGGGAGCGGTTGGGATTTTCTTTCTCCCGAACATTATCGGGAGAAACCACGTAGTGGGTGTTTGGAGGGTTTCTTAGTAGCTGCCATATGTTTGCTCCGAGGCTCCAAGAGAATATCCTCTTTGCAGGCGTTATTCTGATGAATATGGATTCACCGATTTTTAGATCGTATTCCAAGCTGCGTCTCAACACTATTGTGCTGTTGAATACTTGTCTGGCTACTGGGTCGTTGATTGGTAGAATTTCCGCGGTTCCTTGGAACTCGACGCATGCCGGTGGTACCATCCTTAGGAAGTAGTGCGGGAAAGGTACTGTGAAGGAGACATTCGGGTTCGTCTTTATGTTTCTCGCCTTTTTCAGGCGGGGCCTAGATATCAGGTAGAGACAGAAAGGTGAACCTGGCGGAGAGACACCGTAGGCGACACCTGCAGAGTGAGCTCGCCCCTCGGGTGTAACGGTGCTGAGTATCCCAAAATTCTTTCTGCGCAGCTGCTTCTCTACATAGGCGAATGAAAAAGGAGCTTTAACTGCTCTGTTTCTACTTTGATTAAGCCGCGGCGCCCCATCCATTCTAGACCAGCTTTGTATCGTTGGTGAACCTTATCAACAGTTCCAATGCAATCTAAAACGCTAAGGCTAGCTGAGTTACGTAATTGACCAGTCAAAGAGAAGAAGTAGGGTCAGTTACGTGACGCTTCGGTTGTCAACTGCAGGTAAGCTCGAGAGGGAAGCATCAGCATTTGGGCTGGACCAAGTTGTTTGGGGTTCACTGTTTGTTGTTGAGTTCTGGCCTAGATTGTTTTCTGCGGTGAATTGAGCGGTTTTGTTTTGTGATGTCCCGTCGAAGAGGAGTCTTATGGATTGAGATGTGTTGCCGTCGCTCCACTGTTTGAAGATGTATCTGGTATTGTTTCCTTTGGTTGTGGTGACTGGTAAAGTTACGTTGTGAGGCATTCCGTCTACGAGGACTTTTCGGGGGAGGAGTGTTGGTGAGAACTCGTTGCCGTCGACGTTTAATGGAACAGTTCTTGGAGAGACATCTAAAGTGGTGTATTTTGCTTCAGCTTGACCGTAACCGTACACACCGTTTTTCCCAGGTGCACCTAGATGCACGGTTGTATTCTCTAGAACGGCTGCCAGCTCATCCGCGGTCAGCGAAGGGTTGGAGCCCGCTATCAGGGCGGCAAGCCCAGCAACATGCGGAGCAGCTGCTGAGGTGCCGAAGAACGGTGAGTAGCCGGTTGTGGTGACGCCGTCTGGCCCCATGATGTCGGGTTTAATCCGTCCATCCGCGGTGGGTCCTCTTGAACTGAAAGGTTCCAAAGTGTTAGTCTTCCAGTATAGGGCGCCCACAGTTATCGCGCCTTTAGCGTCGGCTATGTTCATCAGGCTTCCTGTTGCGTTTCGATATTTCAGCGGTGATGCGCCGTAGGCGAACATGTCGAATTTAGCTGTGCCGTCCGCGTTCACTTTCAGTATCTTGATGGCGTATTGCCCGCTGACGCTGGCGGTGTAGTCAATTTCCTCGATTGGCCAGTAGTTGCCGTTTTGCCGGTTAGTGGATTTAGATACTTCGGTGAGGTTGTCTTCGGATACGCGGTAAAGGTATAGATCGTAGTCTTGGTTGGTTTGCCACCATTTGTTCCAGCTTAGGTATACAGTTACTTTGTTGTTTTGAGCCAGATTGAAGGTGTTGGTTTCGTCTGTGCCGTTGAAATTCAGCCAGCCGTTTGAGTCAGAGTCTTGGAAGATGTTGCTCCAGTGCACCTGCGCCATGTTGCTTGCCGCTACTATCGGTAGGACTCCTACTTTTCTGGCGTTGTCTAAGGCGTTTGACGCGTGGCTACTTCCGTCGTATGGGCCTAGGTTTGCGAAGCTAAGAGAGGTGGAGATGATGTCGACATGCTTGCTTACTGCTCGGTTGACCGCGGCAACAAAGTCCATATCTGTGCGAACAGCGTAAAGATAGAGCTGAACATCGGGCGCAACATCCACCACTATTTCGGCGCAGGCGGTGCCGTGGTGAGAATAGTCGCCGGATACATCCTTACCGTTTATGAAGGATTTTGCCTCCGCGATTTTTGAGGCAATCTTCGGGTTAGATACGTCGAAGCCGCCGTCGATTACCGCAACCTTTACGCCTTTACCGGTTTGACCTATACTGTGAGCTATGTCGGCCCTTAACGCGCCTACCCCTTCACTTTCGACGCTGGCGAAGAGCGGTGTCGCAGGTTCACGGATAGAGTCAACGATGCTTAGAGAGGCTAGTCGCATCACGTCACTGGCTTTAACATGTCCCTGAACTGTAGTTCCGTGGGCGCGCTCAACTGTAAAGCCGAGCCGCTCCAAGATGCTCGAGAAATGAGCATAGTCGCCTCTAAGATCCAGTACAACTGAAACGTCATCCAAGACATGACTGTTCAGGTTATTCATGATCTGAGAGCTAATCTTTGCACTGCTATCCTCAACCGGGTACGCTCGGACAAGATTACTTTGACTTGCATTCGCCGAGCTAGGTTGCGCTGAGGCGACCATGAGGATGTTTCCCGAAAAAATTGACCCCACGATAATAATCAACAATAATATCGGTTGGATACTGAGGTGGTTGCCTTCTTTGGTTGGTGCGTAGACCAAGTTGCATACGGGAGCAGTGTATTCGAAAAACTGTATTTATGAAGCGCGAAAATATGGCAAAATTATCTATATCGAACAGGACAGAAAGTAATGATAGGATAGATCAATTATCCACATATTGTTCACACAATTTATGGATGAATCATACTGATTTTATGAAAGTAAAAAAATCAAGACAGTCTCGACTACAATTATAATATTCTCAATTTGAGCTCGGCAACCAAACTAATTACTGATAATACTCACAACAGACCCCCTGAGTTCTGTCACTAGCTTACGAGTGAAAAGCTAAAGAGTAGCTGTTGAATTGGTGAAAAGAAGACTGCCTTATGTTTTCCTTTCTTCGCATTCGGTGCAACCATTATTCGCAGCGTTACAGCAGCTGCCTTGGAGCCCGGTGTAAGAGTCACTTTAGACGGCTCGATAGTATAGGTGACTCCGTGAAATAGAACGCTCTCTTTACGCTCTTAGTGCGAAGTGGGTAGAGGCTGCACCGCCTCATATCGCAACGGATTAAATTGAAGAGTCTCATTACCATCATCGCCGGCAGACGTGAAGACCATGTTAACTATTCCAGTCATGCCTCGCCTCAGAACAAAGTCAGGAGCGGTACAAGCATTCTTCACAAGCTTCTCGAAGCCCTTGACTGAATTAAGATCCTATTACGTGCCGAACTGAATGACGAACCAATCTCTATACATCTGATAATAATAACGCATACGCAGTGTCAACTACCCACTCCTGAAGGATGTGGGCTTGTACTTCCAATTTTCGGTAAGGAGCTTTGTGTCCATATGACGCCTGCTCTTTTGCAGGGACGGAGTACGTTTGGCTGGTTGACTACCGGTTTGCGAGACCTGCCGCTAT
>JACPRH010000011.1 GCA_016190055.1 Nitrososphaerota archaeon | reverse complement strand
GAGAACTGGCTAGATCCTAAAGAGGCCAGCGTCTACGTGATGCTTGCCAAATCAGGGTCACTGAAGGCTAGCGAAGTAGCTCGACTCTGCGATATACGCCGAATGGATACCTACAGGATTCTGAAGCGGCTTGAAACTAAAGGTATTGTGGAGACAGGTATGGGGCGGCCGATGAAGTTTCAGGCGGTTTCGCCTGAGAAGGCGTTTGACATGATGTTAAAGTCAGAGTCGGAGAAGATCTCCACTATGCGGTCGGAGAAGAATTATCTTCTTTCTCTGTGGCCGACTCAACCTACGCTTGAAGAAGATCGTAAGAACTCGGGCAAGTTCAGAATTATTCAAGGCCGAGCTGAGTATTTCAGCGCTTTACGGCGGGTCATAATCTCTACCTGCAAGGAGGTGTCAATCGTCACAACTCAGAACGGTCTCTCCCGTCTCTTCCACATAGGTTTCGATAAGGAGCTAGAGGAAAAAGCGGTGACAGGGATATCGATCAGGATACTTTGCAGGTTAGGTGAAGGTGAAACGGAGGCGGTGGATCGCTTCGCATCAATCGTCAATGTCCGCTACCTAAACAACCCGTTGAACACACAGATTATGCTGGCTGATGGTTTACACGCCATAGTAAGCACCGCTCTGGATGATTCTATGAGCCTTAGCTCGGAGAAGGACACCAACATCTGGACAAACAGCCTAGATCAGATATCTATCTTCCAAGCGCTCTTTGAGGAGTTATGGCATAACTCGCTTGATCTTAAGACTGCTCGAGCATTGACGAAGATGGGCGCAATCTCCCCTGCTCTGCGTCGACTTGTAGGCCACGAAGCAGCTAATACCTTTACGCAGGCCGCTCTGAAGTCAGCTAAAGGCTCGGTTACGATTATGACCCGCTCAATCACGCTGAGCCCGCTCTTCAAAGATGAATACCTTTCTCTGCTGAAGGAAGCCCGTCTAAGAGGTGTGAGAATACGGGTTATGACGACTATGAAGGGTGAAGACATAGGCTTTGTAAATGATATCAGCAAATACTTCGACTTGAGGGCAAGCGATATCGAGCCTACAATGAATCTCTCGCTAATCGATCAGACCATCTTCATCGGAACCAAACCATTAATCAGCGGTGAGTCACCGCTTCAACAGGAAACAATCTACATCAGCGAATCCGCTTACGCTTCACTAATCGACCAGTTCCTTGACATAGCGTGGAGCCGTGCTGACAGTGTCGCTCCTATGCTGCACTCTATGGAATGGATTGAGCATACCAATGTAATCCTGCAACGTGCTGCTGAGATACTTAACACAAAAGGTGTCTCGGCTGAGACACCGGGCATGGTAAGGGGTTCCTCATCCCTCGAATACACCTTCTCGCTCGTAGCTCGAAAAAGAAACGATCAGAAAGGCGTAGTAGTGGAGCGCTGCGGCGACTCACAGAAGATCATGTCAATCTACGCAAAGACCGTGGACTGCGATGTCCGAAGAACAATTCTGCTAACTCCACCGGACTTTCAGGAGGAGGCGTCGAAGCTAGCTTCTTTCTTCAGTATGAAAGTTCTTCCACTAGCTCGCTCAGATAAGGATCATGAGAAAATAGCTGAAGCAGTCCTCGAAGGCTTTTCCTAACCTGCTTGGGTTAAGCTTTGTTAAAGCTGGGTGTAAACAGTCTAGCTTAGCTAAAAGCCGGCGAACGGTTTAGACCGCTCGATGTTGTCACCGGTCAGTATTCCCTCGATCTTTTCGTAGCTGTAGATTGTTGATAGCCCGGTTTCTGAGATAACGTAGAGAGGGCCGCTTGAGTCATCAATCTCTGTTATCATCTTCAGCTTCATCAAGTGATCAAGGTTCTTCTTCAGCTCCACCCATGACAGGTTTGCCTTGTACATGATGTGGGTCTGCTTGATTGGGCCATGTCTCGAAACGACTCGCAGTATGTCCAGATATCTCTCTATGCGAGATCTCCTGATGACTGCGCTCTTGCTCTTAACACTGTGCAGGCCTACGATGTGTCCAGCGATGTCCCCAGAGTGGGTTGTCTGAACTAACCTGCTGCCTGTGTTTCGGGTCATAGGTGTTGTCTAGATTGGCTGTTTAAATCAAGCTTTGTTAGTTCCAAAAGTTACAAACAGGTCAGGACTGAAGATAAGTGAATTTCTGCTCTAGATTATACTTAGCCAATGATTATAACTTCCAGAAAGGAATTGCAGACTGGTTCTTATGAGTCAGAAGCAAGTTGAGGAAAAGGGGGAGACCACTACTCTCCTTAGACAGCTTCGAGAAGAATGCGCTCAGATCTACGAGCTTTCAGTAGAGGAACAGGGCTTGATTCACCAGCTCTGCGAGATGCTGAGTGAGGTTCAATCATTCTTCAAGATAGGCGTCAAAATTACACCATCTCTATTCCCATCGACTGTAGAGGTGAAGCAGGCAATACTGAGCGTCAGCGGCGACATTGTGCTGGTAAAGCATGATATAATCGAGTCTCAACCTCTCTACAAGTTCGACTCAACAACTGTAGTCGAGGTGCTAAGCGAGGCTGCTGATGAGCTCAACAAATACGCCAAAGGCTTCCGGACAGGCATCTCTAACAGAATCAGCCTCATGGAGACTCTGGTAAAGGAGCTAAAACGACTTCACGACCTGAACAAGATGCATTCAGAGGAAGTGGCTCCAGACCAGTACTCGATGCAGGGGATCGCGAGCGACGACCTAGAACACGCTCCTTAGACAGAGGGAGGCGTTCTATAGATGGATACAGGGACTGTCCTTACCTTCGGCTCTCTACAGGACCTATCCGATTTTCTCGAAGAGGATATTGAGCGCAGCAAACGAATGATCACCAGCTACAATGAGCGGCTGGGTGTTCTCCTCCGTTCAAACGAGCCTAAGGATGCTCCCAAGAAGGCTAAGCAGGGCGAGCAGGGCGGTCGATGGATACCTTACGGTAGATTGATGCTTTACGGAGGAGCAAGCCGCCGAGGTGAAGCGGAGATGCTCTTTGAAACCGTTGATGAACTGAAAACGAGAGTGCGTTATCTTGAGGAGGCTCGTCAGGCCGCAGGAAACCTTAGCAAAGTAGGCCTAGGTGAAGCCCCCATCTACCTAGTGCAATTTAAGACCGGTCTGCCTCACAAAGTGGTAGTCCTTAACCCAACAGAGTCTGATAGACCCAAACTGAAATTTGAAGGAGAGCTAGTGATCCGACCAAAGAGTAGACCCGTGACGGATCAACCTCAGCAAATACTAGCCAGCTAACCAGTTACAATAGCACTCAAGCATCTACATACAAGACTGCATTTCAAAATACACCTTCACGAACTGCTTCATGAGATCAGCAGCCCCATCAATTGAGCAGCTAGGGTTAGGCTTAAACATCTGCTTGATCTGCTGGTTCCCCAGCCCAATAACCACCGGAGTAACACTGGATTTCCTCGCCTTCGCGAAACTCTCCTTGAGCTTCTGCTCAATGCCTGGGTAGCCGAGGGATATGCCGTCTGTGACGAGTAGAAGGATCTTTACGTCCTCTCCTGTCTTCGCCAATGCCTTGGTGGCCAGCTCAACCGCGTCAGGGATATATGTTAATCCGCTGTGTTTGAGTCCGCCTATCTTTGCCCGTGACCTGTTCGAGTACGGCTCGTAGAAGTCTTTAACGATTTGATACGTATCGTTGAAGGCGAAAAGCCCCCACGAGTTGGGGGTGGATACTAGGTCTTTAGCGACCTCTGCGAGGCAAACTGAGATTGATCTAACATCCAGTTCAAACATTCTCAGGCTTAAGCTGGCGTCGACAAGTATCGCCCAAGCCTCGCTCTTCTGAAGAACCTCTTCCTTCATGAATATGTCGTTTCTAACGCTTTGGCTGGAAACCACCTGTATAGCTGCTTGGAGATCTAAGCCTCCGGCCTCTTCAAGCGGGTTCTCATCCTGTAACTGCTTTACCTTTCTCGTTTCATCAAGTATTCTACGAATTGCGCCTGCCAAGAGGCCGCGTGTCCTGACATATTCAGAGTAATCTTCAGCGGGTATCACGTAGGATCTAAACTTTAATCCAGCACCCATCTCGCTGTAATGCTTCAAGGCCTTTTCTACTCGGCCGGTGTTTACGAACTCTACGTCAAAGATTCTTTCCGCTTCATCCTTGAAACTAGTCTTCTCCTTCACAAACTCCTCTTCAACGATATTTAGACCCATACGGCTGTAAGCTGCTTTCAATACATCAGCGTGATCCTCCTCGAAGGAGACTGGCAGATTGAAGAGACTGTTTCCAACCCAGTACTCACAGTAAGGTGGTGAAGGTGTCTCTAGCGGCGATTTTCTGACACGAAGGATCTCCCATATTTTGGAAGCGGCCTCTACTCTCTCCTGCTCGGTCGCCCGAGGCGGGAGCCGTCCCTTAGAACCGGGTTTGCTCTCTTCTCCTTCACGTGCTCCGCACCACTTGCTGATAGATATCTCTAAATCGGCAAGTATGTTCATAATATTCTCGGCGTCTCTAGATGTCTCCGAGGAGTCTCCTTTGCAGCTGCCTGTCAGCCGCCGAGACAGCACATCTTGGTGTAACGCGAGTCCCTTCGGGATCTCTGCGTCGCCGGCGCTGCGCAGCCTTACATAGGAAACCGCGTTCGCATATGCGATGACTGAGCGCAAGCCTGGCCAGTAGGCCTTTAGGTAGGCGTCTACAGCTGCGTCCTCAACGAGGCTCTTCGCGAATCCGGCGAGGTATCTGTCTTTCTTATTAGACCATTTCTCGTAAATCGTGAAGTCTGAAGCAACGACATGTATCCCTAGGTGATATACTGAGGCAGTGAACATCTGTAGAAGAGATGCTCTCTCAACCTCCGGGAACTCCGCCCCGTGGAGCATGAAGGCCCCCGTCCTTATCTTCCTAGGCTTGGGCAGTATTATCTTGTAGCCGTTTTCGCTTCGCAGTAGGCGTGGATGTTCCTCTTGGCTTGAGAGAAGTAGCTTGAGATCAGCCGGGTTCTTCTGGGTGATTTCGAAGAGGCGGGCTGATGCATGGTCGTAGAAGCTCATAGAGGAGCCACCGGGTCTCAGTCAGACCCGAAGAACATACCAACGACGCGTCTGACAGAGCTTTGAACCTCTGAGTCATCGCTTGTCAACGCTACGATGGCCTCCTCTGCGGACTGCTTCGGAGTCATTCCGTCTGAGATGAGCCGCGCCCAGTTTACGAGGTCTCCAACTGATGGCCCATACGGCAGGTCTCCTGTCTTGTACTGCCGGCGAAGCTCTGCACCGACCTTCGTGATCTTTAACGCTATGTCTGAGGGTACACCTGCCTTGCTGCCTACCATTACAACTTCTTCCTGCGCAACCTTGTCTCCGATGCTTAGATAGTCAAAGTTGATCCAGACTGTCATTCTTCTTCTGAAGGCGGCGTTGAGCGGCTTTGTGCCTGCGAACTCTGAGGAGTAGGGGTTCATGCTGATGATGACGTAGCCTCTTGGGTGGCGGGGGATAATCTCGTTGTCCTTCTCGGTGAGGACGATGTGCCCTCTTGTGTCGAGGACTGGGTTGAGTCGGGTAGCAACGTCCTGCTTCATCATGTTCGCCTCATCTAGGTAGAGGATGCCGCCGTACCTGCACCAAGACACTATCTGTCCATCCACCCAGTTCTCCTTCCCAAGCCCGATGTATCTTCCAAACAAGTCGTAAGATGAGGTTTGGAGACCGCAGTTAATCTCCCAGAGAGGAAGCCCTGCGAGCTCAGCCACTAGGTATACAATGTGTGTTTTACCGGTTCCACTCGGCCCGACTAGAGCGCACTGCTTAAAGTAGGCGAGTGCTCTAACAATTCGCTGCACATAGTTTTCGCCCTGATCAATATACTCCGGTGTATCTGACGGCATCAGTTCTAACGCGAAGTCTGGGCAGCTGTAACCCATTGACAAATCGTATTTTTCGACGTTGTATCTTTCAACGAGCCTAGACTTTTTAATACGAGGCCGTGCGGTTGATATGTAGAGAGTGGTGTCTCCGATCTCGGTCTTCACGAGATCTACATCCTTACGGATGTGTCCCTTCACATCTCCCTGCTTAACGTACTGCATAGTACGTTTTTTTCCCTCGTCTCCGCTCGACAACCTGTGATTCTGTCTTGTAAGGGACTGCATAACTGTATTCAGTACTAGTATGTCCCAGTTGGTACATACTGCCGGTAATAAATTAAGGGCAAAATTGTTAATTAGCAAGCGTCAAGCATAGAGGTGAGCGATAATCCTTGGGTGAACGTGACAGTTTAAGCATACAGCTCAATCTTCGAACTCTAAGCGTGGATAAGCTCGACGAAAATACGAATCGGAATACGCCGGTCACGTTCCGAGTTAACGTCAAGTTCGACGAAACCAGCCGCAAGGTGGAGGAAACCACCGTCGAATTCGGAATCACAGTCTCAACCGAGCCTAACATCGCAAGATTTGGCGTAGAAGGGCTAGCGGTTGTGAAAGGTAAAGCTGAAGATATTGAGCGAGTCTTCGCCGCCCCGCCTGACAGCAAGGTCCCAAACCTGCTTTTCGAGATATATGACCGGCTGTACACAGCTGTGTATGTGACGTCCTCTATCCTAGATGTTCCTTGCCCATCACCACTCCTACTGAGATCGGGTGTGGAAGGTGAGAAGCCTGTGGAGGCGGCTCAGGCTGAACAGTCTGGGGTTGAAAAAGGAGCAGATGGAGTGGTGGGAATGAAGGCGGGCGTTACCAGAGCATCTGGCGGCGCTTCTCCGGAGTCGGCTACACCCCAGGGATCTCAGTGAACTTCATCGCGCGTCGGTAGACCCTTTCAGGATCCTTCCGGTACATCGCGACGGTTTGGCTGAACTTTCGGTAGTCTCTCATGTTGTGTGCTCTCATCCAGCGGAGCACCCTCTTTCGTCTCTCCATCTCTTCTCTAACCTCGTCAAGTGTTAGACCGTTGCTCTCCGCTATTCGTTTGAGGAGTCTGCTTCCGGAGATGTTGATTTCAAACTCGTCTTTCGCCGGGTTCCAGGTCGATATGTCCTTCACTGCATCGGCGCCCAAAATTTCCGACATCTGTGTAACTCTTCTGACGATGCTTCTTGACCCTGGTCCTGTACGCGTGTTTACTCGTTTAACTACGAGTGCGCAGTGCATGAGGGGGATGCTGGCTGCTGGCACATTCATTGGGTCTTGAACCAGCCTCTTCAATCCGGCCTCCACCTGATCAGCGTGCATTGTGCAGAGTCCGCCGTGCCCAGTTGCGACTGCTTGGAAGAGCACGTACGCTTCTTCTCCTCTAACTTCTCCTACGACTATGTAGTCGGGTCGGTGTCGCACAGCAGCCTTTAGAAGTTCAAAGAGGCCGATTGCACCTTCATCTTGGGCGCCGTAGCCGGTTCTTGAGATTGATGAGACCCAGTTCTCGTGGGGAAGGTTGATTTCAGCGACCTCTTCCACAGTGAAGATCTTGAAGCTTGCCGGTATGAAGCCTGATATCGCGTTGAGCGCAGTCGTCTTTCCTGCACCCGTAGAACCTAGGACCATCAGAGACATTTTGTTGTCCATCAACATCCACAGGTAGGTGGCTATGGTTTCGTTGATTGTACCTATGTTAAGAAGGTCTATGATAGTGTATGGGTCTTCTTTGAATTTTCTGATTGTGAAGCTTGTTCCAAGAGGGGTTACTTCTCGTCTAAACATTGCGGAGAGACGGTGTTTGCCTGGGAGGGTCGCGTCGACTATTGGATAGGTGGTGCTGATGTGTTTTCCGGAAAGGTGAACAAGTTTCACGATAAAGTTGTCGAGTTCTTCCTCCGTCTCGAACCTGATGTTCGCCATCATGCTCTCGTATTTCTTGTGCCAAACGTAAACCGGCTTGTTCAGTCCTCCACAGCTAATATCCTCTATGAGAATATCGTCCATCAATGGGCCGATGCGTTCGAGGCCAAGCATGTCGCGAGTAGCGTAATACGTGATTTTTCTGGCTTCGAGGCCTGATAAATCGGGGAGTTCATCTTGGTGGGCAGCGATGATTTTAGGCAGCTGCTTACGGAAGCTCTCTTGGGGTGTTTCGTTCTCCTCGGCGGGTTTCAGATCGTACTCTAGGACAGCTTTGAGGTCGTTGTAGATTTTCCGCTCCTTAGGCGTTAAGGGAAGCTCGTCCACTACGTATAGGTGTTCAAGGTTCTCTGTGTTCTGAGTTATGACGGCGTAGGCGAACGGGGGTGTCAGGGGGTACCTATCTATCTCCACGTAGTTCTCAGGTATCCCGGACTGCTGAATCTGCCCTAAAGACACCTTCTGCGTCTTGCCTGCGTCCATAGGCTCGATTATATCCGGCTCGTTTGACGCTTTTTTATCATGTTTCTTTCCTTTGAACATCTCTATTACTACCTCACTCCAGGTAGGAAGGCTTGCAGAACATAGATTGTCACGACGCTTATTCCCGCTAAGGCAACTGCGTGTTTGAAGCCTGCGTACATGCTACCTTCACCCATTTTCCCTGATGCAAAACCCATTATCCAAGCCTGCGCCACTGCGCCTGTCAGGAGCGCACCTATGATAGAGGACATCTCGCTTTTCGCTTCTGGCGATGACGATGGCGTAAGGAGGAAGTTCATCATCATCATTGTGCTAGCAACCATCATAACTGCTCCAAAGTAGGGTACGATAATGAGCGGGCGAAGACTGGATCTCTGCTCGCGAGCAATCTCTTTCATCTGCTGAGCGAAATCAGCCATTGTCTCAAACATCACAGCCGTTCCTCCGCCCAGATCAACCACTTCAAGAAGAACGAACGCTATCGATTTCGCTGACCATATTTGAATGGTGTTAGCGAAGTTCATCATCACCTTCCTAATCGGTATTCCCCAGCCGATTTGAGCGGACATTTCTCGAATGTGCTTAGAGAGAGCTCCGTAGTTCTGTGAGGCCACCTGCTGTATGCATCGCTCTGGTGAGAGACCTGTCTTCCTCACCTCAGCTATGTCTCGAACGAATTTCGGCAACGCATTCTCAATCGCTTTACGGGTTCTTGCCTCACGCTCAAACTTTATCGCTGGATACACCGCCGCTATTATTAGCCCCCCACCTACCTTGAGGTAGAGCGGCGCATCGAAGGGAAGGAACAACAACACCGGCACCGCCACGAAGCCTAGGAAGACCGTCTTTAGGTTCTTGAACGAGACAATCGGGCCGTCCTTGACTTGAACCGCATCAATCAGATAGAAGAAGACAATCGAGATGATGGGGATAAAAATGGTTGTGAAGGCGACTGCATTCGAGAGACCGCTCAGCCCAGTCCTATTTATTATGGATTGTAGCGTGAAGATTAGGTAGAAGCATAGACCCATTACAACCGTGGCTGCCACATACGCTTCGGCGAAGATGCCTATTGTCCCAGATGAGCTCCGCATCTTCATCAACCTATGGTTGAATATTTCATGAATCTTCGCATCCATGTAACTGGTCAAGTGACCACCAGCGCGCAGAAGCGACGTGTACCCTGTGAGGAAATCAGCTAAATACTTGTTAGGCGTAGATTTAGCTGATTTTTCGAGCGCAGTAATCGGATCCAAACCATACATGTCGATATCAGTCAGGATACGTTTCGACTCAGCTGAGAGGGTCGGGAAGAGGCTGACTCTGCTGATTCTCCGCAGCGTGACGAGCAGAGATATTCCGCCGCCGGATAAGATGCTGAAGTAGCTGATAACGTAAGGGAGTTCAGTATCAATAGAACCTGACTTGGACGAGGCGGATATCCAGGGCTGCCCCATTCCAAACACGAAGACAAAAATTGGAACAAATATCAGAAGCAGAGTAAATGGGCTGTGCAGAATAAAGAACAGAAGAACACCCACCAGAGCAACAGATATAGAGCAAACCGTTGCAAACACAACTGTTGCGAGATAGTTCTCAGGCGGATCTCTTCGACCAGATCTTAACAACGCCTGTTTAATCTGAGGCAACCGATTACTAAGAATAACAGCGGGTCGACGGAAGAGTTTCAGCGATAGTTTAGTGAGCCCGCTCTGAAACTGCCCCTTCTCCTTCTTAGGCTTCTTGGACTCCGCAGCCTGCTTCTGCTTACTCAAAACTGCTTTCTCCTACAGGTTTCAAAATTTTCTTGAACACGTCTAGCTCGCCTTACCGTAGGTTGTGTATGTTGAGCCGTATTGAGCTACCGCCTCTACATAGTATGTTTCTCCGCTCGTGAGGGTCTTAGTAACGTTGAGCCAGCCGGCTGTTCCCTTCTGCAGAGTGAGTGATTTTTGGTAGCTGGTCACGGTGGGGTTCGTGGAGCTCCAGACGAGAATCTGCTGGATCTTCGTATCCATAGCGCCGTTATTGTAAAACCAGACAGTTACGTTGCTAGTTGCGGCGTTAAAACTAACATTAGTGATGATAAAATCTTCATTCAAACCGTTAATGTTGTTGCTTACGTCTTGGCCGTAGGAATCTGTTACTTGGGCTGATGTCGTGTTTACGAAGCTCCAAACCATCATCCCACCTGACAAAGTTATACTAATCATAATAATGGAGGCCAGCACCGGGCTGACCCCCCTTCTCTTACGGTAGAGGATACTGATCCCCTTCGATACTTTCGCCTGTCAGGCTTCTACGATGCCGTGGTTGTTACCGCTAGCAAGCTGCCGCTGTTGAAAGATATTTTGACTTGGTAAGACGTTCCTGCTGCGAACGTGGCACCGGCAAATGTTGCATTGAAACTCAATGTACCTCCACCACCATTCACTGTTGTAGGAGTAACTGGATATAGAGAACCACTGATTTGCTGTCCGTTTACAGTTGTTGTGATAGTGCTGACTGAGTCCGATTGTGCACCCGCGTTGGCTAGAGTGATAGTTAGGTTCCCACCGTTGGGTGTTAGCACCTTAAGTGTTGGAGCGCCTTGTACTTTGATTGCGGCTGATTCTGAGTAGGTTCCGAAGAGGCCGAAGACGTATGATGCGACTCCGACTCCTACGGCTACAGTAACTGCGAGTAGAATGATTGTTGCGAGTACCGGGGATATACCTTTTCTTTTCGTACGATATTGATTCATGCTTTACGAATCACCAATCCTGAAGCAGTCGGTTTCCATATTAACAGTTGTGAAGAGCAGTACTAGAGCCGAAATCTATAGTATCTCTCACGGAAACCGAGGTGATCTGTGCTTAGACTACTCGTGATCATCTACTTCTTGAAGCCTGCAACAAAGTGATCAGGCTCAACCTCTACCAAGTCAGCATCATCCTCATCAAAGCTTCCTGTCTCTACCACGCTTCTCTCTCGGAACCTGTTCGACGGATCAGGTTCAGGAACTGCTGCAATCAACTGCTTAGTATAGGAGTGAAGAGGCTTCTCAATCACCTTCTCAGAGGGCCCTGACTCAACTACTCGTCCCCGATACATCACCGAAACCCTGTCCGAGAAGTATCTCGCAGTAGCAATGTCGTGCGTAATGTAGAGGAAAGCTATGTTATGGGTCTCTTGAAGCCTCTTCAGAAGCTGAAGAATCTCCACGCGGCTCGACGCGTCAATCATAGATACCGGCTCATCCGCCATAATGTACTCAGGGTTAAGCACAAGCGCCCTAGCGATACCGACTCTTTGCCGCTGGCCTCCGGAAAGCATGTGAGGATACTTCTCCGCATAGTCCTGAGGAGGCGTCAACCTGACATCCTCCAACGTCTTATACACATGTTCTCGACGCTCCTTCTCATCCCCGATACGATGGATTACGAGCGGCTCCTCCACTATCTGGTAGATGTTCATGAAGGGATCGATGCTTGAATACGGGTCCTGAAAGACCGCTTGAACCCGTCCCCGGAACATCTTTAGCTTCGCCTCGTGCAGGTTCGTAATATCTTGGTTTTCGAAGAGGATGCGGCCAGAAGTTGGCTGCAGCAGCCTAAGGGTCAGTCTCCCAAGCGTCGTTTTTCCTGATCCTGACTCGCCTACGAGCGCCAATATCTCGCCTTTCCCAATCTTGAGGGAGACGCCGTCGACAGCTTTCATTGTAGTGGTCTTGAACAGTCCTTTCCTTACTGTGAAGTGCATCTTAACATCTTCAAGCCTGATCATTTCTTCGCCTTCACCTTCTCGGACTCTACGTTTAACCAGCATTTAGCGGTCTGTCCTTCATCCACCTTCACCTGCGGCGGCACTTTGTGATCGCATGGTTCGAAGCGGTACGGGCATCTGGGGTGGAAGCGGCAGCCGGGAGGCGGTGAAGTCAAGTCGGGTGGGGCGCCGGGGATATATTTTGGGTCTGTATCTGATTTTAGTCTTGGAACGCTGGCGAGGAGCAGCTGCGTGTAGGGGTGCTTCGGGTTGCCGAATATCTGCTCCGCGCTTCCTTTCTCCACGACTTCGCCTGCGTACAGCACAGCTAAATGGTCACAGATGTCGCTTGACAACGCGATGTCGTGTGTGATGAATATCATTGAGAGGCCGAGCTCCCTCTTCAACCGCTTCAACAGGTTCATAATCTGCGCCTGAATGCTGACGTCTAGGGCCGATGTCGGTTCGTCGAGGATGATGAGCTTCGGATCCAGCACGAGGGCTGAAGCTACACCTACCCGCTGCTTCATTCCTCCGCTCAACTCGTGTGGGTATCGATCGTAGATTTCTCGCGGCAACCCTACAAGCTCGAAGAGATCCTCAACCCGTTTACGCGCCTCTCGCCGGTCGGTTTTGCTTCTGACAAGCATAGGTTCAGCCGCCTGAAAACCTACTTTGAGGACAGGGTTAAGCGAGTTCTGGGCTCCTTGGAAAACCATCGAGATCTGCCGCCACCGAACCTGCTTCCTGAAAGCCTCGTCGGGAAGACTGCTGATTTCTTTCCCGTCCAGCGTCACCTGACCCTCGTAGGCGTGCACATTCTTCGGGAGAACCCTCATCAACGCGAGTGACAGGCTTGTTTTCCCGCTTCCCGACTCGCCTACTATGCCCAGCACCTCTCCCTTCTCAATGTCGAAGGAGACGTTGTCAACCGCCTTCACAACTCCTCTCGCGGAGCTGTACTGAAGTTTCAGGTCGCGAACCTCGAGCATCGGCATCTCTTTTACTGCACCCTCCTTAGACGCGGATTAACTACAGGTTCAAGGGCCAGTGCGAGGAGAACAAAGGTCATCGCAGTAATAACTATGAGGAGGCCGGGCGGCAGAATCCACCACCAGTAACCTACGTAGACGCCGCCGTTCTGGAACCCTGATTCAAGTATCTGTCCCCAAGTGGGCAGCGATGGGTCCCCTAGGCCTAGGAAGCTCAAAGAGGCTTCAGCGAGTATCGCTGCAGGTGTCGAAAATATCATCGTTGCGAAGACGAAGGGCGCGGTCTGCGGGAAGATGTGTCTGAACATGATGCGGGATTTAGAGGCGCCGAGGGTCATTGTTGCTTCAACAAGGTTCCCTGAGCGGATTTGAAGCACCATAGACCTGATCAGGATGGTTAACCCTGGCCAGCCGAACGCTATAAGTATCAAGATGATGAGGAACAGGTTCTGCCCGACAATGAAGGCTAGGAAAATGAGGATAGGTAGAAGCGGAATGTTGGCGAGAATATCGGATGCCCGCTGTATCACGGTATCAGTCTTCCCACCCATATAGCCGCTCACAATACCTGTTACCGTCCCGATGAACGTTGTAACCACCGAGGTAACAAGCCCTATGAAGAGCGCAACTGGAAAACCGAAGAGCAGCCCAACCGACAGATCCCTTCCCAAAGTATCAGTTCCTAACAGGCCGAAGACAGATCCCCCTACAACATATTTCAGATGACCCACCGAGTCTGACTGGTTGTAGAGCAACGTATCAACCCTAATAGTATAGTTGCCTTTTAACACCTTGAACCCTCCGTCCCCATCAGGAACACCGAAAACTGCCTGATCTACTCCTTTGACCAACAAATCTTGGTCGCTGATGGGGAGCGAGAACTGTTGCTCCAAAAAGTCAGAAACTGCTGAGGCTACGTTAGGCTCACCGCTCAACTGGACTCTAAACGGCGTATCGTAGTAGCGGCGGAACGGAGGCTGCTCACCTGGCCTAGGTCCTGAGACGATTAACTGGTACAGGCCGATGCTCTTCCCATCCGGCCGCTGCACAGTCACAGCGATGATTGGTGGTCGATCCTGGTACGAAACATTTTGTACGGTAAGTGAAGTGAAGCTGGGTGCTTCATCCGCCGCATAGTTCAGGTTGAAGCGGTAAACTATTCGTGTTGCACCGGGCTCAGACAGCCGCTCAGCCTGTCCAGTGCTCTCAAACACCTTGGTCTCCAGATGCTTTTCGCTGCTGAAGAGGTTTGTCCAGCTAGGCGGGGCCACTTGAGGATTATCCGCCCAGAGCACAGGGTTGCTCCAATACCTGAGGCCGAAGTTAGCCGGGTACGCTACTATGACGCCGATCGAGATTATTACTAGCGCGATGAAGAAAGCTGCACCAATCTTCCCTGAGCCTGATGAAAGAAGCTCCTTCAAGACGTTCTTAGCCTGACGTGACACCTAGTACCTCACCCTCGGATCAAGCATGATATACAGCACCTCCAGAACAAACCTAGATACAACGTAGAGCACCGTGAACATAAATGTCAAAGCCACGACAACATTCTCATCCAGCGCCATAATCGCGTCGAAGTAAAGCCGCCCCATCCCCGGCCAGTTGAAGACCGTCTCAGTCAGAATCGCGCCTCCGAGCGACGCCGCTAAACCCAGCACAATATTCGTCAAGATCGGCGGAGCAGCCACCCTGATAATGTGCCTTCTCATAACAACATTCTCAGGCAGCCCCTTCGCCCTAGCCGCTGTGACAAAATCCTCCTGTGCCGTATTCAACACCATTGTCCTCACCGCATAAGCCCAGCCGCCAACCGACGCCACAACAAGCGTCGCAACCGGTAGAGCCGCATGCCAAATTACATCTAACGCTCTGGCTAAAGGATCCTGCGGCGCCGGAGCACTAATAATTCCGCCGAACGGAAAAAGCCTCACCTGAAACGATAGTACCAGGATGAGCAGTATGCCTACCCACCATGTGGGTAACGCGTAAGATACTGCGGAGAGATAAGACATAGCTCGGTCAAGCCGGCTTCCTACACGCGTAGCGAGCTTGACGCCGACGTATAGCCCGATGACGGCGCTGATTACGAGTGCGCTTGTTACCAGAATAATTGTGTTGGGGAGCCGTTCAAGCACAATATCTGATACTCGGGTGCTTCCCTCGAAGCTCTTCAATGTACGCGCCGAGCCTAGGTCAAGAGTGAAAACACGCCACACCATATCAGGCAGACGCGTATACCAAGGCCGATCCAACCCGTAGAACGAGATCAGTTGCTGCCGCTGCTCTGAGACAACCCTCTCAAGCTGATCAGGATCCCTAATGGTTTGAGCAAGCGACTGCCTCAATCCACGAACCTGCTCGTTCACTAAAGAGTCGATCATTCTATCCGAGACGCCGGTAGCGCCCAAGACCACGATGACTAGAAGTAGGCTTACGATAAGCACCCCAAACAGGGTCGCTCCTCTGACCGCCAGCACTCTAGCCGCTTTCAAGGACGCCCCTTACCGGTAAATATCACCAACCACATGCTAGACGCCGCTTCTGCGGCCTCTCATCCTGAGAACCAGCACTGCGGCAATAGTCACTATCAGAACTACTAAGCCAGCTATGATCAGTGTTTCGGATCCACCTAGTGAACCTAATGATCCCCCCTCACTGGATGACATTGTAGGAGTGTATGTTGTGACTGAGGTTGTGGTCGTTGAGGAGGTGATGTTCGTTGCTGTTGTTGTTGAGGTTAGGCTGCTTCCTACGCTTACCTGTACGTTGCGTTCACTGACGTATGCTATTTTGTCGCTGTAGGCTGCTAAGTAGAGGTTGTAGGGTGAGCCGGTGACCAGCTTAGATGTAACGGAGGACGGTATGTTCACGGCGAGCTGGTTGGAAGATGTCTTCGAGGCGTCTCCGCTTGTCAGGATTTGGCCTTTAACTGGGTCAAAGAGTATGTATTTGAGGCCTAGCTGTCCGGGTCCCGAGACCTGCACAGAATATTTGGCGTCTGAGCCGACTGCTAGTAGTCCGCCTTGGACGTTTGAGATGTCGATGGTTTGGGCCTCGCCGAAGTACCAGTCACCGGGTTTGAACGGATATGTAGGATCACGGAAGGCATCTAGCTGAGCGTATTGCGCCGTTGGGTCAAACTTGGTGAGTATGTATGGGCCGTTGCTGATGACCATGTTGTCGTACTTGTCGAACCAAGCTGTGGAAACATTATACCTCTTCTGAGCATCAGCGAGGCTTACTAGGCTTTTGCCGTTGACTGTCAAGGCGTTAGTGGGTACAAAGTTGTTTCTTGAGAAGTCTAACAGCGTGTTTCTGACGAGCCTGGCGTCCTTGTCCATTACTAGGCTGAGCCACGGCACTTGGAACTTTTCTGCGGCTGTGTCGCTGTAAGCGGCTTTTCGCTGCGTGAAGACTAGGTTATCCATTGCCGCATTAATCTCCCAAGGCATGCTGAGGCTTACCGGCTCCGCGTACTGCGCTATGTAGTCGGGGATGAAGTGCCAATAGTCCACGTAGACCTCTAGCTTGTTGTCCCCGATTATTCTGAAGCCTTTGAAGGTGTCGAGGTAAGGCTTGTTGACGGTGGATGCGGCGAACTCGATCTTCGACTTGCTCGGGTTGTAGGTGTTGTCGAAGGTTTGGTAGAGGTTGTAGATTATGTCCGCCATCGTGATAGGTTGGCCGTGCTGCCAGTTTGCCCCAATATACTTTGAGAAGTCGAAGATGACTTTGCTCTTAGCTTGGCTGCCGGCTGCCGCGTTCTTCCATTGACCTGATGAAGCATCCCATGTGAATGCGTCGCTGGGAATATTCAGCTTTCCATCTGGGCCGGCGGTGGAGACGTTGAATTTGGCGCGGAAGGGTGTTGGGTCACCGCTGAACGGGTTGGTTGAGAGCGGTGTATCGTGAATGTACTGCCAGATATTGGTGCTGTAAACATCTCCGAAGCCTCCGACGGGGTTCCAAATTGTTCGCTGAGTCCAGACCCAGACGTTTCCCACAGTTAGGGTGCTCTTGCCGGGGATGTATGCTTCTCTAAGCGTGTACATGCTTGTGGGCCCGCCTGCTAAGTCGTTAGTGACACCCTTCAATGACGGTCCAGCCGGGTAGCTGTTAACTGTGTTCACAACCCAGATGCGTATCGACTCCTGCACCTCGGCCAGAGTCGCTTGACGGTAGAGGCTGTCCCTCTCATCTAGGTTCTTGAAGTCGCCTGTAAAGATACGTTTCGTCAAGTCGTCAAGTGTTGCGTTTTGATACTGGTAGAAACCTGACTCCTGCCATCCGGGCATATTCCCGAACCATGGCGCAGCCATCTGGTTGAGTGTGGCGAAATCATACTTCTGCAGCGAACCTTTGCTCCACCCTTCAGTGTACATGTTCCATTGAAAGACCCTTGGGTCGCTGCTGTATACTGCTTGAATAGCGGGGGCGAACTGCATGTACTGCCTGTTTACTGTGAAGCCGAGCTTGTCAAGCTCTGAAGCAACTGTGTCTCCAATATCTCGACGCTCATCTTCTGTTCGTATAATGAACTTTAGCTGGATTGGTTTGCTGTTGTATGTCCAGCGGCCTTGGGTGTCCTTAGCAGCGCCTGCCTTCGTCATCGCCGAGTCGATGATTGATTTCGCGTAATCAGAATCGTAATGGATGTTCATGCTCTTGGTGAGGTCGTAGAGTGTTAGGTAGTCGTAATCGAAGGGACTGATGTGGGTTACCATCGGTACAGCTAATCCCTGATAGATTCCGCTGGAAATGAAGTCCCGGTTAACTAGGTACTGCATAGCATATCTTACTTCACGGATGGAGAACGGGTTCAGATCCCCTGAGGGAGCTGGTGCAGGATTCAATATGATTGCGATAGTGGAAGCGGGTGCCCTGTATATCTTGATATCGGATCTTACCAGCAGACCCTTAGCGGCAGAGGTTCTCAAAGCAAAGGCGTAGAAGTCCATCTGATTACCCTGTATGGCAGTCGGCGCGATGTCAACAGTGAAGGACTTGAACTGAATTTGATCAGTAGCGGGCCCAGGCTTTTGATGCGGCGGCTGATAAGACTGCTGCTGCTGAGCATAGACTGGAACAACTAATGTTGACACTGAAAGAATAAAGATGACTAGGAGCGAAAGAACCCCATATAGGTACCTGTCCGTGCGGCTGAGTTTGATCTGCTTCATTAGTCATCAGCTCCCCTAAAAGCTTCTCCTCCGAGTTAGCAGCGCAACTGCTGCTACTGCGATGGCGGCTATCGCTACTACTCCTAGGATCAGGGTTTGGTTTGATAAGGTGTTAGATTGAGTGTCCAGGTTCTGTTGAAGCGTGTTTATGCGGTCTCCTAGACTCTGCTGTGAGACTTGAATGTTCTGCAGAAGTACCTGAGTTTTGTTTGCGTTACCATCGAGATTAGATGTTGTCCCCACTAAAGCTTGTTTTGTGGCGTTACTGGTCTGCAGGCTCTTCTGAATAGTGTCGAAGCCGAAGTCCATGTAGAATGAGGTTGTGGCTACGTTGCCGGAGGCGTCGAAGACCCGGATGTCGTGGGCGCCTTGGCCTGATATTGGCACGAAAATCTGAGCTGAGAATTTCCCAGCTGTATCAGTTCTCGCGCTTGAGACTACTGCGCCGCTTACCTCTATGAAGATATCCTGTTCAGCCTGGTAGTCAAAGCCTTGGATTATGATGTCTTTCCCGCCCGGCCCACTTGGTGGGCTGAGGAAGATTGAGGAGGATCGTATAGGTGCGAGTCTTGCAAAGGCTATCTTTTGATTGGAGCCCCCGAACTCTCCGAGGCGGCCGTCCGCCCAAACCATGTAAACATCCTTACTGGTTGATGCGATGCCGAAGTAGTCGCCGATGAACTGACCTTGAGGGAAAGCTAGGTTCGCATTTGTAGGGAAATCTGTTACCCGTATGTTTTCACCCCATGTCTTGCCTCCGTCCTCAGACTTTGAGTAGTAGATGTTGTAACGCTTCTCACTCTTATCATCTCTAAAGTCACCCCACATTACGTGGATCAAACCTTTAGGATCAACTGAGACAGCTGGGAAAGTTTGATATGTGACTGTTTCATCATCGTTAACTCTTACCTGCTGGGTCCAAGTTTTGCCTCCGTCGTTACTGCTGACATAGTAGACGTCGCCGTCATCAGTCGGTTTAGATGGTGGCTTCGCAACATACACAATTGAGACATCACCTTTGGGTCCGGCCGCTATCTTGGGGAAGGCACCCCCCCAGGATCTGAAGAAGGCGGTTCTTGGGTTGAAGTCAGGCTCAAGAAACTCGGCGGCTTTAACCGGCTGCGAAAATGTTTTACCCCCATCCGTCGATTTCGCTACCAATATCTGAGCCACTCCTCTGAAGGCTTCGTCGTCAGTTGAGTCTATCCACCCAACGTAAACTGCTCCGTCCGGCGTTACCGCTGGCTGAGATCCTTGAACCACCCGGCTTGTATCTCCAAACTGCTCTGATACTCTATTGGCGCCGAGGACCTGAGTGACGGTAGGGCTAACCTTCACTGGGCTGCTCCACGTCTTTCCACCATCGCTTGATTTGACAACCTCTATGGTCGTATCTACTACAGGGTTCTGGAACGCGATAATACCTCCGCCTAAAACCGATATCACGTTATATCTCTGAACAAAGTGTGTGTATGAAACATAGATCACATCCTTGCTGGGGTCGCTTGGATCAGGGCCGATGTTCATCCACGGCTTGTCAAGGAAGCCTAGGGAAATAGTGCCTATGACACCTGTCTGGTCGGCGTCAGATAGGTTTAGGACTACTGTGCTTCGTGCACTAGACACTGTTTTCCCCCAAGTGTATCCTCCGTCGTCGGAAGGTGAAACCGCGATGGATGAGACGATCTCTTCTAACGGGTTTCCTTTGATCTTAAAAGCCTCAAAGCCGATGGATATAGAAGCCATGTAGGCCCGGCCGTTTCTGTCAAACGCTATAACCGGGTCACCACCAGAGCCTAAGTCGTTTTCGACGTACCTCTGCTGGAACGGGCCGTCCCACGACGCTCCCCCATCTATGCTCACATACGAGACGACGCCGGGAGCATTGTAGTCAATCACACCTACAACCAAATGCTCAGGATCAAGCGGGTTCACCGCAATATGTGGCTCAGTCTGAATTGGAACACCACCCAGATCCCTTGTAATTAACAAGTTCCTACTAAATGAGGGTGAGGCGCTTCTGAACGGAACCAGAGCTGCTGCGGCTGCTCCTCCCTGCAGGATTGGAGATCGGCTACCTCCGAGGGATTCTAACGCCTTATCCTTCGTCTCACCGAGGCGGTAATCTTTGCCCTCTATAGCTAGAGCTGAGGCTCCGGACATAAATTTCGCTGCTGGGAGAAGGTGGCTTGTGATACCTTCATGCCCCTCCTTCACAGAATCCTCAGGTGATGCAGGATAAGCTGTTCCAATTAAAGCTGGCGTTATGACCAACGATAGCAGTAGAGTAAGGACTATGAACCGTCTCATAAATTGAGACAATCACTATATCAAGATATTAAGGTTGCCGTCCCGACTAAGAGTACAGCCACTTTAACCATCATGATTGAACCAGTCAAATCTGGCAAACCTCTAGAAAGATACGCAGGGGTCTCCTGATTTGACGCAGAAGCAAAGATGAAGAAGTTGATAAGACGGTTTTAATCCGATGAGGATGCGCCCCTGTGAGCGGGCTAAGTAAGTAGTCTAGCAAGCGAGAGGATAAGTGGTTAAGCGATGCCGAAGTTTCCGTTTGAAGGCGGGGAACTAGAGTATACGGTTAGACGCGGAACCAGTGCAAGATATATCTACTTCAGGTTCAAGAAGGATAACTGTCTTGAAATCGTGCTTCCCAGATACTCGAATCAGAACCCTGAGCGGCTGATTAACGAGAAGCGTCGCTGGATTGAGAAGAAGTACCGGGAGTTATCGAAGAGGAAGCCGGCGTTCACGGGTTATCAAGTTTTGTTTCGAGGCAGCTACTACTCGACTGAAGCAGAATTTTCAGCTAAACCCGCTGTGAAGATTAATGGGCAAAAAATAGTCATCCTCACCCCGCCAGACGAAGCCCCGAAGATTATCCTGAATGCTTGGCTGAAGCGGCAGGCTGAAGACTATCTTGTAGTGGCGGCGCCTGCTTTTGCGGCGCAACTCGGGGTCAAGGTGAAGGAGATACGTGTTAGAAACATCGGGTTATGGGGATACTGTACCCGTCGAGGCGTATTAGCGTTCAGCTGGCAGATCATTACGCTACCGCAGGACTTGGCTGAGTACCTGGTGGCCCATGAGGTCACTCATCTATCTGAGTTCAACCACTCCAAACGGTTTCGGAAAAAGCTGGCGTTACTCTGCCCGGACTTTCAGGAAAAAGAGGCTCTGCTGAAGACCTTTGTGCCGCCCAGCCGAATTAATTTAGGCTAGTCTAGACAGTATCTCCTCTCGATGGAAAAGTCTGACCCCTAGGTAAATTACTAGCGCATCGATCACTACGAAGAGCCCTATTAGCGCCATGACCACTAGCGGCCCAAGAACAACTGCTCCAGAGGCTTGGCCGAATAGTAGAATGAAAATCGGTATCAGCAGAAGCGCGCTGATCTGCTGAGCCTCCCGAGCACCCTTCACCCGCGCAGAGATAATCACGGTTAGACCGATGCCTGCCAACGCGATTGTAGGCGCGACTCCGAAGATCAGGAGCAGCCAAACTAGGTTGGGGAGAAGCATTCTTCCGCCGAAAACGGAGAAAGATATCGCGTTAACAATTACCGAGTACAATGCGAACGCTAGTGTCGTAACCGCCATGGCGGGAACGAATGAAACCATAGTTTTGCCTAGGAAAAGCTCGCTGTCAGAGATAGGGGTTGCTAGAAGCGCCTCGATCGTTTTACGCTCCTTTTCCCCCGCGAAGCTGTCAGATGCTAGCACGCTTGACGCCATCAAAGGGATGATTAGGAAGAACGGGGCGAAGAAGTAAAGCGCAATCATATAGATGGTTCTCTGCTGCTCAGTCATCTCAGCCATTTCAAGCTGCACCTGCGAAGGCAGATTATTGATCAGGCTCTCAAATCCTTGTGTCGCCGACATAGATGTGCCGGCCAAGTAAGGAATCAGCAGCGTAACAAGCGGAAGAAACACTGAGAACACAATAGGTATCGTGACTACAGGTAGAATGATCTGCCAGTTTCTTCGAATCTCTCTCCAATCCTTCATGAAGACAAGTATAACATTCTCCATCTTCATACTAGTTGCCCTCTCCCTTCCTCCTTCTTTACCAGCTTCAGATACGCCTCCTCTAAAGAGGGTCTGAGAACATTGACTGAGAGAACTTGCCCACCTGCGTTTACGACGCTCCTAACCACCTCTGGGGTAACCGAGTCATGATCCTCGACCGAGATGCGCATCAGCCCTGACGAGCAGTTAGTGTCAACATTCAAAATATGGTTGAGCCGCTTCACCGTCTCAACAACTTTTCTGTCGACCTCCTTCAAAGCAATCTCAATAACATGCCCCCTCTCCACTCGGTTGCGCAGCTCTTCAATCGTTCCCACCGCTACGCCTCGTCCCTTGTTGATGATTATCATCCTTCTGCAGAGCCGTTCAGCATCCTCAAGCCTGTGCGTGCATAGGAGGAAGGTGTGCTTCTCCTGCTGGCTGAGCCTTTCAACCAGATCCCGGATGCTTTTAGCTGACTCCGGGTCGAGACCCGCTGTAGGTTCGTCGAGGAAGATGATGTGCGGATTATGGATCAGTGCCCGGGCTATGGCGAGCTTCTGCTTCATGCCTTTAGAGAAGGTCACCACCCTATCGCTCCTCCGGGACCACAGATCGAAGAACTCAAGGAGCTCCCGTATCCGAGCGTTGCGCTTACTCTGATCTGCTAAACCGTAGGCTTGAGCGAAGAACTCCATATTCTCGTACGCGGTCAACCTCTCATAGAGACTCGGATTCTCGGTTAGGACGCCAACGTTCTCCCTCACTTTAGATGCGTCCTTCGCGATATCGTACCCGGCAACCGATGCTGAGCCGTTCGAAGGTGGAATGAGGCAGGCTAACATTCGTATTGTTGTAGTCTTGCCTGCACCGTTAGGACCCAGAAGCCCAAAGACCTCGCCTTCACTCACCTTGAAGGTAAGATCATTAACTGCTGTAAAGGAGTTGAACCGCTTCGCCAATCCTATCGTTTCAATCGCTGGGGTGCTGGGCAAACCGCTTCATCGCCGTAACCGTTAGATGCGCCTCCTCTAATATATTATAGGCTCAATTGCAAAAAAATGTCAAATGATTAGAATGAAAGTGAGACTCGTATGAGCGTCGCTTACTCTCCTTTTTCATCGTTTGTGTATCCTCATAGGTTAGTGGTGAATAGGTATTCAGAAATGATAAGTTATTCTGAACGATGTGCATTCAATATTGTAAATAAGGTAAGGATTGTTGAGATAATTAGTCGTATGGGTTCCGTCTTACTCCAAATTATATACTGCCTGTTAACATATCACGCGACCATGTTATCGGTAAAACACCGATTAATTATCTCAACATCGGCAATAATTCTAATATTCGGCACTTTTATGCCAACGCTGGTGTACGCGGCACCTCTACAGGACCCCGCTAAGGATTGGCAGACCGTCAATGGAAATAGCTGGGCATGGAACAGTAGCCCACAGATCCAGATCATTCAAGGAATACTCTCCTCCCTTATTTTATTGGGCAAATCTACTATTCTGCTTACTCCACAAATGCAGTGATGTCTACCGACCGGTGGGGTTGTGGCGGCTCGTGACCAGCTGGTAAAATTTTCCCCACAGGGTGCAGGAGCCACATGTCTGCACCCAACACTATTCGCACGATCACTTTTTCCGAAGTGAAGCGTTCATTATTGACCAGATCCTTTTTGCTAAGAATTTAAAAGCGAGGCAGATAACCTTAGCATGATCTGTAGTGCAGCAGCTGTATCTGCGTTTCCAAGAGCGCTGATTCAGAGTTGAGCGATCTATCCGTCTTCCTTAAACCCTTCGTAGAACCTTGGTACCGATCAATTTCTAATCCTAAACAGGCACAGGAGTCTTTACTACCGAGGCTTGTTCAAGGATACGCAAAGACCGAGTACGGCCAGAAGCATCATGCCGGAGATATCACTTCCATTCAGGATTTTCAGGCGTCCTTCCAGATAACCAGCTACCGTGATCTTGTACCTTATCTCGATGAAGTCAGGAACAGCCGCTACTTAGCCCTCTTACCTGAACCTGTCGCATGCTGGGTAATGACACGAGGCACAACCGGCGCACCTAAGTTCATCCCAACCACAGAAACCCATCTCTCACAAATACGATCAATAGGTGCTAGAGCGATAGTCAACTTCGCGTTGAAAACAGGCAACTTCGAAGCGCTGCAGAGCGCGGTTCTAAACCTAAACTTCCCATCGCAGGTAGGAACTATGCAAACAGGGGAAGGCGAAGCAACCTACGGTTACAGCTCCGGCACATATGCGCGGCTAAACCCGGGGCTCGGCTCAGCTAGGCTTGTTCCGCAGCAGGAGGAGATAGATGCTCTAGGCGGTGGGGTCACGAAGAAGGATTGGGAGAACCGGTTCGAGTTGGTCTACCAGCAGGCGAAGGATGCGGATATCAAGAGCGTAATGGGGGTGGCGCCCGTAATCACCTCCTTCGCCCGTTACGTGAAAAGAAGGCATCACCAGCTGCCTAAAGACCTCTGGCGGCTTCAAAGCTTCTTCTGCACCAGCGTCGCGAAAATCCAGACCGATTACGCTCCTAGGCTCAGATATCTCTACGGTGAAGCCCCGATGGTGGAGATGTACACTGCGACTGAAGGGGTCTTCGCGCAACAGCTTGACGATAAACCGTACGTCTGCCCCAACTATGACGCGTACCTCTTTGAGGTGAAGACGAGAAGCGGGATCAAGATGCTTCACGAGATGAAGTCAGGTGAATGGGGACGCATCGTTATCTCATCCGTCTTATTCCCACGATACGACATCGGTGACTTGGTCGAGTCGATGGGAAAAGGCTACTTCCGAATTTTCGGTCGAGCCAAACGGCTAGTCATCCTTGAGCACGTTCTATTCAACATCGCTGCTGGGCGGTGGTCTCGCTAGCTAGGGTCGCTGAGCTCGGCTTCTCGCCGTTAATCCTGAGATGATAACAACTGCACCAATGATAATCAAGATAACCGGCCAAAAGTCTCGCCAAAAGTCCCTGACACCCATCAGAAAGGTCAAGCCGATGACTACTAGCACCGCACCTCCAATGAACGCGCCTGTTGGATTATATCGATACTCAGAGTAGCGGATCAACCCGTTAACGATGATTATTACTCCAAGCCCTGTGAGGAAGTAAGCCCACCAATTTGCCCATGGTATTACATTGGTCTGAGCAAGGTAGAATGAGATGCCGAGCCATATCAGGATAAGCCCTCCTGTGACTGCTCCTGTACGATCACCGCTACTTCTCTTCTCAGCCTTTTCACCCTTCTCCTCCTCCTTCTCTCCCTTCTCAGCCTTCTCATGCTTCTCTCCACGATACTCTCTACGGGGTAGTGGGACTGCAGCAGCTGGTGGTATCGTTTGTGGGGCGACTGCTGCTCCGCAGCTAGGGCAAAACTTTGCGTCTGTAGGAATAATAGATCCGCACTCTCTGCAACGCTTAGCCTCTTCGGACATTATAACTACTAGATTTCGATACTCTAAAATAAATCTTTGCAGATCATATTGTGAGTCGAGTATGAGCTACTACTTTTCGCCGCTTAGGCTGATAGCAGGCTTTGTCTTCGTCTTAGCAGGTCTCTTTGCCTACTACGGGTTCAGAACTGTTTTCGCCTTACCTATTGTTCTAATAGTAGCTGGGGGTGCGCTCGTTCTTGTCGTGTTAACTGGGCGCAGACCTGGAGGCGAGGATATTGCGCTGCTTGTAATCGCTCTGCTGGCTTTCGGTTTAGTGGTCTCTGGCCCAAGTTTTACAGGGCCACGTGAAACAATCACATACTCTGCTTCACGAAGCCAAGTTAACGTTAACCAAGTAGTCTTGAATACAGACGCAAGCTTCGGGAGCGTCACAATACTATTCTCGGATAATGAGAGCTTAGCTTATCGCGTAGAAATTTCTAGATCAACAATGTCTTCCTTCTTCCAAGGAGACGTATCCAACTTCAGCTTCAGCAACCAGACCCGAGATGGTACATTACTACTAAACATGAGCTCCACCGACGCAGAAATCCTCGTGACCTTGGGCCCGCACTACACCACTAGCTTGGACGCATCAACAGGCACCGGAAGCATCACTCTAACTGCGCCCAGAACTGAGCGTGTAGACAAGATTGTTCTCACAACCGGTACTGGAAGCATCAACGCGGAGATAAATGCTCAATGCGTCAAGGTGCTCACTTTAAGCGCCGGTACAGGCAGCGTCCACCTGAAATCCGACTATCTCGCCGCAGCTGGGGCAGAAACTCCCTTCACCGTCTCCACAGGCACCGGTAGCGTGAACATAGACATGAAAATCCCTCGCTCCACCTCAGCCACCTTAACCGCCACCACAGACCTTGGAACCGTGAGTCACAGCCTCCAAGGCTTCACCATCGCCCACAGCAGCAACAACCGAGTAGACGCAACCACTGAAGACACGGTTAAACCGGAGAACTCCTTCAGAATCAGAATCTCAACTGGAACCGGCTCCATCGATCTCAAAGCCGCTAGGCTTACCCAGACACAGCTTTAGCCAATGAAGGGGTTTGGGGAAACAAAGAAACCCCACATGCTTTAGCAGTGGGATGAATTATTTGTTTCTCCATCAAAGAAAGATATTATTATATAGATAGACAAAGGTATTTGGAGGAACAATAGCATTGCTGACCTACAAGT